>NZ_BJVK01000026.1 GCF_007989105.1 Lentilactobacillus kefiri | reverse complement strand
ACATCCATTTGATGTTGGAACGCTCTTTTGCTTACCTCAATTTGGGGATGTTCAAATATGATTTCTTCAAATCAACGGTATATATCACATCCTGATTGCCATGCACAGTATATTCCATATCACTGGCATAAATGACAAGTCCAAGCTGATGACCCTTCAACAGTCGCCAAAAGGTTGGCTGGAATGGGATATTCAATGTATAGAAACTAATTGCTTTTAGTTCATCAACCTTGTAGCTGTTTTCCCGGTTTTGCATATTCATGTGGGCCTGGGTAATCCGCTTGAAGTCGGTTTCCTTTTTCTGTGGCAGAAATTCCTTCAAGTCGTCTCTTCGCCAGTGATATCCTTGCAGGATTCTCATTGAATCAATCGTTTGAGGTGTTTCAGTCAATCGTTTTGCTTTTCCATAATCGACCAAGGCAACGCTAATCATGCCAAATCCTTGGCTGGTCATCACTTGTAGACTGACTGAAGGACGCCCGTCAATCACCAAGTCTTCCGTTAACGGCTTGGTCAAAAGTCGGATACAGTGATAATCCATTTCAGAGCCGCCACGGAAATACAGGTCATGATGCCACTTATCCAAATCGTGATCGTAAGCCTTGTAGTCTTCTTCGGGAAGTTGGTCGGAAATGAAGTTATTTTCATTTAAATTGATCAAATTGTTTAGCGGATAACTGATTGATTCGGATTCACTGCCACCCCAATCCTGGTAGGCGGTCCAAGTTTCCGGTTGGGCGTTATCCTGGACGATCACGTCAGCCAAGGTGTCGTTAACGTGGTTGTCCACGTTGAACAGCTTATTGGTCAGCCAAAGATTGACGATATCGGTATAGTCAAACGAGCGGAAGTTATTCAAGTATTCATGCTGTCCTTGATGAAGAATCAACTTTTGAGTGATTGGCCGGGATTTTAACCGGTTCCTTGAATTCCACACCTGAGACGTCTTGACGTTCCAGTCGTTGAGCCCATGAACCAGCAGCATGTCCGCCTTGGTATGATTGACTTTTTCGATTTTTCGGGCATCCCAAAATGGATTATAGCTGCCACTGTCATGGCCCTGATCAAGCTTCATTTGCTTTAAATGAGCCAGCCACTTATCTTTGATGGTTGCGTAGTCCGCGGCGGATTGCTGACGGCTGAAAGTATATTCAGCCAAGGCATCGGCATCATCACCATCTGGAGCGACAACCAGGCCATTTTCTCGGTAGTAATCGTAGTAGTCGGCTAATCCTGCTTCGACAATGGATGTCTTCAAGCCGTTAACCCTGGTAAATGCAGCGGCAGTCGAAAGCGTTCCTAAATACGAACGGCCGGTCATTCCCACTTCACCACTGGACCACCAAGCTTTAATCGCAATTTGATCGGTTCGGTTGGTAAAGGCGGTTCGATCTCCATGAAGCCATTCAATAACCGACGTTGCACCAATGGTTTCTGCTCTGGTTCCAGTTGTTCGCAAACCGTCGGAATCGCGGGTTCCCACACCGCCGGAATAGACGACCGCAAAGCCTCTGGCAAGAAAATAGTCATTCAAAGAGTATGACCACAGCTTGCTGAAAGTCTCTCCAGCCTTGGTGGTTTCACCTTTAACGGTTCGGGGTGCCGGCAGTGAAACATCTTTGTAGTGATATTCAACATCGGTGTAAGTGAGTTGATTGGGCTCCTTTCGCTTGAGTGGTCGGCGGTTATCATGAGCATATTTTTCTGCCCATTTGACGTTCATGCCTTCCGAATATGGGTCGGCAGTAAAAATGACTGGGGCTTTGAACCCGCTGTCGGTTTCTGCTGGTCGGATAACGTTGACTTTTAATAGGTCACGTTTGCCATCGTGGTCCGTATCCAGTGGTGATTCGACATAGACGGTTTCTCGAATCAGACTGCTTGTGTCAAAAACCGCTTGGGACTTGCCGTTGAAAAATAGTGGTTTGGCAAAATCGGCATCTGAGACAAATTGCTGATAATAGCCCTTTCCGGCAAGCCAATCGATTAGTAGCTGACCAAATTTGTTTCGGGTATTTAATAGACGATACCAAGCGTCAATGAGTTGATCACAGTTGAATGTGTCTGGTCCATCGATCACTGGGAGGCCGATCTTGTTCATTGCGGCCAAGGGATCATTTATCGAAAAGTCCAGGCTTTCCAAAAAGCCCAGCAGTTGTAAGCCAACGTTGTAGAAAGCTTTCTTTGTCACTGGCCCAGTTTGGCTGGTATATATGTTGGCATTTTCGGTGGGGGTTGCCAGCAAGCCACTTATCTTCTCAATCCGGGTCGTCATATTTTCATGCATTGAGTAAAGCCTGATAAGCAGGTTGCGGAACAACGCCCGCGGATTTTCAATATGTAAGTTTTGAGCGTCTAAAAACCGGGTATCTTTCAATTCTTTGATGATAGTTTGATGATTAGTCGGAATATATGCAAACTGGCTGATTTTCATCGAATGCCTCCTCATTTCAAGTTATTGATATTATACAATTGTCTGCGGGTAATCGAGGAAAGATTTAAGCCTTTTTGAAAATTGGTCACTTCAAAAATCGAACGGCTGTTATGGCGATATACTGGATGTAATTAATAGGAACGCGGTGATAAAATGTTTCCATATTTGGGATTAAAGGCCAGCACCAATCAAAGACAAATTGATGAACGACTGCAGTATCATCCACAAGTCTTTGAATTCTTTACAATAGAAGCAGATGTAACATCGGACGGCTTGGATCATTTGAAGAACATGATTGATTATGTTCAAAATTCAGGCGTTGCCCACGTTGTGATTCACCATCCAATGAAGTTTGAAGGGGTCCATAACGAGGTTTCAGTTGATCCAAATACGAATCCAAAACAGTATCAATTCATGATGACGAGTTCTAAGAATTTAATTCAAATTGCCAAGCAGTTTGGCATCCAACTCCTGATCCACGGCGGATATAATCAACCGGTCTCAAAAATCATTCAGCAATTTGGTTCCATTCAAGCCGGCCGAAAGATTGTCTTCGAACGGTTGGATTACTTTAAATCGTTTGGTGAAAGCAACGTGATGTTTGAAAACTCAATCTCGCCTTTATTTGACTTCGGTGACTCCACGGTTGAACAAGCGGTGGTTGAGCATCAATACCGGTTATGTTACGATACCAGTCATGGATTTATAGTGCTTCATGGCAATAATCAAAAGCTTCAAGAAAGCATGCGCCGTTTGCAGGGCCAGGTTGTTCACTATCATTTTGTGGATTCAATGGGTCAATTTCACGACAGCCTGCAGTTGGGCAAGGGCGCAATTGATTGGCGACCTTTGAAACAGGTGGTTAATCGACGTGCGACCAACATTTTTGAAATTAATTTGAAAGATCAGTTTAACAGCTTGGAAATGCAAGCGAGTTATGATTATTTAAAAAATCTCTGGAAGTGATTCAACGTGATTGCTCAAAATTTACATAGGTGAGAAATGCGTTAGTATGGAAGTAGAATGTTTATTGGGGGGATGCCACGAATGAAAAAGTTCTTAGTTTTTATTGTTGCAATTACAGCGGTCTGTTTAGCTGCTTTCTCAGTTCGGGATTCAATGGCCGGACAAAAGAAAACGACCGGTACCCCCAACGACAGTAGTAATGTCAGTTGGCAAGAGCCCTCTGAAACCAAAGCTTATCCAAAGTGGAAGAACTTGAGTAAGCCATGGATTTACGTCAGCATCAAGCAACAGAAAGTCTACATCCATGGCAACGGCAAAGTTCAGTATATTATGAACTGTTCAACCGGATCCAAATCCAGCCCGACACCAAGAGGCACGTTCCATATTCAACACGAACGCGGACTGTCATTTTATAATGCCAGTTCAAAAGAAGGCGCCCATTATTGGGTATCCTGGTTAGGTCACGGCGTATACTTATTCCACAGTGTGCCAACCAACAAGCGTGGCCAATATGTCGTTTCCGAAGCTAATAAGCTCGGCACTCCGGCATCTCATGGATGTGTCCGACTAACCATTTCCGATGCCAAGTGGATGTATAAGACGGTGCCGTATCATACAAAAGTTGTTGTTCACTAATTAAATGAAGTATTTGAGGGCTTCTCTTTTTGGCAAATGCCGGAGGAGCGCTTTTTTATGGGCATTTTTGTTATACTAATGTTAATTTGATTGATCGAAAGAGGGGATACCATGGCACTTCATACGATATTAACGCCAAAATGGATTACCTGGGGAAAGCTGGTCGCAGCTGAGAATCCACGGTTGGAAGGCTTTGTGCCCAGCGAGGGTGGCGAAAACCCACGAATCCTATTGCTGGGAGAAGCTCCTGGCGACAAAGAGGTTAAGATTGGCCGACCATTTATGGGGCCATCCGGTAAAGAGCTTGACCGTTGGCTGGAGTCATTGGGCTTGACCCGCGAAGACATTTATATCACCGGGGTAGTCAACTCAAGGCCGTTTTCAATTGGCAAGACTGGCCGAAAAAGCGACCGGCGACCTAACCAAGCTGAAGTCAAAAAATCAGCGCCAATGTTTGATTGGGAACTTGCCCATTTTCCAAATGTTTTATTGGTTCCGATGGGCAATGCCAGTCTCCAGAGATTGCTTGGCAACAAGGCCAAGATCGGCGACCTGCATGGCCAGCTGATGGAGCGACCAATTCAGAAATATAATGCCGATGCGGATTCGTTTGAATTTACAAAAGAAAAGCACCGGATTTTTCCGCTTTATCATCCTTCGTACTCTAAGCGTTTTAAAAATATGAAGGCAGTTGTCGATGCAGATTCCGAAAAGTTAAAAGCATTATTAAATCAATGATTCATTGGAGGCAAATAATGACTGACGTGGAGTTTAGCAATGGAAAAATGATTGTGATTCCCAAGGGACTGGACAAACTCTGGGGCTTCAGGGGGCGTCTGGAATTCCCAATTGACCACATTACTCAAATGACAATTGAGTCGAAACAGCAACTTAAGGAAGATGGTAAGTGGGATCGTATTAAGATCAGAGCACTTGGCTTGGGCTTGCCGAATAAGAAAGTCGGAACCTTTATGGGTAACCGGACGACATCGTATTTGAATATATCCGGTCCTGACGATATTTTATTTGTTGAGCTGCATAGCGAAAAATATGATTTCTTGTTTTTAACGGTGGCGGATCCAAATGCCATCAAGGAAAGGTTTTTACAAATCAAATAACGCCAGTCGTTAACTGCCAGTTATCGCCCAAAAGGTGTTAATCTATAGCCGAATTAGTTATTTGGGAGGCGCACACAGATGACAAAACCATTAAATGGCGTTGAGCTGTATCATTCACTATTTGGAACTGAAATTCATGATCCACGGGTTTTATTTGAAATGCTGACAGTTAATGTTTTTCAGCCCGGATTGAACTGGCGGGTAGCTGCAAGCAAAATTCCGGTATTCGACAAAGTGTTTAAACATTTTGACGTCAAAGAAATTGCCAAGTTTGATGAGTTGGATCTTGAAAGATTGGAAGAAGATCCAGAAATGATTCGAAACCCCCGGAAAATTCGGGCAGTTGTCCAAAATGCCCAGGCCACTTTGAAGCTGCAGCCGGAGTTCAAAGACTTGGCGGATTACGTGTGGTCTTTTAAGCCAAAAAATAACGTGGTCAAAGGTACCCTCCAAGAAGAAACCCAAGGGCTCGGGGCAGAGTTGGCCAAAGATATGAAGAAACGTGGCTTTACGTTTGTTGGTCCAACCACGATGGAACTATTCTTAATCAGCAGTGGAATTCTCAAACATGAAATGTAAAACAATATTTTGAATGATAAAAGAGGAGTTGGCGATAAACGTCAACTCCTCTTTTGTGTATCAGAATAAATTCAATTAGAACAATTCAACAATCCAAGTTTTATCCGGATCATCTTCGTTTAATAATTCCGGGTGCTCAATCAGATCTTCATTCACTTTGGCAACTTTGCCGCCAATTGGTGAGTGAATTTCAGTGACAGCTTTGGATCCTTCAAAGGAAAGGATCGGATCGCCTTGCGCAACCTCAGTCATTTTTTCTGGGAATTCCGCAAAAGTAACCTGGCCGATTTCTCCCCGAGCCAAATCATTCAAACCAATCCGGGTATGGCCGTCAGAAGTTTTGTCTGTCCATAAGTACTTTGAATCGTCTACTTTATTTGCCATCATAATCTTCCTTTCGTTACTTGAGATCATACTTTTCTTTTAACATGAGATCTGCCATGTCTTCAGGTGAAACGTCGCCGATGTTATCGGCAAGGTGACTGGTCCGAAAAGCTTCTTCCAGACTGGCTTTGGCAAATGGCACATTGGTAATATTCTTTTCAATTGCCGGCAAATCACCGTTGGGGTTATTGAAGTCACCATAAATCTTTGCGTGAGAAATGACATCATTTTTGACGGAGAAGCTGACTTCAACGGTGCCAACACCATCAAAGTGGCGGCCACGGAAGTAATCATCATTTGGCTTGGTTCCCATGACAAAGTCGTCACCGGTGTAGGTATCATCGGCAATCTGCAAAACTTCTTTCCAGTCTTCATCGGTCATCTTGTAGGTTGGCACATCCCGAATATCAGTGACCCTAAAGACGGTTAACAAGATTCGTTTCTCTAATTCTTCAAAAGTCATGTTCTTATATTTAGGTTCAAAGTATTGACGGATATTAGTGACTCGGCTGTGAACCGACTTGATACCCTTGGACTGTAGCTTGGCTTTCGGTGGGGTAAGCGCTTTGGCAGCCGCTGCCAAGTCGACGTCGACCATCAAAGTACCACCACACAGGAATCGATTGCCAATCTTTAAGGCCGACATGCCTGATATTTTCTTGCCGTCAACGGTTAAATCGTTTCTACCGGTCATTTTCGCTTCAACACCTAATTTTTTCAGGGTTGAAATAACCGGTTGAGCATACCGTTTGAAGTCACCATAGTTTGTGCCGTCGTCGTTATCAACGAAGACATAGGTGAGATTCCCTGGGTCAACAAAGACCGCGCCACCGCCAGCAAAGCGGCGAGACAGCTGAATCTTTTGGTCGTGGATAAAGTTTAAATTGACCTCTGAGTAGACGTCTTGATTCAGTCCGATGACAACGGAAGCTTGTGGCGGACGGGAAAAGTAAAAAATCGGTTCGGTAAATTTAGGACTGGTGATAAAGAATTTTGACAGACTATCAGTGATAATGGGTCGGTTTAAATATTTTTTACCACTGGAAATATCAACATAACGAATAATGATCAGCTCCTTTATCTATAAGTAAGCGTTTACATAAACATTCAAATAAAATGCAATCAGATTGATTGTCTATCCAATTGCATTGTAACCCATTACTGGAATGGGCGGTTAACATTTATCTTTTAGAGATGAAGTGGAAATGTGTTTGCTGTTAGTTAGATTAAACGTGTTTTGACGGGCCTGATGCTAACTTCTACGAATACTTTTCTGAAACGTGTTCCGACGGGCCTGATGCTAACTTTTATGGACTCTTTCCGAAACGTGCTCTGACGAACCAGATGCTAACTTCTAAGGGTCCTTTATCTAAAACCCAAGACCAGGGTTTCAGCCAAAGGACCCTTAGAAACCGCATCTCCCGGTTCTCGTCACACTCTTTTTATCTCATATCCAACGGTTGCTTGCTGGTTGGCTTTGGGAACTCAACATCCAACTGAGCTAATTCGTTGTCAGTCAAAGTAATATCGGCTGCCTTGACGTTATCAACGGCATGCTTTGGATCACTTGATTGAGGGATGGCCAATGTGCTGCCATCACGGATTGCCCAAGCCAGGATAATTTGCCAAGGAGTTGCTGAATGATTGTCAGCAATTTGGTTGACGACTGCATCCTGAGTCAGACGGCCACGGGCATCACCTGCAGCGACTGGGGTGTAGGCAATCAACGGAATATTGCGTTTTCTCATCCAGGGAAGCAGGCTGTAT
Organism: Lentilactobacillus kefiri; assembly: GCF_007989105.1. GTDB lineage: Bacteria > Bacillota > Bacilli > Lactobacillales > Lactobacillaceae > Lentilactobacillus > Lentilactobacillus kefiri. The sequence continues at coordinate 24,019 of NZ_BJVK01000026.1, read as the reverse complement.
TCAATGCCACGACTTCCTAAGTTATAAAGGTCTTCGTTGGCAGCTACCTGATCTGATCCAGGTAATTCCATTAATTCTTCCATATCGGAAATATCAAAGTTGGAGACACCCCAATGTTTGATCTTGCCTTTTTGCTGCAGTTGTTGAAGTGTTTCAACAGTTTCACTCAAAGGAACCGCACCACGCCAATGGTACAGATACAAATCGAAGTAGTCGGTGCCAACTAATTTTAAGCTGGTATCCACACTATGCTCCATTCGAGATGCTGAAGCATTGGAAGGTAAAACTTTATCAATGATGAACAAGTCATCACGTTTCATATCTTTGATTGCTTCACCGACCAAGTTCTCACTTCGGCCATTACCATACATTTCAGCAGTGTCGATGACACGGGCACCTGCATCAACACCATTTTGAATAGCTTTGATTTCATCGGCACGGGTTGAAGCACTATCTCCCATGTGCCAAGTTCCTAAACCAATTGCAGGTACGGTTGAATCGCCGATCTTTAATTCTCTCATAGATCAAACCTCCTAAAATTCTGTTGGTTAATAGTATACCGCTTTATTGCCATAACCGTCATCTAATTTTCAGCCAGTTAAAGATTTCTTTACCCGTCTTTTCCGGTAAATAACGGATCTCAATTTCCTGATTAGTATCACCGTGGCGGATATTGACCCGAATATGAGCCAACTTGGTATGGGTCATCCAAATGGACTGGGCAAAAGAGAAGGACTGAATATTTTTGTGGGGAATGACGTACTGTGAACGGCTGAAGAAATGGCCGTTTTGTAAGATCAACTGGCCGTCAATAATTTTCCATCCCGTGTTTGCCCCGGCGTACCAACCCATCAGAATTGCAATCGGCAGCATCAATAGACTCAGTGATCCCCATAGGTGAAAGAAGTACAGGCATGGCAGGATAACGATCAGACTGAGCAGGGCAGCATTTCGGATAAAGTACCAGTATGTGCGTTTGTTTAAACTTTCCAGTTGGCTGAACTGTTTAGGTGCCCAGTTCACAAATGGCGTTAAAGTTTTAAACACCTGATTGTTTTTGACAACCGGAAGGATCATTAAATCATTGTCGTCCTCGTCGTCACCCGCTGAAGAAGCTGTCACAGCCTGAACGGTTGAAATATGGCACCACTGGCGAATCACGTTTTGCTTGATTTGCAGGGCCTGAATTCTGGCAGTCGGAATGGTGACGGAGTTGCGCTGAAACATTCCCTGCTCTGTCTTTAACTGATTATTTGAGGAATGCAGGCGGAATTTATAATACCTCGTAATAATGAGCAGGTAAGAACCGGCAATACTCAAAATGATGATTAAAATCCCAACAATTCCAATAATAATCGCGGATTGATGAATAATGACGTTGGTAACGGAATTGATGAATTTCTCTGGGATTGCTTCTTGGGCTTTACCGTAAATTGCAAGCAGGGCACCAATGATTGGAAAGACCCCCAGTGAAGTGAGGGCAAACACATTGAGCTCATGGGGATCAATTTCATAGTTGGCAGCATCGTCGGTAGATTGTTTCTGCTCAGGTGTTGCTTCCGCTTGATCAGCGGCAACGCCTGAATCACCCATTCGTTTGCGTTCAATTTCTTCTCGAATCCGCTCGTTGACCAATGGCAGAACTGCTTCAGGACTAGTTGAGTCGTGGCCGGCGGTTTCAATTTGAAGCTTTTCCAAGTGAAAGGGCACCAGAAAAAACCATTGGGTGTGTTGAATGGTCTGAATCTTGGGATAGGGGATGTGAGTGTGCTTTTTTACAAGAATCCCGCTGTTGATTGTCAGCATTTTATCGTCGATTTCAAAGGTAAAGTAAAGGTAGCGTACCGTATGCCAGAGAACAATTAATATAATTAACCCGGCAAAGCCAAGCAAGGGGGCAATTCCAATATATCTTGAAAAGTGGGCAATCGGTCCCGCACTAATAATAATTAGAAAAATTGCATCCCATGAATGACCAAAGATGAAATACAGGATTGCGAGTGGATTTAAATGCTGGGGCTTATTAGACGTCATTTTTGCCCACCTCCACGGCCAGTTTCATAATTTGTTTCCGAAGTTCCTCACCAACTTCTGGTTCGACGCCATCAATTGTGTGGGAGTCGGATGCGGTTGTCACCCGAACTTCTTGGAGCTTTTGAGATTGCAAAATGGGTCCAGCCGACAGAGTGACGTCCTGAACCCGCGCAATTGGGATTGAAACGAGTTCGCGAAAAATGAAGCCGGAGCGTAACTCGACTGCATCATCGGTGATGGTGTACAGCCAAAATGAATACCGATAAGGGACCAAAGCAATTTCAATAATGAAGTCAATCACTGCTGCAGCAAAAAAGAAACCAGCAGCGTAAAGCAGCCATTGTTGGTCAAAAAAGTGATGGGCAACCATTCCCACAATCCCGATTATTACCAGGATTAGGGCATGAATGGTTGCTGATATCCGCCAAACGGTTTTGATTTGTTTGGGTAGGTGATTTGATTCGTTCAAGTGAAGTACCTCCTCTAAATGACATTTATATGTAGATGGTTTTCCTAAGTTTACAAAAGAATCGTGATAATGCCAACCGGCCGAGTTGAAATAATACGTTCAAATTGCTAGACACAACAGTATTTATAGCGTTATACTACTTTCTATGCTTTCTACGAAAACGAAGGGAGGTTATCAATTGTCGAAAAAAGTTAGAAACGCGATAATTGTCCTTATATTTGGGAACTTTTTGGTTTGTATTGGAATGAGCTTAATCTTTCCGGTCATGCCGTTTATCAAGAACGAACTGCACCTGTCCGCAACCGATATGGGAATTATGAATTCGCTTTTTGCTTTTGCACAGTTGGTTGCCTCACCAATAGTCGGTCAAATTTCCGATCGGATCGGTCGAAAGCCAATTCTGGTTGCCGGCTTACTGTTGTATATGGTCTCAGAAATCTTGTTTGCGATCACCAACTGGTTGTGGATGTTCGATATTTCCAGAACCATCGGTGGTTTGTCTGCCGCAATGGTTGTTCCGACAACTAATGCGTTGGCGGCTGATTTGACGACACCCCGTCAACGAGCTCGGGTTATTGGATTATTATCTGCCGCGTTTAGTGGTGGGTTGATTCTGGGACCCGGAATTGGCGGCATGCTCGCCAAGTTTGACTATAAGACACCGTTTTGGTTTGCTGCCGGACTTGGATTCCTGAGTATGATTTCACTATGGATCATGCTGCCAAATGAAAAAGAAATCGAAAGAATTGCTGAAAAGCATTCCGTGCCTGCCCAAAGCCATCCACCAAAGCGGGCATCCTGGGCTCAGGCGAAGAAGCTATTTGCCGGTCCGATGGGATTGTTATTCCTATTGATTCTGATTTCATCATTTGGCTTGGTCGGATTCGAAAGTATTTACAGCCTGTATGTTAATGAAGTATTTGGATTTACTATGGGCAATATTGCCTTGGTATTAACCTTAAATGGGCTGACTTCACTAACTTTCCAAGCATTGCTGTTTGATCGCCTGGTCGTTTGGCTGACTGAAAAACGGCTGATTCGATACTGTTTCTTGCTGTCATTTCTCGGAACCGGATGGGTGATCATGGCCCATTCCAAGTTGGAAGTGATTATCGCCACACTGATTATATTTACGGCTTACGATCTTATCAGGCCAGCACTGACAACTTTGCTGACAAAAGCCAGTACAACCAAGCAGGGCCTGATCAATGGCGTCAACATGTCATTAACCAGTGTTGGAAACATTGCCGGTCCAATCGTATCTGGCGCGTTGCTGGATGCCAGTTACCATTTGCCATATTTGGTTGTGATTGTCTTCCTGTTTATTTCATGGTTGATGACGTACTGGATTCACGATCATTTTTCAGTTAACTTGAATGAAGCGGATTAAGCTTTCTCTTCCTGCCCGGTGGAGAAGGCTTTTTATTTTTGACATGCTTTTTCTATCAGCTTGTGAAATTATCAGGTATAATGAAAGCGGATGCAGACCATCCACAAATGATTTTCAAAATGGAGGTAACAATTATGGCAAAACAAGTTGCATTAGTTACTGGAGCAGGTCAGGGAATTGGTGAAGCAATCGCCACCCGTCTTCATGATGATGGGTTTAGAGTTGCTGTTGTTGATTTGAATATCGATAACGCAAACAAAGTTGCTAAGAAACTGTCCCCAGACGGATCTGAGTCAATCGGGATCAAGGCTGATGTTTCCGACCGTGATTCGGTAATTGCTGCTGTTAATAAAGCCGTTGATACCTTTGGCGACTTCAATGTCATTGTAAATAACGCTGGTTTGGGACCAACAACGCCAATTGACAGTATTACCCCAGACCAATTCAAACTCGTATATGGCGTTAATGTTGGTGGTGTTCTTTGGGGTATCCAAGCTGCTCACCAAGCATTCAAGAAATTAGGCCATGGTGGCAAGATTATTAACGCTACTTCACAGGCTGGTGTTGTTGGTAATCCTAACTTGGCACTTTATTCAGGTACTAAGTTCGCTGTTCGTGGAATTACCCAGGTAGCTGCTCGTGATTTGGCTGAAGAAGGAATCACCGCCAATGCTTATGCACCTGGAATTGTTAAGACACCAATGATGTTCGATATTGCCCATCAAGTCGGCAAGAACGCTGGCAAAGACGACGAGTGGGGGATGCAAACCTTCGCCAAAGACATCGCCCTTAAGCGTTTGTCTGAGCCGGAAGATGTCGCTGCTGCAGTTTCGTTCTTGGCAGGTAAAGATTCAAATTATGTCACCGGTCAAACTTTGATTGTGGATGGCGGAATGCAATTTCAATAAAGTGTGCGACGAGCTCCGGGTAGCCGGAGTATAAGCGAGAAACACCAACGATGAACGAAGTTTGTTCATCGTTGGTGTTTTTTGTTATTGCCGAATACTTTTTCTCCATTAGGACACCCAAATCGGTGTCAATCAGTTTAATGCTTAATGATTTCAAATCCATTAATGACTGAGAAGTTCAGATCCCATGATTCATAATATAGGTTGGTAAACGTCAAGTAGGTGTCATAGATACCGGTAATGTAGCCGACCAAATCCAAATCGTTGACCGGCGTGTCCTCATCCGCTTCTAATAAGACTCTGATTAAGTTGTTGTGGGACATTTGAAAGTCGGCCAGCCGTTTGATATTGGCAATGTTTGCTTCATATGTATCCATCGAAGTCACCCCGTTTTCTTTGATATAATCCATTATAGAACATATGTTCGTATTTGCGAAGAAAAAATAGCACTTTTTCATTTCGACTTCCTTCGAGTCTTCATTTACATTCTCCGCAATCGTTATGTTATGCTTGAAGTGTACCAACACTAAAGATTGGAGATGTTTTTTCTTGGACGGATTACAATCAACTATTACATTAAATAATGGTGTCAAGATGCCGCGTTTGGGTCTTGGCGTTTGGAAAACAAGTAACAATGATTCACGGGATGCTGTCATTAAGGCAATCAAACATGGTTATCGAGCAATCGATACTGCTCGTGAGTACGGAAACGAACCAGGTACCGGTGAAGGAATTCGCGAGGGGATGAAGCAAGAAGGCCTTAAGCGTGAAGATCTGTTTGTGACCACCAAGCTTTATAACGGTGAACAAGGCGATTACAACAAAGTTTCCAAAGTCTTGGACAAGCAATTGTCCGACTTGGGTTTGGATTACGTCGACCTTTACTTGATTCACTGGCCAGTTGATGCAACTCATTTGGAAAGTTACCATGCTTTGGAACGTCTTTATAAAGAAGGCAAAGTTCGTGCCATTGGAGTTTCAAACTTTGATAATGACCGGATGTCCAAGCTGTTGGAAGAATCCGAAATTGTTCCTGCAATCAACCAAATGGAATTTAATCCAACCCAACAAGAAAAAGATATTTTGAGTTTCGATGACAGTCATGGCATTCAGTTGGAAGCCTGGTCACCACTTGGTGCGGGTAAATCCTTGAAGAACCCGGTTATTGACGAGCTCGCCAAGAAGTACAGCCGAACACCTGCTCAAATCATTCTTCGCTGGGAATGGCAAAGGGAAATTGTGACCGTTGTGAAGTCAGTTCACGAAAAGCGAATTGTTGAAAACAGCCAAATCTTTGACTTTAAGCTGACCGATGAAGATGTTCAACGCATTAATCAACTTGACGAAAACAAGCGGGATCTTTGGTATGACGACTTCACTTGGCACAACCCAAATGGCCGTTACGGAAACGAAATTGAAAAAGTTCCTGATATTAAGTAATTGAATGAATTATAAAAGTAACTGGTTGAGGTGTTTACCTTGGCCAGTTTTTTATGGCCAACTTTATTGATTGCTGAAAAATTAGCTGGCTGCGAGAGCCCGACGTGTTGCGGCTGATCACATATTGTTTTAAATGACTGCGTGGTTATTGACTATCCAGTCATTTATGATATACTCAAGTCGAATTAAGAAATTGGCTTTGGATTTCAGGACTTGTGGGGTGAACAAAATGAAAGAACAAACTATATTGGACGTTCAAAATTTACAGAAAAATTTTGGCAAAGTCCATGCTTTAAAAGATGTTAATTTACAGCTGCATACTGGGGAAGTGCTGGGATTTATCGGGCCAAACGGTGCCGGAAAATCCACCACAATTCGTGTGATTCTCGGATTAATCCGGAAGTCTGCCGGTTCAGCAACTGTATTTGGCGAAAATGCCTGGAAAGACTCGGTTAAGATTCATAAGAATTTAGCGTATGTCCCCGGGGATGTTTATTTATGGCCGAACCTGACCGGTGGCCAGACGATTGATATGCTGCTGCATATGTCGGGACAGAAGCATTCCGCCAAGACAGATGAACTGATTAAGGAGTTCAAGCTTGATACCAGCAAGAAGAACCGGACTTACTCGAAAGGAAACCGGCAGAAAGTGGCCTTGATTGCTGCATTCTCTACTGATGTTGATTTGTATATTTTCGATGAACCAACTTCAGGGCTGGATCCATTAGATGAACTGATCTTCCAACAAAGGGTTGCCGAGTTAAAGAAACGCGGTAAGAGCGTCTTATTATCCAGCCACATTTTATCCGAAGTTGAAAAAATGTGTGACACAATTTCAATTATCCGTGAAGGAAAAGTGATTGAAACGGGTTCCTTAGAAGCAATGCAGCACTTAACCCGGAATGTGGTCGCGGTGAAGACCGTTTCACCAATAGATGGCTTGGATAAGGCGCAGGGAGTTCATCAATTGAACTTCACGAATGACCAACACACGAGTGCCGAGTTCACGGTTGATTCCGATCAAGTCGGCACGGTGATGGCATTATTAACGAAGAGTTCAATTGTTCAGCTGAAGACAACCCCACCAACTTTGGAGGACTTGTTCCTGCGTTACTACCATTCTGACAGTAATCAAAAAGTAGGTGAGTAAGATGGAACAATATACTCGAACCATGTTAATGTTGAAAGCCGACTTAAAGCGTGATTGGCTAAAAATAACGGTGTGGCTGATTGCGTTAGCCGGTGTGTTTGTTGCGGTTGCGGCCAAATTTGACGGGATTTATGGGTCCGCAAAACAAATTAATACAATTGCAGAAACCCTTCGATCAAAAGCGATGGTTGCCCTTGTTGGCACAATTCCCAATGGTCATTTATCAACGGCTTTGATTTTCTCATCTGAGATGGTCGTCTTTTGGGGCTTATTCAACATTATCTTTAATTACTCTTTGGCGGTCGGCGTTAGTCGGGGCCAAGAGGAATCCGGATTAACGGAAATGGTTCTTGGCGGCCATCCGGTTGGTCGCTTAGCTCCCATTACGGCAGCAGCTTTGGAATTATTGATTGCAAATGCGTTATTTAGTGTTTTAACGGGTGTCGGCACGATGATGACCAATATGCCCGGAAGTAATAATGAAGGAACTTGGTTGTTGGCAATTGCGATTGGTGCTGTTGGCTGGGCTTTTGGAATGATTTCGTTAATCTTTGCCCAGTTGGTTGCCGACAGTCATAATGTTTCGATGTATAACTATGCCTTTCTGGGAGCGGCCTATTTGGTAAGAATGGTGACGGATGTTTCAAACCCGGATTACACATGGCTTTCACCTTTAGGTTGGATTGAAAAGGCCAGCTTTTACGTTGACAACAACTGGTGGCCCATCGTGATGTTGATTGCTTTGGCGTTTGTGGCATTTGTTGTCGCCTTGGCATTGAATGTCAACCGTGATATTGATGCCGGCATTATTCACGTTCGTTCAGGAAAAAGCCGCAGTCGATTTTTGCGAGGACCGGCAACTTTACTGATGTGGAATCAAAAGTCGACTGGGTTGTCCTGGATTTTGGGCATGGCAATTCTTGGTGCCAGCTATGGATCGGTCTTTAACAGCATTGGTAAAATTGTCAATGCCAATCCTGCCATGCAAAAAATGATGGGCGAGAGTGGCATTCGCCACATGGAGCAGAGCCAGCTGCTTTCATATATCAGCTTATTAGGGATCATCTTCGGTCTGCTGGCAGTGGTTGCCGGCGCGATGGTTGTCAATCGTCTGTTTACTGAGGAACGCCGCAGTTATCTCCAGATGGTCATTACAAAGCCTCAGAGCAGGACGTATTTGTTGCTAACCTACTTGATTTTTGGAACTGTATTTGCGGCCGTTGTTCTGTTTGTTGCGTTATTCAGTATGATGGCGGCCGGAAACTCGGTTATCACTCATGATTTAGCCTTTAAATATTTCTGGAAAGTCTTTATTTCCATCTTGCCGGTCGTTGTTCTCTTCATTAGTATCCTCGTTGGTTTGATAGGAATTGCACCCAAGTTTCGTTCACTTATTTGGATACTATTGGGTGGATCGTTTATGATTTCATACTTTGGCAGCTTAATGGATATGCCAAAGTGGCTGCTGAAAATATCACCATATTATTGGAACAAGCGGGTGCCGGTGGAATCCATCAATACGGACGCAGCATTGTGGATGTTAGTGATTGCGGTTATCCTGATTGTTGTTGGCTTTATTGGCTATAACAAGAGAGATTTGGAAAGCTGATAGGAGAGGTTAAGTATGGCAAAAAGATTACCACGTGATCCTGAAAAAGAATCCGCTATTTTAACAGGTGCCATCCATGAATTCGGAAGTCATGGTTATTCGGCAAGCACTGACAAAATTGCTGAAGATGCCGGGGTATCCAAAGGATCCGTCTTTAGATACTTTGATAATAAGAAGAAGCTTTATGTTGCCGCCGTTAACCATTCTCTAACAACCATCAAGGATGTCTTAAACCTCAAAGTTTGGACTGAATCTGATGATTTGGTCACGATGAGTATTCGGGCAACTAAATATAAGACGGAACTGTCTCATCGATATCCGGATGAGTTTGCGCTATTGACCCTTGCATACGCCCAGGACACAATGATTCCACCGCAAGTTCGCAAACAGGTTTTCGATACCTTTAATCAGTGGCAGCAGGCAATGAAAAATTATGTTTTGGGTAAAGTCATCAAAAAGATGAACATTCGAAAGGACCTGGACCCCGACAAAGTTAAGGAATATTTGGGAATGGTCTTAACCGTCCTTCTCGGTCAGGTTCAAAAGGAGCTTGAAGCCCATCCGGAAATGAAAAAGATTGAAGATATGGATGCACTGGTGGTTGAAGTTAAACAATATCTGAATATGATTGAATTTGGAATTGTTGAAAAAGAATAATATAAAAAATCTCCAAACAAAGAAATTTCTTCGTTTGGAGATTTTTGAATTTATGATGATCAATGATTCGATAATTTTATGGCATTACCAGATCATAGTGATTTCCCACAATCGCAGTTCCACGATCATGGACAACGCCTTCACCAAGTGGTGTTTGGACGTGGGTTCCAAAAGGAACGTTTGATGGTGCTGCTACAATGATGTAGCCATTAGCATCGTAACCACCATGATTGGTTGTTCCGTCGGCAAATCCTGCGCCGGTGTAATAGGTCCACTTTTTACCATTTTGGTAAATGACCCCTTGTGACTGCATTGCACCAGGTGTTGTGGTTGCACTGCTGAGTGGATCGCTCTTGGATTTGCTGTTCGATGATGAAACGGAAGTAACAACGGCTGCATGAGGCTTGCCTTTCTTCACTGTCATCGAAGTCTTGAAGTGTTTCTTGTTGACCTTGTTAGACTGTTGCTTCTTGACAGGTGTTTTTTTAGCCGGTGCCTTTTTGGCGGTTCGACTAATTTGAAGCGGTTGGCCAAGCTTGATTAAATCTTTGTTGGCTGATTGATTGTTCGAAACGCTACCGTCCAAAGCAGCGTGGTTCTTTGCTGCAATAGCGGCAAGTGTGTCGCTGGAAGCAACTTTCGGTGTGTTGGCACTTGCTGACACGCCGCTTAGACTTAGAAAACCTGCAACAATGGATAATGTGAATAGACTCTTATTGATTGTAATAACCACCTTTGGGATGTCGATTTCTAGAATTACGTTCACAGTTGGTAAGAAAACCAGACTTTCAAAACTTGTAAATGATTGCTGATGTGTGTTCCGGAACACAATTTGGATGAAGTTTGAAAGATGATTGATTGTAATGTGAACAACTGATAATCAATCACGAATGTATAATATCAGATATGAGATAACCGTCAACACCGTTAACAAATAAGACAAAAGTGTGACAATGCCGTTGCCTGATAATTCAATCAATCTGGGTGGTTGTTACAAACATGTTAAAGTTAAAAGACATTGTTTCCCATTAAATGAATGTAAATCTTGTGTAAATGGTGATTGAGTTCCTGTATATACCAATTATTTGTGGCAAAGTGGTGATTCTAGGAAAACTTGGAGAACGATTAGGGTAATTCAGTAATCATCGGTATAATAATGTTAATAAGAAAGTAAGCGGTGAAACTTCATGGTTAAACAAGGCAGATATGCCAAATCAAGTAAAATGAAACAGATCAAGGCAATCCGTAAACGAATGCATGCCCCAGCTGGAAGAGTGATCCAGCCGGACGCGTTTGATCAGTTTGTGTTAGTCCGTTATGGATTGACGTTAAAGAAACGATTGAAAGGCATTGGCAAACAAACCGTTCAAAGGTTCTTACAGGAAATGCTGGTGGTCACATCGGTTGATGAGGCATGGTCGTTGGAAACCATTTTGGTTAAAACATTCAAGAATATTAATATCAAAGTGCCGTTTCAATTTTATCGAGTCATGATGGCCAACTGGCCGGAAGTTCAACACTTTTTACAGCGGGAGATTCCGGCAGTTCCTCTAAAGCACCGCATAATTGTGACGAATCCAGTCGACCCTAATCAACTGCAAACAATTATTTTGAATCAACTTGCAGCTAACACGTTGATTGAGACACTTGGCGGAAATCCTGATATGATGAAGATAATCACCAGCAAGCAGGTCGAACAATTGACTGCTGGGCTGGTAACCAATGATGCAATTAATTGGAATAAAGTCGCAACAATTTTTCAACCAATTGGGTTCGATATCGATTCAGCCGAAGATGCTGGAACAAAGCAGTGGTTTGAACAGTTGATGAGTGAATAGTGGGGTGTCCAACGTGGATTTACAACAAGCATTAGAATGTGTCAATCTGGTACCAATGTTTAAATCGTTACCGGAAGATCAAAAAACAGAAGTTGCCAAACTAGTCGTTCAACACAAATATCCCAAAGACACCATTATTTATTTGGCCGGGGATACAGTTGGTCATTTTATGATTGTGGAAGCAGGCCAAGTCAAAATTTCTCAAGTTGCCGCCAACGGTAAGGAACAATTGTTAAAAGTTTTGCAGCCGGGTGATTTTGATGGCGAATCTGCACTCTTTAATGGCAACCAGCGAAATGTCACGGCCACTGCTTTGGTTGACTCCAACGTCTGCCAAATTGATCAGGGAGCCTTTCAGAAATTGTTACAGCGCAGTCCCCAGCTTTCAGTGAGCCTGTTGGCCACGATGAGCCAGCAGATTAACAATCTCCAAGAGGAAAAGACATTGTCAACGACGTCTGATATGGCGGGTAAGCTGGCAAGGTATTTGTTGGAGACGGGCGCTGCACTTGATCAAAATCCCTTTAAACTACCATTAAAGAAAAAAGACATTGCAACTTACTTGGGAACCACTCCCGAAACGATCAGCCGAACTTTCAAACAGCTTTCCAAACAGGGGTTCATTGAAGCAAGCGGATCGAAGGTAAAAATTATCGATGAAGACGGCTTGGGCATGTTGGTCTAGCCACTTTATTGGCGCTATATATTTATTGCACAAATCTGAAAAAGAATTGATTTATACGTACGAATATTTTACAATGTAGAAGTAAACGAATACTAAACGTAGCTACGTTGGAGGAAAAAAACGATGGACGAAAGTCGAGTACGAAATGAAATTGTAAGCGGAAACATTTCATTGGGAATTGAACTGGGATCAACCAGAATTAAGGCTGTCCTTGTTTCTGACGATTTCCAAACAATCGCTTCAGGCGATTACCCTTGGGAAAATGAATTAGACAATGGAATCTGGACATACCCACTTGAAAAAGTATGGGATGGTATCCAGACCAGTTATGCAACCCTTGCATTACAAGTTCACGATAAATTTGGTGTTGATATTAAGAAAATTGGTTCGATTGGTGTCAGTGCTATGATGCATGGTTACATGGCATTTGATAAGAATGGCGAAATTCTTGTTCCATTCAGAACTTGGAGAAACAACATTACCGGTGATGCCGCAGAAGCATTGACCAAGTTGTTTAACTTCAACATTCCAGAACGTTGGAGTATCGCTCATTTATACCAAGCTATTTTGAATGACGAAAAGCATGTTAAAGACATTGACTTCATGACAACCCTTGCCGGATACGTTACTTGGAAATTATCAGGTGAAAAGGTTATCGGTGTTGGGGATGCTTCAGGAATGTTCCCAATCGATGAAGCAACTGTTACTTACAACAAGAAGATGGCTGACAAGTTCAGCTCACTTCCTGAAGTAAAGAAATACCCTTGGAACTTACTTGATATTTTGCCAACTGTTTTGCCAGCTGGTAAAAAAGCCGGTGAGTTAACTGACGATGGTGCCAAATTGCTTGATCAAAGCGGCACTCTTCAAGGCGGTTCATTGATTGCCCCTCCTGAAGGTGATGCTGGTACTGGTATGGTTGCCACTAACAGTGTTAAGAAGCGGACTGGTAATATTTCAGCCGGAACTTCAGCCTTCTCAATGGTTGTTCTTGATTCACCTATGAAAGCTGTTCACCGTGATATCGATATGGTTACCACACCAGATGGTGCTCCGGTTGCCATGGTTCACACCAACAACAGTTCTTCAGACATCAACGCTTGGGTTGGCCTGTTTGGCGAATTTGCCAAAGCACTTGGTCTTCAATTAAAGCCTGATGATTTGTATGGAACTTTGTTTGCTGAATCAGTTAAGGGTGATCAGGATGCCGGCGGTTTGGTTAACTTCGCCTATCTTTCAGGTGAAAACATTACCAGAATGCCTGAAGGTCGTCCGTTGTTTGTTCGGAAACCTGATAGCAAGCTTAATTTGGCAAACTTCATCAAGACTCAAATTTACTCAGCATTTGCCCCACTTAAAATTGGGATGGATATCTTACTTCGTGAAGAGCACATTAAGACCAACGTCTTGGTTGCTCAAGGTGGTATCTTCAAGACACCAGTTGTTGCTCAACAAGTATTGGCTGATGCCCTCAACACTCCAATTTCCGTAATGGAAAATGCCGGTGAGGGTGGCCCTTGGGGAATGGCTGTCTTGGCACTCTTCTGTGTTAACCGTAAGAACGGTGAAGCATTGGAAGACTACCTTGCAAACCGTGTCTTCAAAGACGCAACAACTGCTACTCTGTATCCTGAAGAAGCAAGTGTTCAAGGTTATGACAAGTTCATTGATAACTACAAGGCAGCATTGCCTGTAGAATCTGAAGCTGTTAAAGCAATGAAAATGAAAAATTAGAGGTGCGAGAGAATGTTAGAAGATCTTAAAAAAGAAGTATATGACGCAAATATGCGTTTACCTCAACTTGGTTTAGTTACATTCACTTGGGGTAACGTTTCCGCAATCGACCGTGACAAAGGTTTATTCGTTATCAAGCCTTCAGGTGTTGAATACGACAAGATGAAGCCATCAGACATGGTTGTTGTTGATTTGGATGGTAAAGTTGTTGAAGGTGACATGAACCCATCAAGTGATACACCAACTCATACTTACCTGTACAATCACTTCCCTAACATTGGTGGAATTGTTCATACTCATTCACCATGGGCTGTTTCATTTGCTGCTGCCAAGATGGACATTCCAGCTGTAAGTACAACTCATGCCGACACATTCTATGGTGACATTCCATGTGCCCCAGCTTTGACAAAGAAGCAAATTGAAGAAGCTTATGAATTAAACACTGGTAAAGTTATTGTTGACGAATTCGAACGTCGTGGTGTTGATCCAGATGCTGTTCCTGCTGTATTGGTCAGCCAACACGGACCATTTGCATGGGGCCCAACAGCTGACAAAGCTGTATACAATGCCAAGGTATTGGAAGTATCAGCAGAAATCAGTTACCACGCATTACAATTAACTCGTGACGAAACTCACGTTCCACAATATCTCTTGGGCAAGCATTATTACCGTAAGCACGGTAAGAACGCATACTATGGCCAAAACAACGCCAAGTCAAAGAGCCATGCGGAACACGAATAAATAAGTGTGCGACGAGACCCGTTTAGGGCCCGGAGTACAAGGGAAAGCAGTCAATGATGAACGTACTTTGTTCATCGTTGACTGCTTTTTCTTGTACAGTAGGGCCCTGGGTCGTCGAAGCATAGCTCAGAAGCTGGAGGGAGCCGTAAGTAAGATAACAAATCCAATCCCTGAGCGCCGAGTAGGCTAGGCAGTCTTTCAGCCGGCCGTCGAAGCATAGCTCAAAAGCCGGAGGGAGCAGTAGATAAAATAACAAATACAAACCCTGCAGAAGTCATAAAAACGCGTCGTAGACGGGGAAACGATTCAGTGTTCTCTGCTGGTTTTGTTTGGTTAAGGGCCCTGGGTCGTCGCCAAGTAGGCTAGGCAAGCTTTTCACATCTTATTAAAGGCACTCACACTCAACAAGCCAATCATTTGCCTCCTAACAGTTTCCGTCATATACTCACCACGAAGAAATTCAGGAGGTGTCGACAATGATGGAAAAACCTTTAATCACAATTTCAATTCCGGCTTACAATTTAGGAACCTATTTAGCCAAAACGTTAAACAGTATTTTTGATCAGACCTACCAAAATTTTGAAATTATTTTAGTCGATGACGCGTCTACTGACCGAACTTCCCAAACAATCAAAGAGTTTGCAAATAAGGACGATCGGATCCGCGCTCACTACTTTCAGTCTCACCAAGGCGTATCCAAAGCCCGAAATTATGCCATCGATCATGCCAAGGGAGATATTATTGTCTTCGTTGATGGCGATGATTTGTTGGAGCCACAATACTTGGAGGTCATGGCCAAGGGATTAGCTGATCCGAAAGTTGATTTAGTGGCAGTTGGCTACAATTGGGGCTGGCGAGGCGGTCATTCGGGCAGCAGTGATTTCCGTGAGGTTTCCAAGATTGACGCCTATGATTCAATTAACCAGAGAGGCGGCGACTTTGGCGGCTATACTTGGAACAAAGGATTCAAAATGTCGGTTATTAAAGAAAACAACATTCGTTTTGATGAGTCCCTGGATCTTGCGGAAGATTTATTATTTACTGCTGATTATGTCTTTGTGTCACATAAATTTTTATTTTATCCTGGCGCGCTTTATACCAAGGTCAGCCGTTCCAACAGTATTATCCATTCCGCAACCTGGCAGATGCGAAGTAAAGAACAAACCGTTCGTCAGCACATTGATGATATGGCACGCAAAATGCAGCCGTAAATTTTGTGTAAAGATTATTGATAGGCATTCAATTCGGCACAAGTTTGCGTTAGTATTATTCCATCTGAATAAATCTATTTTTGGAGGTACTTTTGGTTTTGCCAAGATCTGCCAAGCGTTACTACAGACAATTAAATAAAATGATCATGGCAATTGTGATCATGATTGCAGGCTTTGCTTTATTCAATACCCAAGCAAGTGCCAAGAAAGTGAACCAACAGAAGTTTCAAGCTAAAGAAGCTTATGTGATGGATGCCAAGACTGGCCAGGTCCTTTATCAAAAGAATGGCAATAATAAACGTCCGATAGCCAGTCTTTCCAAGTTAATGACTCTTTATCTCACAAAAAAAGCGATTGATAATCACCAGATTTCCTGGGATCAAAAGGTACCGGTTGATTCTGAACTGCGCAAGATGAGTAAAAGTTATGAAGTCGGTGGTTTTCGGATTAAACGGTCCAAAGAATTTACCGTTCGTGACTTATATAAAGCAGCTTTAATTGCGTCATCCAACCCGGCAGCCATCTCATTAGGCAAGCTGGTTGGTGGTGGCAGTAACACTGAATTTGTCAAAATGATGAATCAACAGTCCAAAAAGTGGGGCCTAGATGCGACTTTTGTCAGCAGTTCCGGCTTGGATAACAGTGATTTGGGCAAGTATCATTATCGAATTCCCCATACAAGTAAAAAAGCCCAGAACATGGTGAGTGCCAAAGCAATTTCAACAGTTGCCGCCAAGGTCCTTGAAGAATTTCCAAGTATCACCAAATGGAGTAAGCAGCCATCGATGAAAGTCGGCAAACAAGTTTTGGTTAACTCCAATCGACTCTTGCCCGGTGGCGCTTTTTATCACAAGAGCACGCATGTTGACGGGTTAAAAACCGGTTTTACGGTTAACGCCGGATTGTGTATTACCGTAACTTACTGGCATGACGGCCGTCATTTGATTGCAACCATTATTGACAGTAATACGCTGTATACTTCAATGAATAAGTTGATCAAAACAGTCAATTCAAAGTACCATGCGACAAAAGTCGCACTCAAATCGCATCCGTTTTCGATTGATGGCCATCAGCTAACTGCTCAGCCAGCTGAGTCTGAGGCGGTTATTTGGCAACGCAACGGAACAAGTTCTGACCACGTGGTCAATTACACCGCTACTAAGACCCAGCTGCCGATTGTTAAGGGACAGACTGTGGGTAATGCCATTGTGAAATTGGCTGACAATTCGAGCACTGCAACTGTTCCAATGAAATCAACCGTTAACATTAAAAAGAAAACGGTGAAGACAAAAAAAGCGCATCACCACGTTTCGATGCTCAGCCGAATATTTGGTTTTGTCGGCGGAATCTTTGGTGGAATCTATCATTTGTTTGTCGAATTTGTTAAATTCATGACGCCGTAGAGGACTCCAAAGGGCGTCTTTCCCCGTCAAAGTGCATTTAATGGCATCAAACTGATCGAGAGCGTACACTATCCGAAACTACCTTAAATGGGGGGATTGGATATGGACAGGACACCAGTTGAACAGATTGGCCCTTATGAGAAATTATTGAGCGGCTCGCTTTTGGTGATGGCCGCCGGCGTGTTGGATTCGTATACCTACATGCAGGATGACGGCGTTTTTGCCGGTTTGCAGACAGGAAACCTGATTCTAACCGGATTAAGAATTGGCCGTGGCGACTACGGCAGTATCATCCAGGCATTGGTATCATTGGTGATGTTTGCCGTTGGTGTCGCTATTGTTCGGATTATCCAGTATCATTATCCAAACGAGCGTGCGGTTACCCGCAAACGGGTGATTCTGGTATTTGAAATGGCACTGATAATGATCGTCAGCATCATTGCCAATCATGTTTCAATCTTAATTTCGACAGGCTTGCTGGCTTTGGCGGCAGCCTCTCAGCTGCAGGAATTCCGTAAAATGAAGAATGGACCGTTTACACCGCTGATGATGACCGGAAATGTCAGGACATTATCCGAGAGTGTCCTTGATTTTGTCGCTCAAGGTGACGTCAAGGCACTAAAAAAAGCCGGTGATATTGTAACAATCATCGGTTCTTTCTTCATTGGTGCGCTTTTAAATGGGTATCTGATTCAATATTTGCATGGGCAGACTATATTATTGGCGGCCATGATCTTATTGATAACGATTCTGTTCGCAAAATAGTCTATTCTGATTTTAATTTTGAATATAGGACCATATCGTGAAATTTGCCGTTATAAAGGGCATATTCCTTTAAAATACCTTCTTGATGGAAGCCTCGTCGTTCAGCTACGGCGCGGCTTTTTTGATTATTAATGTCAGCCAATAATTCCAAACGGTTTAAACCAAGTTCATTAAAGGCAATTTGTTCCAATCGATTTAAGCTCAGTGTCATGATACCCAATCCTTGAAATCTGTCTGCCAGCCAGTATCCAATTTGGGCGCGTTGATTGTCATGACTGAATTCGTGAAGATCAATCATGCCAGCCGGTTCATTATCGACCAAAATAATAGCGAACCAAAAATCACCGTTGGCCATTTTTTCAATGCCGTACTGCAGAAATTTTTGTTCATCGCTTGGGGCCAGCATCGATTTTGCCCATGGAAGCCATTCGCCTAACTTTTTACGATTAGTGTCGATGAGTTCCAACAGCGCATCGGCATCGGTAACCGCTGGAAGTTTTAATGCAATCTTGTCGTTGACTTTATCAATAAACATAGAATCCCTCCTGAATGAACTGGTACAATTAAGTATAACCTTTTTAAGGGAGGAAGACTCGTTGAACGAAAAGCATGTGTTGAAACTGCCCCAAGATCTTAAGGAGCAGTTAGGGGTTGAGCCCGGCACTCAAGTTAAAGTACATATTGGTGCGGACGAAATAAAAATTACAACGCAAAAGCCGGTTGAGATCCGAAAACGCCGGTGGGGCGTGATTATCTTGACGGCAATTATGACTGCCATTTTTCTTGGGTATTTTTTGACACGTAAAATTTATCAAATATCCCTTGTTGGTAGTGAATCGGTCGCTACCATGGTGCTGGTACTGACAACAATAAGCGGATTTTTAAGCTTTGCGGCTGCTTTTATCCAGCTGAAACATCAGTCTGGTTCCGCTGTTGAAGCTGTTTCCTGGCGAAACTTTCCAACTGTCGCGTTATCCTGTACATTAATCAGTTTCATGTTGATGGCGGGGCTGTTCTGGATTGCCGGGAATCTTTTTAAAGGCGCGACTTTTGATTTATTCACTTCGACTGCGCTGTTTGCGTTGATTACCAGTGTTGAAGTTCAAGCCGTCAACAGTATTGTTCCCCAACTGTCCTCCCGACTGTTAACCAATATTTTCATTGCCGTGATTGTCAGTGGCGTCATTTTGGCGATGATCAGTAATCAGAATTTGTATTGGTGGAAGCATAACCTCAGTTTTTTGGGAACAAATCAAGCCGTCGCTTCGTGGGAGTTCAATCTCGCGTTAATATTTGCCGGATTGATTTTGCTTGCACTGGTTGACTATTTATTTGCGTCTTTAAAACGAGTTTTCCCAAAAAGTCGGCAATTACTCGTGTTGAGAATTTTGCTGACGCTTCTGGCAATTGACTTGGCTTTGGTGGGGGTATTTCCAAATAACACTCAGATGCATACGCTGCATACCAGAGTTGCCGGCTACCTGATCTTTTTGGTGCTGGCACTGATCTTTGGAATCAAGTGGCTGTTGCCAGACATTTCCAAAGACTTTTTGCATACCTCCTGGATGATTGCAGCAGCATTGCTGGCAGGCGAGATTCTATTTCAAGTTGTCGGCTACTTGTCTTTGACGGCCTTTGAAATCATGGCATTCCTGCTGGCATTCAGCTGGCTCGTCATGCTGTTTGAACGCCTGAATGATTATTTGGAGCCGATCCAAAATCGACAATATATTATTAAGTGACATACGAGGGTTTCATATGTTTAAAATGACATCAAACAAAGAAAATCAAGTTCCAATGGAACGGTACATGCGCAATCAATTTAAATTTCTGGGGTTAAAAACGCCTCAGCGTAAAGCTGAATCCAAGGCTTATATCAAGGATTCCAAGAAGCTGCCACTGCCGGAAGTTTTTCAAGAAATCGCCGATCTATACAAACGTGATGAGCGTGAATACCAATATGTCGCAATTGATATGGCGTATGCCAACGTAAGACGATTGAGCTTTGAAGACATTCAATCTTTAACCCGGTATATTCAAATTAAGTCGTGGTGGGATACTGTTGATACCTGGCGAAAAATATTTGGCACCTTTGTCGTTCTCCATCCAGAGGAAAAGAAGCGGGTATTCAGTTTGTTCTATAAACACAACAATTTCTGGATGCGGCGACTTTCGATTGATTTGCAGTTACTTGAAAAAGAAACTTTGGACACCGAGCTGTTGACCAAGGCGATTGAATATGACATTCACACAGATCAATTCTTTATTCAAAAGGGGATTGGCTGGGCGCTGCGAAATTACAGTAAGTTCAATCCAAACTGGGTCCGCAAGTTCGTGGCCAGTCATGATTTATCTAAGCTTGCTGTTCGGGAAGGGACAAAATATGTCTAAAAAAAGCCCACGCCTATCAGGTTCCCCTAATGCACGTGGGTTGATTCCTGGCACTTTACCAAATTAATGTCTGGATGCCAAGTGGTGATCTGTAAATCTGAATCCGGTAAACACAATAATAGCTGCGACAAGGAATGATAACAAGCCTGGAACCATGTTAGTGAAGCCAGCGCTTGCCATGATTGATGCAAGAATTGTACCAAATACTAAAGTTAACAAACCAATCAAGGTGATTTTCAAGTTCTCATCCATAAAATCGCTCCCCGTACTATTAGTTGTTACAAAACCACAAACAGTTTACAGATAAAACCAACAATTTATTCAGTTAACAAGGTAAATTGTTTGCGCTTTCTTTACACCTACATTGTAACGTATCCGGACTAAAAATACAGCCTTTTTACCGCATTTAAAAGGGTTTATTTTTTACTTGGGAAATGACGATTTTAAATCAAATTTAACTGCCAAGCTGGACAAAAAATTGATCGTATGTAACAATAGCTTTAACGAAATTCAAAACGAAAAGGAAGTGAAGCCCATTGAAGATTGCAAATCGTTAATACAGAATTTTATAAGTAATCACTGTTCAAAACAGGGGTTATTCTGTGCGATTTGGCAATTTTAATGGGTATCATATTTCCGTGGGTTCAAGGACTCGCAAATATACTCAAAAGATATTTCAGGATAGCCTGCGTGCAAGTGTGCACTCAGGCTTTTTTGATGCATGGGATCCCTGATTGAACCTTTATGAGGTGAAATAATGGGAACAATCAAAATTACAAATTTATCATTTAGATACGCGGGTATGCCAAGCAATATTTTTGATCAATTCAACTTGAATATTGACGAAAGTTGGAAGCTTGGATTGATTGGCAGAAACGGCCGAGGAAAGACGACTTTTTTAAAAATCCTGCTGGGTAAGCTTGATTATTTGGGTGACATTAACACCAATATCCATTTTGAATACTTTCCCCAGACCATCGATGATCCCAGTCAGGCAACTCAAACCATCCTTTTAACGTTGGCCGGCTTGGACGAAAGCGAGTTGTGGAAGATTCAAGTTGAAATGGACAAATTACAGCTGAATGATCAGGTGTTGGGTCGTCCATTTCAGACATTGAGTCCGGGTGAACGGACTAAAGCACTGCTGGCAGTTATGTTTGTTGATAACCGGGCATTTCAGCTGATCGATGAACCGACGAATCATTTGGACATTGAAGGAAGAAAAGTTGTGGCGGAATACTTAAAGCATAAGCAGGGCTTTATTGTCGTCAGCCACGACCGCTATTTTATTGATCAAGTCATTGACCACGTCTTGTCCATTGACCGAACCAAGATTCAATTATTTGCCGGAAACTTTGAAACCTGGTCTGACCAGTATGAACGGGAAAATCAAAGCCAGCTGGCTAAAAAGAAACATCTTCAAAAGGAAATTGGCCGACTGAAGTCCAGTGCCCAAGAGGCGAAACAATGGGCAGGCAGTGCCGAAAACAAGAAAAAGAAAAGCATAAAAGACGATCATCATGCCAACGTGGACAAAGGCTTTGTTGGTCACAAAGCCGCCAAAGTCATGAAGCGATCCAAAAACACCTTGAAACGGACGGAAAAAGATATTGAGCAAAAGCAGTCCCTGTTAAAAAATGTTGATGAGGTTGTTTCACTCAGCATGAATTATGAACGACCACATCAGGACTATCTATTAAGAGTCGAAAACTTGCAGGTCGAGCAAAACGGCCGCGTGTTAAATCAGCCGTTGAGCTTTGATTTAAAACACGATCAGAGACGCGTCTTATTTGGCCCAAACGGCATTGGCAAGACAACCATGATTAAAGCGATTATGGGAGACAAACAGTTAGTTGCATCCGGAAGCATTGCCATGGCACCGACAATTCACGTCTCATATTTAACCCAAAACTTTGAAGTGTTGCAAGGATCCATTCAAGCGTATGCGGATCGTTTTGGCATTGCATTGAATAATTTGTTGAATATGCTTAGAAAGCTGGGCTTTGAACGATCGGCCTTTACCGAGAATTTAGCCGATTTAAGTATGGGTCAAAAGCGGAAAGTGTCACTGGCCCGATCACTGTGCGAAAAGGCGAACCTTTATATTTGGGATGAGCCGCTGAATTATCTTGACGTCATTACCCGCCAACAAATTCAAAGCATGATCTTGAAATTTCAGCCGACGATGCTTATCATAGACCACGATAAAGACTTTATTGATGAGGTTAAGACAGCACCGTTATTGCGGATTGAACGGCTCAGTGAAAAATAAGGTGTACTTCTGAGACACTTTGTTATAAGATGTCTTAGACATTGTTGTGGAAATTTCAAGGGAGTTAAAATGCCAAAACATTCAATTAAGAAACATTCAGTTGCAAAATCGTTATTATTAAGCCTCGGGGCAATCGTAGTTGTGGGCTTGTTGATGTTCAGTATCGGCAAGGTGTCCCAAGGCAATAATAGTCACTCAACGACTACCCGCAGCGCAAAGCAGGTCAAAAAGGCCAAGTTGGCCAAGAAAGTTGCCAAAATTCATTTGACCAAGCACGAAAAGAAAGTTGCCCGAAAATACAAATTAAACAAATTGGAAACCAGAACAGCTTCCAAGACCCATATCACTGCAATCGGTGATTCCGTAATGATTGATGTTAAACCGGATGTTAAGCAGGTTTTCCGTCACAGTGCGGTGAGTGGTTCGGTTGGCCGTCAGTTCTATTCATTGCCGGGAATTGTCCGACATCTGAAAGCCAGAGGTCACTTGGCTAAATACATCGTTATTAATTTGGGAATTAATGGTCCGCCAACTCAGCATGATATTAATTCCGTGTTAAAAACCCTTGGTAAGAAACGCCAGATCTTCTGGATTAATACCAGAGTGCCAAGACATTGGCAGAACACGACAAATCGGATGATCAGCAAGAATGCCAAGAAGCATTCCAACGTTCATTTGGTTAACTGGTACAAAGCCAGCAAAGGCCACAAGGGCTGGTACGCCAGCGATCGGGTCCATTTGGATTTGACCGGTGAAAAGTATTACACCCGGACATTGGCTAAGAAAGTTTCCGAAGTGTTAAATTAAAAAATAAAATCGTTTCGAATTCACTCATTACATGTGGATTCGAAACGATTTTTTATTTAAGCAGCTGTTTGAGTTCTTCAAAAGCAATTGGTAGTTGTTGATCTTTCCCGGTTTCTGTGAAGTGGTGACCGGATGGCATCAACACGAACTTTGAATGTAGGTGGCGGGCCAACGTTAATGTATATGGATATGGGACAATATCGTCGTTGAGTGCCGAAATCACCGTAACTTTCCGGATTTTGGGCAGGACTCTGGTGTAATCAACGGGATGTTCGGTAAATGGATTGAGTTCAGGTAGTGTCCAAATGGGTTCGTCAAAGCCAGAGATCAGTAAAACATTGATGTTGTGAATGTCATGTTGATCTAAATAATGAAGAACCTGGATGCATCCGAGACTGTGACCAACCAGAGTGATATTGTCTTCAGCCTTGATGTGGGTGTCACAATACTGATCCCAAGCGCTGACAACGGGATGATCCGAATCTGGAAAGCTTAATCTTTTAAATGGTGTGTTT
>NZ_BJVK01000025.1 GCF_007989105.1 Lentilactobacillus kefiri | reverse complement strand
GAAATAAAAAAGTAGGAACGCTAAAATATTGTTTTGACTCAAAGTCATTAGCAATTATAAAGTGTCCCTACTTTTCATTTATTGATTAATTTTTACAATTGGTTTAATAACACTGCCATCTGCAGAATCTTTGAATGCCTGATTAATATCATTATAGTTATAGTACTTTACAAGTCGATCAATTGGAAATAATCCCTTTTTAAAGTATTTAACTAACTTAGGGATAAAGAGTTGTGGAATTGCATCCCCTTCAATAACACCAACTACCTTTTTGGACTCACCCATAACCTCTTCTTGAATATTAAACGTAACATCTCCGGCCATCCCTAATAATGCACATGTTCCAGAAGGCTTTAGTACATGAACAGCCTGTTTAATGACACCAGGCACACCCGTTGTATCGATGCTATATTCAACTCCCGACTTAACTAATCCCTTAATAATTTCTTCAGGATTATGATTTTTACTGTTGATAATTTCTGTGGCCCCTAACTTTTTGGCCAATTCCAATCGATTATCATGAATATCTACAGCAATAATGTGATCCATGCCAATAATTTTAGCAGCCATCATTGCCGATAAACCAACAGCACCAGTTCCAAAAATAACAATTGAACTGCCAAACTCGGGTTTGAGATAATTCAGTACAGTACCAGCACCTGTTTGAAAGCCACATCCAAGCGGCCCTAACAGGTTAATATCAACGTCAGTGGGAACTTTGGTCACACCGTGTTCATCGACCACTGAATATGTTGAAAATGAAGATTGTCCAAAAAATGTTGAAATATCTTTCCCATTTTCATCGTGGATCCGATGGGTACCGTCGAAATGACGACCACCAAAATTTAGCTCATTCAAGTGAACACAGTTCGCAGGATGACCCGTCAAACAATTCTCACAATGACCACAATATGAGAATGAAAGAACAACATGATCTCCAGGTTTGACACTGGTAACACTACTACCAACTTCTTTAACGATACCGGCGCCTTCATGACCTAACGCAACTGGATATGGTGTTGTGGCAAAGTCTCTTCCTGCGGCATCAGTATGACAGATACCAGATGCCTTAATTTCAACCAAGACTTCATTAGCTTTCGGTGAATCGAGTTCAACAGGTTCAATGGTTAGTTGAGCGCCTTGTTCTTGAGCAACAGCAGTTTGTATTTTCATAATATTACCTCCTATTCGGTGTAAAGTTTACTGTACTTGTAGTATAGTCGGTTAAAGGTAGCTTTGTAAGGGCTTACTTAATATAATATATCACTTTGCACTATTGTGAAAATTAGTTGTGGAACACAATCACGTATGTTGATACACTTATAATAATTACAGTTTGAATCAAATTGAGGGGACTAAATTATGGGAATATCAGATTTTTTTAAGGTAAACCAATTTAAAAATACTATTCAAGAACTGAGGAATAGTAACGCTAAGCTTACAGAACAAAATAAGCATTTACAGAAGGAAGCTGACATAAAGTTATCGGTTCAACAAATGAAGCCTGTTGAGTTGGAAAAAATAATCGAAGATAAGTCAAATAAAATTGAACAATTAACACCAAAATTATCTCAATTAGAAACAGAAGTAACTCTAAAGGAAAAAACGATCGAAGATCTCAAAGCAGAAGTTGGGGATCTTGAGGTAAGTAAAGAAATGAGTGGTTATGGTCTTTATAGTCCACACTATGAATTCGCTACGTCATCAGGTTATAAAGAAAAGCTCGCTGAAATACGCGATCAACAAAAGCAATTGATTAAAAGCCGTTCGGCAGTTCAATTTAACCCTCAGTGGACCATTAACGGAAAGCTTTCCGAAGGCAAAAAAATGACACGTAATAATATTAAAGCCATTTTTAGAAGTTTCAACAATGAGTGTACAGATGCAATTAAGAAGGTAACCTATTCTAATTATGAACGCATCGTTACTCGAATTGAAAAATCGTTTATTCAGCACAATAAAATGTACGAAGTCGTAGATGTTCAAATGCTACCAAATTACCTGCAATTAAAATATGACGAATTAGACTTGGCATTTAGTTATGCCCAAAAGAAACAGGAAGAAAAGGATTTATTACGAGAACAACGTGAAAAAGAACGTGAAGATAAAAGGCTCCAGCAAGAAATCAAACAAGAGCGAAAAAAGGTGGATAAGGAAATCCAGCACTACGACCAAGCTATCGAGGAATTACAAAAACGAATGGAGCTTGAAGCGAGTGACAAAGATGGGCTAAAATTCGAAATCGAAAAATTACGAAATGAACTAGACTCGCTACATGATAAAAAGGGTGATATCGACTATCGTGAAGCAAATGCCACTGCCGGATATGTGTACATTATTTCCAACATTGGATCCTTTGGAAAAGGTATTGTAAAAATTGGAGTAACTAGACGTCTTGAACCTTTGGATCGGATTAGTGAACTAAGTAGTGCATCCGTTCCATTTAAATTTGACGTACATGCTTTGATTTTCAGTCAAGATGCATATGCTCTGGAAACCAAGTTACATGAACGGTTTGCAAATAAAAGAGTAAACAAAGTCAATAATCGTAAAGAGTATTTCAAAATATCAATCAAAGAGATTGAAGAAGAACTCAAAAAATATCAAGATGTAACGGTTGATTTCCATGAGAATCCAGATGCAGAGGAGTATAGAGAAACGCTAGCCATTGAAAACAATCAAGAGGCACAGGCCAACACTGTGGTATAAGTAAAAAAATGATGCCGACATCAATTGTCAGCATCATTTTTTGAATTTTCACAAATTTTAATTAATCAAAACTTCAGTAACCAACAGTGCCCCACCAAACACGAGGACAAACACAACGACCGGCCATACAAACCGAACCCAGTGTGAATACTTCATATTCAGCATCTGCAGAGTTGCCATTACCAATCCGGTTGGTGCCAGGAACAGCATTGCGTACTGGCCAAATTGATAAGCCGTTACAACGACATATCTTGGGATATGAACCGTATCAGCCAATGGCGCCAGAATTGGCATTGAAAGAACGGCCAAGCCTGATGATGAAGGAACGATAAAGCCTAACAGGAAGAAGATCAGCAGCATCACGATAATGAACATTGGCCCATTCATGTGAGAAACCAGGGTCGAAGAATATTCCAGCATGGTGTCGGAAATCTTCCCATTGTTCAATACCAGGTTAATGCCCCGAGCCAATCCAATGATCAGTGAAACACCGACCAAGCTGGAAGCCCCTTTGACGAAGGCATCGACAACGCCTGTTTCACCCAAACCATTCTTTCCGGTAGCTGTCAGGAACATGATGATAATCGCAAATGACAGGAACGATGCAGCCATGGTTGGGAACCACCAGCCTTGAGACATAACGCCCCAGACCATCAGTGGAAAAGTAATAACGAATAATATCAGAATCAATTTTTTACGTGCGGTAAATTTAGATTTGCCATCCTCACCGGTTGGGGCAATTTCCCACATGGCATTGAATTCATCACGGTCATCATAGGAGTACGAAAATTTAGGATCTGCTTTGACCTTTTTACTGTACCAATGCAGATAAATGATCACGAAGCCGGCCGCAATGATACAGCCGATGATCCGTTCAGTGAGCCCTTGCGTAAAGTCGATTCCGGCTGCGTTAGACGCAATAACCACGGAAAACGGGTTGATGGTCGAGAAACACGTCCCGATCGAACTCGCGAGGAATATTGCGCCGACAGAGACGATCGAATCGTACCCCATGGCAATAAAGATTGGCACCAGAATTGGATAGAAGGCCACGGCCTCTTCTTCAATTCCACATAAAGTTCCACCGAGAACCATCAAAACTGCAACGAAGAATATCAATAGGAACTCATGTCCCTTGGTCTTCTTGGTCAAAGCCAGCAAGCCGGATTCAAACGCCCCGCTGGCCTTAACAACACCGATTAGACCACCAAGCACCAGGATAAATACCATGATGTCGACCGCTTCAATCGTTCCTTTAACCATACTGGTTGGAACGGCTGCGATACTGGCAGGCCGCTGTTTGAGTCGTTGATAAGTGTTTGGAATCGATACCGGCGCGGTGATCCCGCCGGATGTAAATTGCTTGATGTCAATTTTGACACCTAATTTATCAAGTTCCTTTTGAGTACTTGGAACCGTTGTAACTTTACCATGAGGATTGGTAACCTGCAGAGATGAGTGCGAATACGATAATTTAGAATAACTACCTGCAGGAACCATCCATGTCGCTGCTACGGCAACAATTGTCAAAATGAACAGAAGGACAAAGGCGCCGGGCATTTTTAGCTTAAAATGCTTCTTGCGCTTTTCTACTTGTGCGTCCATAATTTTCCCCCTTATAAAATTGCAAAACAAAATAGATCAGCTGTTCACTGGTCCTGCCTAGTTTTATGATTATTAATCAATAATCCCCCACCACGAAAATTAGTTGATTAGTCGTATATAGCTTAACACACCATAGTGTAACGGAATTGGAAGCGTTTGACAACACGAAAAAATCCACTACAATATCTTCTCCAATGCTTCACCCTTAACGCTATGAACGTTCTCAACCACCACAAACGCATCCGGATCCACACTGGAAACCAACGGAACAATTTGAGCAACCTGCTTATCGGTACAAATCGCATAAATCATCGGCATCTTTTCCTGATGATAATAGCCTTTCGCGCTAATCAACGTGATCCCCTGATGGAGCACTTCTGACAACTCAGAGGTAATTTCTTCGGTTCGATTGGAAATAATGGTTACCGATTTTCGCGCACCAAAACGCGATAGCAGACTATTCAAAACCACCGCAGAAACGTACAATTCAATCACGGTTAAGATCATATTTTGAAAACCAATAATGAAAACTGATGGAATTGCGACGCACAGATCAAACATCAGCATTGCCGAGCCGTTCTTCATACCGAAATACCGGTTCATGATCTTAGCCAGAATGGTACTGCCGGCAATCGTCCCTTCACCACGAAAGATTATCCACATTGAAATGCCCATGAGAACCCCGCCGGCGATTGCCGGAATAATTGTCTGGGTTGTGTGATAGTTCAGTAACCTTGGTAATTTTAAAAAGGCAGAAATCCACACAATGGCCCACAAAGAATACCAAACCGTCTTCTTACTTAAAAATCGGAAACCAATCAGCATCAGGATTCCGTTTAACACAAAGTTAGTAACGGCCGGCGGAATATTGAGCGCATAATAACCAATGGTGGTCAACCCCGTTACCCCACCTTCACCAATCTGATGTGGAATTAAAAAATCATTAATCGCAATGGCATAAATGAATGACCCCAGAATAATTTGTAGTCCATTTTTGATAACTGTCTTGTTAATTAAAAACACCCCTCTTACATACTGCTCGATTATATTGAACTTAATAATTGCACTTTTCTTAATTTAACGGTCTTATTTCAGTATAGTAGATGTCTCGATTGTTTACATCGCCAAATTCCAAATCATCCGGAAAACTAAGAAGTATAATTTCTTGTAAGCCCCTTCATCGACTGGTAATATCAATTCAGCAGAAGAATTTAACTTGCTAATTAGTCTTTGAAGGAGGCTCATTACAATGAAATACGCAGTTACCGGTGCCACTGGAAAATTTGGCCAAACGGTTGTCAAAGTACTTGCTGAAAATGTTGATAACGCAGATATCATTGCCCTTGCCCGAAACACGGAAAAAGCTGAAAAGCTCTTACCAGGGATTGAAGCTCGCCCAGGTTCTTATGATTCGGAAGAAGTCCTTGAGAAATCCTTGCAGGGAGTTGATAAATTACTTCTCATTTCATCCATCCCGGGTCAAGCTGTCAGCCGAATCCAGCAACATAAAAACGTCATTAACGCAGCCAAGAAAGCCGGCGTCCGCTTCATCGCCTACACCAGTTTTCCTCACGCCGACAAAGCAAAATCCCCATTAGCAGTCGATCACAAGAATACTGAACAAGCCATCCGTGAATCCGGAATCGGTTACTCATTTCTGCGAAACAATTGGTATTTGGAAAATGAACGGATGCAAATTCCAGCTGCAATCAATAATAAGCCGTTTGTCTATTCCGCCGGAGATGGCCGGGTTGGCTGGGCGCTTGAACGTGAATATGCCGAAGCCGCTGCCAAAGTCTTAATGAGTACTGAACCGAAAACGGTTTATGAATTCTCAGGTCCGCAACACAGCTATGATGACCTGGCAAGAGCCCTGAAAGTGCTCACCGATAACGACTTTGAAGTGATGTCCTTGTCAGACGATGAATACCGGAAACGATTAGTGGCCATTGGCTACAATCCACAAGCAGCTGCCGGAATTGTCAGCATGCAAAAGCTGATTCGAGACGGTGATCTGGCGGAAACTTCCAATGATTTGCCGCAAGCATTGGGTCACCCACTGCCAACGTTTGAAGAGTCACTTAAAGAAGTCATTGCTAAACTTAAAAAATAACTAAAAGGCTTCCTCAATCGGAAGTCTTTTCTTTGGAGTCATTCGAAAACTTGGTTTGCTTTCCCTGGTTTCCACAAGTATCATAATCGTAAGGACAACAATTCGGGAGGCACATCATGGCATACATCGACGTCAAACACGTTTCCAAAATCTACGGTAGCGGTGAACAGGAAGTCCGCGCCAATGACGATATCAATTTTGAAATAAAAAAAGGCGAACTCACCATTATCGTAGGCGCTTCCGGGGCAGGCAAGTCAACGCTGCTTAACATCTTAGGCGGCATGGACACCCCAACAAAGGGTGACGTCATCATCAATGGCAAAAATATTGCCAACGACTCACCCAAACAATTAACAACTTATCGCCGACTCTCCGTGGGCTTTGTCTTTCAGTTTTATAACTTGATTCCAAACTTAACGGCCTTGGAAAACGTTGAACTGGCATCCCAAATTTCACCAGATTCACTTGATGTGCCTGAAGTCATGAAAGATGTTGGCTTGGCAAAACGGATCAACAACTTCCCCGCTCAATTATCCGGTGGTGAGCAGCAACGAGTTGCCATTGCTAGGGCAATTGCCAAGAATCCGGATCTATTACTGTGTGACGAACCAACCGGCGCTTTGGATTATAAGACTGGTAAAAGCATCTTGAAGCTACTCCAGGATTTCAGCCACAAGACCAACAAGAACGTCATCATCGTCACCCATAACGGCATGATTAAGCCAATGGCAGATCATATTATTGAAATTGGTGATGGTCAGGTCAAAAATGATGAGATGAATAAGTCACCAGAACCAGTTGAACAAATTGAATGGTAATCATTAATGCTGAACTAATCAACAAATAATCGATCATCTAGCCGATAGCACACAATACTACCGGCTTTTTTGCTAGCCAAATTTTCCTCTCAAAGGTTACTCCTTCAAAATTTTCTTGACAAAAGGCCCCGTGAAAGTTCATAATCTTAAATCGTAATGGTTACCATTTAGTATCGATAAGTTAGTTCGACCCACTGGCTAAAGAATTTCACACCAGAAACGGCCTAACGATAAATGTCATCAAAGGAGAGAGATAGAATGGAAAAACAAGATTTAGCTTCAGCACGCAGAAGAATGAAGAGCCCCAACATCAAGACCCGCAAACGGGCATTGAAGATCATTCATGACATCAAACGAAAAAAGCAGCAAACCCTTTTGAATAAAGAATAAAAATAAACCGTCCAGCAAGCTTTCACTTGTCGGACGGTTTATTACTTGAAACAACTAGGAGTTAAAGCAATCACTATTCCCGGCGATAGAAGATATCATGAAGTGAGCTAGGATACACACTGTCTTTTGACTTAGACTTCCGGAAACATTCCACGTATAATAACGCGTTAATCGAAACAGCAACCAAAATGCTAAATGCATATATTGCCACAATCTTCAATAAAAACATAAATCTGACAGTCCTTCCTTTGGAAACCGGTAATCAACCTGATTAGAAACTGTCTGCATTGGTGCCCTTATATATGACTACATTTTCACAAATGTCATTATATATAAATTCATCAGCCGACTAAAATTTGGAACTTTTCTGGGCCGTCAATCGTATGAACCATGATCTCAAACCCGTTCTTTAAGTTCGGTCCATCATACCAAAAGCTGTGATGGTAATGCGCCGAAAACTCAAAGTCATACCGATAGCCGTGGGGCTCGCGCTCAACACGCATATAGCCTTCATGCCCATCGGAGAGCTTAACATCTTGACTCTTATTGACTGGCTGGACGTAAATCTTGGTCACGTAATATCACCTCCTTTTACTTCCATCTGAATCATACAGACATCCTGATGAAATGGCAATAGGAAATGAAAAGATTTTATGAAAGGCCATGAAAATATATCAAGTTATTGAAATTATATCCGCTTGAATTGCCTTTAAATAAGGGCTTCTCATTGAAAATAGCAACAATATTTTTCACAAAATAAAAAAAACAGCCCACATCCGATCGGATGCATGCTGCTGTATATAACCATTAATTATCAATAATAAGTTGCGACGTTATTCATCTTTTGAGCAAATTTAGCCGGCGTCATATTATTCTTGAGCGGTGATTGGTTCAAGAAGGTAATTGTGACGTGTTGATTGCCGTCTGAAGCATAATAACCAGTGCTGTAGCCGGTGTCAGTGTACGTGCCGGTGTTGGATTTAACACCCTTCTGGTTGACGTACATCCCGCCAGAATATTTCTTGCTGTAACTGGTCAGCTTCTGATAGCTCTTCGGTGTCAGGAGCTTGTTGTTCTGCAGGCCAATAACAAATTTGTAGTAGTCGGTTGGCGTTGTCAAAACGTTGCCGGCACCAGGAAGTCCAGACAATGCCGGATAAGAAATTGATTGAGAATTTTGATAATCGGAACTGCCGTTCAAATTGTAACTGACAGCCTTGATTGCTGAAATTGTCGGTTGAACATCGTTAACAATGAAAGTGTTCTTCATTCCCAATTTGTTCAAAATCCGTGACTGAAGATTCTGGGTATAAGTCTTACCGGTCACCTTGGCAATGATTCCTGCAAGCAAGACGTAATTAATGTCGCTGTACTTGAAACTGGTCTTGCCAGTTGAAGTTAAGCTCTTGATGGCATTTGTATAGGCATCGTCTTCTTTAAGCTGGTCAGATGGTTCTTTGACCGTTCCCTTAATGCCGGATGTCATCGTCAGCAGCTGTTGAATGGTGATCTTTTTGCTGTGAGCGATTTGTGGGTAAAATCTGCTTAACTTCGTTGTTGGTGTTAATTCCTTGGCATTGATCAATTTTTGAATGATCACGCCAGTCATGCCATTTTGCAGCGATGCTAGTGGGTAAACGGTCGTGCCGTCACTGGCATTTTTCGTGCTGTGAAGCATATTGGCATAACCATTGCTGACAACCGTTGGTGTGAGACTCTTGTTGTGTGAGACCAACACACTGCCAATGGCGTCATATTGCTGCATCGTTGCTTGGGCAACGGCTCTAAATGAAACCTTTGTTAAGCCGTTGGCATTCATCCAGCCCAAGATTTTGCCGTTATATCGGATCTGAGCATAGGTAGCCGATCCCGATTTTTGTGACTGCATCACTCGAACGTATTTGTTATTGTACTTGCTGCCGCTGGTGACCGTTGTTGGCGTGCCGGACGTGTTCTTGACGCCGGGAACGTTGGAATAGATTTGGTAGCCACTAGCCATCGACTTGGGTGCCGTGATCTGGGCATCGTAATGTTTGGTGCTGACTTTAGCAGTACTGGTCTTTGTGGTCTTGCTGCTGGTTGCCGCAGTCGTAACTGCCGCATTGGCATTATTTGGTTGAGCAGTCGTGATGCCGAGCAATAATGCACCTGCTGCGACTAATAATGTTGCCTTTAATTTGTTCTTTGAATTCATAATTGATGTCATCCCCATTAATTTGTCTTTTAGTATTCCTATTTGTTCATGTTTATACATGCTGCTTCATTAAAATTGTAACACGTGGGTGGTTGTAGGGGATATCATGTCGCTCAGAATTATGGTTATCGTTACATTTGTGTGATGAGGTGGGAACATGTGAGTGATAATTAAACAGTTAATTTTGGGTAAAAGCTAATCTGGTTTAAAAATATAAAAGCTTCAGCGGCTATAATAAAGACTAATTATATTGTTTGGAGGGATTGGCATGGCTCGTGGTATCAAAGTGTTAGCGGTATTTGGGTTAAATTGGCTGCTTAGTGTTATTTTCTTATTCTGGTTCGATATCATGGTTGTTTCCAGTTGGTTTCCACAGTCCACATTGTCCCAAATTCGAACCCCACCATATCAAATTGCCATTTATCTAGCTATCGATTTGATCATCAATGGTTTAATCGCCGCTGGAGCCTACTGGCTAGTTCGAAAAGATCTGCAAGATATTCCGATTAGGCATAAATGGACATTTTATTTTGCACTGGTCATTATTTTCTCTGTGATCATCACGACAATCGTATACCTATTTAATTTTGAGCTTAATCAAACATTTAATATCCTTTTTACTCCTACGTCAGGAATCGCTATCTTTCTGACCATTCCGTTTCTGATTGCAATCTCCGGACCCATTTTGGGGTATCAAAGTCGTCCTTGGTTTGTGATTGGATTGGTGATCGAGGTGTTAGTACGCTTTTGTTTTTTTGCGGGTTTTATGGGTCGACGATGTGAGCTGTGTCATCTAATAAATGTTTAAAGTTTCATTCACCTCAAGATACCGCACCTAATTATTCCTTCATTGTCTGGATCGTCAGGAGTCTTGCCTGACTTATTTCGAATTAGTGATTAAACCATTTTATAAGCAGTTGAATACACCAAAGGACGATCCGCAATTGGGTCGTCCTTTGTTTTGATTTCGTTCATCTGTCTGAGAATCTAATTAATTTATAGTAATCCTAAACTCGAGATAATTTATCATAAAACACAAAAGTTACTCCATATATTGATACTGACCAACATATTGATGTGACTGGCCAAATTCATCTTTAGTGACGAGTACCATTGTATCACCGTCTTGAAACATTGAATCAGTTCCAATGTTTGGTGTAAATATACCGCCATTTTCAGATGAAATCTCATCACGCCTATTCGGATTGGTCGATCCATCATCAATTCCATCTGAATAGCCAAACTTGGCACCATCTGTAATCCAAACACCATAAGGATATTGAATCAGATCGTTTTTCGTCTTGTATGAAATATAGGAGTCATCATACTTTATCGACAGGAAGTCATCGGAATTGGTCAAATTCAAATGAGAACTTTCTGTAACCATCACGGGTGTCTGGCTACTTTTACCATCCAAAGTCGCGGTTATAACAGCAATCCCATCAGCTTTTGCAGAGACAACTCCATCAGATGAAACATCGGCCACTTCCGGATTAGAGCTAGTCCAAGAAATTCCTGGCATAGTTGCTTCCACATTGTATCTTGGCTTTAAGTTTAAATTATCGCCAATATTGGAAACATCATAGGTTCCGTCTGAATTGTAATTCGGATTGTAAATTCCAACTAAATTGACTGCTCGAACTGTAATTACGTGCTTTACATTAAAGTTGTAACCTGCCTTGTCCTTAATATGATAAATAACGAAGTACTTCCCTGGCTTGCTGGTATCCACATAATTCTTAACGGTACCATAAACTTTATCGTACTTGGATGATACATATGTAACTCCTTTATACGGATTAAACTTTGAATCCTGATTAATCACAGAATACTTGAAGTAGAATTTCGGCTTCATAATCTTATATCCATGGATTCTTTTTACAGCAGCATAACTATTATCCGTTGAGCTAGGTTGACTCATGGCTGCCACTCCCATTGTCAGAGATGCTGCAGCGATAACCAACAGTTTTCCAATCTTCATTGATAATACTTCCTCTACTTATAATTTGTTAGTTAGCATAAATATAACTAAATGCTTACCTAATAACTATATCGCTATCGTTATTGAATGTTAATAGGGTTTAGAGTTATTTTCCTCAAATAATAGGGTAGATGGCTTGTGAACAGTATACTAACAAGTCACTTTGCTTGTGAATTTAAAGAAAGCGTTTACAATAAAATGTGCATCAACGTTTGGTCTTTTTTGAATGGAGGCAATTATTATGACAACAGCTTTTGCTAGCCCTTCAACATACGTTCAGGGCAAGAATTTATTGGATACTGCCGCAAATTACATTAAACCTTATGGAAACAATGGCCTACTATTAACTGATGAAATTGTTTGGGGATTAGTTGGTGAAAAGTTCTATAAAACACTGACCGACGCCGGTTTGGATATTGAACACGTTACGTTTAATGGTGAAAGTTCGCCTGAAGAAATAGATCGTATTAAGAAGATTGGTGAATCTAGTAATGCCAAATTTGTCATTTCACTTGGTGGTGGAAAGACCAACGATACCACTAAAGCTGTTGGCGACCAACTGAAGATTCCAGTTGTAATCGTGCCAACTTTGGCTTCCAACGACTCACCATGTACCCGATTAAGTGTTATTTATTCTGAAAATGGCGAGTTTTTGAAATATATTTTCTATGACAAGAACCCTGACTTAGTGTTAGTTGATTCATCAGTCATTGCGGGCGCACCTGTTAAATTCCTGATCGATGGGATGGCAGACGCGTTATCAACCAATGTAGAAGCTCAGACAGTGGCTCGGGCAAGAGAAACAACTCTGCTGCCACTGCAAACTCAACAAACTGCCGCAGGCTTAGCACTTGCTGAAAAATGCGAGGAGCTCCTCTTTAAGTATGGCAACCAAGCTGTTACGGCTGCCAAGAACCATCAAGTAACTCCCGCACTGGAGCACATCATTGAAGCCAATACCCTGTTAAGCGGTGTTGGGGCAGAGAGTTCCGGTTTAGCAGCTGCTCACAGTTTCCAAAATGGGTTAACCGCTTTATCAGGTGACGTTCACAAGATGTCACATGGTCAAAAGGTTTCATTTGGAACATTGCTAAACCTAGTTCTTGAAGGTGCCAGCGATGCAACTCTCGAAAAATACCTCAAGTTCGAACATGACCTCGGCTTACCAACCACTTTGAAGGATCTACACCTTGAAGATGCCTCTGATGAAGATCTCATGAAAGTTGCCCAACTGACAACTCAAAAAGGCGAAACCATTCATAACATGGGATTCAAGGTTACTGCTGATGATGTTTTTGAAGGTATTAAGGCAGTGGATACTTTTGCTAAGAAATTTGAGGGAATTGAGTAATATTTAGGAGAAATTCCCCCGTAAGAATTCAGTATACGTAAAAATAAGGCATACCCCCGTGATTATATTCAAAATTTGTCCATGGGAAGTATGCCTTTTTATATTGCCAACTTTATGAATAAACGATCACCCAACAAAATCGTTTCATTACACAATATAGTTTGTAAACTTGTTATGTCATAAATAAATGGCTATTATTGTTATAATAGGTTGTGTTATAGAAATTCAAGCTATTTTAAATTATTTCGCTTCAATCTTCGTATTTTAATTCTATAGACGATCAAACATCATTAGGAGGGTTTCATATGGATAATAGAAAAATATCAAAACCGTGGTACAAGATTTGGTGGGTCTGGTTAATCATCGTATTCGCTGTGTTTGTAGTAAGTGGAATTGCTGGGGGTAACTCTGATAACTCATCCTCATCAAATAATTCAAGTACGAAAACCGAAAAGACAACGTCTTCTAAATCTGCAAACACACAGTCATCAGAATCTTCCCAATCATCCAGCAGTACAAAAGCTACTCAAAAAGTTCCAATTGCATATAAAAATGCTCTGGAATCTGCTGAAACCTATGCAAATAGTATGAATTTGTCGAAACGTGCAATATATGAACAGTTGAGGTCAAAAGCAGGGGACCAGTTCTCTACTAAAGCTGCCTACTATGCAGTCACTCATCTTAAAGATGTTAACTGGAATAAGAACGCATTGGAATCTGCTAAGACATATCAAAAGGACATGAATATGTCACCTGCTGCCATCAGGGATCAATTAACATCGAGCGCAGGCGATAAGTTTACACAAGCGCAGGCAAATTATGCTGTTAGCCATTTACCAAAATAATCATGACAGTCCAAATACTGATGACTTAAAAAGCTGAAATGAAGGAGGTAGTTAGTTTGAAGCGACTTAAATTAAACATGTGGACCGGTATTCTTGATATTATTAATTGTATTCTATTCAGTGTGTCCTGGTTTGTTATCTTTGGGACCGCATTCAGTGATGCAAGTAATGGTGGGAATTCCACTGGATCTGCTGCGGTATTCTTTTATGGAATGGCATGGGCTGGCGTTGTATTAAATGTGATTGCACTAGTCCAATCACGTCGTTACAGTATTTCGCTTGTTGGACCAGTTCTTGGTCTGATTGGAAGTTTACTTTTTGGCATAACCGCCGCTATGGCATTGCCAGCTCTAGTTGTACTCATCATTGGAACCGTGTTTACATTTCTGCAACATCCAAAAAAAGATTATCAAGCACAGCAACATCCGAGTGAACATTAAACAATTACGTTAATAAAAGCCACATTGATTGGACTAATCAATGTGGCTTTTACTATGTGTAAAGACGTTATTATTACTGAATATTCATCAATATGCCTTGTCATAATCACTAATCTTCTGATATTGGGTTGAAATCGATTTAATTTCTACCGGATTATCATCATCGGAATTTTTAACGACGTTGGCTGTATATCGAAATACTTGAATATGGTAATGGCCGCCGGTATCAAACCGGTACTTCATATCGTAAGTCACATCACTGCTATTTTCCGAACTGAGCTTAATGGAATCAACGGTTGCGGAAACATCAATCCCGTCCAAGTTGTCATTTTCATAGTAGCTCTTTCCCATGTGTCTGAATTGACCAAAATATGGGCTGGACTCCCCGCCAACGAAGAATGAGGACATGTCATCACCATCATCATCG
The DNA here is from genome assembly GCF_007989105.1 of Lentilactobacillus kefiri. GTDB lineage: Bacteria > Bacillota > Bacilli > Lactobacillales > Lactobacillaceae > Lentilactobacillus > Lentilactobacillus kefiri. Next base: position 18,163 of record NZ_BJVK01000025.1, on the reverse strand, counting down.
GTCGCATCGTCGAGGTCACCACTTTGACTATAACTGGTCATTGCTTCAGATAAGTTGGTAAACAGAGTGTCTGCGTCATCGTAGCTGACCTGCCCTTTGAATACTAACGATATGTCATGATCATCACTTGATCCGCTAACAACATGCGGTTCAGATGAAATGGACGTCTTGCCATTCTGGAAGATACCCTGAACTTTCATCTCCTGAGTCCAAGGGAAATCCTTAAAGGCCATCACACCACTACTGCCAATTTTTCCTTGATCCTTTGAATTGATCTTTACATGCGTACCAGCTGGACCACTAACTTTAAACGAAACGGTCTTGAGGGTTAGTGGAATGGTCCGGTTACTGTTTAAATGATACGTATTGGCGTTAGTCAGCTTGTGACCATTGAGGTTGGCCGAACTTGAGAGTTGATAACTTCCTGGTACCAACGGACCAATTTTCTTTGAGAAATGAGTGGTGTTGGAAACCGCAATTTTTGTGGTGTTCTCTTTAATCTGAGCGTTCTTCTTGTTGACGGTTAAAGTGACATAAACTGGCTTTACTTTAATATTCCAATTCGGGAAGATCAGGAACTTCTGGCCATCTTTTTGATAGCTGAATTTTTGATTATCAAAGGTCCCAACTCCTGATAATTGGGTTTTAAACGATAAGAGTTTGTCCGGATTTTGATTGAAGTACTTTGTGAGTGGCTGAAGAGTAGCATTGGTCAGTTTGAGGTTCGGATCGGTGGTGTAAAAGTAATCGTGTAAGTCACTTTGATTATTTTTCACAGCAGTAACTGCTCGCTTCAACGTGCTGGCTTTGGAATAATAGTACTCGCCATATGTAATACTACCAATAGCCAAAATAGCCGCAAAGACAACCAACAGGGTTTCTCGTCTGCGGCGTTTTTGCTGTTTGGTTCGAACTTTCTTTTTGGTCCGGCTTACCGGCTTTTGTGAATTTGTGACAGGAGCCGGTTGATTTGGCTCCGGCGTTTGACTCTCTTGACGGTATTCCTGCAAATTGTACCCACAATTTGGACAGAAATCATCGTCGGCAGTGATCCGCTGGCCGCAGTTGGGACAAAATTGCAGTCCATCGTCATTTGACATGTTTGGCCCCATGAATAACATCTCCTAAGAAGAGCATCATTAGTATAACTTAATAATTATATCGCTTTGGTAGATGTATGTCATGTTTGGTTAGCTTGGTTATTGTATTGATTACTCTTATTCACAGTTGTGGCTAAACCAAACTGAGCCGTTTGAGTTAGGCTTTTTGAACCCAAGGGGACAACTCAAGAACCTTTTTATTTACCATATCTTTACAGGATTTAACGATCAAATTTACAAAGATATTCGATAATTATAATCGTAATTCGTATTTAACTAAGGGAGGTATATTTGTTGGGTAATATTGTGAAGTTTATCAGGAATCACTGGATCAGTCTGGGGTTAGCTGTGTTTCTTTGTTTCGGAGCCGCAGTTGTTTCTTCTGCTTATAAGCAAACCGCAGCCGCATCTGGACGAACTAAAATTGTTTTTTGGCATGAAATGGGTGGACCTGCAGAAGTCGCGTTGGATCAAATGGTCACTGATTTTAACAATTCTCAGAACAAATACGAGGTTGTTCCTCAATATGAGGGATCTTATGATGAAGCCGTCCAAAAAATTATTCAAACTCATGGTTCAAAATCCTCACCAGCACTATTTCAATCTTTTGATATCTCCACTGCTCAGATAATGCATACCCAGTATGCAACACCTATTCAAAAGTTTATTACCAAAGAACACTATGATATGAGTCCGATTGCTCCCGCTGCTAAGGCATTCTTCTCAAACAACGGTAAACAGTTATCAATGCCTTTCAACATCTCACAACCGGTTATGTACTATAATGCCAGCCTGCTGAAAAAGTACCATATTCCAACTCCGTCAAAGTCACCAAGTTACAGTGAAATCACTAAGACTGCTAAAGAGCTGTACCAACGTTCACATCATCAGGTCAAGGGAATGACCATGGAAATTAATGGTTGGCTAATGGAAGAAGCATTGGCCAATGCCCATCAATTATTGGTTAACCATCAAGATGGTCATGCTGGTGCCCCAGACAAAATTAATTTGAACAATCCCACCTCTCAAAAATATCTTAAGTGGCTGCAGGAAAACATCCACGCCAAAGATTTCATGAATTATGGTTCCGGATCAAATGCTGCAGCAAACGAAATTGCCGGTTTTATGTCAGGTAAAGTCGGAATCTTCTTTAATACATCTGCCTACATCAGCCAGTTAACAGTCAATCCCAAACTTAAATTGGGAATTTCTTATTGTCCTCATCCAGATGGCGTCAAAAGAAATGGTGTCAGCATTGGCGGTGCTTCTCTTTGGATTGGAAAGGACAAATCAAAAAACGTTCAAAATGGTGCATTTGAATTTATCAAATACGCCCTTAAGCCAGAAGAACAAGCCAAATGGCAGAAAGCAACCGGTTATATGGCCATCAACAAAAACGCCGAAAATACTAAAACTTTAAAAGACCTATATGCCAAGTACCCAGAGGCAAAAGTGCCATTTGAACAACTTTCAACGGTCAAGCCAAACAATGCCAACTCTGGTTTGTTAATGGAAGGGATGCAATATACCAGACAACTGGAGCAAACCGCAATGGAGCAAACTTATGAAGGTGCTAATATTGACAGCACATTGAATTCAGTTAACAACCAAATGAATTCAAATCTGCAGCGCATTAATAAAGCAAATAATAATTTTAAGACGGTACAATAAATTCGATAATTAATAATAAATACAAACGAAGAAAAAAAGGTCGTCACTGATCAGATAACTGAACCCCTTGAATTGGAAAAAACAAATTCAAGGGGTTCAGTTCATTGTCTTCTTTATGATGTTTATCTTATTTTAACCGCTCTTAAAAATTGTCTCAGTAACCGGCTTACTTTCATAAACGCAGTTTGAATTTATAGTGATAAAGAATTCCCCCGATCAATAAATAACTATTGATCGGGGGAATCGCACTTTAATTAAGGGTACATATTATTTCATTAGTTGCGCACCCTTATTAACATAATCAAGTGAGGCAATTGGACCGTTAACACTGAGCTTACCATTCTTGTATACCAATTTAGTTACAGCAGCATTAGGGATTGCTGCACCGGTATAATTTGGTGCCATTGTAGAAAGATACTCATTGATGGACATCCCTGAACTAACAACTAAAGCATTGCCGCCACCATTTTTAAGGGTACGTTTTGCAATTGTATTCAGTTCATTAGTCATTCGAGTTTGGACCATTGCCGCACTTTCTGCACGATCACCACTCACTAATTTAGTATTTTGTGAATTTTCTTGATCCAAAGTGTAATATGCATCTTGTAATTGGTTCCAATAGTTGGATCCGGTTGCCTTCTGGAATTCTGCACCGGAAGTGTATCCATAAACACTGGCAATCTTATCATTGTCAGCAGCGATACTATCACCTTCGAAGCTTCCGTAACCACCTTCACGCAAAAACTTCGAAATATTGACTTTAACATTCTTGTTACCGGAATATTTAAGAGCTTCCTTAGCAGTTACTTCTTGACGAGTGAGATTACCTGCATATGCATACTTGAACTTAATCCCTTTCAAGCCATAGCCCAACTGATCAGCAACTTTCACGCCATTAGCAGTTAATGGGAAGTCACTCCAGCCTTGGACTCTCCCCATAACATTCCCGGTAGTCTCACCGTGACGAGTTAGGTAAATAGTTACGGGCTTTGTTTTAACAGCCTTTTTGGTGGTTGCTTTGGCCGATGCGTTGATGCTTTGTGTTGGAATTGAAAATGCAAATACCCCTGCCATTCCAACTGTACCTATGATGGCAACTAATGTTTTTGAAAGTTTCATTGTAATTTCCCCTTTAATTTATCCTTGTATTTTGCGATTTAATTGTGGAACTGGAATTGGACTATTATCTTGCATATAGCTGGTTAATAAATCGATATCTTGGCCAGCATTATCAACAATCTTGCCCTTGGTAAAAGCAGAATATCCATCGCCTCCGGTTGAAAGATAATCATTGGTAAGAACACGGTATGTTCCACCTAGGTCAATATCCTTTCCATCAACTTGAACATCAGACACTTCAGCAATTTGGTTGCCATTACTTGCGGGCTTAAAATGATACGTCAGACCAGAAATTTGTAAGAAGTACAACTGCGTTTTAGTGTATTGTTCGTTCAATAAATCCACAATATCTTGGCCAGTCATTTCAACAATCGGTTGACTATTCCCATAAGGCTGCATGTCATACAAAGTTCCTAATGTAACTTTGCCAGCTCCATCCGCAACCATTGCACTTCTGATGGAATCATTACTGGTGACAGCAATGTCAGTCTTGTGGCCTTCTTTATTTGCAACGTTTCTTTGTGCATCAACCACGACATATGCAGCTGCAGATTCCTTATTGGCTGATAAATCATTACTGATCGTTTTCCCGCCCTGAATGGAACCTACAGGAGTATTGATAATTGGTGCCACTCGTTGATTAGCCATATTAATAATATCGGAAATTGTGTAGAATGATTGGTCATTCTTAAAGGTTGCTTTTGGATCATCAGCAAGTGAATATACCGGCTTAACCATCGCCTTCAAACTCTTCTTGTCAAAGTCTTTAGTCTTTACATTTAACTTGCCGGTAATATCTGAATAACCCTTGCCTTGGAAGCCAGCTTGAACAACAGGAACTCCGTTTACAATACCATTGGCATACTGGTGACTGTGAGCAGCAAAGAAAATATCCACGCTGTTGTGCGGATCAATCTTATCAAGTTTTTTGATATCGTTAACTGCATCTCCAGTTGTCTTACCATTCTGAGTCACGGCACCTGTATGTCCGAGAACAACAATTGCTTTAACACCTTTATGACGTAAAACCTTATCATATTTCGCAATGGTTGTTGCTTCATCCAGTAAAGTATAGTTCTTGGCAATCCCTGGTAAATTAGTATTGAGAATACCAATATAACCAACTTTAACTGATTGCTTGGTCTTAGGATCAGTGACTTTCTTAATATAATAAGGGCTGTATCCTGTTGGTATCTTGTTAGTGTTTTTATCCAAAACATTGGCAATCAGCATCTTCATGCCAGTATTAACAAATGGATAATCCTTAATTGCTTGAATTTGCTGCTGATTCTTGAGACTTGCAGTTGACGGCGTCTGGCCTTTAGTTTCTACTAAAAATTGACCAATACCATGATCAAATTCATGATTGCCAAGCACGCCGATCTGAATATGCATGGCCTTTAACGATGCCAAAGTTGGTCCATCATCCAACAAGGCGGAGTTTGCAGGGCTTGCTCCAACCATGTCACCACTCTGGAGACGAACCGTAACCCCGCCTTTATTTGCTTTTTTAAATTGCTGCTCGGATTGATCAAGATAGCCGCCTAACCGTGCTAATCCACCAGCATTGGTGACCGTTTTTTGATCCATCACGAATTTACCAGTCGTCTGCAACCCACCATGGATGTCGTTCACGGTTAAAAACTGTACTGGTATCTGTTGGCTCGATTTAGATTTGGCACTAACAGTTGTCGAATTTGTTGCAAACCCTGTTATTCCAAGCACCAAAGCAACAGACAAAATACCTACCCAACAAAATAATGAATTCCTCTGTTTTTCCATCGCGATTCTCCAATCTTTAAGAGCTTTGTAAACGCTTGCATGGTAATTTTATCATCTAGTAAAAGGTTATACAAGATGTAATTCCAACTAAATTATGTTTAGATGCAAACACAATGTATTTGGAAAATAAAATCGTCTTTTAAACGATCAAAAATTAAGTAAATATTATAGTATAATAAGGATATTATGAATTAAATAAAGCATTGGGGAGATAATGTAATGGTAAAATTCTATCCTTCAAGAAAAAACATTAAAAATTATTTAGAGGATTTAAGAGCAACAATTCCTGACTATCAACGTGGCTACTCGTGGGAGCAAGACCAAGTTGGAGATTTTATTAACGATCTCGAGGACGAAAGCCATCGTGAAGAAACATCTGAATACTTTTTTGGCCCCATAGTTGCTGTTGATAAGAACGATAATAATCCTCGCGAACAAATAATTGATGGACAACAAAGACTGACAACAATTACCATCTTTTTAGCAGTTGTTCGTGATCTACTGGCAGCAATCTCCAAGGGGCCAGTAGACAAAAATAGCCGAACAGTTGTAAAAATTATTGAGGATTATATAGGCGATACCACGGATGACAGCAGTTTACGGCTTTTACAAAAAGGAGAAGGCAGTAACTTTTTCCGAGAAGAAATTCAAACACCTAAAGACTTTAAAAAAGTTGAAGACGTAAAACAAAAAAGGGACACTAGAAAAAAGGGCACAAAGCCGACTCAAAATATCATGGCACATGCGTATAACCAAATTCTTGAATCTATAAAAAGCTCTCAAAATAGTAATGAACGACTTGAGGACACCGTTATGCGTTTGTACAATACTTTACTCAATCACTTTTTTGTAATAGAGATATTGACATCAGATGAAGTAAACGCATTTCAAATATTTCAAACATTAAATGCCCGTGGAAAAGATCTAACTTCTGCGGACTTAATTAAGAGTAACTTTTTTGGTCGGGCTCGTACACAAACTGAAGGAACCAGACTAAAAGATAGTTGGCAGTTAGCCCAACAAAATCTCCAAACAGAAGACCTAACTGATTACATCCGGTATCTTTGGAATTCTCAACATCAATTTGCAACTAAAAGAAACTTATATCGGAAAGTCCTTGATGAATTTAAAAATGATGTTAGTGGAATATTAACTTTTTCATATGATATCGGAAAACTATCCGATGAATTTGCAGAGCTCAATGGTGTAAATCCAATTGATGATTCATTTACAGACCAGATTGGAAATAAATCAGTCACCATCATTAACGAACTCAACGCCCTTAACTTTCACGCTTATTATCCAATGGTGCTCGCACTATTCAAGATTGAAGCAACCCAAAAGGAATTTAGTACCGCTCTTTCAATGATACAAAGGATTCTTCTACGAAACAAAATTGTTGGTGGGGGAACCAATTGGTTAGAAAAGTTATTCGCGCAAGAGGCATCAAAAATTGTTCAGAGTCGGGATATTGGTGATTCGATAGACTATTTGAACGAGCATGCGATTACTGAACGATTAACCGATAAAAAAATACAAAGTGCAATGGAAAGCTTTGACTTCAGTAAAGACGAAAAGTTTGCCAAAGCACTGCTACGTATCATCGAGAACACTTTCAACAATAGTAAGGAACGTGGAGACCTACTTCCCACCAACTCCAAAATACACTTGGATCATATAATGCCACAAGTTCCTAAAGATTATTCAGACTGGGGTTGTACGTCAGCGGATGACATAAATTTCAAAAATTCTCTATGGCAGTTAGGAAATTTGACGCTTTGGTATGGGCCAGATAATTCATCACTGAAAAATTCGAATTTTCAGATGAAAAAATCTGGAGAACCCAATAGAAACAATGGATACAAAGACTCTCTTGTGATGTTAACAAAAGATCTTACCAGTTATCCTGAATGGAATCCTACAACCATCAATGAGCGAGGTCAAAAATTAATCAACCAAATCATTCAACTTTAAGGCACTCCAACAAACATACAAAAATGAAGGAAGACTTGATCATACAATCAGTCTTCCTTCGCTTTTACATATTTTGATTATTTTACCAACTCAACACCATTCTTCGTATAAGCCACATGCCAGCCTTTATACCCACCAGAAACTGTAACGTGAGCAAACTTACCATGTCGTGAGCTAAACTTAAACAGCACATGTTTCTTAGACGGTTTAGACTTCAAGTTAATCACTAATTTACCACCAAGACGGCCAGTCCCTTTGGCAACAATTCGACTATTACCATTAACCCTGACTGTGCCCTTTTTGCCTTGAGTATAATTGCCCTTCACACTCACAGCTTTGGTAGATAGCTTCAAAGTTCCATCACTCAACTTAAGATTGCCAGATCCCAGGGCATCTTTATTGGCAGCGATAATCGTGCCGTCCTTGATAAACGTTCCACCTTTATAAGAGTTGGCGCCCTCCAAAGTCAAACTTCCAGTTCCCTTCTTAATCAGCGCACCACTACCAGAAATATTATTGCGCCAAGTATCACTAGCATCGAATCCCCCTCGTTTTGCATTCATATTAACCGTTGTGTTTCCCAGCAAGCTGCCAAATCCAGCACCTGCTTTAAACAAGTCCAATCGGCCCCAGCCCTCAGTATCTTGGCCCATTGGGTAGCCTGACTTAAATCCGGTTGTGTATAGAACTTCTCGACGTTGGGTAGCGTTCAAATATGGAAAACGGGTTTGAATGAGAACTTCGGCACCCTTTGGTACGCGCATCTTTTCCTTGGTGGAAGAGATTGGCTTGTAACCATATGTCATGCGGTATTCAAAGTTCTTCAAATTAGTCTGGTAGTTCTTGTAATCATCCTTTGATTTGGTAACCTTTGAATGCAATAAGACACTTTGGGCATTCTGATAAGCTTTATTAGCAATTGATTTATTCTGCGAATTATTCAAAACAGATGCAGCAACCGCTGTTCCCAAGATTCGGCCACCCATAACTGCCAGAGGTGAATGTCGACCCACCAGGATTCGATCATAGCCGACTTCAGATGATCGGGTAACCAGTTGTTGGAAACGCTCTGGAAAGGCGTAGGCCATCGATAAACCGGTCTCCCAGGCTTGGGTTGTGTGACCGCTTGGAAAATCATAATCGTTCTGAGGTGTGGCATCAAAAGCCGCTTTCAAATACGGATTGACCTGCACACGCGGATCTTGCCGGAAGGGCCGAATGTATTTGTAGAACTGCTTGGCGTTTCCAGATGAGGAATAATACCAAAGTGCAGTCGTATCCACCAAGTCAACCATTGACCCCAACTTGGATTTTTCATCAGCCCAAGTAATGCCTGATCCTGGATCATCCTTGGTGTCAGCTGGCAATTCGCTAGTCGGTAAATTATAGAACAGAGTCTTGGCGTTCGAGTTCTCAATGAAAGCCTCAGCGTATGGCCCCAATCCTCGAATCACATCATAAGGACTGTCCTGCCGATCAGTGATGTATGACCGGAGTTCTTCAGCTGGTGTGACATTTTCAGAAATTTTAACTGATTTATCAATATTTTCTTGAAGAATCTTGGGGTTTAGCTTAGTGCCATCTCCCTTATAGAACTTAGCAAATGTATTATTAAATAATGCCGTCGATGGATTAGTATCCGGCGAATCATTTTCTTTTCGATTTAAGAGATATTGATCAACATAGTAGCCGTAACTGGCTTTGTGCGGTGCAAGCAACTTCTCAAGCTTGGTAGATGCCTGTGATTTTGCCTGGACGGATTCTTGACTAGTGAGCAATGCAGAACCAGTCAAAATGACGGTAAAGGAACCTGCCATCAGCTTCATCAATTGTGAATGTTTTGTAAAAAACATAAAATACCCTCCCAATGTATATGGCCTGTGGAATGCAAGATTCCTACATGCTCAGGATACATTGGGTGGGTAAATTTATTGTTGATTTGGGGTAAAGGTTGGGTAAAAAAGCATGATTAGGAAATACTAACAATGTCAAACACGAATTAAGTAGGGTTGCATATTTGCTAACCTATCTTATTCAACACCTTAAAAAGGATTATATTTCAGTTTCAAATTATTATCCGTTATATATCCGTCCCATTTGCTAAGCTTCAAAGTTGGATGCTTATGGTTAAAATAATATCCCTTGATGGCAATATTTTGTCTGCCACGATAGGAATAAGCCCTTTTAAGAAACCGCATTGCCTGGTTATAAGTAGTCTTCCCACCAGAAGATTTAACATACTCGTAATCATAATAATGTGCAGCACTTATTCCGTCAGTTGTATCTTTCTGCAAGTCTTGGCCTTTCTCTGAATTATACGTTGCAAACAAAACGTAAAATATATAAACCGAGATATTGGATTTGATAATTCCTTTCCTATTCTTTTTGTAAAGCTTGTAAGCACGACCAATGACTTGCTTAATTTTTTCTTGTGGAATATATAGAGCAATGTATTGATTATGAGCCTTTTTATCATTCTTAATGGTATAAAGTGAATCAGAGTCGGCGTTAGTTTTAACTACTACGTTTTCACCCCAGGCACTAATTCCATCCGCAATTGCCTGGTATAACGAAGAAAGATCGTTCTCCAATGACTCATATGTGTCATCTTTTTGAACATGTTCCCAAACCGTTTTCACGTTTAACTGATTTGCTGGTGAAAGGCGGTTGATAAATCGATTATATATAATTTCGGCTCCATTTCTATCTAATGAAGCGTCCCCCATACCTGCTGACTTGCCATCATTTGAAAGATTTTCACCCCCAGCCTCCAAATATGAATCATAGTTCTGATCAATATTTTGAGGCGAAAAACTCATTTCATGAAGAACATCTGCAATAGTCATCGCATGTGCAGGGCCATAATCCGCATTGTAACCTGGTTGATATGTAATAGGTGCAGCGTAAAGTGTTGTCAAATTTTTCGACAACTTATTATATTCGTCAGTTAGTACTCTATCCGTTTTTACAGGATCTGACGAATTTTGGATTGCACTGAATATGGATTGAATATCATCGCGAGCATAATTATCAGTGACAGTTTGTTTCACGGCAGCATGAACCGTTACACTTTTTGGGTAGGTAATAACCTTTGAATCCCCATTATCAAATGTCGCTATGGCAACACAGGCAGATGCAACCCCAATTATTGCATAACGAAGTATCTTCTTATTTCTCATAAAACCCCTCCAAATAGTATTAAAAAGCAGATTTTCCTAAAATCCACGTCCTAATGATAGTATTCTTTTGAAGTTATGGCAATGCGAACTTTTATTGAATGTTTCAGCCACGATTAATGTACATTTGTAGCAATAAGCTTTAAAATCGCTCCAAACAAATCAGCCTCAACTTCCCAGTCAAATGACAATTACGGATTCTGGAAAATTTTGGCTGATTTATTTTGTTACTGACAAATATTCTACTATCTGTCCAATAAGCTCCCACTGTCTTGACCAACAACAAGTCCAGCAATCTCATTTCCCTCCTGAACAGCTTCTTGAACACTCATGTCCTGACTCAATCCAGCCAGAAAACCACCACAGAACGTATCACCCGCTCCAAGCGTATTAACCACTTTAACATTGATAGAACGGATCATCTGTGAATACTTACCCTCACAAAGATAGGCACCTTGTTTACCAAGCGTCAAAATAACGGGCGAGTGCGTTTTTTCAAATAACTGACGACACTTCAGCTCTAAGCTGCTAACCCCAGGAACCAGATGATCAATTTCGTCTTCATTACAATGTATAATAACATGATTATCGTACAATCTCTGAATTGTCTCATCAGAAATATATTCAATCCGTGGTGAAGCATCAAATAACACAACAGCACTAGATTCTCGTTTATCCAATGCATCCAAAATGACACGTGCAGCTTTTTCATCTTCCATTTCATAACCACTAATATAAAACGCGTCATAATCAGAAATATTAATTTTTTTGAACCAATCAGGCTGCCAAAGCTGTTCAATTCCATTAACAGTCAAAAAACTTCTTTCACCGTCCGGCTCCACAAATGAAATATCCCAACCATTATCTGCACCATCAACTTTTAGAAGGGGTTTGATACTTTTTTTAACCATATCTTTTGATACCAAATCAGCATAATGTCCCTTGCCAATCGGAACAAATAAATCTACATCCTGTTCAGCATACTTAATTGCACCATAAACGTTAAAAGCAGAACCACCAACAATATTCGCCCGTAGCTTGCCACTTACATCTTCACCAGTTGTTGGTAAATTCGGAACATCCATCAACACGTCAACAAATGCTGCACCGATCACTAATGTTTTGTTCATTTATGCCACCTTCTTATTTGGAACGACAACCTTCCATAAAAGCATGCAAACAATCGCAATAATTGCTGAAATAAAGACGCCTAAACTATTATTTCTAAAGATACCATGTGCAAACGGACCATCCCAGACAGCGTTGTTAGTGAATAAGAATCCAGTTGTTGTGGCCAATATCCAGGAAATAATTCCACGCCAATTAAAATGAGTCTTTGAATCATTTTCAAGTAGGCTAATATCATAACCTTTTGATCTGAACATCACACTATCGCACAAAAATATTGCCACCCAACTTGCCAAGCAAATCCCTAAGAAGTTCAAGAACAACTCAAAGTTACGGAGAAAGTTACCTGATATGAACAATACATAGATTGGAATCGCTAATACAATGGCACCATGAATAATCAAAGATGTCCGTTGGGTGACATTAATACCAATTGTTGCCAAGTTAATCCGTGCAGAACGAAATGAAATAATACATTGCGGAATCAGACCCCCAGCAGCAACAAGGAAGTAAATTGGACCAATCCATGCAGGTAGTGCCGAATACATAACGCCAAATGGATCTCCAGTCGTTGCCAATGAAGGCTCAATTGTACTCAGCAACACTCCTCCAGCCATCAACACAAACAATGGTACTGCTCCGCCCATCGTAGTATTCCAAAAAGTGGCAGATGGTTTCGTTTTCTCGGTAACGTAGGCTCCCCAATCTGCGGCAGCCATTGACCAGGAAATTCCGGATCCAGCAGCAACAATGCTGACAGCAGGCAAAACACCAGTAATCCAACTTCCAGATGGAAGGCTAAATGCTTCCTGCCATTTTGCTTTAATAAGAAACAATACAAGAATCAAAACTGTTAGAATCCCAAATATCCAACTTAACCAAGTTTGAATTTTTGCTAACGTGGCTTCTTTCAATAAACCAGATAGAACTACTAACCCGCCAAAGATGGCAAGCGCAATGGCTGTCGTAACTGAAGACTTTTTCACATTAATAATATTGAATAATGATACCAGCAACAAAGTTCCTGTAATCACGTTGACCGCAAGCCAACCCACCATATTGAACCAGGCTATTGCGTTAGGAATTTTGTTGCCATGAGTTCCGTACGCTGCCCGACTTAATTTGAAGGTTGTTACACCCTCCTTTTGGCCGATCATGGCAACCCAACCGGGGATTGCGAAAGACAATGCCCCAACAAACGATGCAATAATGGCTTGAAAAAATGATAAATGATAGCTAACAATCATTGCGCCAAATACAAATCCCATAATACCGATATTGGCAGCAAACCAATTGTAGAAAAGTTTGCCAGCAGTTAATGTCTTTTCTGAATCTGGAATCTTAATAATATTATCATCCATGAATTTCACCCCATAATTTGTTATTTGAATTGTAAAATTTTATCCGCATACTCATTGAAATCATGCTGAGGATTTTGCTGATCAACCAGTTTGATCCATTCTGATGGGATCGATACTTTACCATTTTTTGCACCACATATTGCGGTTGCCATTGCACCAATTGTGTCTGTATCACCACCAAGGTTGGCACACATCAACGCACATTTTTGCACATCTCGACAATAATATGCTATTGAAACAGCTGCCGGAATACTCTCAGAAATCATTGTTCCCGTACCGATCAAGTTGTAAATGTGTTGACTGAACTTTTCATCTGAACCTTTGTCTTTTTGAGCAATGTTGATGCCCAATTCAAGGCGGTCACGTGTCTTGGCTGCCCATGTTGGTGCGCCAAACTTGAACCCAACATCATTAGCTCGTAGCGCAAAATCAATCACGTCATCCCAATTTTGATCTGCCATGGCAGCTGTTACGGCTCCAGCTATCATGGAGGCCCCACTGATTGAAACGTCACTAGAATGAGTAATCTTAGTTATCTCAAAGACCATGTGAACCAATCGCTCCAATTCTTCTGGATTAAATAATGCACCAATTGGTGAAATCCGCATTCCAGCACCATTAGTTAGTGCCTGATCCGTGATGGGACGTGGATCCTTACCATCTTTAAGAGCTGTTAACGCTGCTTTGCTGCTCGGTCCAAGAATATTGTTCTCCCAGGCACCAACAGACTCTGCCCAAGCCATGATATGCTTTACCAAAATCTTTGAATCAGGCCGCCAATTATTTTCAATTAGTCCATCCAGTATTGCAAGTGCCTGATTGGTGTCGTCGGTATACTGGCCTTTTTTGAAGTTCTTAGCTATATCATTATTATCAGGCCCATCAAGAAAAGTGGTGATCTTGCCATGAAATTGATCTCGGATCTTCTCCACCGGCCACAGTTCCGATGGCATTCCCATTGCATCACCAATGGCCTGACCATAAAGCACGCCCAGAACTTTATCTTTACTGCGCATGAGTATTCCTTCTTTCTGTTACTAGATAAAATAAAAGTATTTTGTACTTATATTGATATAATACCGTATATGGGGTGTAATGTCTTGTGTTTTGCATTTATTTTTTAATTAAAAAAGCATCCTCAAAAGGATGCTCTGATTTGCTGAATTTATGCCTTAATTGTTTAGTATATTTCGCTAATTGAAATTCTGACCAAAAACTATCTCACAGAAGTTTTTACCAATAGCTGTTAAAGATACGGTTCTGAATGTTTTATTCAATCGCATATTCTGCAGGTGGCCAAGTGCATCTTTTAAGTTATTTGGAGTATCCGTTGGTATTTGAACTTCAATTTCAACTGTGTTCTCATCAATTTGCTTTGACTCCGCTGGTTGTAACTGTTTTTTTAAATCGTCAATCGCTTGATTATGATCCTTTTGAAAATCATCAATAGCGTCATTAACCCTAAACACCTCGTCAAGCGGTTTCCCTGCCCATTTTACAAGACTATAAGAATCTACTTCTATTAGGTTCATCCTTAACAAGGTATCCATACTAACTTGTCCATCTCTATATGAGAATTTAACCCCAGGACTTGATAACACCTCGGTCACAACAGAGGGTAAGATATTCGACCGGTGTCCATTTTCCATTGCTCCGTCTGTATATGACATTTCCATAATAGGAATTTGTGATCCTACGTTCATTGTGATGCCCTGTACAGCATGTTCTCGAGTTCCCGAAATATACTTAAGTAAATTAGCATCGTTCGAAGACATCTCCGTCAGAAATTGAACGAACGACTGATGTATCTTATTATTTTTAGAATTGTCAAATGCCCCCGCTGCAACTTTTGCAAACATCTTTCTAAGCTCAGGCTCATCAATATAGTACTGAGATGCATCCAAAGCCGGCCCTAGAATTGACAGTTTTGGGTTTTGAATATTATCACTTGGTATCGCTTGTAAATTAGCCTCTAATTCATTCTTGTATTCTTTTAGATAAAATTCATGTTTGATTCGTGCTTTCTTAACTCTGTACCCAAAGATGTTAAACCAAAGGTCGTTTAAAGTATCTAGTGGTTCCTTAAGCGCTTTTGCAGCAATAACAGCAGTACCAAATTTCAATAAATCATTTGGATCAATGGAATTCATATTCACACCCTCTATTACAAATCACCTATGTAATCTATTGCAATCTTCATCAGCTTTCAACATCGCTTTGCGCAACTCATCATCAACCGCATAAATATATAGCCCATGAACCCCACGAGTAAGCAAAACATTCAACTCATTAGGAAGCAACTGACTGGCAACTTTCCGCTTTTTGCCATCATGTAATGTACGGTTTCGAATAGCATTGGTATTCTCACTGGCATCTGCATCAAAAACAACGTGTCCATTGCGGTACTTAACAGATGGACCAATAATGACACCGCAATAGTTCAAATCAAAGCCTTGAATAGTGTATGTTGAACCAACTTCATCAAGTGTTTGTTCCTGTTCAGCCCAAGCCAGCTTTTTCAGTGAACGGCTACCCTTGGGTTTAAGCTGCAGGTTCCATGGTAACGACAAATCTCCGGCAGTTACCATCCAATAACCGCCATTATCTGGTTTCCTCTTACCGTTATATTTCCAATCAAAAGTAGCAAGAATCCTGGATAGCCCAGCCTTTTGATCTCCCAAAGCCTTATCTCGTATTGCTTCATACATTTCTTTGGCATCATCAAATATCCTCAAGTCATATTTACTGTCTTGCGGGATTTTTTTGATTATTTTTTTATCAGTAATATCTCTAATCCATTCAATTGTTTCTTTGTTGGCGTCAATGCGTAGCTGATTACTCAACATAATCAGATTATTCTGCTTCATTGCCTTTTCTTCCATATTTTGAATTTGCTGGGGCTCCAAATATTCCTCAGTCTTCAAAATTTGGTTCCGGTCAAAAATTGCAACCGTAATTCTGGCGCGCTTCAAAATGTCATCAAGCTGATTCTGACCTCGATATGCTTGTTTACCTTGAGTCCACAGCAAGTGAGCTTCATCAACCAGCACAACATCGGCAGGATCACTTTCATCGTGCGAGTTAATAAAATGAGTGGGCTTACTTACAACATCATCATATTGATAGTTCAAATTCAACTTATCGATAATATCTTCATATACCTTCAACTGCTCATCATGGTTAACCAAAACATAGTTCTTTAAGTGATCAAATCCTTGTCGAAGTGGGCTACCGTCGTCTTTCAAAGTACTGATTAAATAAAAGATCGTACTCAAAAGAACTGTTTTCCCAGAACCGGCTTCCCCTTCAACCAAAATCAGTTGGCCCTTTTTCTTTGAAAGCAATGCATCAATTACCTTATCAACAATAATATCTTTTGCATTCTTTTGTTCAGTTGTTAAGTTATGAAATGGTGACGCCTTAAAAATCGCAGAGTCTCGTATAATACTTTCAACAGGAAATAAATTCTTGTCAAAGCCGCGAAGCTTACGCCAAATTCGAGAAAAGATTTTATCTTTTTCGTTAGATGTATAATATTCATTTTGTTCATTTTCGCGGCGATTATTGAGTCTTTTCACACTGGGAACGCCAAGCATAAAAAGCATCATCTGATTTTCAATATCAAGCGTCAACGATTTATTGAAATGATCATGACCAATCACAAACATTTGTGCATCCTTGGATTTCGAAAGCTCACGCCAATCATCCCTTACCCGAGGGTCCTCATTCAAATGCTGCTCAGTCCGACGTTCAATGTCATTGGTCTCACCAACATAAACTTTATAACCACCAGATTTAATCGGTGAATAAATAATATAAACCGTCGGATACTCCATCAGTAATCTGCGTTTAAGCTTATCCCCATCGATTACATCTGTGAGATTGTCAGTGGCTTGGGAGTCATATTTAATTTTTTCAATAATGGGGTAACCAATATCACTCATCGTAAACACCTTTCAACCTTACTTATCAAATTTCCAGTGACGTTTCTTATTTATATCCAGTTTCTCTTGGACAATGTCATTAGGCTGAACACCCAACTTATCACACATATAATAGCAATATGTCAGTATGTCTGCCAGTTCAAGTTCCATGTCATGCTTTTGTTTATCAGAAAACTCTTTATCATTTTCCATATCCCATAGAAACAATTCATTTAGTTCGCCAGATTCGATACCCACTGCACGTGCTAATGCTGGCAATGTATGGTATTGATTCCAGCCACGACTGTTTCGAAAATCAGTTAATTCTTTAATCAATTGATCATATTCCATATCGTAAACCTCCCATTTAAATATAGCCTTTTAGCAAACTCCTCATCAGCCAACTTGTCACGAAATATGCTTAAATTAGAGGAGATCAAGATTGCTTAAAATCACAACAATGATTAAATTAATCTGGGATACTCAAAAACACACAATAAATTGCAAAGCTTAATTTTCCATCGTCCGCCTATTTAATAAGAAATGAACTGCTACTCCATGAATATAAAAGTTCATAACAGGGAGAAACAGTCCAACTTATTTTTATAGATGGTGAACTGCATAGCGTGCTTGAGAACGGGTAAACATATCTCCATATGATGATATGAGTTGATAATAAATTGCCCTTTTAGACATATGCTCATTGTGACGGTAAAAGTGGGCAGATCTTAAGGCATTGCGATTCCAACTAATTCCATGAAGATGACGAACGGCATAACTTGCTGCATGTTTTGAAAATCCATCACCGTATTTTGAAATTAATTGATGGTAAATTGCCCGCTTGGACATATGCTCAGATCGAGCATAAAAATACGCACTAGACAAAGCTGCCCTTTTCGAAGATGAAGCCATTACAACGATGGTATTAG
>NZ_BJVK01000024.1 GCF_007989105.1 Lentilactobacillus kefiri | reverse complement strand
CTATACTCCTTCTTGAGTAGACAAGCAAATAATTAAAGCTTGCTTACCTAGGAAGGAGTTTTTGTATGGGCCGAAAAGGGTCTAGATATACCTTAGAGGAAAAGCTCTTCTACATTGGTTTACTTCAAGACGGAACCGCAAACCCTCATCAAATAGAAAGTCAATATGGGGTTAAGCACGACCAAGTAAAACAGTGGTTAGAAAGGTATCAGATTAGAGGAGTTGATGGTCTTAAAAGAACCACAAAGCAACAATATTCAAAAGAATTCAAACTTGGCGTCATTCAGGAATATCTGGCCGGAGATACATCGTATTCAGAATTAACAAGAAAATACGAAGTTTCAAACGTTGGGGTTATCTCCCAATGGGTTTCTCGGTATACTAGTGGGAAATTACTAGATTCTAGTTCTACTAGGAGGAGACCCCGATTGAAGAATGGACGAAAAACCACCAAGCTTGAACGAATTGAGATTGCGGAATGGACAATTGCCCACGAAAAGCATTACACCGAAGCCGCCAATCATTTTGAAGTTTCGTATGGCCAGGTCTATAGCTGGGTTAACAAATATGAAAAAGATGGTGCGGACGGATTAGCTGATCGTCGTGGAAAAGCTAAAGAAGATAATGGTCATCTTTCTGAATTGGAAAAGAAGGACTTGGAGATTAAGCGTCTGAAGGCACGATTGGAATATGTTTCAACTGAGGCAGCTATTCTAAAAAAACTTCAGGAAATCGAAAGGAAGGATGCCCCCAACAAAAATATCAAGCCGTTCAAACACTCTCCCAAAAAGTAAATCCGGACACGAAATAGAAATATGTGGATGTAAGCTTATTCCTCACGAGTACCGAACACCTGAATGTTTGTGTCTGTAATTCCCAGTAATTTAAGTGTATTATCTAGTTGAGACATCTATTCATACCCCGCTTATCTTGAGTTTCGTCGCTTAAAGCATAGCACTAGGGAGGCTTAGATGCTTTTTTTGTTATCAAAAAGGGCCTAGTACTTTTGGAATGGAAATACTTTCCAACACCAAAAATTCTAGACCCGAAATTTCGTGCTGGGCAAACTTACTGTTGTCGTGCAGCTGCGTAATCACATCGTGAATTGCTAACATCATTTGGCTGACGACTACCTGAATGGACAACGTTAATTCGAAATCTTGATGATTTTCGCCGTTAATTTCAATTAGCCTGGTTAAATGGGGCGTAACCAATCGCGCTAATGCGGTTTCTCGAGGATATACGTAAATCAGGTTTTGGCTTAAAAACAATTGCAGCTTGGGATCATCCACCGCTAAATCGAAGCTAAAATATGTCACATCCTCATCAGATCGGGCATTAAAGTCCAAGTTGGGTGGCAGTGCTAACACGTCACCCTTTTCCAATCTGAAGTGACCGTTTGCGATGTCCACATGGGCCCTGCCGCTTAACAGAACCCCAATTCGAAAATGAGCATTTCGTTTGAAAGTGAGCAGTTGTTTCTGTTTAACCCGATGTTCACCAGCCGCTAAAAAATCAAAGCCGCAATGAAGGTCCGGAAAACTGATCCGGTGCGTGTTTCTATTCAAGTTGGCCACCTCTTTTCACTTTACTATTCATCTTTGATTATACCATCGATTGTTAATAGCTGAACAAATAGTGTCGTGAAAAAAGTCGTTAATTGGTATTTTGATCACTACGAATAATGCCATTTCGGAGGGCCAAAAAGATCGTTAAAATTAACAGATCAGCAGACCCCCCGAGGCTTAAATTCTCCTGTTTAAATTTCTGATTCAACTTTTGGAGAAACGAAACCCCCTCAGCAGTCTGACTGCCGCCTAATTCAAAAAATCGGGTTACCCATTGACGCACCCGCAACAAAATATCGGGATTACCAGAGCGTTTAATCAAATTCGAGTCATCCGCATATAACAAAATATGCAACAGGGTATCTAATAACCGTTCGTTTATACTTCCCGTACGTCTTGCTAAGAATGGGTAGGCATGGTTCATGACCACCGGAAAGCCGGCAGCCGCTTCGCCCCGGATTCCCAAAAAGCCGTACTTCACGTACTGATACTCCCCGGCGGTTAAGTTGCGAACGTCGTGCATGTCCCCATTGGCTAAATCATGATCGATCAGTGCCGCCAACATTTTTTGAATCACCTGCATAAGACCAGCATTCCCCGTGGGAACCACTTTTGGATGACGATCCTGAAAGGCCGCCGCTGTCAGCATAATGCCCAGTGAAAATATTGCGCCCTTGTGCGTATTCACGCCATGGGTTGCGCCAAACATATCCTTCTCTGCTTCAATTCCAGCTGGCCGAATCGTTTGAAAGAGGTCCGGCAACGCGGTTAATCCACCAGTAAACTGTTCGCCAGCGGCCACGCATTCATCAAAGTAGCGCCGCAGACTCACCGCCGAGTCGATAAACATAAATACATTCATATCAGGATGGGGCCCGGCGTCCACCGGATCAACTAATCCGGGCTTGGGATTCACAGAAACTTCGTAGAGCATTGCCGCCAGCGCCGTCGAAACCAGTTGCCTTGCGTGGGTTGTTTCACTAATCGTCATTAACCACTCCCGCCTCACCCTTAAATTCTTGGTCAAACACTTGACTAATTTTGACCTGCAATTCGCTGATCGAATGTCGTCGAGACCGGGCACATGCCTTTGCCGGCCGCCCACAAATAAAGCACTTGCGAACCGGCAACCCAAGCTTTGTCCGCGACAACGCCGTCGATTGGCCATGACCGAAGACGTCCACATCAAATAGCCGGCCAAACGCATCTTGATCTTCAAAGGCCACCGCTTGCCGCTTTACCGTTTCAAGGGCCCCGGAAACCGTCAAAAAAGCCTCATTACCAGTGGGTTTATCCCACTGAGCCACTAATTTTACAGCGGCATTGGTCGCCTGAAGCAATTGGATCAGACTTAATAAGCCGTGATTGAACCCCCGATGGAGCTGATCGTTATTCTTAATTGGGCCGGGAATGTTCAACTTGACGGCTAAAATACTGTCATCTGGATAGTCCGTCACCAATTTCTTCTGGAAAGCCACCCGGGCATCCTTACTTTCTAACACAGCAGTGATATCTTGTGGCTCACCGGTTTCAAACAATTTAGTCATCAAACCTCCCTCCCTTATGTATGTAAAAGCCCCTGCGTGCCAAGAATGCAGCAGTGGGCTTATGAATCAGAGTGCGACAAGGCTCGGTAGGTGCGGTGTCTAAGGGTGAAATGTCATAAATCCCAGTCCTGGATTCTTGGCATTTTATCTTTAGACGTTAGCGCCTGAGCCGTCGGAGCACTCTAATCCTTTACCTCATTAATCGCATCAATAATACTACCATCCCGATACTCAACCAAAGCCACGGTCCGGTCCGTAAATTCCAGGGGCTTTGGCTTGCCGACTTTCTTTTCAGCCATCTGCTGCAATTCTTCGATCGTGTAAACCGGAACTCCTGGCAGGTTAGCGAAAGCCTTCTGCAAGTCCTTGCGCTTTGGATTGATCGCAATACCGTATTCGGTCACCAGAACGTCCACAGAATCACCCGGGGTCACGTTCGTCGTCACCTTAGGCACCACCGTCGCAATTCGGCCCCGAACAAGCGGTGCGGAAATAATCGTTAATTTGGCAGTCGCAGCGTCCTGGTGTCCGCCAACAGCGCCCCGGATCACACCATCTGAACCGGTCATGACATTGACATTAAAGTCTGTATCAATTTCCAACGCACTTAAAATGACAATGTCCAGCTGATCCACCATGGCCCCTTTATTATCAGGATCAGCGTACCATGACGCATCGATTTCCTGCTGGTTCGGGTTGGTGTGCATTGAAGCAGCAGCACCCTTGTCAAAATCCTGAACGTCCATGACGCGGCGGACCAAGCCCTCTTCAAGCAAATCAGTGGTTGGCTTTGTGATGCCCCCTAAGGCGAACGATGCCTTGATCTGGTTATCAATCATCGCTTGCCGTAAGTAGCGGGTAACGGCCAGTGCGGCGCCGCCTGAACCGGTCTGAAACGAAAAGCCATCCTTGAAGTACGGTGAGTGAACAATCACATCGTTAACCATCGCCGCAATCTTCAATTCCTTAGGATCCTTGGTGAACCGGGTAGCACCGGAACCAATCTTGTCCGGATCGCCTACCTTGTCAACCTTCACGACGTAATCCACCTGTGTTTGCTTGATAGAGGCCGGCGTATTGGGATACGGCATGATGTTGTCCGTCAGTAAAACGACGTTGTCGGCATACTGAGCGTCCATTAAAGCATACCCCAATGAGCCAAAGACAGCGTCGCCCTGCATCCCATTGGCATTTCCTAATTTATCAGCGTTAGGCACGCCCAAGAAGGCGACGTCAATCTTGATATCGCCGTGTTCGATTGCCCGAGCCCGGTTCCCATGAGAACGAAAAATCACCGGATTCTTCAGGCCGCCGTGGGAAACAAAGTCGCCCAGTGAGCCGCGCATCCCGGAACTGGTAATGTTGGTGATGGTGCCCTTCTTAATGGCCTCAATCACGATATCATTCATGACCCCCGTCAATGAAGAAGGTGCCAGTGTCAGATTCTTAATCCCCTGATCAATAATCACGCGCATGACTTTGTTAAACACAAAGTCCCCGTTTCGGAAGTGGTGGTGAAATGAAATCGTCATCCCGTCTTTAACCGTCTTTTTAACAACGTCTTCAATGGAGTCCACCAACTTATCGTCACCAGTGGAGACATGAACCTTTGGCGCCACTCGTTGTACTTGCGGCTTCCCAATTTCAGTGCTCTTAAAGCCTTCGTAATTTAGCTGTTTCATCAAATCATCTGGTAATTTCCGACCAACACTATTTTTCAATGTAGTTTCCCTCCTCATCAACTAAGTGAGACGCCTTGGCAAGCATCATAACCCGCTGAGCTCGGAGAACCACTGGTCGATCAACCATTTGACCGTTCATTGAAATCACTCCAGATCCCTTCATTCGGGCTTCTTTAATTGCATTAATGACATTCTTGGCATTTTCAACTTCTTTTTCGGTTGGTTCGTAAACTTTATTAACCATCGCAATCTGCCGCGGGTTAACCAGGGACTTGCCGTCAAACCCAAGTTGGTGGATGTAGTTGGTCTCACGGTAAAAGCCTTCGGTGTCATCCATGTTGGTAAAGACGGTATCAAACGCCGCAATCCCGGCAGCCCGGGCGGCATGAAGGACCATGTTGCGAGCAAACTGTAATTCGGCACCATCAGGATAACGGTGGGTCTTCATATCGGTGGTGTAATCTTCAGCAGACAGGGCGATGCCGATCATCCGATCAGATGCGGCCGCAATGGCTGGGGCATTCAAAACGCCCTTGGCACTTTCAATGGCGGCCATTAAATGAGTAGCGCCTTCTTTTCTGCCGAATTCTTTTTCAGCAGCTAGGACATCCTTTTCAAGGGTTTTGATCATATCGGCCGTTTCAGTCTTCGGTAACCGAATCACGTCAATGCCAGCCTTTACCATTGCTTTGATATCGTTATGGTAGTATGGCGTGTCGTCACCGTTAATTCGAACAACCAATTCGGCGTCACCATAGTCTTGGGTTTGCAAGGCTTCGTAAACTAAATCCCTGGCAGCATCCTTCTCCGCCATCGATACGGCATCTTCGAGGTCAAACATAATCGAATCAGCACCATAGATGCCGGCATCCTTGACCATTGCGGGGTTGTTGCCGGGCACAAACATCATTGTCCGTCGTAATCGTTCCTTTGTTTCGGCCATTTTACAGTACCTCCCATGCCGGCTGGTCAGCTGTCTTTAACGCACGTTGCGCAGCGGCGATCGTTCTTGCCTTAATCACACAGTCCAAGGCCCCTTTATCAAGGGCCTTCACCTTCACGTGATCAATCCCAAATTTTTTCAGGGTTTCGGTAATCACCGCGTTAATTTGATCACCAAACTGTTTTTTAACATCAGATTCAAGGTCAATCTGAATACCAGATTGACCCTTTGACAGCATGATTTGAATATCTGACGATTCCAAAGTTCCCGCAATTGCGGTCTGCTTAATTTCCATCAATAGTCATTCCTTTCGTAATGCGTGCTTGAAGCTCATGTAAGTTCTCCTTAATAAAATCATAAGTCGAACTGGGCAGCGATTCAATAATATTTGAAAGATCACCGGCCTTAATGGCTTTTCTCACCCGGGTGGCGGTAATGACAGCCCCCGTTTGGTCCTGTTTTCTGGGAACTTCAACGACCTGAACGTCTGGCGGTAGTTCCCGCTTTAGCGCCTGATTATACTGGTTGGTTGTCTTGGATAACGGCTCGCTGCCCACGTAGCGGGTCGTAATGTGCAGGGCTGGGGCAATCTGGATTTTGAACACGCGGGCATCCAGTGCCGTTTGGTAATCAGTCGCTGTGACATTGTCCGGCAAAAAATAGGCCGGAAACGTGGCGTAACTGACCATGTAGTCGCCACCAGCCACCACGACAACGTTATCCAAATCACTGAGCCCTTCACGGACAAGTTGAAGCCGTTCATCAGCACTAAACAGCGATGTGTTCGCACTGACCACAAAAACGTACACGAAGTCGTTTTCCTTAGCGGCCTTCTCAACCAGGTAGCGATGGCCGAGAGTAAACGGGTTGGCATTCATCACCACGGCGCCGATTTGCTGGTACTGCTGATTGGGCACTTTCAGCAGATCGTTCAAGTAGTCGTGAATGTTCGGGCCGCCCATTTCAAGAAAGGCCGCGACGTCCGTGTCCCCAAGCTGTTCAAAGCCAATGTGTTGAAAGCTTTCAGAATACTTTTTCTTGGTGAATACGAAGATGTGAAAGACCTGCTGCTGAAACAGGCGATTAACCAGTTCGCCGACAATTGCGTTGAACCGACTGCCGGTGGTGACGCCTTTGTTGCAGACGCCAACGTATTTCAGAACGTTGCCGGCCGCTGAACCGGTGGCAACCAGTTCGTCGCCGTTATAAATGCCGATCGTAAAGTCGATCTTATCGACTTCGCGATCGCTAAAGTTCGCGATTCCCAGCGACTTCAAGAACGCCTGCCACTTGGTGCGAACCTTGGCATCATTTAAATTTAAATCAACAATTGATTCATACATTGATCAATGATCCTCCACTAATCGGTTACTAATGCCTTGCTCGCCTTCCCGGCGTACGCCAATAACGCATTGGTAACGGTTTTAACGACGCCTTCATCAAAGACGCCGGGAACAATTTCTTCAGCTGTCGGGTTGACAATCATGCTAGCCAGGGCATTTGATACCGCTGCCTGCAAGCCGTAACCAACGTGCTTAATGCCAGCGGACAGCAGACCCTTGAACAATCCTGGAAACACCAGAATGTTGTTAACCTGATTGGGGTACTGAGACGATCCGGTAGCAATCACGGCCGCTTTAGCGTTGTTAGCAATTTCCGGATCAATTTCAGGAATCGGGTTGGCCAGGGCAAAGATAATCGGCGCATCAGCCATTCGCCCGACGTCTTCAGCAGTCATCAAGTTGGCAGTGGACAACCCAATGAAGGCATCTTTTCCCCTGATAACATCTGATAACTGACGGTTCTTAAAACTGTCATCCTGACCAAGCTTGGCGGCAAATTCCCGCTGATAACGATTGTAGCGCCCGTCATTCTTGGTAATGACACCATTCTTATCCACAAGCGTCAGATGAGTAATCCCAACGTGATACAAAAGCTTGGCAGTCGCAAGCCCGGAAGCTCCAACGCCGTTGATGACGACCTTCAAGGAATTCAGTGATTTACCAACCACCTTGGCCGCATTGATTAAACCAGCCAAAACAACGATTGCCGTGCCTTCCTGATCGTCATGGTAGACGGGAATATCTAATTGCTGAGCCAGCCGGTCTTCAATTTCGAAGCACCGCGGCGCCGCAATGTCTTCCAAATGGATCCCGGCAAAGGAACCGGCAATGTTTTTGATTGTCCGAACGGTTTCATCAACACTTGCTTGATTGACTGAGATCGGCACCGCGTTAACGCCGGCCAAGTCCTTATACAGCAAGGCCTTGCCCTCAATTACCGGCAAGCCCCCAGCCGGGCCAATGTTACCAAGTCCCAGAACGGCCGACCCGTCGGTAATCAGGGCAACCAGCTTGCCACTCATCGTGTAGCGATCCTTCAACTCTGGATGACTGGCAATCAGTTTAGAGAGAATTGCCACACCAGGCGTGTAGGCCCTTGCTAAATCCTTACGGTCATCAACCGGCAACTCAGACGCAATGTTCAATACGCCGGTATGCCGTTCATGAAGCTTTAAAACATCATCTTGCTCAGTCATTATAGGTCGTCTCCCAATCCAAATTCTGCTTTCATTATCATTATTTCTGCGTGATTTTATCTGGTTTCATTACTCACTAAATAGAATAACGCGTCTTTTAACATTTATCAAATACCTATGGATTATTTTAAATTTGTTAAAACTCAAGCCGCGATAATTTTGAATTTGAAAAGGAATTCTTCATTTGCAAAAACCTATGCTATAATATTTCTAAAGCTTCACCATTGAAAGGAACCCACCCATGAACGATGTCAAACATCAGGAACTCCTGGCCAATATCGCCCAGGACTACTACCTGTCAAAACAAACCGTTACCGATCTCTCCAAGAAGTACCAGCTCAGTCGCTACCTCATCACCAAATACTTAGATGAAGCCTTGGCAACTGGATTGGTCAAAATCAACATTGCCACGCCAATCAGCCGTAACTTCGACTTGGAGGTGCGCTTCAAAAAGGCCTTTCACCTTCGTAACGCTTTCATCCTTAAATCCTCTGACACGCCCAACGACGATAATGAAAACATCATCGAGTACGCCTCGGCCGAAATTCAGGATCTTATTCGTCAAAGCCGGATTATCGGCCTCACTTGGGGTGACACAGTGCTCAGTGTCATTTCTCACTTTCAGGCGGAAGTTCGAGACGACATCACCTTTTCACAATTTGTCGGCAATAACCTCAAGTACACATCATTGTCCGGCGCCACACCCTTAGTCGAAAAAGCCGCTTCGAAATTTGGCGCGCCTTACCAGACCATGCCGGCACCGCTGTACATTCTCAGTGATTCTGCCAGGGCCGAGCTCCAACATGAACCGGCCCTGGTCCCGGCATTTAGCACCGCTTCGAAAATGGACCTGCTATTTACCGGCTTTGGCACGTTGGCTTCGATTGACACGATTCCAGTCTGGAAGCAGCATCAATCCGAAATTTTTGACGGAGTAACGCTTGATCGGGTGGCTGGCATGCTCTATGGGCGACCGTACGACATTAACGGCACCATTCTAAACATCAAAAATGACAAAACCTTTGGCATCCCCATCGACACGGTGCTGGCAACCACCCGCCGCGTCGGCATTGTGAAGAGCAAATTCAAAGCCCGGGCCCTGTTAGGCGCCTTGCGAGGCGAGCTGCTTACTGACGTGATTACCAATGAGGGCGTTGCCAACCGGGTCCTGTTGGAAATGGGTGGCTAATCTAAATTGAATCAATGCGTAACCCCGGGATCGTTTCGACGGTCCTTTTTTGGTGCTCATTTTCGCATGAACTTTTGGAACGCCTCATAAAATGCCTCGGGTTGCTCGGCCATGATTAAGTGCCCACTGTGGTCAATCACTTTGGCGATCCCGTGTTTGGCCATCCGGGCGGTCACTGCGGCAAACTCCGGATTAAAGTACGGCGACTGCTTGCCAGCAACCACCAGCAGTGGAATTCCCAGTGCCGCCACAATATCCCGCCAATCCTGAAACGTGTGGTCCACCAGCAACGGATAGTTAAGCTGACCATCATATGGATGAGCTTTGGCCGCCGCCTTCATTTGACTGAAAACGCCGTCGCTAATCTTGTGGACAGCGGCCTTGCCCATGGGAAACTTGAGGCTGGTCGGAAAACTGTCCCAGGTTAACGATTCAAATCCATACTGCCAGGTGTCGTCACCGATCATTTTGGGTGTCTGGTCAACGTCAACTAATTTAGCAAACCGGCCCGCACCAAATAGCGATCCGTATGCAAACAGGGTGGCTGCCCCCATCGAACTGCCAATGCCAATCACGTGATCAACGTCAAGGTCACCCAGCAGTTCGGCAACGTCCAGCGCATGGCGACTCATCCGCCGCCCCCTGACAGTGTGTTCGGAAGCTCCCTGGTTGCGCGCGTCAAGATTAATGACCCGGTAGCCATTCTCAACTAACCTTGGAATGATGGCGCCAAAGACTTCTTTAACCGCCCCAATCCCAGAAAGGAGCAAAACCGCTTGGCCTTGCCCCTCATCTGTGTAGTCGAGAACGACGTGATCACTGGTTTGAAATTTGATCGTTATCCCTCCTTAAGAATCCTAATATGACATTGCTGAAACGTGGCACGTAAAGCAGCTTCCGGCCATATAAGGGCGTCAGCCAACCATCCAAGACCAGGATATTCGGCTGACGCTTTTATATTATGGAAGCTAACCGCTTTTCGGACCACTCTGAACTTACCACAGTCCAATCACTTTCATCCAAAGCGCACCGATGCCAATCCAAACAACGATGTAGAAAAGCCCCAGAATGAAGTTCATGCGCCACCAATCAGATTGTTTGACGTAACCGGAACCAAATAACACGGTTGCCGGACCGTTAGCAAAGTGAGTGGTTGACCCAAAGATCGCCCCTGTAAAACCGAGCACGATGGCTGCCATAACGGCAGGTGCGCCGGCAGAAATCGCAACGCCCAGTAGTGCCGAATACATTGCGGTCACGTGGGCGGTCCCGCTGGCAAACAGGTAGTGAGAATAGAAGTAAACCAGTACCAGAATCAACAGCACCCAAATCCAGCTAATGCCGGAAACGGAAGTCTTGATGGTCTCCGATAACCACGGAATAACGCCCAGAGTATTCAATTCTGTCGCCATGAAGATCAACACTGAGAACCATAGCAGCGTGTTCCAAGCACCGGTTTCCTTTAGGATATCCTGAATCGATAACACCCCGGTGAGCAGTAGCAGTGAAACGGCCATGAATGCAACCAAGGCGGCATCCATTCCGATGAAGCTGGAAATCATCCACATAACCAGCGCAAAGACAAACACGCCGGCCATCATTTTTTCAGGTAACGAGAACTTACCCATTTTATCCAATTCGGTGTCCGCCCATTCCTTCGCGTTCGGCGTTTCCTTAATCTCAGGCGGGTACATCTTGTAAATGAGCCACGGGACACAAATTAACGAAATAATAGCAGGTACTAAGCCAGCGATAAACCAGGTCATCCACGGAATGGTGACGTGCAGGGCTTTAGCAAGGGCAACGGCAACCAGGTTAGGCGCCATTGCGGTCATGAACAAACCACTGGTGATGATGTCGCCGTGAAACTCTTCGAAGACCAAGAAGGCCCCCATTTTACGAGCGGTCCCGTCCTTAGGATCCGATCCATAGGTGTGAGCCAGTGAATCGATGATTGGGTAAACAATTCCGCCTGAACGAGCGGTGTTACTTGGGGTAGCTGGTGCGGTTACCAAATCAACGGCAATCAGCGAATAGGCCAGCCCCAACGATTTCTTACCAAACAGCCGGACAAACAGTAACGCAACTCTGCGACCAAACCCGGTCTTAATGAAGCCCCGCGACAGGAAGTACGCCATGGCGATCATCCAAACGGTTGGGTTACCAAATCCCATTGCGGCGTTATCCATATCGACTAAGCCCAGGGTAACGGTGATGGTAAAGCCAAGCAGCGCAACCGCGCCAATTGGCATTGGCTGGGTAATACACCCAATGATGGTTCCAACAAAAATAGCTAACATGTGCCAGCCGGCAACTGGAATGCCCGCGGGCTTAAACGGGGTACACAGCCAGATAATCAACGCAATAGCGATCGGCCAGATGAATTTCTGATACTTAATTTTCTCTAAGTGTTCCATATAGAATTATCCCCTTTGTTTGAAACGGATCCATACGCGATCCCCTTCATTAATTGGTGCAATGAAGATCAATCAACATTTGAAACGCATCCCCGATTTGTGAATTAATTCAAATGCCAATCGTTCAGGAAACGGTTTCATCAAAACTCAATTTAAAATATGACTGATCCAACACCTCCCTAAGTGCATGATCAAAGTGTTTCTATTGTGACTTTATTAACAAATATAGTCAAATAAAAAGCAGTGAGCATGTTTTATTGTTTTCAATAATACCACCGCTATTAAGAATTATAGAAAGTTTACATGTCTGGTTATGCGTTCATTAATACTTCTGCCATTTGGCGAGCCGATCGGATCATCTGCGCTTTTTCATCGGCTGATAAGGGTTCCTCAATGACTTTAGCAATTCCCCGGGAGTTGATCAAGGCCGGACTGCCAATGTAAATGTCATTCAAGCCATATTCACCGCTTAGTGGGGCACTAACGGGCACTACCATATTTTCATTATTTAAGATTGCCCGGGTGAGCATCGTCAGCCCGTAAGCAACCCCGTAAAAGGTGGCGCCCTTTAAGCCGATAATTTTACCACCCTTTTTGCGAACATCCACTTCAATTTGATCCAACTCGTCATCGGTAATGTTCTTTTCCATGGCAACCGTCCGCAAGGCCCGGCCGCGAATGGTGGCTTCGTCGTATGCCGCAAACGAACTGTCGCCGTGCTCACCCAAGATGTTGGCGTCAATATCCTGCAAATTCACTTGAAATTTGTTGGCCAGTGCCACTTGAAGCCGGGCGGAATCAAGCGATGTTCCCGTTCCAATAACGCGGGTCCGTGGAAATCCAGAAATTCGCTGGGTAATCGTCGTTAAGATGTCAACTGGATTGGCAGATACTAAGAAAATGCCATTAAAGCCGCTATCAACAATTGTGCGCACAATTGACTCGAGGATGCGGGCGTTTTTAGAAACCAAATCCAAGCGGGTTTCGCCTGGTTTTCTGGGAACCCCGGCAGTAATCACAACTAAATCAGCGTCTTTGGCGTCTGAATACTCCCCGGCACGAATCCCCATTGGTCCAGCCATTGGCATCACGTCTTCAAGATCGATCACGTCGCCTTCAGCGTGATCCTTGGCAACGTCAACGACCACTAATTCGTCAGCGATTTGAGATTGAATTAATGAAAAGGCATATGATGACCCAACGGCCCCGTCACCGACAAGGACAACTTTTTTTGATTTATGAATTTGATTTAACATAACGGCATCTCCATTCGTTTGACGTTTCTCTATCGCCTGCAAGTCTGAGGAAAGCAACGGCATTTTCGTCCTCTTTGTGAA
Organism: Lentilactobacillus kefiri; assembly: GCF_007989105.1. Lineage (GTDB taxonomy): Bacteria > Bacillota > Bacilli > Lactobacillales > Lactobacillaceae > Lentilactobacillus > Lentilactobacillus kefiri. The sequence goes on along the minus strand of NZ_BJVK01000024.1, from coordinate 20,076 downwards.
TTCATATACATTGTATGCCATCGCTTCAAAAATGTCAAAATATATCGATTATTTTTCAAAATTTAAATGGCAATTTGCAATTTTGTGATAAAGTAAGCGGTTTTTATTATAATTCTAAGGTTTTTCTCATTAAAAATGGTCAAATCTTTTCGGCCCTACGCCACCCTAAAGGGATTTATTAAAAAGCAATGTGAAGGAAATCACGATTAATTTCTTACTCATGATTGCCCGTTTAGAGATGCGTCGACTGGGAATGCCGTTAGCTTGCATGATCATAACTTACTTTAAAAAATAATCAGTTGGAAAAACGTATATGGGGTAGATTGCAAATTTAATCCGAATTTTTGGACAAATTTGCAATCTACCAAATTAATTAAATATATTGGTTTCGAAAATTTCACTTTTTCTCGAAATGTCGAATTAACTGTTGCACTTGATTTGACACGTCGGAATAAAGAGGTAATCAATAACGTTAAAAATATTTTTTATTTCACCATTAAATCAGTCATGAAATTGATTACTATTAGAGTGCTTCTTAAAAAAACTGTTGATTAATTAAAAAATGGTGTTATTATTTATAATAATCTTAATACAGCACGTGATGAAGAGAAGAGTAACAATAATCGTTCTTCTAAAGAGAACTGCCGGATGGTGAAAGACAGTAGGAATGGTCATTGTGAAGATGAACTCTGAACATTGATTGATGTTAACGCATTAACCACGGAAGGATCCGTTACTATCTCTGGCATCATGGGTGTCGTTGAGGTAATTCATGCAAGTGGATTATGAATTTAGGGTGGTAACACGAAAGCTTTCGTCCATTGACTATGTATAGCATACATATGGTCAAGGAACGGAAGCTTTTTTATTTTTAGCTGATGGAGGCTGCATGATGAGTAGAGAAGAATTGTTAAATGCATTTGAGAATAAAAAGGAACAGGAAATCCCCGTGTCTTTTTGGCATCACTACGCAAAGGACGAATTTGTGCCTGCAAATGAACACCCGGAAATTACCGGGATCAATGTTGAAGGACATGCCAAGTATGTTGATGATGTAAACCCGGATTTTGTTAAGTTAATGACTGATGGCTATTTTCAATATGATTTTCAGAATGTGACCGACGTTCATGATCTGCATTCGCTTATCCAACTAACCAACATTCCAAATGATTATTGGTGGTTAAAAGGTCAACGTGACCTGATTAAGAAGCAAAAAAATGTCATTCACGGTAAATATAGTTTCTATAATGTTTTTTCGCCAGTCACCATTTTGAAATGGGCCTTGGTTGATGAAACAAAGGAGCCCTTAACCAACGGAGATAAGCGTTTTGCGGATCTATACGCACAAAGCCCGGAACTGCTTCACGATGTACTTAAGAAAATTGCAGGGGATATTAATAAACAAGTGGATGCAGCAATCGATGCGGGCGCTGACGGCATTTATTACAGTACACAATCCATTCAAGATGATCGGGCTGATAACAAAGACTTTTTTGACTACATTCAAAAACCGGCAGACTTTTCAGTAATTAACGAAATCAACCGGAAGGCGCCGATTAACATTCTCCATGTTTGCGGATTTGATCAGGCCAAAAATCATCTTGAATGGTATACGGATTATCAGCTGCAAATCATTAACTGGTCAACACATGTTGACGGTTATACATTGGGTGAAGGTAAAAAGTTGTTTGGCGATCGAGTTGTTCTTGGTGGCTTTGGCATCACTGAACAAGATGTTTTATATAGCGGAACCAAGCAGGATATTCAAAAAGAAGCACAAAGAATTGTAAGCGAAGCAGGAACGAAGGGTGTCTTGATTGGTGCCGACTGTACGATCAAAAGAAATACGCCGATTGAACATATTAAGTGGGCACAAGAAGCCGTCCATGCACTAACAAAATGAGGTGAGCAATTATGCCATTATTAACAGTTAACCAATTAGATAAAACAGTGGATAACAATCATATCTTAAAGAATATCGATTTTCAGATTTCGAAGGGTGAAGTCATTGTGGTTATCGGTCCAAGTGGATCCGGGAAAACAACCTTTATTTCAAATTTGAATTTTTTAAATAATGCCGATAAAGGTGAGATGAATTTTCGGGATAAGAAGATTGATCTATCTTCACCTAAAAAAGATGACGTACTTTGGGTTCGACGGCACATTGCAATGGTTTTTCAGAATTACAATTTGTTTAAAAATAAAACGGCCTTGGAAAATATTACAGAAGGTTTGATTCATGGCCAAGGTAAATCCAGAGATGAGGCCAATCAAATTGCACTTGAAGAACTTAAGAACGTTGGTCTTTCTGAAAAGAAAGATGCCTATCCTTCACAATTGTCAGGTGGTCAAAAACAAAGAATCGGAATTGCCAGAGCGACTGCCTTGAAACCGGATATTATTTTGTTCGATGAACCAACCTCGGCGTTGGATCCAGAGTTGGTTGGAACCGTTGTTCAGGATATGGATCACCTTGCGCAACAGGGACAAACAATGATTGTTGTGACGCATTTAATGTCATTTGCCAAGAAAGTTGCGACTAAAGTCCTGTTTTTCGCGGATGGTGCTATTTTGGAAAGCGGCACACCGGATCAAATCTTTAATCATCCAAAGGAAAAACGAACCAAAGAATTTCTATCCGCAATTGCGGAGGATCGTTAAGGGGGCGGCATATCATGAAAGTGATTAAAATATTAGCTGCACTTGTTGGTGGATTGCCAAATACGATTACTTTGTTGATTGCCTCGTTTATTTTTTCGAGTTTAATCGGCATTGGCGTTGCGTTTCTATCACTTCAGGACGACAAAGTCGGCAAATCGGTTTCTCGTGTGTACATTGGCCTTGTTCGCGGTACACCACCGCTGTTGATGCTCTTACTAACCTATTATGGCCTACCCAAGTTGCTGTCGTTTATTGGAATTGATTCCAACAATTGGGCAAAAATTATTTTTGGTATTTTTGGATTATCGGTTGGTTGGGGCGGTTATATGGCAGAAGCATTTCGATCAGCTTATCTGTCAGTTGACGAAGGCCAAATTAAGGCTGCCTACTCCGTTGGAATGACTGGAGAGACGGCACTTAGAGAAATTATTCTTCCTCAGGCTTTCTTAATTGCAATTCCCAATGTTGAGAATTTATTGATTGGGCTTTTGAAGGCAACGTCGTTGGTTTATGTCATTGGTTTGGCGGATATGTATCAAAATGCCAGCAACTTGTCCAACGTCAACCAAGGTGTTTATCAGCTTAAAATCTTTATTATATTAGCACTGATTTATTGGATCTTGGCATCCCTTATCGAATGGGGATTTCGGACCTATCAGTCACATTTTGCACACGTTGAGGCATAGAGGAAAGGAGGCATATAATGGATTTTCATTTTATGATTGATTCATTACCCAAACTGATCTCGGTAATTCCGATGACTATTTATATCTCAGTTGTTTCCGTTATAGTAGGGTTCGCTCTTGCAGCGATCATTGCCATTATAAGGGAGAAAAAAATTAAAGTTCTTTCTCAAATCTTTGCAGTGTTGGTATCATTTGTCCGTGGCACGCCAATCTTAGTGCAATTGTACGTTATTTATTATGGCTTGCCACAATTCTTGTATTATTTACAAAATCAGGGTGTCAATGTTAAGCCGGGAAGTTTACCACATTTGGTGATTGCAATTTCTGCTTACTCATTAAATGCGGCAGCCAACTTATCTGAGACAATTCGATCCGCTTATCATTCAGTTGATAAGGATCAATACCAGGCAGCGTTATCTGTTGGTATGACACCAAGTTTAAGCATGAGAAGAATTGTGATTCCTCAATTAATTCCGAATTTAATCCCTAATTTTTCAAATTTTTTCTTAGATTTGATCAAGGATACGGCATTGGTTTATAACATCGGGATCATTGAAATTATGGCTAAATCAAATATTATTGCGTCATTCGGCTTTAAGTATTTGGAGACCTACTTGGACGCATTGCTTTTATATTTGGTCATTTGTTTTGTGTTTGGGAAAATACTTAGTCTTACTGAAACGTACGTTACTAGAAGGGTATTTAGTGGGAAGACCCATTCTGTTATAAAAAAAACACCGCAAGTTGATGAAACAGAAGCGAAAGTTGGAGGTAATTAAGAATGTCGAAAAAAGGTTATATTTATTCAGCAATTGCAGTTGTTATTGTAGTGGCAATCGGTGCCGCACATTTTCTTAGCAAAAATTCGAGCAGCAACCAAAAAGTAACAACCATTAACGTTGCCGGAGTGACAACCAACAGACCTTACACATTTCCAAAAGGTGGCAAGATTAGTGGCTATGATGGTGAATTGCTTCAAAAAATTGATAAGGATTTGCCTCAATATAAATTCAACTATTCAACGGCTTCTCAAAACTCGGTTTTCGTTGGATTACAATCCGGAAAATACGATTTAGCCAGTTCGGGATTCTGGTATTCGGCTGATCGTGCGAAGACCTATCTTTTATCCAAACCGGTCGGGTTAGCAGATTTGCGGTTGGTTTATCGTTCAAATGAAGGAAACATCAAAGGATTCCAAGATATTGTTAAGAAACATTTGAAACTTGCCCCAATTTCCAGTGATGATGCCCGTTATAACGTTGTTGAAGATTACAATAAACAAAATCCCAAATACAAGGTTAATTTAAAAGCAATTGGTGATGTGACGGCGGGGGACGCATTAAAGCAGCTACAGGAAAAGCAGTTTGATGCGGTCTTCTATCCATATCAAGCATACTTCCCAGTTAGAGACTCAGGGGGCGCTAAAGGATTGACAGTTTCGCCTTCGTTAGGCCTTAAGAATGACTACTTCTACGCAAATAAATCAGACAAAAATAAGAAACTGCTTAAAGCTGTTAATGCTGATTTGAAGAAACTTAAGAAGAGTGGCTACTTGGAAAAATTGTCAAAGAAGTGGCTTGGCGAAGACGTCTTTAAATTAAAGGGCGCCCAAGCGTCATGGGATAACGATAAAAATTAATTGAGGTGAAATATATGGCGTCTGAAAATGAGAAAAGATCTCGGATTGCGGCAACTATGACGCGGATGCTTGATGAGGCAAAGGCACATGGCCTTGACGATAAATTTGCAATTAAAGCGGTTCATGATTATGGGGTTGATAACGGTCAAGATTTCAAAGAATCAATGGTCGATCCTCACGATATGAAAGAATTCGCCGACAAATTTACGGATAATCTTGAAGCAAATGTTTATGAAATGGAAACCGTCAAATCGACAGAAGATGACTTTCGAGTTCATTTCCATTATTGCCCTTACGTTAACCGATGGCTCAGGATGGGTAAGACTACTGACGAGATGGCCAACCTATGTGATATTTGCATGAAGGGTGATCGGGCAGTTGCAGAAAATTTTGATGATATTGATTTTGACCTTGGCAGTACTATTGCCAAGGGAAACCCGTATTGCGAAGTTCGTTATTTTAAGACCCGTAAAACTAAAGAATAATGGAGGACTGCTTTCCATGACAATTTCACTTGCTATCCGTAATGATGATTTAAAAAGGACGTGGCCATATTGAAGGATTGCCATATCCATTCTTTATTGATTGACAAAGTAAAGATGCAGATTGAATCGCTCAATTAAAAGAACAGGAATCAGCTTACATCCATGTTTTAGTTTCTGGTGTAATTTTCATTTTAAACTCCTCATGAATTTAGTTAACGTTAATACTAATCTATTATAAACAAAATCTTAAGTCTAAAAATTGATTTGTTATTTTCTTAGGTATATGAAGCCATTAGATCAACGTTTATCTTTGTATTTTTCTGGATCGGAACTTTTTAATTACTTATCCAAAATGCACTAACCTCTATTAGTTTTATTTCCATATATCTGTTATTTCACTCCTATTTAAATTTTTTCTTCACTGCCCTGCTTATTTAATGAGAAATTTATCTATATACACTGAATTTCTTTCGATACCGAATAAAGGTTGTCCGCTTAATCCCGGTATTTCGAGCCACATCCACATCGCTCATACCATTTTGATAAAGTTTAAAGGCATGTAACAAACGGGGATCATCTTCAGCGTATTGAGGTTTGCGACCATGATATTTGCCCTGCTGTTTGGCTAGGGAAATCCCTTGTTGCTGACGCTCAATGATCCGCTTACGTTCACTTTCAGCTTGGTATTTATAAAGTTCAATAATGAGGTTGGTCATGAGTTGACGTAAATTGGGGTCAGCAATCCCTGTCATGGACGGTAAATTCAACACATCAAGGGTGGCACCCTTATTTTGAATGGAGTTCATGATCTTAGTCAAATCCTGGTTGTTTCGGCCCAAGCGGTCTAATTCAGTAACCAGGACAATATCGCCTTCACGGATATAGGCCAGCATTTTTTGCAGTTCTGGCCGATTCGTGTTAGCCCCACTTAATTTATCCGTAAATAATTTATCAACGTCTTTTAAAGCCGCTAACTGTCGATCTAAATGTTGCTCCTTGGAACTCACACGCGCATAACCGATTTTAGCCATTTCCAGTTCTCCTTTTGGACAGTTCTAATGAACATTTGTAATTCCTAGTATAGCACAGAATCAAAAAAGGCCACTAGGGTATACCCTAGTGGCCGTTTAGTAGGAGGACTATCATTTCCTTTGTTCATCTATGTTCAATTGAATTTCATGCTTAAGTTTATCTACGTAGCTGCCCAAACCTTTATCAAATAACGATTTTATATTGCAAAAGTCAGTTATAGATTTGAGAGCATTTCCAACAAAGAGTGCACTAATAAATATTGGTCTATTGTCGTCTAGATTGCTTATAGGAGCCATACTGGATACATCATATTCTTGGTAAACATTAGTTGCATGTACTCTTTTAGAAGTCTGATGCATAAGGAGATTGTAACGTTCCCCTTCATTAACATATATAGCTAAGCTTTGTAAACCATGCAAGTAGTTTCCGTTCGTATCTTTGCTAACATTATAAAAATCTTTAAAGTCCTTAGGGCTAATACTGATAGAATGGTCATCAAAGAATTCTTTAATCGTATCGTTGATGTTGTCTTTTCTTTCTTCTAAATCTGATTTGTTCATGTTGGATTTGTTAGCTAGTTCTATTGCTTTGTCCCTTTGTATTATGTCTTTAGGGTTATTTGTATTAATCAATTGAGGATTAGACAAAGCATTTATACTTTTTTTAACCTCATCTTTCTTGGCAATTAAAGTATAAGCCCTCTTTTTTATTTTATATTCTGCTTTATTGCCTTTACTTTTAGTTAAATAAAGAACATAAAAATAAGTTTCCATAATGGTGCGACTAATCATTTGAGGAATAGATTTGTTTTCCTGATAATTATTTACTTCAAAACGATATAAATCAACCATATATTTAACCAGTAAAACCAATAAGTCGTACTCTTCTAGTTTTCCATGACTTTTAAGCCCTTCTGCTATTTTATTTATATTAGATTCTGCTTTTTTGGAAATAATTTTTGTGGTATCTATCAAAGAAGCACCCCTTTATCTGCAAATATTAATTAGTAACCATTCCTTTAGTCAATCTTACCACTGATTTATAAGTTATATTTGAATCACGATATCAAGAAAATCTCGCTGGTTTTTTTATTTTAGACGTGGATAAGCTGCTAGTCTGCTTGTATAATAGTATTTTGTAGAGAAGTTAAGGCGGTGGCTATTTCCGATCGGAGGTGGTGCTTATGGTGTTAAAACCTTAAAGCCCATAAATCCTAACGAAAGGAGTAGCCTAAGTGTCCGTTGCGGACGCTTTACAATTAATGCTGGCTTTCGGTACGTTTATCGTAGCCTTAATTGCATTAATTGTTGAGCTGATCAAAAGTCAGCAAAAAAAATAACCGCTTTAGCTCCGGCAAGCTAGCGGTTATTTAATCGTATTAAGTTATGCCACCGTCTTTAACGGCTCTACATGGGAAGCCCTGTTCGCACGGGGCTTCTTTTTTCTATCTATATTATAGCATGCCCTTTAAAGACTGGCTAACAATTAAAAGATTGGGTAGTTAGCGATTAGTATAGCCACCATTAAAGTCTTTTTTTAATCTTTGTTAGCTGAAAGTTTTTTGATATTTAATCAGCACAAACCCTTTGTACTTTGGAAGCTCTTTATTCAAGTAAGTTAGTTACCATAAATATTTGAAGGGTAATCGTGCTCCAACTTTGCGGTTTAAATTTAACCGTTTACCAATTAAATCACTGGGCATTCCTTTTAAACGAAACCGGATTCGTTGATGCTGGGGTTGTTTAGGTGTTGGAGCTTCAATAACTTTTGGCATTCCCTGTACCTGATAAATACCTGCAATTAACCCATTCGTATTTTTTATGAGGGCAATCACTGTTTGGACCTGTTGAGCCTTATATAATGACATACACCAATCACCGCATACGTGTTGTTTAATCAAGGCCTGATGTTTCTTAAATGAAGCGGCTGAAAGCATCAAGTGAGGTTGATCAATCATAATAGCCACAGCATGCGGCAAAGAAATGGCTGCACAAGTAATCGCGGGTGCTGCAAAACATAATTCCAATTCCCCAGGGGTACCAGTTTGATCATGATCATGGCCCGCTACTTTATTAGTCAAATCAATATCTGAATTAAAATAGCTATGTGGATGACAATAGAGAAATGTCCGGATTAACCCCGCTTCTAAAACAAAGGCTTCGGTTTCGCTAAGTCCATAACGAATAATGTGTAGCTCTGGTTGCTGGCCGTGTTGAGTTAATTGGTTAATGCGTTCAATTTTATTACTTTCATAACGATCCTGGGCAGCGTCTTTTTCGTGGGCAAAGATTCGATTACCGGTCCCTTTCCCTATATAAAAGATTTCATGATTTGTTGGATCAGCATATGTATAAACATAATATTTCAAGTGATCAATCGTTTCTGGAGAAAAACATTCCATCATAACTACAAACAACCTCTTTCTGGTTAAATTAGCCCAATCACTTATGACGAATTCTATTTTGATCTATTACGGCACCACCATCTTTAAATGATAACCCCGTTGCTTAATTCATAATCCAGTAGTCAAAAGCCTTGAATTGGCTTTAGGTAAAGGATCCCTCACATACGTGGGGAATACGCGTTATCACAAGACTTTGCACGGGTTTAATAAGGATCACCCCCACATGCGTGGGGAATACGTCTCATTCCTAAGACAGCAACTATAAACAAAAGGATCACCCCCACATGCGTGGGGAATACTTAGTTTTTTATACTTTAAAAATATTTTAGGCAGGATCACCCCCACATGCGTGGGGAATACGGGTTAGTATATAGATTGATACGAGGTAGTTCAGGATCACCCCCACATGCGTGGGGAATACGAAAAGAATTAGGAGGAAATTATGAAAGAGACAGGATCACCCCCACATGCGTGGGGAATACTCAACGTGGGGTTCAAGAATCGGAACGTAAAAAGGATCACCCCCACATGCGTGGGGAATACCCATAGGAATAAGCCCGACAATTTTATATAACAGGATCACCCCCACATGCGTGGGGAATACCGGTCTAGTGTACCATGGTTATCTGTGCATGTAGGATCACCCCCACATGCGTGGGGAATACCAGTTCTCTTTACAGGTCAAACCGCTTATGTTGAGGATCACCCCCACATGCGTGGGGAATACCATAAATAACATCACCAAATGTACCAATTAAATAGGATCACCCCCACATGCGTGGGGAATACTGGCAGCCTTATATCGGGTTTCGCCAACGATAAGGATCACCCCCACATGCGTGGGGAATACTATTCGTATTTAGGAGCTTTTGCTTGGATTTTGGGATCACCCCCACATGCGTGGGGAATACTCTATGCGATCGCCTCCGGTACGCACGATATTGGGATCACCCCCACATGCGTGGGGAATACATTGGTTTTGCTGTTTTACCACTAACAGCATTAGGATCACCCCCACATGCGTGGGGAATACTTAAATAAATTATGTCGGAAGCCCATCCCGTTAAGGATCACCCCCACATGCGTGGGGAATACTAACTGATTAGATTGTTTCATTGCCCGTCGCCAAGGATCACCCCCACATGCGTGGGGAATACATACCGCCTTGGTGGTCTTCAATGTTCCACTCGGGATCACCCCCACATGCGTGGGGAATACTGGAAATAGACCCAAAGTATGCCGATGTTATTAGGATCACCCCCACATGCGTGGGGAATACTAGTGATTGAGTGCCAGACTGACTGTCCAGCATAGGATCACCCCCACATGCGTGGGGAATACTCGTCTAGCGAGCTTATATCGACCTTTAGCCAAGGATCACCCCCACATGCGTGGGGAATACTCGATAACCATTATCAACAGTGCCATACATACAGGATCACCCCCACATGCGTGGGGAATACGTTGTAATAAACCCAGTCATGGTTGTGTTGTTAGGATCACCCCCACATGCGTGGGGAATACCACAAACGTGTGGAGCATAAATGGAATGTGATTGGGATCACCCCCACATGCGTGGGGAATACACTAAACGATTCCCGCCATAACAGCATTTCTAAATTAGTAAATGTCCATTTTCTATGAGTTTGGTCTCCAATTCAAGGGTTGCTTGAGCATCAGATAATGCATGATGTGGTTTTGAATTTCTGACTGAGTATTCTTTAAGTACCGTACTTAAACGATAATTATCAAGAAATTTATTTGTTTTTTTTACAACTGGCATTAGATCTACCATTTGGTTGGATAGATCTGGTTGACCAATTTTCTTGAAACCATAGGACAGAAATTCTTGATCAAATCGCAAATTATACCCCACAACGACTGATTGGCCAATAAACTTTTTTAATTGTTGCAATGCTAAATCCAAATCAATTCCCCTTGTCCTTAGCAAGTCAGAAGAAATCCCTGTTAAGGTCGTTATTTTCGTTTGAATGTTATCGTTAACCTGAATAAGTTTATAAAATTGATCAATTTCACCATTTTCAACTTTTTTGACTGCGCCAATAGAAATAATTTTATCAGTTGCTGCCCTTAGCCCGGTTGTTTCAAGGTCAATTGCCGTTACTTGTTTTTGAAGTTTGTGCGCCTTCTTTCTATCAGTTCTATGTGTCATAACTTTGGCTCGATGAAATTTGGCTGCGTTACTGAATCCATGTTTAACAGGGCTAGGGGTTGTGTTAAGGCGCATCATTAATGGAATTCCATCATAGTCAATAACTTGGTAGTCCTTTCGGGTCGTTTCCATTTGATAGCCCAATTCACTATTGGTATTGTAAACCATTGTTGCTTCACCATTGCCAATATTTTTCATGATTCGATCCCAAAGTAAGTCCCTGATTCTAGCACTAACGTTGCCGACATAGACACCTGTTTGAACTTCCTGATACCACTTAGTCAAATCTCCCCGTAAGGATTGAGGAACTTTTGTCAGTGTGATGACAATCATGCACCATCATCTTCTTCAAATTCGTGATATTGAACACCAAATTTTTGCAAGCCCATTTTATCATCCCAGAGATTAATAACATCGACGCTAATATCCGTTTCAGTCACACCCAGAATTGATTTTAAATCTTTGACCATTCGCACTAATAACTTACCATTAGCAAAAGCATCTCGCATTGCTAATCGGGTCTTAGAACCAATGTCCTTATCATGACCGTATTTTGCGGCAATCTGAAAAGCAATTGGAATTGAAAATTCTGCTTTATACAAATCGGCAAAATCGTAAACAAATGATAAATCATGACCGGTATGGACAAATCCCAAACCAGCAGAGGCTCCCAGTGCTACAATCACACTATAACTCAAGCCATACAAAGCCTGGTGGGCAGCTGTAAGAGCCTTATTAATTGGTGTTCCTGCTTCGAAATTATCTGGATTATATTCCCGACGTGACCACTGGACCTTTGTTTTTTGAGATTGCATACGATACACGCCTCGCACCCGACTACCTTCCTTCCCGCGAAGCTCTTGCATTGATAACTCCGATACATCATCATCTGGGAAGCGCATTTGGTACATTTTTCGTGCAACTGCAACACGTGTCCGTTTATTCGAAACTAACCTTGCCTGAGCTTGAAGTAGTCGCGAAGAATGATTTAAAGATCGCCCATGCGCATATTGTCGGACGCCTTGTTCGCCAACCCAGACAGCCCCCATCCCAGCATCACCAATTAGTTCCATTGCTCGATGAGTAATGTCGACACCAGGGCCAAGCAGTAGTACGCTAACAATTGCAACTGGCACAAAAACAGTGCCCCGATTATCCGAAACCATAATGGCACTGTCTTGGCGATTCAATTTGGCGTGTTCAAGATAAAGAAACGTAATTCGGTCCCGCACCCGACTTAGTTCCGACAATTCAGGTTTTTTGGCACCCATATTTTTATTCATGATTTAACCTCTTGGAATAACTGTCATTAGGCCCATTCCAAAGGCCCTTTCGCGTCCAACTCCGTTTTCCAATGTTTGTTTAAACTCTTCCAAATTTTTGACTCTTAAAAGTCCTTCAAAAGTAACCCGACTCAAACGAATTCTTCGACCACCATGTCGCAAAATTGGCCAATCCCGGTTAACAATGTCAAATGCTGCTAGCTCCGGAACGTTCGAAAACCTATCTTGATTTTGCTCAACTAATTGAAATCCCAGCTTGTCAGCCCGATCAGCTAACCACTTTCCCTGTTGCTGGATTGTAATGTGAGGAACAATCCGTGGCTGCTTACTGTCTGGGCGTTTGATAGCATGGGTTGGATTGGCTGTTAATCGAAACTGCATAATTTGTCCCTCTTGAATTTGCATTAAAAATGGATCATAAGCCCGTGACATTGCTGTTTGGGGAATCCCATATTTTACAAGTTCAGTTAAATCCGGCCTTTCTTTGCTTAATAACAACAGATACTTTTTACCGGCTAATTGATCAATTCGCCATAAATGGCGACAACGATTATGAGCCCTTATTTCATCTGGAAAGCAGTGTTCAATCCAGTTATGAAAAGCTCCAATATGGGTTAGGCTCTTAGTTTTTTGACGATTATTAACGTCAATTTGAACTCTTGATAGATACATATAGCACTCCTTTCTAGAGAAATTGCATTGGATCATGATGGGTATTGGGTTCTTGGGGATTAATTGCGGCTTGTGTTCGTTCAACATAGGGGTTCTTTAGCCTAACTTCTTCAATAGCGATTGGCCTGAATCCGTGTCTTCGATTTCGCTGATCAAAAGATTCTACTTGGTCTTTTGCTAGTGTGCTTCTTTTTTGGGGTAATAAATTGGCATCGGCAATAATTTCAATGTGTTCCACAAATTCTTGCTTGGTTTGCCACCACTTTTTTTCTTGATACCATGGTGAGGCCTGCCACTTCAGCCCTTCTAAAGCCATAATCGGATTGGTATTAGAAAATGATTTTAAATCTAGGATCCCAGCTGGTACATTCGATCGTCGTCCCAGAAATAATTGAAACTTTGGGTTCTTTAAGGCCTGTTTAATTTTATCAATCATTGCGTCATTCTCATGACCAATTCCAACCATAAATACTGCATCCTGCAAATAATTACGATATGTAATCTTTCGGGTATTTTTCTTCCACTCTACGGTTTGAAAATCGGTTAGATTTTTGCCGCGCTGATCGACTCGAACGGCAAAACTTAATTCATTCAATTTAGAAATACGTTGATCGTCCCGTCGGTATCCTAAGGCTGCCGCCACCATGCCAACAACAACACTTTTGGATGGATAGTCTCCACTTGTTCTTCGAGCAAATGACGCTTCATTTCCATATGATTGCAATGGTGAAGTTAATCTAATCGTTAGCGTTTTCATCCTGTACCACCTCTGTTAACGTCTTGGTAACTTTATTGAGGAGTTCATCCAAGTTGGTAACTGGTTCAGCAAGTTGAGAGTCATACTTACTATTTGTTAAAACAACATTTAACGCTGGCTTGTTAACCAGCCCACTTTTCTGAATTGACTGATATTCGTCTTCAAGGCTTTTAACCGATTTTTCAACATATCCATGATTTGATCTAACCGGATCTTCAAAAGCCGAAACTAAGTTAACGGGCGTATCTGTCCGAATAGTTATCATGATGTAGTTTGGTAGAGTTTTATTGGCAAAGGTATTCTGTTTACCGGTTGGCATTGAAAGAATAAATGACTTAATGAATGCAGAAATACCCTGAACAGCATCATTTTTACCCAAATTTCGCACCAGTTCGTTCAAGTTCACGTTAGCATATCGATATAAAGTAGCAGAGTTAAACTCAATTGTTCCCAACATTGCAGCTCCAGCGGAATCTTCTGATTGTAAGTCATCTAGAGCTGTGTAGTAATCAAATTCGGGAACAATTTCATGAGTAGAAATAGCATGGGCCACTTGAGCCGACGCATCAACGTTTAATTCAGGATTGTCCGCTACCATTCGGCCAAAAAGGGCTAAGTCTAAAGAATCGTCACGCTTCAAGACCTCTTTGATCTCTTTTTTGTTAAATTTTTCATGTTCCGTTACATATTGGGCCAGCTTCCCAAGTTGACCAGGGCTAACTAATAAAAGTGCTCCCGTTTCACCATCTTTATTGATCTTAATGCCAACAGTCTTAAATACTCCAGTGGCCTTTTTGATTGCAGATTCCTCATTTAAGGAGGAATCAATCGTTACCATTTTGTCTGCCAATAATTTAACCGCTTTTTTAGTTCTGGTACCAATATTAACGTTTTCTGCTTTAAATGATGTTCGAATGGCGTGTTTCCAACTTTGAGAAGATACCCGAGCCCGTGTCACCCCACCATAAAGTGCCGTTTTAGGGGCTCCTGTATCGTCTCGATTAATGTTGGATGATGGTACAGTTTGTAAAACATTCAGGTCAATATATAAATTTTTGCTCATTAGTTTTTCTCCTCTTTAAATTTAATTGCGGATGTGATTACTCAAAAATACTGCTGCCCCCAAAGTAAACGGACCTCATTAGCATGCTCATAGCTTAATTGGAACCAATAGAGATTCTCAGCTAATTTGGCAAAATCAATTTTTGGCAGGTTAGAATTGGCTTTTAATATCTCAATCAAATGCGTAATCCCGTTAATCACGCTATTAATATTCGTCGTTCCCAAGATTGCTTGCACCCGACGATCCAATGCTACTCTAGTTTCGTCTCTCTTACGCAAATTTGCCAATGCCTGAAAAAGTTGAAGTCCATCTGCGTCTTCAGCTGGTCCAGCGGGACCAGAGACCATTGTTTCTTTTCCCTGTTGATAAATGGCGTAAAAGTGAATTGCTGCATATATCGCAATTTCAGCATATGTTGGCTCACCAGTTTTACTAAGCATATTATCGTCCAGATTGGCCATCATAATTGGCCATACCCTTTGGGCTCTCTGACTATTAATAGTTGCTCCGCTTCTTGCACTTGCCAAAACAGCTTTATCTAAACTGCCATTGCCATAAAGCTTCTGGATAATTCTGGTAGCAGTATTTTGAATTTTATATGGCATAACCTTCAATCACCCTTTCCTCTCTATTTTAAGATCTACTTGTAATTTGTATCGCAAATGATTATTGGCCGTAAAAATATTATTTACGATCCCCTTATCATCTACCAAGCCACGGATATCTCGAGGTGAACTTGCTTGGATAACTTGGCTTGCAGCATCCAAAACAAGTTTACGGAGGGTTTCCTTCCACAATTCAATTTCCCTTTCTCGATCATCATGATTTGTTAAATGCGCCAGCCAAGCTTTGAAGGGTTCATTTAAACTTTCATAGAATTTACTGCTCAACCGATTTGCAAATGGGGCCGCATCAGAATTACGAATTTGACCGATTTTCATTGCAAATTGCCAAAAGTCTTTCCCAATAATCTGGGTAAGTTCAATCGTATCTTCAATTCGTTTGGGCCAATAATTGGGATTCCTTTTATCAAATAGTACATCCGCATTAATATGCATATCATCGTATACTTCAGCCGCTGGAGCTTGTGATGTTGCATTACCATCACTTACCAACGTAGCCGCGGCAAGGGTTAAGTGAGAATTGTATGGTATGATGCCCTTATTTTTTAATAAGTTCAGCCATTCAACGATTCCGGGTTCATGCATATCATCAGTCCCATTCACGTTGACGTATTGACCAAAGTTGCGCCACATTGCTGTCCCTAATGACCGAAGCCATTTAACGGCTGGTTTATATCGATTAGACTTTTTATCAATCCGCCAAATCGTCATCGGTTCAATGAAAGCATCTTGGCTGTCAAACATTGGTATCCCTGCACTAAAAATGGTTGGCCTTTCACCTTGGTGCCAGTCAATATGAAGTATTCGTGACCAAGATGTGTAGATTTCTGCTATGTTGTCTGGTATTTGTTGTTCTTTTCGCTTGTTTACATAGTCTTCAACACTTTCATATTCCCAAACGGGCTTTTGGGGATAATACATTTTGCCCTTTCGCATTAAAACCAGGTTTAACATCAACGTTTGAAAAATCGTATTACCGGCTGCATATACAGAATTCAGCTGGTAGAGCCACCCTCGAGAAACCGAGAACTTTTCGGTAGTTTTAATTTTGGTTTTATCAGTCACACCAGTAAAATTCTGATAGGTAATTAGCCAACGGACGAATTCATCAAGTTTAATATCATTTTTAAATTCACCCGCCTTGGGAGAAAAAACCGCTGGTGTATTGGCACTTTCTGAAATTTGCCGGTTAATTTGTTTAACGGCAACTGTTCCGGGACCTTTACCAGCCTTAATTTGCTTCTTGGTTGGCACAAACTGGTTATACTCGCTTTCAGTTACCTGATAAAAAGGGTGCTCCCCAAACAGACAAAAGTGATCTTCATACCGTTTCAAATATTTCGTTACAATTCCTGTAAAATGTCCATTTCCGTTCTGATATAACGTTTTCCAAGTATCAAGAAGATCATTCTCATCTTCTTGATCATAATCATCCTCATCGACGCTTTGACTCACTTGCATTGTATTTTCATCAATTGTTAACCAATCATACGGTTCATTATTGGCATTAAATCGCGAATAAACTGTCGTTAAAATTGCCAGTAGAAACCGCAAAATAGCCAAGTCCTGCGAACGCATCTCGCCAGCCAAATCTCGATAATCATGAGCATTTTGAAATAGTTTTATTAATGAAACTGCTTTTTCTTGATTTGTGCCCTTCTCAATCACTTTAATCCAAGGATCAGTGACCAAATTAAATTTCCTATCGCTCATTTTCATCCTCCCTTTCATAACTTAGCCCAAACTTTGAAGTGTACGTAAGGGACCACTCACCCAACCTTGCTGATAAGTTATCATCTAGTGGCAATGCTAGTGCCCCTCTTAACCATGGACTTTCCTGCCACTGGGGATAATATTTACTCGTCAAATTTTCTAAAGCATCAATTGCTTTATCAATTCTCGGTGTAACTGCTGAGGGAATTCTAATCAGCTGTTCGGCAATCTCTTGTGGCGCAACTTTAGCCAAATGACGACCATCTAACAAAAAATCGCCTTGATTTGTGTGCTTCAATAAAATAACTTCCAAGGTTTCCCTGATATCTCGGACCGCCGCATTGGCTTTTTGTTCATCCTTATCAACATCAACTTGACCGCGATTCAACCAATCATGAATGGTAGTATTTCTTCCATAACTCGGTTTATCAATCTGAAAAGCATTGGCTTTATACTTTTCTGTCTCAAAATTATTATCAAATTCTGCCTTAGCATCAGCAATGTCACCAACTTGATCATCTGTATGGGGATCATAGACTTCCTGAACAAGTTTTGAAATATCATCTGGTAAAATAATTTTATTTTTTAAAAAATAATCCGTTTTTATCAGTAAATATTTCGGATAGATCGCTTGGTTAGCATCTCCATAATCACCAAAATCATTGATCCCCATTACATATACCTGCGGTAATTTAAGTGCTTCCGGCCTTTTAATATCGTGCCGATGAAGACGACCGGCTCGTTGTAATATTAAGTCCATTGGTGCAATGTCCGTATACAAAACGTCGAAGTCAATGTCCAAAGACTGCTCCAATACCTGAGTACCAATGACGATCATTTTGGTAGGACGTTGGCCATGTTTGCCAATTGAATTTTGTAAAGCCTCTTCCTGTTTCTCCCGATCTGGTGAAAGAAAAGCAGAGTGAAGAATCATCAGTTGGGTATCTTGGGGGACCAGCCTAGCAAGTGCCTGAGCTCGTCGAACAGTATTAACGATAATTCCGGCAATTCCACCAGCACTAATTTTATGTAAAACGTGCTGTATCAACGTTTTATCGTCAAGATTGAGGCGTTCAACATCCAATTGAGTTACCGGCTGATCATTCTGTCCTGGAAAGCTTGAAATTTGTGTTAACTTACCGCCATCCAAAATGCTTAATAAAGGATAAGCTTGTGTATCTTGCCAACTTGTAGAAGCCTCAAAAATTTGTTTGTACTTTTTACCATACTTCCCCCTTAAATACGCAATTAAAAGCAAATTTCGTTTTTCTTTGGGCAAAGTTGCAGATAAAATCACGATTGGTACATGGTAGGCCCCAAGCCAATTGATTGCCTTATATAAGTATTGATTCATGTAGCTGTCATAAGCATGAACTTCGTCAATAATGACAACCTTGCCACTAAATCCCAGATGTTTTAAAAATAAATGTTTTTGTTTTAATCCCATCAACAACAGATTATCAATTGTTCCCACCGTGAATTTAGTTAAAATTGATTTTTTGCCAGAAAACCACGAATTAACCACCACGGATCCAGCCTTACCCGAACCGTCAGGATCATCAATATTCGAAGCATAAGGTAAATTTTGATAGTTTTTATTAAATTGAGCTTTACCATGCATTAATTTAATTGAAAATTTTTCATCTTGATTCTCTGCCAGCTTTTCCAGCCAACCATCAACTCGATCAAACATAGCATTAGTTGTGGCTTGAGTTGGCAACCCCATGAATACACCATCTTCACCCTTTTGATATGCTAATTGTTCAGCCGCAACTAAAGCAATCTCCGTTTTCCCCAGGCCCATTGGTGCCTCAACAATCACCATTCCTGGATCAACCGTATCGCCAATTATGCTAGTCATAGCCAGCTGAACCGGTCGAGCATTGAACCCCCAGCGAGATTTGTATGGATCATTATCAGTTGAAACTCTTTGTGGTTCCCATTCACCACTCAAGTCCCAAGTTTCAATTGCGTTTTCAAAGCGACTATTCATATCAATATCAGTAAGCGACTGATTCATCTGAATCAAGGGGAAAAGTGGCTTTGATTCATCGTCGTTTAAATATTCGCTTGACGCCAACCAATCGGCCATGATCAAAAGGCCTTCTAGCAGGACTGCCTGTGGTTGATTAATCGAAGGAATTTGATCAATTCTTTCATATCCAGATAATTTTAAACCATAATCAAAAATATCTGTTTGAACCTGTTTCCAACGTTTTTGAGCCGCTTGGTCAATATCGCTTTGATAATAATTAGCCGTGTAGTCATTCAATTGTGCTCTGGGGGCATCCGGCAATGGCTTTCCGTGGTGCCCACCAATAATAGCGCCCACCGAAACAGGAACACCCAAATTTTCCAAGATTGCTTCACCAGCTTCAGCATGCGGTGACTTCGAAGCACACGTTAAAAGTGAATCATCTAATTTTACAAAACCGCTCCTAACTAACCGCTCAATAACCTCAGCATCAAGTGATCGATCACCACCATATGATGGTTTCGTTTGAAATGCCGGAGTTGCCTTTCCAATGTCATGGGAGAACCCAATAAATTTCACTAATTTTTGAATGTTTTCATCAGAGAAACCATTGGCAATTATTTGGCGTTGCTCATCACTGATCCAGTGGTTAAACAGCCAATTAATTGTTTTTTGTGCATCAATTAAGTGAGTGACTAGTGGCAACCAGTGTTGATTACCATCATCAGACCTTTTTTTAGCCCATAAAGCCCGCTCCCGTTTAGTTAGATCAATCATTTACTACCTATCCCCTCATATTCTTTTCACAATTTAAATAACACCATTATTATACTTCTATCGTTGATTAGGTTTCGAAAATATTTGAGGACACTTAAAGGCCCTCATTTTCATTTGTTGAAAATAAATTTAA
>NZ_BJVK01000023.1 GCF_007989105.1 Lentilactobacillus kefiri | reverse complement strand
TAAATGAACACCCTTATCTTCAACTTTTTTCAATAATTCCTTGGTCCAGTGAAGGCCGGCCGTTGGTGCGGCAGCTGATCCCATTTCTTTGGCATAAACCGTTTGATAACGATTGGGATCATCCAACTTTTCTTTGATATACGGAGGTAATGGCGTTTCACCAAGCCGCTCAAGAATTTCAATAAAAATACCTTCGTATTTAAATTCAATTTCACGGCCACCATGGTCTAATTCCTTGGTAACGACGGCTTTTAACTGTCCGTCACCAAAGTTGATAACCGTTCCGACCTTGGCTTTTTTCGCTGGCTTCATCAAAGTTTCCCAGCGATCGCCTTCAATGTTATGAAGCAATAGGACCTCTACGTGACCACCGGTGTCTTCTTTGACACCATAAATGCGGGCAGGCATCACTTTGGAATCGTTCATCACTAAAGCATCGCCTGGGTTCAAATAGTCAATAATGTTATAAAAATGGCGGTCTTGCATCTCGCCGGTGTCCTTATTCAAAACCAGCAATCGGGATTCGTCACGATCTTTAATCGGTGTTTGGGCAATTAATTCATGAGGAAGATTATAGTCAAAATCTTCAAGGGTATAATTTGTTTTCAAAATATTAATTCCTTTCGTCCTTGTGCGGCATCGGGTAATTGAGATGGTCATAGCCCCTTGGGGTAACAACTCGGCCACGGGCAGTTCGCTTAATCAGGCCGATTTGCAGCAGATATGGTTCGTACATTTCAGCAATCGTATCGGTTTCTTCACCAATATTGGCTGCCAATGTATTAAGGCCGACCGGGCCACCATCATAATATTTAATCATTGTCTTTAATAATTTAATGTCGGTATCGTCTAATCCCAGGTCATCGACTTTCAGTTTAGCCAAGGCATACCGAACAATTTCCAGATCAACACTATCTTTGTCGGAAACTTGGGCAAAGTCGCGCACCCGCTTTAACAAGCGATTGGCAATCCGAGGTGTTCCTCGCGATCGTAAGGCGATTTCATGAGCGCCGGATTCTTGAATATCAATTTGAAAAATGTCGGCGGTTCGGCGAACAATGTCTTCCAAGTCCGAAGACTTGTAATAGTTCATGTGTTCAACAATCCCAAAACGATCCCGCAAAGGTGCGGACAGCATCCCTGCCTGAGTCGTTGCACCAATCAGCGTAAACGGTGGCAGCGGAAAATGAATTGGGTGGGCGCCGGAACCTTGGCCGACAATAATGTCGACATAAAAATCTTCCATTGCCGAATAAAGCATTTCTTCAACCACTTTTGGTAATCGATGAATTTCATCAATGAACAGAACATCGCCTGGTTGAAGCTCATTTAACAATGACAACAGGTCACCCGGCTTATCGATGGCCGGTCCACTTGTCGTTCGGATGTTAACACCCATTTCGTTGGCAATCACCATCGCTAATGTGGTCTTACCGAGGCCAGGAGGCCCATATAGCAGAACATGGTCCAATGATTCCTCACGTTGCTTGGCGGCCTTAATATAGACCTTTAATTCGTTTTTAACGTCGTCTTGTCCAATATACTCACTAAGAAGTTGGGGACGAAGCGATTTTTCAATGCTGGTTTCATCGGCATCCGTACTTTCCGGAGAAATTAGTCGATCATCTTTTTCGTTGGCCAATCTATCATCTCCTCATTTCTTAGTGCATCAACAACTTAAGTCCCAAGCTCAAATATTGGTCAGTCGACAGTCCGGGCTTTGCAGCCAATTCGGACTGAATCCCGTCAATTTGTTTGGAAGGATACCCCAGGGCTTCCAATGCCGACAAGGCATCTGAAAGTTCTGGCGATTTTTCACTTTGGGGACCGGATTGAGCTTCGCCAGTCGCAGTCACTGAAATGTCATCCAGCTTTCCCTGCATATCCAAAATAATCTGGCGAGCGGTTTTTTTACCGACTCCGGGAAATTTGGTCAGAAACTTAACATCTTCGTTGTTAATCGCTGAAATCAAACCGTCACGGTCATTGCCGGCCAAAATGGCCAACGCACTCTTGGGACCGATTCCGGAAACTGAAATCAACTTTTCAAAGATTTGCTTATCCTCAGGGGTCGCAAATCCAAACAGCAAAATTGCTGTATCACTCACTGACTGATAAATGTAAACTCTAATCTTTTTTTGATCATCAATATTGAATCGATACGGATCGGCTGTGTTGATCAAGTACCCAACACCACCCACCAATAACACAATGTGGGTCGGGGTAATATCGACAACCGTTCCTTCTAAGAATTCGAACATCGGTTTCTCCTCTTCACTAAAACGTATGTTTGCCTAATAAATTGTAACATATCCCGTCAGAAACCGGGACGAAATCTAAATGATTTCTTCGTCGGTATGATGAGGATCCTGAATTCGCTTAAACATCTTTTCAATATCTTCGTTGGTAAACTTAACCAACGTTGGCCGGCCATGAGGACAGTTGTATGGGTTCTCACATTCCGGCAATCGTTTGAGCAGGGCTTTGGCCTGCAGTTCATCAAGATGGTGGTTGGCTTTGATTGCGCGTTTACAACTCATCATAATGGCTGTTTTTTCACGAAAGGCGGCAACTGAAATCTTATGGTCAGACAAAATCCAATCAATCATTTCTTTGATTGTGTCTTCTTCCTGCCCTGCTTTGAACCACATTGGATGTTCCCGAACAATAAAGCTGTTCTGGCCAAACTGCTCTAAATGGATGCCGAGTTTATTCAGCAAATCCATATGATCGCTGATCAACAAAAAGTCCGACGTTGAATAATCCAAAACGATGGGGACCAATAACTTTTGCTGATCATCGGAAACTTCGCCAATTTGCTTGCGATAAAACTCATAGTTAATCCGTTCCTGAGCAGCGTGTTGATCCACAAGATACATATTGTCGGCAGTCTCTGCGACGAGATACGTTCCGTGAACCTGACCAATGTAGTTCAGGTGTGGAAAGCCGGTTTCAACCACCAACTCCGACTGTTCCGGCTTTTGACGAGCTGAGTTGCTGTCGGTGTCATCCACAACAGCCGTTGCATCGCTTTGAAATACCGGAACGGAACTCGGCTCATTTTGTAATAGTTCATCAAATTTATTTACTTGGGGACTGTCAAGGTCATCCCTTGACTTCACAACCACCGGGGTGACGGCGGCATCATTAAATTCAGGCGCTGGCTGTGGGTCAACGGCAAACAACGGCGGATTGGTCTTCTCCTGGTCTTCGGTAGAAACGTTAAATTGACTCGGAGTCGCGTTAAACGGCTTCTTAAAATCTCTGGTGGCATCCGGAATCAGCTGTTTATCGCGCAGCATATCGTAAATCGCATCAGAAATCAGCTTGCCAATCATTGGTTCGTCACTAATCCGAACTTCCTGCTTGGTTGGATGAACATTCACGTCGATTAATGCAGGATCGGCATCAATTTTAATGACTGCAATTGGAAAACGGCCAATCATTAATTTTGAACCATATCCGGCAATGACGGCCTTGGTAAGTGGGAAATTACGAATAAACCGACCGTTCAAGATCAGTGAAATGTAATTTCGACTTGACCGGGTCAATTCTGGCAGACTCACATAGCCGCTGACCTTAATGTCCAAGTCTTTGCCTTTGATTGGCGCCATTTTAGAAACGGTCTTCACACCATAAATAGCGCCCAGGACTTGAAGCAGATCATCCCGTCCTGATGTTCGCAACAGCTCACGGCCGTTACTGATAAGTGAAAAGGCAATTTCAGGATGACTCAGTGCAAGGCGGTTAACAATATCTGAAATTTTGGCAAGTTCGGTGTTGGGCGAACTGAGATATTTTAGCCGTGCCGGGGTGTTGTAGAAAAGTGATGCAACCTCGACAGTTGTCCCTTTTCGTGACTCCGAAGCTTTTTGGTCAATCAACCTGCCACCCTTATAGTTAACCTCGGTGCCGACAGATCCGGTCGATGTTTTCATTCGAACGTTGGCAACTGAACTGATACTGGGAAGTGCTTCACCACGAAAGCCCAGTGTCCGTACTCGAAAAAGGTCCCGCTGTTCAGAAATTTTGCTTGTAGCATGTCGTAAGAAAGCCGTTTGAACTTGGGAGGCGTCAATTCCGTTTCCATCATCAACCACCTTGATCAGCTTCAATCCCGAATTTTCAACAGTGACATCAATTTCGGAACTGTTTGCATCTATTGAATTTTCAACCAATTCTTTGACAACTGATGCCGGCCGTTCAACAACCTCGCCGGCAGCAATTTGATTTGAAAGAATGGTTGGCAGTTTATGAATTTCATTCAAATTGATCACCTTAATCTCCGTTTATCTTTTGTTGCCATTTGTATACTTGATTCATAATTTGCATTGGTGTCTTGGACATCAAATCTAATTTCTTTAATTGTGACACAACTTCCGCTTGTTTATCATCAATTTGCTCAAGTGGGAACAGTGACGTTTGCTGCTCAGCGGTCTGCTGAGGAGCTTCTTTGGACCTTGCAGGCTTTTCATGCTGCTCTTCAGCCTGTTGCTCCAGGTGAGTCAAAATGTCGTTGGCACGGTGTAACAGGCCTTCTGGCAACCCGGCTAATTTTGCCACATGAATTCCATATGACTTATCGGCTGGACCTGGTTGAATTTTATGCAGAAATACCAGTTCACCATTGGATTCAGTTGCCCCAACGTGGACATTTTGAAGGCGTTTAAGGGATTCATCCAAAACGGTCAATTCATGATAGTGGGTCGAAAACAGCGTCTTGGCACCAATATTGTTATGGACATACTCAATAATTGCTTGAGCCAGAGCCATTCCGTCGTAAGTGGCGGTTCCACGGCCAATTTCATCAAACAAAATCAAACTATTGGGAGTTGCGTTTTCAATTGCATCATTGGCCTCTTTCATTTCGACCATAAACGTACTTTGGCCGGAAATCAGGTCATCAGCTGCACCGATTCGGGTAAATATTTTATCAAATACGGGCAGCTTGGCTTTCTTGGCTGGAACAAAGCATCCCATCTGGTTCATGATGACACAGAGTGCCATCTGACGCATATATGTGCTCTTTCCTGACATGTTGGGTCCAGTTATCAGCAGGATGCTGGTATCTTCACCCAAATTAACGTCATTGGGGACATATTGCTGGTGGCCAAGCACTTTCTCAACCACTGGGTGACGGCCATCTTTGACATCCACCACGTGCTTGGTTGTCAACGTTGGCCGGACAAATCGATATTCTTCGCTGACTGCCGCAAAACTTTGAAGAACATCAATTGAGGCAACTGAATCAGCCAAGTCCTGAATCCGTTTGATGGATTTTTTAATATCGTCACGGATCTTAACAAACAGCTTATACTCCAACGTTTTACTCTGTTCCTGAGCCTCGAGGATTAAAGCTTCTTTTTCCTTTAATTCAGGGGTTGAGAACCGTTCGGCATTGGCCAGAGTTTGCTTTCGCTGATAACGATTGGCTGGAATTTTATCCAAATTAACTTTGGTGACTTCAATATAGTAGCCAAAGACATGGTTAAAACCAACTTTAAGGTTGTTAATGCCGGTCACTTTTCGTTCTTTGGCTTCCAATTCGGCAAGCCATTTCTGGCCATTGTTGGTTGCGTCCCGGTATTGATCAAGTTGCTGATCATAACCGTCTTTAATAACACCACCGTCGGTGACGGAAATTGGCGGTTCCTCAACAATCGCCGAATCAATCTCATCGACAATATCGTCCAAGGGTACCAGATTCTTCAACATTTCTTCAAAACTTTTATCGGCAATCTGTTCCAAAATATACTTGATTTTTGGAACCTGTTTCAAAGACGTTTTCAACTGAATTAAATCACGACCATTGACGCTGCCAAACGCAATTCGTCCGGCAAGGCGTTCAAGGTCATAAACTTTAATTAATTCATCCTGGAGCTGATTTCGCTCAAAATAGTGATCCAATAAAACACCAACGGCATCGTGACGTTTGTTAATCATATTGCGGTTGACCAGTGGCCGTTCAATCCACTGTTTTAATTTTCGGCCGCCCATTGCGGTTTTGGTTTGATCAAGCAGCCACAACAAAGTTCCAGCTTTCTTGCCGGTTCGAATGTTCCGGAGTAATTCCAAATTGTACTGAGAATTATGATCCAGTTCCAAGAAGTCTGACGGCTCGTAAACAACGGCCTTTTTTAAATGCTGCAGGCTTCGTTTCTGAGTTGCTTGAATATAATCAAGCAGTAGTTTCAAGACACGTTTCATAAGTGCATCATCAACGTCTTGGCTCAAATAACTGACTGAAGAATTAACCGGCAAATCAGGTTGATGAGAAATTAGAATCCCCAACTTTTTGATGGTTTCCTGAATTGTCTGAGGCAAATCTTTGTCGACGACAATTTCTTTAGTTTGCAGAGAAACCAGCTCGTTTACAAATTCAGCCTGTGTCGTCAAATCGGCAACCTTAAGTTCACCTGTCGATAAATCGGCATATGAAAACGCGTATTCATTATTATCAGGATCAAAAACGACAGCGGTCAGGTAATTATTGGACTTGGCATTTTCACTACCAACATCAACCTGCGTCCCGGGAGTCACTAGTTGGATGACTTCCCGTTTAACCATTCCCTTTGCTAATCGTGGATCTTCCATCTGTTCACAAATTGCGACCTTATATCCCTGATCAACTAAAATATCGATATAATTTTGAACCGCTTTGTGCGGTACCCCACACATCGGAACAGGGTTATCCGCGTTTCGACTGCGGTTTGTCAAAGTCAATTCCAATAATTGCGAGCCTTTAATCGCATCATCATTGAACATTTCATAAAAATCGCCCAGGCGGTAAAACAAAAACGCGTCAGGATACTGATCCTTAATTTTTTGATACTGTACCATCATTGGAGTTAATGCTTTTTTTGCCAACTGAAAGTCCCCTTAAATTCGTACTGAATTATCATTCAGCATATCATGCATTGTTACGATGTTACTTAAAATTGATCATCGGTCATTGACACCGTTTCAATATGGGTTGCGTGACCGGTTTTATCGTCGATATCAATGAAGCAGCCGGAAATAATACTTCGACCGGTCTCCATTACTTTGAAACGGGCAGGCCGTTGGTTAAGGAACCGGTGAATAACGCTGTCAGGCTGCATCCCCAACATCCCATCAGCAGGTCCGGTCATGCCAACATCAGTCAAAAAGGCGGTCTTACCTGCTAAAATCCGGGCATCGTTTGTTTGAACATGGGTATGCGTCCCAACGACTGCGGAAATTCGGCCATCCAAGTACCTGGCCATCGCTAATTTTTCACTGGTTGCTTCCGCGTGAAAGTCCATAAAAATGCAATTAGTCGTTTTCCGAATTTCATCAACCAGTTCGTCAGCCAAGGCAAACGGATCATCAAGGTTATCCATGAAGACCCGTCCTTGAAAGTTCAGAACCGCAAGCTGTTTGCCGTTGACATTAACCATCGTGTACCCCTTACCGGGAGTTGTTCGTCTTGGAAAATTGTACGGACGGATCAACCGTTTGGCATCATCTATGAAGTCAAGGATTTCATTATTGCTCCAAGCATGATTCCCAAGTGTTACCACATCAACACCATCGCTCATGAGCTGCTTATAAATCGATTGAGTAATTCCCCGGCCCATTGACGTTGCATTTTCACCATTCACAATGGTGACTTGCGGCTTAACCTGTTGTTTAAGTTTAGGCAGGTAATCACCAATCATTGAAACACCTTTGTCGCCGACTACATCTCCGATAAAAAGAATTCGCATTTATTTTTTCCTCGATACTTTCTAATTTGTATAAAATAATTCTAACATTTATAAAAGAAAAAAGACCAGAGACTCTGATCTTTTATCTTGCGTATTCGACTGAACGAACTTCCCTGATAACTGTTACTTTGATGTGACCAGGATACTTCATTTCATTTTCAATCTTTTGTTTAATCTGACGGGAAAGCACAATTGCTTGTGTATCCGTTATATCTTCGGGCTTTGCAATCACACGAATCTCTCGACCCGCTTGAATTGCGTAACTCTTTTGAACTTCGTCAAAGCTGTCGGTGATCTTTTCGAGACTATCAAGTCGGTGAACAAAGCTTTCAAGTGATTCACTGTGTGCTCCTGGACGCGAAATCGCAATCTTTTCAGCAACAGCAACCAATTCAGAAATAATTGTTTCTGGATTATGGCCTTCTTCATAACCTTTGATAGCGTCAATAACGACCGGACTTTCATGATACTTCTTGGCATAATCAACACCAACTTGTACATGTGATCCCTCAACACCATTATTCGCAGCTTTTCCGATATCGTGTAATAATCCTGCGCGTTTAGCTAAAGTAACATCCTCACCTAATTCTGCTGCAAAAGCACCCGCCAACTTGGCGACCTCAATTGAATGACTAAGCAAATTCTGCCCATGATCAATCTTAAAGTTAAGTTGTCCAACAAGTTTGATCATATCTGGACTCATAGAATGAATTCCAAGGTCAAATAACGTTTCTTCACCAATTTCTTGGATCCGTTCGTCAAGCTCTTTACGGCTCTTTTCAACCATTTCTTCAATCCGTGCTGGATGGATTCGACCATCCTTAATTAACTTTTCAAGTGTCATTTTCGCAACTTCTCTTCGAATTGGATCAAAGCCGCTCAGTACAACTGCTTGTGGCGTGTCATCAATAATTAAGTCAATTCCAGTTAATGTTTCAAAAGTCCGAATATTACGGCCTTCACGACCAATAATTCGACCTTTCATATCTTCGTTTGGAAGACTGACAACGGATACGGTTGTCTCTGAGACAACGTCCGCTGAACTTTGCTGAATTGCTTCAATTATGAGATTCTTAGCATTCTCATCAGCTTCTTTTTGGGCCTGGTAATAACTTTCCTTTACCATTCGAGCCTTTTCTTCAGCCAATGTATCGCTAGTTTCTTTCAAAATCATGTCCCGAGCTTCCGGTTGAGTTAAAGCAGCAACTTTTTCAACTTCGGCTTGGCGTTTTGCAATAAGTGAGTTTGCTTCATCTTGTTGTGTAACTAAATTCTGTTGTTCACGATTAATCTTCTGCTCTTTTCGGTTCAACGAGCTCTCTCGACGTTCAAAAGCGCTGTCTTTCCGATCCAAAGCTTCTTCTCGCTGCAGTAAGCGATCCTCTTGTTTTTGAATTTCCGCACGCCGAGTCTTCAATTCTTTTTCAACTGAAGAACGGTAACGGTGATTCTTCTCCTGGGCAGATAAAGTGGCTTCTTTTACCACTGTTTCAGCCTTTTTCTTGGCTTCTGTCAAAATGTTCTTGGCAGACCCATTAGCGGAGTCAAGATTTTTCTCGTGGATCTTCTTTTGTGCAGACTTGCCGATTACAAAGCTTAAAATACCAACAAAACCAACAACAATTATAGCGATGATTGCGAGGATTATCCCAGCCATGGTCATGGCTTTTCACCTCCAAATCATCAAAAAATGATTATTTTTAACCAATTAATAGATGTTATTTGATTATTGACACAATTCTTATTTTAATGTTTGTTTTCATTAGTGTCAATCATCTTTACACGGTCAAGCCGAATAGTTGTATATAGCAACAATCTTAAATGATGATTAAGTTGTTTCAAAATGTTTCACAAACGCCTAGCCTACCATGCTTTCACAACAAAAAATGGACACCTCGTTACGGGGTGTCCATTCTAAAAGGATTAATTTTGGTATAACCAATTTATTTACCAATATCCAAATCGATACTGTCAACTTTGGTTTCTTTTGAAGAAGCCGTTGAAGTTTCCTTCTTGGAATCCTTCTTATCAGTCTTTTTATCGGTCTTCTTGGCACTAGACTTTTTCGAGCTGTCAGTCTTACCTGAATCAGCATCATCAGGAATATCATATGCTGTTCTGACCTTTTTCATGATCTCATCATACATATCCTTATGCTCTTCCAGATAAGTCTTGGCGTTCTCACGTCCTTGGCCAATTCGTTCCTCACCATATGAGTACCATGAACCGGATTTATCAATAATGTCCTTATCAACGGCCATATCAACCAATTCTCCGGATTGGGAAATTCCCTTTCCGTACATGATATCAACTTCGGCCCGTTTGAATGGCGGCGCAACCTTGTTCTTAACAACTTTAATTCGAACCCGGTTACCAATGATGTTTGTGCCGTCTTTAATTTGTTCGGCACGACGGATTTCCAGACGAATTGTTGCATAGAACTTCAATGCTCGGCCACCTGGAGTTGTCTCAGGGTTACCAAACATGACACCAACTTTTTCACGAATCTGGTTAATAAAGATCGCAATTGTCTTTGTTTTGCTGATTGTTCCGGAAAGCTTTCGAAGTGCCTGTGACATCAGTCGTGCTTGCAGACCAACATGGGCATCTCCCATTTCACCTTCAATTTCTGCACGGGGAACCAAGGCAGCAACTGAATCAATGACAACGATATCAATTGCACCACTGGTTACCAATGCATCGGTGATTTGTAATCCCTGTTCACCAGTATCAGGTTGTGAAAGCAACAGATCATCAATATTAACACCAAGATGAGTTGCGTACACTGGATCAAGCGCGTTTTCAGCATCAATATAAGCGGCTGTTCCACCACGTTTTTGCACTTCGGCTACGGCATGTAAGGCAACCGTCGTCTTACCTGAACTTTCAGGCCCATAGATTTCCACGATTCTTCCTCGTGGATAACCACCGACACCTAAAGCATCATCCAAGGCAAGTGAGCCTGATGGAATGGTTGAAATCTGAGTATCGGCTTTATCACCCATCCTCATGATTGATCCTTTACCAAATTCTTTTTCAATGTTTTTTAAGGCTTTATCTAAAGCTACTTTTCTTTGGTCAGCCATTAAATTCCTCCCACTATCCTAAACGGAAAAGTTTACTAATTAACTATACTAATGATTTTCGAAAAAAGCAATAAAAATGCGAACAAAAGTTCGATTAAGATTATTTATGAATCATATCCAAAGCCATCTGAAGCCCCGCATTCACTGAAGCGTGGCGGATCTCGTTTCGTTCACCTTTAAACTGAAATTTCTTTGCATAAGTTTGTTGTGTGCCATAGGCAACCCCTATCCAAACCGTTCCAGCAGGATTTCCCTCCAAAGTGTCAGGCCCGGCAACCCCAGTAAATGAAACTGCCAGATCTTTATTCATAATACTTCGAGCCTGATTTGCCATCCAAATCGCAGTTGGCTTGCTGACAACCCCGTTTTCATCAATCACATCACTTGGAATGTGTAAAAGCTGTTCTTTCACTTTATTCGAATAGGTGACAAATCCTCCTTCAAAAACTTCTGAGACTCCCGGAACGTTGCCAAGCGTACTTTGGAATTCTCCAGCTGTCAGACTCTCTGCGGCCGTGATCGTGATGTGTCGAGATAAAAGTTCATTTACTAACGTTTGTTCTAAAGTCATCTTTACTGCTCCTTCTAATTATTAGTTACGAACAATCAACAAAATATTTTCTTTTTCTGCTCAAAAAATACACAAAAGCCGAAAGACTCATTTTCATGAACCTTCCGGCAACTGTCGTGTTTAAAATGAATCTGAAAATACTGAACGGTTTTGGACGAAATAATCAATTCCTGAATAAATCGTAAAGAACAAGCAAGTATATAACAGAATCAATCCCATTGGGATATTAATTGCACTGAATAAAACGTTATTTAAGAATAACAGGATGATGGCCAACATTTGGGTGGTCGTCTTGATCTTGCCAGGCCATGCAGCAGCAATTACCTGCCCTTGGTTTTCGGCAACAATCAGACGTAAGCCGGTAACAGCCAGTTCACGACAAACGATAATTGCGGCGACCCAAGCAGGAACATCGCCAAGGCCAACTAAAAATAGAAAAGCGGTCATGACCAACATTTTATCTGCCAGTGGATCCGCAAACTTACCAAAATTGGTAACCAAGTGCTTTCGACGAGCAATTTGGCCATCCAGAAAATCAGTTAAGGATGCAGCAACAAAAATGATGGTGGCAATTAATCTGGTCATACTAATCGTTGTTCCAGCCCAAACAACACTCCCTGAAAGAATTGGGACTGCAAGAATTAAGATAAAAAACGGTATCAAAATAATTCTAAACATTGTTAACTTATTAGGTAAATTCATGTTTAACCTCCAGCTGATTAATAACTATTGGTAGTGCCGGTATTACTGTTATCGGTACTTGTACCAGTTGTTCCGGTTCCACTTGTGGTACCGGTGGTGCCACTATTAGTACCGGTTGTAGAAGAGGTTCCTGTTGTACCGGTGGTCCCAGTAGTTGTTGTGGATGAGCTGGTAGCTGCAGAACTTGAACTGCTGCTTGATGCTGAAGAGCTTGACTTACCAAATTGTAAGGTAATAACCCGAACCTGAGTTGAACCACTGTTTAAAGGAGCAGCTAACTTCAGCTTCTTGCCATCAACCGTGATTTGAGTAGCTTCCGCATTTCCGGCATTAATCGTAACGGTATTCGTGCTGCTTGGCAAAGAAATGGTATGTGATTTGCCACTGGTCAATGATGCCTGCCACAATGATGTCCCATCCGCAGAAACGGATGTCCATGCGCTGGCAGTTCCAGTTGCGGCAATCTTCAAAGGTACCTTGCCAGATGTCCCGGTTACCTGATAAGTAATGTTACTGCCTGAAGCAGTGACCTTCTTGAAAGTAACCCCGCTGGACTTCTTAGTTGTCTTAGGCTTCTTGGTACTTGATGATTTGGAACTGGCGGATTTGTTGCCTGAAACCGAAACCTTACTGGTTTCAATTTGCGTCTTAGCTGTGTTTCGAGTACTCCTGGCAGCCGCAACCCAAATGGCAATCAAAATAATCAGGACCACTACGGACACTGAAATGATTGGGATATAACGACGCAGCTTATCATTTCGTTCCTCAACTTTTCGTTGGGCAGAACGGGTCTCTGGATTGTCGTCATTAACTCGATCAACGTACTCGGGATCTTCCGTATCTGGTAATTTGGTATCAAACTGACTCAGCAATTCACTACCATCCAAACCAACTGAATCAGCATACTGTTTGACAAAGGCCCGGACATAGAATTCACCGGGTAAAGAATCAAAATCGTTGTCTTCAATTGCAATCAAATAACGTTTTTGAATCTTGGTGTTCTTTTGCAGGTCATCTAAAGTGTAGCCCTTTGCAACTCGGGCATCGTGTAATTTCTTTCCAATTGTTAAACTATCTTTTTCGTCGCTCATACTCATTCTCCATTGAATTATTTGTCTTATATCTAAAGTATATCATAAGGTAAATGGTTATTAATTTAAGTAATTCATAAAGTAAGTATTATAAATCAATCAGTTGGCTGTTCATGATTTTGAATCAGGCCTTCTTGAACAGTTGCCGTCTTCAAAAAGTCGGTGGCAACAGCTGCAACGTCATCTAACGTCATTGATTTTAATATCTCAACTTCATCATATATTGTAACAGGTTCACCTATGAACCCGTCAAATTGACCACTAATTGTTTCTTCGGAATCCATCATCTCGATATAATTTCCAAACAACTCATTTTTTTGCAGCTGAAATTCGCTGGTTAAATTGTGGATTTTGTCGGGAATAGTCGAAATGATTTCCTTCAATCGCTTAATTAATTCAAGCGGCTGAGTTGTATCACAACTGATGACGGCAAAATGAAAGCCGCGTTCGTTTTCAAACTCCCAAGAAAACGAGTCATCAATGATTTCATCATGATACAGTTTATCATATTCAATCGAGTTTTCACTCAAAAACAGGTCAAACATGGCCGAAATTGCAATTTCATACTTGAGTCCTTCACGACCCTTTGGAACCGGATCGTTTCCACGAAGTCCCAAAGTCACTTTTGGTCTGGATACATCCATTGTTGAACGATGAATGCCTTCCGAATCAGTCTGCGGTAATGTCATCAGTCTTTTGACAGTCACCGGTTCTGGTGATTGCTTGCGGGCTTGATTAGCCTCAATCCATTCAAGTGTCTGATCGGGATCTAATTTGCCTGCGATAAACAAGCTCATATTTTCGGGACGATAAAATGTGTTATATGCAAGTTCAACATCTTCAAGGGTGATCTTATCAACCGAAGGAACGTCCCCTGCAATATCGTTGGACAAAACAGAATGCGGGTACAAATTGGCAATTGTCTCAAAATATGCCTGATTATCCGGATCATTTTTATACATATTAATTTCTTGATCAATAATCCCTTTTTCACGTTCAACTTTTTGTTGGGTAAAATATGGAATCTGGACAAAGTCCAATAAAATATCCAAGTTCTCTTTGACAGACTCGGCCGTTGAGAACAGATAGTTGGTTTTGGTAAAGCTGGTAAATGCGTTTGAACGGGCACCGGTTTTATTGAACAACTCAAAGACGTCATAGTCTTTTTTGTCGAACATTTTGTGCTCGAGGAAGTGCGCAATTCCAGCCGGTTGAACAACCTTTTCACCATTCAGCATAAATTCACTGTCAATTGAACCATAATTTACGCCAAGAACAGCAGTTGTTTTGTTAAATCCTGCTTTTGGCTGAAGATAAACCGTCAGACCATTCGCAAGTTTTTGAACATATAATTTCTCGTTGTAATTGGGATAGTCAATTAATTCCATTATGATTGCCCCCTGCTATTAAGTTGGTAAACGGCCCTTAAGGACATCTGCTTGGCAACTTCGGAAATCTGTTCCCGATTGACTGCCTCAACTTGAGACTCCCAGTCTGCGTCACTTAGGCTAAAGCCCATGATCTGCTGAACGTACTGCTTTTCAATAAGGGCGCTGAGATGATCGGCTTCGGAGCGATGCTGATTGATCAGCGCTTGTTTGACGCCTTCCAATAGTTCATCGGAATAGTGACCGTCAATCATTTGTTTTAACTGCTCTGCGACCATTTCCGTTACCCGCTCTTCGTTCTTGTAATCAATTCCGGCTTGAACACTGGCCATTCCAACCAGGGAATTGTAACTGCTGTGAATATCGTAAGCCATACTGTTTTTTTCACGGACATTTGTAAACAGCAAGGATCTGCTTGATCCACCAAACAACTGATTAAAGATGACGGCTGGAAAGTATTGGGCATCCCCAAAATAAATCGGCAAACGATAAGCAATGCTTAAAACCGATTGGGAGCCGGCAATATTTTTAGTTCCCCGTTGAACCTTTTCAACGTTGTCTGGGACTACTTTCAAATCAAAAGTATCCGGTGTCCGGTCAACGAATGATCGGAATTTTTTAAATCCGTTAACCACAACGTTTTCATCAAGATCGCCGCCGACCAAAATCGAAATCTTTGATTGGGAAAGGACTTGGCCATAAAACTCATACAGCTTTGGAGAGGTAATGGCCTTCGTTTCTTTGGGAGTTCCCATCAAGAAGCTGCCATGATCCTGATCGTTTGAATAATACAACTTTTGAAGTTGCAAGGTTGAGAAGAATCCTTTGTTATCCTGAATTGAGTCCAAATAATTCACCATGTTGTTTTGGTGAATTCGAAAATAGGCTAGGTTAAACTGGTCGCCATCGACAAATGGGTCTTCAATCATTTCCCGCAGAAAATCCAAAATTTCGGAAGTCAATTCACTCTTGGGAGGAAGATATTTATCGTTGGGAAAGGTTATTGAAACTTGCAATGTATGTTGATTTCCATAACGAAGGACCGTTACACCAAAACTTGCACCATACATTTTTGAAAGTTGACGGGACACAAGTAATTCACTGTCATACTTTGCGGAACAGTTTTCAAGAAGTTCAGCCAACAAAGCCAGCTTGGCATAGTTCTCATGATGAGCCCGAAACGTAAAGTTAATGATGATCTTACTATTTTTAAATTTAGTTGTTGGAATCGTCGTTAGGCCAATTCCTTTTGCAATCTCGTATTTCACTGAGTTTCCTCCTCAATTAGTCACAAATTTCATAATAAAATAAAAACATTAAAATCTCAATACAAACCGCGAATTATAAGGAAAAATAGAGAATTAAACGATAAAGTCAATTGCCTGTTAATGACAAACAAAAAACTCCCAATCATAATTGGAAGTTTGTATGGGTCAACTACTTTGCATTTTTCATTAATGGACTGCCACGGTCAGTCCCAAACCATTTCATATTAATCTTGTGGAGCTCACCGTTTTTGGCAAGTCGGTTTAATCCCTGGTCAATCTTTTTCTTTAAAACAGTATCACCTTTACGCATTCCAACGGCATATTCTTCTTTTGGAAATTCACTTGGTGTCGAAGTAAAACTGGATTCATTTGGCTGGTGTTTGAGGTAATATCCTGCATAAATACTATCGATCAGCAATCCCTGAATTCGGTTGGCGTTCAAATCAATGAACGCATCGGTAAATGTATCGTACAGAATTGGTTGGTGACCTTTAATCTTATCCTTGAGCAGCTTCGGTTGATTATCAATGTCCATGGCTCCAGCGGATCCGCTTTGCACGCCGGCAACCTTACCCTTCATATCAGCGAAGCTCTTAATGTGCTGGTTTTTCTTGGATACCAAAACTTGATCATTAATCAGGTAAGGTTCACTGAATGTAATCTTTTTGGCCCGTTGAGGATTAATTGAGAATCCATTCCAAATTAAATCAATGGTTCCATTTCGCAACTCAGTCACATTCATTGACCAATCAATTGGCTGAAAGTCAACTTTAATCCCATATTGCTTGAAAACCGCTTTGGCCACATCAACATCATAACCAACAATTTTACCGCTCTTAGTTTGAAATCCCATCGGAACAAAGCTGTCATCCAAGCCGACAACAATTTTTTTCTGTTTGGAGACAGTTGACCAAGTATCCGGATTTTCTTGTGAACCTTGTCGGCTAACATATCGAACCCCACATCCGGACAAGCCCAACGTAATCAGAAGGAGACTGGTAACCAGTAATAATCTTTTAAATGATTTCAACATTTTACCCCTCCTACTGAATTTGTTTAACCTGCTGAATTTCATTGGCAACATTCTTTGCAAAATCCATATCATGAGTGACAACGATTTGGGTCATTTCCTGTTTCTTAAGATCCAAAATGATTTGGGCAACTTCATCTCTCAACGCTGGATCCAATGCTGAAGTTGGTTCATCATAACAAAGGATCTTAGGCTGCATGGCCAATGCACGAACGATCGCAACCCGTTGCTTTTGGCCTCCGGAGAGCTGATAAGGATACAAGTTTTCCTTGCCTTCAAGTCCCAACCGGCTTAATAATTCACGAGCATATTTTTTAACGTCAGCCATTGGTTCTTTTTTAACCATTGTTGGTGCCAGAGTTATATTTCCAAGCACTGTCAAATTAGGAAACAGTTGGTAATCCTGGAAAACAACTCCGATGATTGTGTCTTTTTGAGTGGTATTGGTTGGATCAAATTGATTGCCATTCCAGAAGAACTCACCTTTATTGACTGATTCCAGGCCGGTGATACATCGAAGCAAAGTTGTCTTTCCGGCTCCGGAAGGACCAACAATTGCCATGATCTCGTTATCTTTGACCGTCATTGTCAGATTATCAATAATTGTTCGATCGCCAAACCGTTTAGTTAAATTTTTAATTTCCAGCATGCTAATCCCCTCCTATCGCCAAACATTTTCACGTTTTTCAATCAGCTTCAACACAATCGTGCAAACCGCCGTCAACGCGAGATAAATGATACCAACTAAAATCAATGGCAGCAGCGTCACATCTCTGGCAGTTGCAACATTTCCGGCTCTCAACAAGTCGCCCAATCCAATGACGTAAACCAATGATGAATCCTTCACCAAATTGATGACTTCATTTCCAATTGATGGAAGCACAATTTTGAAAACTTGTGGGATCACAATCTTACGAATTGTTTGACTATAAGTGAGTCGAAGAACCTTTGCACTTTCAAATTGTCCTTTGGGAACTGATTGGAATCCACCTCTGAAGATTTCCCCGAAATAAGCGGTGTAATTCAAAATGAAAGCAAACAAG
This sequence comes from Lentilactobacillus kefiri, assembly GCF_007989105.1. Classification (GTDB taxonomy): domain Bacteria; phylum Bacillota; class Bacilli; order Lactobacillales; family Lactobacillaceae; genus Lentilactobacillus; species Lentilactobacillus kefiri. The sequence goes on along the minus strand of NZ_BJVK01000023.1, from coordinate 15,498 downwards.
GCTGCATCATAACGTTGGAAAACAATATGAATAATTGGTAAACCATAAAAGACGAAAATTAATTGCAGTAATAATGGTGTTCCACGCATGATCCATACGTAAAAGTTCAACAGCCAGGTTAACGGCTTGAACCTCTGAATCAGTCCTAACCCGATCAAAGCTCCCAGTGGAATTGAACAAATCAAAGTCCAAAAGAAAATTGATAAAGTCATTTTGGTTCCAGATAATAGTGCTGGTAAAATTTCTTGAATATATTGAATCATTTGACATCCCTCCATAAAAAAATCCCCTTGAGTATTCGATTTACTCAAGAGGACGATGGTTTTCGCGGTTCCACCTCAATTTGTAACAAGTTCACACTTGCTGCCTTACGAAGTTTAGGATTATTTCACGAAAACAAAAAATCCTCTTAAGCCATAATTGACTTAAGAGGACGAATTTTTCGCGGTTCCACCTCAGATTTACCTTCCACTCATGTGAAAAGCCTCAATGGGTTTAATATCAAATAATACTAAACTTCAGCAATAACGTGCTTACCGCTTTTTCCTACTAAACATTCAGAAAAATGACTCACAGATGTGACGACCAACAATCAAATACCCAACTTCCACCTTGATGGGCTCTCTGTAATTTGAAATGCTGATCGGTTCTGATCAACGTCTTTAAAATCTTTAATTAAGTTAAATTTATAATAATCGTAATTTGGTTTCCCGTCAAGGACTTTTATCCTTTGTGGAACCAATGACCGATCTTTTGCCAGAATGAAAGCTTTTCTTCATCCTTAATTTCCATCAAAGGAACTGACTCTCCAACTAGTCTGCGGGCAATGTCACAATATCCCTGACCAGCTGGATTCTCGGCTTGGAGAACCACCGGCTCACCATTGTTGGAAGTTGTAATGACTGCATCGTCATCAAAGACAATTCCTAATAATTCAACGCCAAGATGGTGGGTAATTTCATCGACATCCATAACTGAACCGTCCTTCATCATATGTTGACGAATTCGGTTGATAATCAAATGTGGCTGTTCCTGTAGAGGATGTTGTTCAAGCAATCCAACAACCCGATCGGCATCCCGAACAGCGGAAATTTCAGGAGTTGTAACGATAATGGCACTGTCGGCACCAGCAATCGCATTCATAAATCCTTGTTCGATTCCAGCTGGGCAATCAATCAAAATAAAATCAAAGTCAGGTTTTAAATCATCAACAATTTCTCGGACCTGATCTTCATTTAAAGCTGTTTTATCGGTATTTTGGGCAGCTGGAAGCAAGTAAAGCAAGTCATCAAAACGCTTATCTTTAACAAGAGCTTGGCTCAGTTTAGCCCGGCCGTTGGCAACATCGACGATGTCATACATAATCCGATTGTCGAGTCCCAGCACAACATCCAAGTTCCGGAGGCCGATATCAAGATCCAAGAGACACACCTTTTTGCCCATCATGGCTAATGCCGTTCCGATATTAGCTGAAGAAGTTGTCTTACCAACTCCCCCTTTACCTGATGTTATAACGTAAGCCTTACCCATTGATGACTCCTCCTATCTGATTGTAAAACTTGGGATTAATTTGTTTAAGATCCTCAACTTTTCCATAATCCAAAACGTGCAGGTCATTCACATAAATAACTGTGCCGCTGTTCATTTCCCGATTTGTATCAGCCAGAATTTCAAACTGCTCACCAATTCGAACCTGTTGAGCATTATGTACATCCCCAATAATCATTTTATCTTCCAAATCCGGGGCTCCAGCCTGAACAATCCCTTCGATATTCCCCAGAACGAAGATATTGCCGCCGACAAATAACTTTCCACCTTCATGAACGGTTCCTAAGAATAGGACATCACCTTGAACGTGTTCTTCCTGGCCATTGCGAATCACTTTATCAATGATATGGACACTGGACTGCTCAAGGATTCGCTTAGACTCTTCCTTGGTGATGACATCGGAGGTTATCTTGTGAACAGTGAAATATGAATAGTCCGAAAAGATCTTTTCGAGTTCAGACCGATCGGCTGCCGGCCACAATCGCATCCCGGTATAAATATCAAAAGCGATTGTTTGTGGGTTTGTAGAAGCGGTCTGGGTCTTTAAACTATCCAAAAGCTTTCTAAGCGAGGCAAAAATGTCTTTACGATTGGCATTTTCGTCTAAGATGATTTCATAACCATCCTTGGTGCCTTTCAAAACGGCTGCATCGTGCATTGTCTACTCTCCTTTTTATTGCCTGTGAGTCCTATATAGTGTCTCAACCGGAAAGTAAACAATTGCCAGCAAAACCAGATTGAGTGCTAGTGTAGGTGCCAATGTATTAACTAAAAACTGTGCAATTGATGAATCGGTTTCCCCAATAAACGCATTGGCCATATACCCAAGGCTAACTAAGACTGTGATTCCTAAAAAATACACCAAAAAGCCACTCATGAAGTTTGGTGGCAAAATTTGGTATACCATTTGACATAAATAAACAACTAACGGAAAAATAAAAACATAAACACCAAACAAACCGGTGTAGTACATATCAAATATAAACCCAATAATTGCTGCCCAAGTATAGAGATGCAATTTCTTAACGTTGCCAAAGAACGCTGCCAAGATCAACCAGAGAACCGTCAAATATGGAACCATTGAATTGGGATATTTGAACAGAACACCTGATAAAATTTGGCTCAGAGATCCATCAAGAAAGAACGCAATGAATTGACCGATAACAAAATATATTGCAATAGGAACTTTTCGTTTCACCTAGTTGTCCCTCCAATCAATCTCTAACGGCTACTGAAACAACTTCGATGTCGTTCAGATTAGCAGCTGGTTTAATATATACTTTTTTGGCAAGACCATAATCATCCTGTGCAACCTTGGAAACTTTACCGACATAAATTCCCTTCGGAATCACGCCGCCCAGTCCACTTGTGGTAACTCGGTTGCCAACAGACAGCTTGGCCTTGGATGTAATATTGCCCATTACAATTCGGTTGGTAGCTGAATCGTATGAGGTGATAATTCCGTTAACAACTTTTGAGTTGTCTCCGAGAACTTGAATCGCAAAACGGTTCGAATTCTCGGCAGTATTTGAAATCAATACAACTTTACTATTGGTTTTATTAACCTCAGCAACTGTCCCTATTAATCCGGGACCTGCAATCACAGGCATATTCTTCTTAATTCCAGAAGCCTGACCCTTATTGATAATAATCTGGCTTGCCCATGTTGAAGGTGTCCGAGTAATAACGGCCGCGTTAATCTTTTCGTATCCGGTCAAAGTACTTCCAACGTTTAATTGACGCTTTAGTTGTTTGTTCTCTCGGGTTAAAACTTGATCCTTAACCTGTGTTTGGGTCAGTTGATCAACTTTTGACTTAAGCCGAGCATTTTCCTGGTAAGTGTTCAAAAGATTCTTAGTCGAAACAAACCCGTGATGAATACCATTCATCGGGGCTGCTACAATTCGGTCGGCAAATCCAACAATATCGTTTCCAAATTGTTGTACCAACGGTGGTGTGTTCCGTTTGTCTCGAATGGCAACAGATAGTGACATTAACCCAAAACTAACGATCAAACATACTACGACAATTACAAGCTTTCGACTGGAGAAAAATTTTTGCATAATTGCCTCCATTCGTTATTCAATAATCAACAATTAATTGATTATTGTTTCTTTTTCATAACATTGATGCTCTTTAATGATTCTCCAGTACCAATGGCAACACAATCCAGTGGATCTGAAGCAATTGAAACAGGTACTTGGGTTGCTTCGGCAATGACGTCTGTAATGTTTCTGAGCAGAGCACCACCACCAGTTAAGACAATCCCATGATCAATCACATCGGCAGCAATTTCTGGAGAAGTTTCTTCAAGCGTTTCCTTAATTGTTGCGATAATTGCCATCACTGATTCGTTGATAGCTTTATTAACATCGGTACCACTGATTTCGACAGTTGTTGGCAGACCGGTAACCAAATCACGGCCACGAACAGGAACTGCTTTAATTTCTTTGGCGGCATCAGCAGATGCTGAGCCAATATCAATTTTCAGCTGTTCGGATGTCCGTTCACCAATCAACAGGTTATACTTTTGACGAACATATTGGGCGATTGATTCGTTCAACTTGTCGCCGGCCATTCGAACTGAACGGCTGGAAACAATTCCACCCAAAGAGATGGTGGCAACATCAGTTGTCCCACCACCAATATCTACAACCATACTACCGGTTGGATCCATCACTGGAAGACCGGCACCAATGGCAGCTGCAAATGGTTCTTCAATAACATAGGCATCACGGGCACCGGCAACTCGAGTTGCATCGATGACTGCCCGCTTTTCAACAGCGGTAATCCCAGTTGGAACACAAACCATTACATAAGGCTTACCAGATGAGTGGCCAAGTGCCTTTTGAATAAAGTATTTCATCATTGCAACAGTGGTATCGTAATCTGCGATAACACCGTCTTTCATTGGTCGTACAGCTTGAATACTTGCTGGTGTCCGGCCAATCATGGCCCGAGCCTCGGCTCCAACGGCAATCACCTCACCGCTTTTAGTACTCTTAGCAACCACTGAAGGTTCACGAAGAACAATTCCTTTGCCTTCTACGTAAACGATCGTATTGGCGGTACCAAGATCAATTCCTATGTTTTTTTCCCCAAATCCAAACACGTTATCCATCCCTTCGTTGTCTATCAACTTATTTTTTCGATTTTTTTAGATTTATTTATTATTGTTTAACGAAACAAGTATATCATAACGCGTTCAAAAATAAATAAAATCAAGTGAAACGTAAGCCGATTTAATAGTTATTTTAAATTGTGATCAGGTTGTTTTAAATATTTCCGAACATCCGATATAAAATATAACGATCCAGTAATTAATAGCATATCGTCGGCGGTCAGTTTCCGCTTGATTTCCGTAATGGCTTCATGCCAATCATCAATTGCCGAAACATTTTTCGGATGGGTTTCCAGTTTGTGTTCAAGCTTTTCAGGATTGGCCGCAGCCCGTTTGCCAGGACCCGCAAATTGGGTAAGAACGATCGATGCATTTGGGACAGTGGCAATCTTGTCAACCATCTTATCCGCCTGCTTATCAGCCAAAATCCCCATTAGGATATAAACATGGCCCTTTGAGAAATCGTTCTCCAATGTCTGGACAATTAGGTTCACAGCGGAAATGTTGTGGGCACCGTCCAAGACAATTGTCGGATTTGACGAAACTCTTTCAAATCGGCCGGCCCAACGAGTTGACTCAATGCCCTTTTTGACGATTTTAGGGTCTGCCTTGCGCTGATGAAGGCTTTCGTACTCAATGTATGCTTGAATCGCCAAAGCTGCGTTATGCGTTTGATAATCGCCAATCAAGGACGTCTGCACTTGGTCTAAATGAAAATCACCGGAAGAAAAGTCAAAATACTGCGACCAGTTCTTTTCACCATTATCCTTGACGTCAAAGTCCTTGCCCAATATCTGAATCGGGCTCTGCATCTTTTGAGCTTGTCGGATAATCACTTGCAAAGGATCGGGGTCAACACCACCAACAACTACAGGAACCCCCTTCTTAATAATACCGGCTTTTTGAAAAGCAATCTTTGGCAGGGTATCTCCCAAAATATGCATGTGATCCCAGCCAATTGAGGTAATGACCGACACTTTTGGCATGATAACATTCGTCGAATCGTAAAGGCCACCCAAACCAACTTCGATCAGGACAATGTCAGCATGCCCCTCTGAAAAGTATTTAAACATCATTGCGGTTACAATCTCAAATTCCGTTGGGCCGCCTTCAGGCAGTTCAGCGTCCAGTTTTGCAATGGTTGGGTAAAGTTCTTGTGTCAGTCGAAGAATTTCGGCATCTGAAATACCGACACCGTTAACACTGATCCGCTCGTTAAATTTGATTAAAAACGGTGAGGTAAAACTACCAACCGTTTTCCCTTCAGCCTGAAAAATATTTCTCAAAAATGCCAAAGTGGATCCCTTACCATTAGTGCCGGCAATGTGAATCGCGTTAATCTTTTTATCCGGTGCCCCCAGCTCATCTAAAAATCGGCGCATACGCTTCAGAGTTGGAATTTTCTTGAACTTTGTCCGGCCATGAATAAAGTTAAGTGCTTCATCATAAGTGTTAATCATTTTTTTCTCCTTAAAAAACGTGGGTAAAATGCGGCTTGGATTCCTGGAATCATCAGGAAACTGCATTTTGTCCCACGTTTTTTGAAATTATTAGCTCACAATCAATTCATTTTTACATCTCACTTGAAATCTGTGAAAGTCGTTCTTTAGCTGCTTCCAGCTTGGATTGGTAATCAGCCTGCTTTTCCTTTTCTTCTTCGACAACCGCATCCGGTGCGTTGTCGACAAAGCGTTTGTTAGCCAACTTCTTATCTGAACGGGCAACCTCTGATTCGAATTTGTCAACGTCCTTTTGTACCCGTGCTAATTCGTCTTTTAAGTCAACTAATTCAGCAAGTGGGACAAAAACCGTTGCATCCGTAATCACAGCTGACATTGAAAGCTTAGGGGCCTCAATATCTTTACCGATTTCCAATTTCTGAGTATGGCAGAAACGATCGATGTATTCGCGGTTAGACTCAAAGATACCTTTGAGAGTTGCGTTATCCGTTTGAATTAACATATCGATTGGAGAAGAAAGTGGCGCATTCGCTTCATTTCGAATATTTCTAACAGCCTTAATCAAATCAATCAAAGACTTCATTTGATGTTCGGAAGTTGGATCATCCAATTCTTTATGATCAACTGGATATGCGGCAGTAACCAATGACTTGCCGTCATGTGGCATCATCTGCCAAATATATTCGGTCACAAATGGCATTATTGGTTGAAGTAAACGCAATGTTTGATCCAAAACATATGCCAGGATATTTTGGGTATTCTTCTTAAGCTTCTCATCATCACTGTTGAGAGCTTCCTTACTCATTTCAATATACCAGTCACAGAAATCATTCCAGATGAAATCGTACAAGTAACGGTCAGCTTCACCAAAGTTGTACTTTTCAAACAAATCGGAAACGTGGTTGACGGTAGCGTTTAAGCGACTCAAAATCCATTTGTCGGATAATTGCCACTCAGACTTGTCTGGTAATTCAGGCTTGTCGATGCCGTCCAAATTCATGATAACATAACGGCTGGCGTTCCAAATCTTGTTGATGAAGTTCCATGCAGAATCCATCTTGTCGTAGCTAAACTTCAGATCTTGGCCTGGGGTTCCACCAATTGAAAGGAACCAGCGAAGTGCATCAGCACCGTATTTGTCAATCACGTCCATTGGATCAATTCCGTTACCAAGGGACTTGGACATCTTACGGCCTTGTGAATCACGGATTAATCCATGCAATAAGACATCTTTAAATGGTCGTCGCTTAGTGAATTCCAAGCTTTGGAAAATCATTCTTGAAACCCAGAAGAAGATAATATCATAACCGGTTACCAAGGTATCGGTTGGGAAGTATCGCTTAAAGTCTTCAGTATCTTCAGGCCAGCCCATCGTTGAAAATGGCCAAAGAGCTGATGAAAACCATGTATCCAAAACATCCGGATCCTGATCCCAATTTTCAGCATCTTTAGGAGCTTCCATGCCGACATAGGTTTCACCGGTCTTCTTGTTGTACCAAGCAGGGATTTGGTGGCCCCACCACAACTGACGTGAAATAACCCAATCATGAACGTTGTCCATCCACTGTTCAAAAGTGCCTTCAAACCGTTCTGGGAAGAAGTTAACTTTGTCGTCAGTATCCTGGTTCTTGATTGCCTGTTCAGCAAGTGGCTTCATCTTAACAAACCACTGAGTTGACAATCGGGCTTCAACTTGAACCCCGGTCCGTTCTGAATGACCAACTGAATGGACAATTGGGTCAATTGAGAGCATGAAGCCCTGGTCTTGAAGATCCTTAACCATTGCTTTTCGAGCATCAAAACGGTCCATGCCTTCGTATTTACCGGCATTTTCGTTCATTGAAGCATCTTCGTTCATGGTATTGATCCGCTTCAAATCATGACGGTTACCAACTTTAAAGTCATTAGGATCATGGGCTGGGGTGATTTTCACCATTCCAGTTCCAAAGTCAGGATCAACATATTGATCGGCAATGATTGGCACTTCACGATTGGCAAGTGGAACCAAGACTTTTTTACCAACGATATCTTTGTATCGTTCATCTGAAGGGTTAACGGCAACGGCAGTATCACCCATCATCGTTTCAGGACGGGTAGTGGCAATCTCAATGTAGTCTTTACCGTTAAACTTGGTGCCATCGGTAAATGGGTACTTAACGTGATAAAAGGCCCCTTTATCGTCTTTATGGATAACTTCGATATCAGATAAAGCAGTTCGTGCCTGAGGATCCCAGTTGATAATGTATTCGCCACGATAAATCAAGCCCTTGTTGTAAAGGCTGACAAAGACTCGACGAACGGCTTTGGACAAACCTTTGTCCAAGGTAAACCGCTCACGGCTGTAATCAAGTGACAAGCCAAGCTTAGCCCACTGTTCTTTGATTGTCCGGGCAAAATCATCTTTCCATTCCCAGACTTTTTCAACAAACTTTTCACGGCCTAAATCATAACGGGAAATCCCCTGTTTACGGAGTTTAGCCTCAACTTTGGCTTGAGTTGCGATTCCGGCATGATCCATTCCTGGAAGCCATAATGTATCATATCCCTGCATTCTCTTCCGTCTGATAATCATATCTTGAAGCGTTGTATCCCAAGCATGACCTAAATGCAGTTTCCCAGTAACATTTGGCGGTGGCAAAACAATTGAAAACGGCTTTGCTTTTTTATCCCCACTGGGTTTAAATACCCCTTCTTCAAGCCATTCGTTATATCTGCCATTTTCAACAGCAGTTGGATCATATTTCGTTGACATTTCCTGTTTCTTGTCTGACATGACGTCGCCCCTTTCAAAGTTTAAAACGATTTTATGTAACAAAAAAACACTTCATCCTGTAATTAGGACGAAGTGCTCGCGGTACCACCTAAATTGGGCTATAAAAGCCCCACTTAAATATCATAGTAACGGTCTGATAAACCGACCCGCTCTCAAATTCGAACGAGAAGCTCACAAGTTACTTTTACACAGCAGCTGATAAAAATCTCACAGCAATGATTTTCTTTCTGAAATCAAACCACTGGTTACTCTCTTGCTCGAAGCTTTAATTTAATTTTAATCTTAACCAAGTTTTGCTTAATCGTCAACACGCTTGGCAACTTTTTTCAAAGCATTTAACGCATCATCGTAATCCGGTTCATTGGTAATTTCGGAAACGACTTGGCGATAAATGATCTTTCCGGTTGCGTCAACAATGAAGATCGTCCGTGCCAAAGCACCGAAGTTAGGCAAATAAAGCTTCATTGCATAGCCTAATGACAGGTTCTCGTCGGACAGCATCTGCAAATTGGCAACGCCTTGAGCGGCACACCAATTTTTTTGCTGTTCAACCGTGTTGTTGGATACGGTTAAAAAACGGACGTCGGGAAACTTGTCAGCTTCCTGGTTAAACTTCCGGGTTTCAACAGAACAAACCGGCGTGTCAATATCAGGCACAGTGGAGAGCAAAGTAATTCGGCCAATAATATCAGCAGTTTTTACTTTGTTGCCATCTGCATCTTCAAGCTTAAACTTTGGCAATTGTTCGCCAACTTCTGGCGGGTTGCCAAACATACTCTCTTCTTTACCATTGATAGTGATTTCCATAAAAGCACTCCCTTGGTGTAACTACTTTATACATAATGTAGCCTAAACTGGCCAAATGCGCAAGTATCAAAAGATTAAAGTAATTCGGCAAAGACATCTTGATCTTGGTTCAGGAATTCTTCGCCTGGCTTGATATTGGTAATTTTGATATTGTCGATGGCTTTTTTCATAAGACCTTCAACATCAATATACTTCTCAAACTTGCGTGATTTTTCCAAACTTGGACGCGTCTTTGGTGCCGGCGGTGTAAAGATTGTACAGCAATCCTCAAATGGCAGGATTGAAAGGTCGTAAGTGTTAATCTTTTCGGAAATCTTGATGATCTCCGTCTTATCCATCGAAACCAACGGCCGTAAAACCGGCAATGTGGTGACATCGTTAATTGCCATCATGCTTTCCAAAGTCTGTGATGCTACCTGTCCCAATGCTTCACCGGTAAAGACACCGTCACAATGACGGTTCTTGGTGATTTGAGCGGCAATTCTCAGCATCATTCGGCGTTGAATAGTCATCAAATACCCTTCAGGAACCTTTTCTTTGATGGTTTCCTGAATTTCGGTAAATGGCACTTGAATAAATTGGATATTGCCTGAATACTTACCCAAAACAGATGTCAGCTGCTTAGCCTTATTTAAAGCTTGCTCACCAGTATATGGTGGACTGTAAAAATGAATCATGTCAATTTTAACGCCACGCTTCATTGCCAAATAAGTGGCAACTGGTGAATCAATTCCACCCGAAAGCATCATTGTAGCTCGACCACCGGTTCCAACGGGAAGGCCGCCGGCACCGTGAATCTTTTCGGAAGAAAGAAACGCACCGTTCATCCGGATTTCTACCCGGATTGAGATATCGGGTTTCTTAACATCAACGGTAATGCCGTCAACGTTTTCAAGAATGTAGTCCCCCAACATATTGTTAATTTGATTGGTATCATATTCAAAATGCTTATCCTGACGACGGGTATTGATCTTAAAAGTCATGCCGTCATGATACTGTTCCTTAACCATTTCCAAGGCCGTCTTTTTGATGACGTCCATGTCTTTATCAAGTTGAACAGATGGATAAAAGTTTTCGATACCAAAAACACCTTTTAAGGTATCAATGACTTTGGTGTCATCTTCACCATTCAAGGCCACATGAAGCCGATCTCTTTGCGCCTTTACTTCCAGTTTGGGAAATGGGTGCAAAACAGCCCGGACATTTTTTCCAAGCTGCTTAATAAAATCTTTTTTGTTCTTGCCCTTTGTGGACAGCTCGCCATAACGAACCATAATTTCTGTATAATGCATAGTTGCTCCTAACTTAATTTGTCAAATTCTTCATACAACTGATCAAATACTTTTACGAATTGTTTGGCTTCATCAAGTGTATTGTGATCTCCAAGTGAAATTCGAACGGCACTGGTAGCAATATTTTCAGGAACTTTCATTGCATTAAGGGTTCCCGATTCGGTGTGATCCTTTGATGAGCAGGCACTGGTTGTTGAAATATAGATGCCATATTTCTCAAATGCGTGAACAACGGTCTCGCCACGAACACCCTGAATTGCAAAGCACAGAATGTGTGGGGCAAACGTGTCATCGTTCTTAGAGAAAATTGTCACTTTATCAAATTTGCTGATGTGATCCATAATCAATTGCTTGATTTGGCGTTCAGTCTCAACAGCGCTCGGTTCTTTTTCAAGAACCAAACGGATTGCTTTGGCCATTGCCGCGATTCCCGGCAGATTTTCGGTTCCTGAACGCTGATTCTTTTCCTGACCGCCACCATTCATTAATGGCGCAATTCGACGGCCGCGGCGACCGTAAATAAAGCCAGTCCCTCGAGGTGCGTGGAATTTATGCCCTGAGAAAGCAGCAAAATCGGTTCGGTCATTGAAAATTTGATCCTGAATCCCTTTTCCGAGACCCTGAACCGCATCAATATGGAAATGAATCTTTGGATAGTTCTTTAACAACTCAGCAGCTTCCTGAATTGGTTGGATAGTCCCAATTTCATTATTAACTGCCATGATTGAAACTAAAGTTGTATCCGGACGGATGGCTGCTTTTAAGTCGGCAATTGAGATTCGGCCTTCATCATCGACAGGTAAATATGTGACTTCATACCCTAGTTGCTCCAGCTGTTCAAATGAGTTACGGACAGCTGCGTGTTCAACAGAAGTCGTAATCAAATGTTTGCCAAAAGCCCGCTTTTCAATTGCGGTGCCTTTAATGACCCAGTTGTCGCCTTCGGTTCCGCCACTTGTAAAGTAAATTTCATCTGGTTGAACTTTCAATAAATCGGCAATCTGCTTTCTGGATTGTTCCAGCAAATTAAATGCCTGTTCACCAAAATTATGCAGACTTGAGGGATTCCCCCAAATCTGCTCACTCACTTTATTATAAGTGTCAAGAACTTCCGGTAATACTTTTGTGGTGGCACTATTATCAAAATAAATCATTTGAAACCTTCTTCTCTAAATTTATTGGTTCGACTCCAACAAATATAACTCCCATGATGATACACCCAACAGCGCTACGTAACAAGCAATTTGGACCTGGGCTTACCATTAGGAAAACAAAAGGCGAAACTGAAATTTGTGATTTCAGCCTCGTCTGATGAATCTACTTATTGGTTATCTTCTTGTGCTTTTCCGGGTTTTAATCGTTTCTTGGCACTGAAATAATCATCTTTGATTTTGGTAAACATCCCTGATGATTGCTTTTCCAATGCTTTGGAAATAATACTCAAACTTTGTTCATAATCATACTTCTGATCAAAATACATTTGAGCGGTCTTGCTGGCAGCAGCAATCTCCGAATCGCTGCCGATAAACCGATTGGCATATTGAATCGTCTGCTCTGCCAACGTTGCGTCGTCAATCAGCTGATCGGTCTTTTCTTCCAAAGTATCCATGTCAGATTGAATGATAATCAGTTGCTTGGAAATGTCATCAACATCAATTTGTGGTTGATTCATGGCATCGTCCAAATGATTAATCTCACGAATAAACGCGGAGAATGCATCTTGGTAATCGTCCGATAATCCCGGCAAATTATGATTATCAATGCGGCGTTTCTTGTTTCGCATCTCCAAATCAAACTTGGCCAATGCATTTCGAGCAGCCTGCTCCTCTTGAGGAATTTTGACAGTTGACTGGAACAAGTCTTTTTGTTCGGATTCAATCTGTCCCAAAGTCTTCATCATCTGCTTTTGATCGGCGTTGATGCTGGAAAAGACGGCCTTCCCATTTTGCATGGCATTAACGGCATCTGAATATTTCTTTTCAATGGTTGAAATTTGTTGATCGTATTGATGATTGTTTTCGATTTCTTGATGGTTCAAAACATAACCTTTGCTGAGGGTTTCAAGCCGTAACTGCAGGTCACTGTTTTGCTTACGAACGTGTTCAATGTACTCACCAATGACCTTCGTGTTCTTCTCAACTTCGGGACGAGCTTTGTATTCTTTATCAATGGCATCGTACATGTCATCAATTCGGTCGGCGATGTTCTTGGTTGCTTTTTCAACCGAGTCGACTTCCAGCGTTTTCAGCTTGTTGGTATTAACTTTGAGCTGATCACGAACCCCTTTAATATTCTCGTTAAACTTATCATTGGGGAAGTTATATTGTTTTGCTTTCAGTTCTTTATAACCAGACTCAATTTCTGCCACCTGCTCAACAAATTCTTTTGAGAGCATTTGATAGAGTTTGGGAATTCTGGTCATGTATGATTCCAACTTATCAGTTGAAGAATTCAGATCGCTCAATACTTCTTCGGCACTGTTAGGATCCCCACTCTTGGTTAGCTGAGTAAACTCATCAAAAGTTCCTTCAATATCGGAAAGCATTTTTTCCAAATTATCAATGCTGGGACCAAATGATTGATTCTTATTCAAAATATCTTCTCGAAGTCGCTTATATTTCTTTTCAAGCTCTTCAAGGGCCAACTTGTGCTGCTTGTTCAAATCATAGAGTTGCGCCAAGCCGGCCTGAATTTCCTTCAACGTTGAATCAGCATCGGAAATGGCCTTGTTGGCACTTTCCCAATCGTTTCTGGTCTTTAGGAAGTTAATTCCCTTACCGTCTTCTTTGACTGCCGAAATCCCCTCATCAATATTTGGCAGCATCTGATTCTTGTATTGTTGGTACTTGTTATACAATTGATCATACTTTTTGTGAGATTCACCCGTTAAGTTCATTTTCTTAGCAAGCGCAAACTCATCATCCAACGGAATTTTATTTAAATCCCGTTTATTTTCATAAACATCGGTTGCCATCTTGATAGTTCGTCTTTGATAGAAAACAAACCCAAGGTAACCCGCCCCAACCAATACAATGATTCCAATCAACAAAGTAAGCATTCGATCCCATCCTTCAGAAATAAAGATATAAAATGGTACATTATTGTAGTAAAATTGCCCAAAACAATTTAATATGTATGAATAGCCAATTAATGTGCTCTAAGTTGAATTATATCATAGTAGATAGCTTTCACCATATTATTTTTGAAGTGAGGAAAACAATTATGCAAAACGTTACAAATCTTGTCAATCAACAACTCGATGCCCTGCTAACCAATGAAACCGATTTGATTTCAAACATGGCCAATGCCGCAGCCTTGCTAAATATCAGTTTGGAAGATATCAATTGGGTCGGCTTTTACCGCTACGTTGCCGATAAAGATGAACTGATCCTTGGCCCCTTCCAAGGAAATGTTGCCTGCATGCACATTAAGAATGGCGACGGTGTCTGTGGGACGGCCCTCAAGGAAAAGCACTCACTTCGAGTGGCAGACGTTCATCAGTTTGCCGGCCACATTGCCTGTGATGCAAACTCCAAGTCTGAAATTGTTGTTCCATTATTTAAAGATGGCAAAGCAATCGGTGTATTGGATATTGATTCACCTATTTTGGACCGCTTTTCAGAGGAAGACGAAAAAAATCTTAACCAGTTTGCGGATATCTTCGTCAAACATGTTGACTTAGTGTAGGATTCTTTATACAATGGTGTTTGTGTAAAATAACGCAGCAGTAGACGGTAAGCTCGTCAACATGTTGTTGCCATTTAATTGGTTCTGCAAGTAACTCAATCGGCTGCTTGAGCGAAAGAGCAAAGCAACATGCACGAATACTAAGTCTGCAATGGCTTATTTTACTCCAAAAAAATATTGGAGGATTACTTATGTCAAGATATACAGGTCCAAGTTGGAGAATTTCACGTCGTTTGGGTATCTCTTTATCAGGTACTGGTAAAGAACTTTCACGTCGTCCTTATGCTCCTGGTGATCACGGTCAAGGCCGTCGTTCAAAACTTTCAGAATATGGTTTACAATTACACGAAAAGCAAAAGCTTCGTTACATGTACGGACTTACTGAACGTCAATTCAGTAACTTGTTCGTTCGTGCTGGTAAAATCCGTGAAGGTAAACATGGTGTTAACTTCATGATCTTACTTGAAGAGCGTTTGGATAACATGGTTTACCGTTTAGGTTTGGCTACTACTCGTCGTCAAGCTCGTCAATTAGTAAACCATGGTCACATCACTGTTGATGGCAAACGTGTTGATATTCCATCATATGAAGTACAACCTGGTCAAGTAATCTCCGTTCGTGAGAAGTCAAAAGACCTCCAAGTTATCAAGGATGCTGTTGAAGCCGTTGTGGGTCGTCCACAATACGTCAGCTTCGATGCAGACAAGCTTGAAGGATCATTAGTTCGTCTTCCACAACGTGAAGAACTTGACGCTGATATTGACGAATCACTTATTGTTGAATACTACAACAAGTTAGGTTAATAAATCA
>NZ_BJVK01000022.1 GCF_007989105.1 Lentilactobacillus kefiri | reverse complement strand
TAGTCAGGCAATTTACTATACAAATCATCTGAAAAAGAAACCCGACCATTTTTGAAGACAATCACATTGCCTTCGGGATTACCTTTTGGAGTATCATCCATTGTATTCCACCAATAACCAAAAGAAAGTAGCGCATTGTGATACTTTTGAGGATTTTTTCCATAATATGCAACGTTCATAAAGATCGCATCAGTTGCATCACCAGTCATCCCTTTAATAGGAGTTGTTTGCTCACTCGCATATAAATGTCCATAATACCTCATCTTATCGTTAAAGGTGACGGTTCCTTTATAATTTTTGCGAATCAATTTGGCTGTCTTAGAATTAATCACGGACACTTTAGTATAGAATCTTGACCGTTTTTGATAACGTTTCTTATACTTGTTCGCATGCTTAAGCTGATAAACTACTGAAGTTACCTTGCCAGCTCTTTTATGTACAGTCACAACTGCATTATCATGATGATCACGGTATGTTTTTGTACTGGCACTAACAGCCCCCGATGTTAAAAATAAAACAACTGCCATTGAACTTAAAATACATAAAAATAATTTTCTTAGATTTATGTTCATCATATATAATCCCCTCGTTCACTTTCTTGTTAAGTTATGAAATGTTAACGTCTTAATAATACAACTCTTGAAAAACATTTCAATCTCTTTGATAAATTAAGTTGTGAATCACAATTAACAAGTATTTTGAGCTGTAGAAGCTAAACAATGTTCTTGGTCGACTTTCAAAACCTGTCATACCTTCTCTTAAAAGTTGTCTTAGGAACTAGCTTACATCCAATTTTTACTGAGCATGCTTCATAAACGGCTTATAAATTTTAATTCCAAACAAATAATCGCAACAGCTATCGCAGTGGATGTCCCACTGACCCCATGATTAGCATGTAATAATAATTTTGGCGGTATAATAATTAGTTGAAAGTTTTAAGAACTTTCAACTAATCGTATCGAGGA
Source organism: Lentilactobacillus kefiri (assembly GCF_007989105.1). GTDB lineage: Bacteria > Bacillota > Bacilli > Lactobacillales > Lactobacillaceae > Lentilactobacillus > Lentilactobacillus kefiri. The sequence continues at coordinate 35,315 of NZ_BJVK01000022.1, read as the reverse complement.
GGGTCTCTGATTGTATAAACGACTTATCGTCATCATATTACCTTTCGTTATGATTGGACTCATTGGCTTAGTGCTGGTTACTGCAAACCAGACCCGCAACTCCACGCAACAAATTGATCAGCCCCGGCAGTCGAAAACTCAAAAATACCAGCCGCTTTCAATTGCGACTTTTAAAAAGAACCGCAAAATTCAATACGCTGGCATTATTTACTATGCAATTAACCACGTCAATATTCAGCGTTGGCAAGAGGTTTCAGATGTTAGTTTGGGTTGGCAGGTCGAACTTTCTCAAGCAAATAACATCGTCCGCTATTTGGTTTGGCCGGACAAAAAGATCACCAGTCAGGAAAAGCAACTGACCCCAAACTGGTTTGAAATTAACGATCAACAGGTTATTTACCATAGCTTCGAAGTTCACACCGCTCAAAAAGATGAGGATCAGCACTACCGGACAAGTGAATCTCGAATTGTTAACCAAATTAACTCGGATCACGCTGCTCAAAAAGTGAGACGGATGAGCCAAAATGTCGTGATTAAGGGGCAGCATCGCTAAGTCCCAAACTGGGATTAGTCCATAGCTGATCGTAAGCAGTAAATAAATGTACAAAAAAGAACGCCCACATTAGTAGACGTCCGATTATTTACTGCTTATTGATCATGCTTCATAAACGACTTATAAATTTTAATGCCAAAATAAACAATCGCAACAGCTATCGCAATGACAATTGCGTACGTAATAACTGAAAAGATAAAATCGCCAAGATAAAAATGACCACTCATGATAACTTCCCCCAATAAATCAGTTTCAAAATTCAAGTACGTTCTCATACTTAATTATGGCACAACGCCCCCCATTCCAAGAGCACGTCGCTTATTTCAATTCAAATTCCAGTATCTCAGGATTGTGATCTGAATTCTTGAATCCTAAACTCTTAACATGAACGCGATTGACCTGGATGTTATCCGAAAGCAGGAATCCATCAATCAATGAGGTATAAGTCTTGCCAGGATGATAAGACGTTCCGTTAGCCCTGACCGAGGGAACCTCGGCTTGAGCAAGACCCTGCTTGGCAATTCGGAATCCCTTTGGCAACTGGTCTGCCGGGAACGGATGGGTCCAATTTCTGCGCTTACTCGTCGTCTTAAACACTTCAGGACTATTCCCCAACATGTCATGATTGTAATCACCGGCGACCATCACATAATTACCGGCTTGCCGCTCAATTTTCATTTTAGAGAACAACTTTTGAATTTGCGCTTTTCGAACTTTGGCATTCTTTGTAAATGCCGACATGTGCAAATTAATCACTGCCAGCTGTTTGCCATTATTAACCGGAATATGGGTCACTGAAATTGCCCGATCCAGATCCATGAACTTATTAAAGTCAGTGTCGATCGGAAGCTGATAACGTGTGCTATCGGTTATTTTAGCTTTGGCAAGGGTCAGCAGTCCTGACTTGGCTTTTCCAATCGGCCGAGTCAACGGGTAAAACAAATATGCCGAATCATAATTCTGCGCATAGGCACTGGAATATCCAGCCATTTTACGCTGCAACCATTGAACTTCATTCACGTGAAAAGAACGGTCACCATCAGTATCCACTTCTTGGAAAAACATCAAGGTTGGATCTTCCTCAGCAACTGCGTGATGAATACCCGTCAGGTCATCGAGAACCGATTGCTTGCTGAAAGCCCGTGAGTATTTGCCGCCATCCATAAAGAACGAATAGTTGTCAGGATAAGCTGCGTATCCAATATTAAAAGTCATCGCTTTGTATGGCCGATTTGTCTGCAGTATCCTTGTATTGTGATTTTCCGGTTCCAACTTCACATTGTCCGGAGTCCGGTGGTACGTTAAGTAAACGTACGCCACATAGGCTGCAACCACCACAATTAAGCCTGAAAGAATGAATAATAGTCCTTTTACGATTTTTTTCATAGAATACCTCCACACTTATTATCATAGCAAATCACCAGCCGAACATTCTAAAAATATTTTGAAATATTGGTACCATTTACAACGGTTTAATGATAAAATTTAGGCATATTTGTTCATACTTTAGGAGGGGTTCACATGAAGAAATCGAGTTTTTGGTTTGCGCTATTATTTGCTGGGGCTTTAAGTATCGGTGTGGGAACATCATCGCAAAATGTTTCCGCCAAAACTGTCAATATCTACTTAACCCGTCATGGGCAGACGATGTTTAACGTCAACGGCCGGGGTCAAGGTTGGGCAGACAGTCCTTTAACCGACACCGGTGTTTATGTCGCTCATCAATTAGGTTATGGCTTGTATGGATTAAAGTTCAAAGCCGCCTATTCCGCTGACAATATGCGGACATTCCGAACAGCAACTTATGCTCTTCAGTCATCCGGCAACGGCAACCTCAAAGTAAACTGGACATCCAATTTACGTGAAGGTGGTTACGGTAGCTTTGAAGGGCAAAAGTACGATGACGTCAACAAAGTCACGATGCCATTACTACGACCAGCCGGCACTTACTCAGGCCCACAAGACTTCAGCAAGGCTCAACAGGCACTTGGTAAAAACTTCTGGCCAGCATTGCAGGATGCCTATCATGCCGCAGAAACGGTCGATTTTGGTAAGTACAGTGATCCTTCACTTCCCGAATCATTAAAGGCTGAGAGCTCAACTCAAGTCATCAACCGAATGAACACTGAATTGACTTCCATCGCACAAAAAGCCGAAAAGACTGGTGGAAATGTATTGGTTGTCAGCTCTGGAATGTCAATTCCAGAATGGCTTTCATCCGAAAAAAACTACACCGTTCCAGGGTTTGTGAACTGGGGCAACGAAGCCACAATGAAAGTAACCTATAAGAATGGTCAATTCTACTTCCCTTCAAACGTTACCGATAAGACAATTCTTTACACGATCGATAAAGGTGCCGAACTACAAAAGCTCCCTAAGAACACTTTGAAGGTCAACAAGTTCTATTTGAAGAAGAATAAGGTTTCCGGTAAGACTTCAACCGGTGCGTCATTGGTTCTAAAGAATACCAAGGGATCAACACTAAAGAACGCTAACGCAAACTCAAACGGAAACTTTACATTTAAGCTTAGTAAAGCCACTTTGAAAAAGTTGAAAAAGGGTATGAATCTGAAATTAACTTCAACCCCAAAGAACGCCGCCAAATCGTTGGATATGAACTCTGATCAAATCAGTCAAATCGTATTTGGTAATAAGACAGCAACCGTTAAAGTATTAAAATAACTCAACACAAGATTAAAGGACAGCCTTGATGGGCTGCCCTTTTTGTTTAAACAATAATTTTCTTCTTCAACACTGTCAGAGATGCAAACAGTAATATTGCACAACTGGCACCGATAATAATGTTGATCCACGCAATTGCGGCAATGGGCGTTGCTTCGGCAAGTGATACAATTACCATTCCGAGACTGCCAAAGATCGTTCCACCGGCACTATACAAAGCGGAAGCTGAACCATTGTCGTTTTCTTCCTGTTTCAATATCAGATAAGTTCCTGGTGGCCGAACCGCACTGCTGGCAAGGGTTGCTGGAAACTGGGTCAACGCGAATGCAATTGGACTCATTTGCCCAAATATCAATACTAAGATTCCGGCAACGATTGAGATACCAAAGGATGTATAAACTATCTTAAACCGGTCGTTATACTTCGATAGCGGAATATAAACCAACGGTCCCAGCAGCATGCCAATCGCGTTGAACGAGAAGAATAAGCTGAACATTCGGCTGCTCAAGTGAAAGGTGTCTTGAAAAATGTATGAAGAGGATGAGATGTAGGAGAGCGAGACAATCGACATCAGTGAGAATGTTATCAGTAAGGCGGAAAAACCTGGGTTTAGGAGTAACGATCCCAAGCGGCCGAAAGATTTGAGAATACTGGTGTTGCCAGTTTCCGCTTGATGGGTTTCTTTAAATATGATTGATCCGTAAATGACGGATAACCCCAAGAGTGCCTGGGCAAAGAAGATCCCCCGCCATGAAATAAAGGTTAGTAATAGGGACCCAATCACCGGCGCAATTGCTGGTGAAATTACAACCATGGACTGAACAATCGCTAACGTGGTTTCCTGTTTGCGGCCAACGAAGACATCTTTGATAACGGCAGTCGCAACAGTTGTTGCAACCCCACCACCGATGGCCTGCAGAACTCTAAAGATGATAATTTCATACGCATTGACGGCAATTCCACACAGGATACTGGCTAACATGTAGAGCGTCAATCCAATCAGTAGAATTGGCCGGCGACCATAACGATCACTCAGTGGTCCCCAAAACAAAGTGGCGATTGAGTAAAACACAAAGAACAAAATGAGCGTCAGATTCATCACAATTTCGGGAACCGCAAAAAACTTCGTCATTTCAGGAAGTGCAGGTAAATACAAATCGGTTGAGAGTGGGACAAAGGCACTCAAAAGCGCCAGAAAGATGATAAAACCTGTATTTCCCATCCGTGGTTGGACTTTACTATCTGCCATTATCGACCCCTCCTTTTCCACCTCATATTAATCGCAAACTCACCGGTAACTCGATCTGCTCGATGTTGAAACTCTTTAAATCCACGCTTTCGATAAAACGTGTACGCGTGGGCGTTCTTTTCGTAGACTGACAATGTTAGCTCTGAATGGTTCTGCTTTGCCGCATCCATCAATTGGGAACCGATGCCCTGGTCACGATGACCTTTGGCAACAAATAAGCCGGCAATGTAGTGGCCATCCATTCCCATAAATCCCTGAACATGCCCATTTTCCTCAAATATGAACAACTCTGACTTAGCAATGTCGTGTTTAACGACGTCAAAGTAATGTTTCCAATAATCTGGATCAATAAAAGAGTGGGCGTCTAAATTGCCTGCCAACCAGATGCGAGCTATTTCATTTAATCGTTCACCTGCCGCACCTTGAACATGTTCAATCATTGCTCCAACTCCCATCTGTACTTGCTATCTTTTATTGTAAAACAAAAATGGAATTCCGAGGTGGAATTCCATTTTTGGATTCAGGCTATTTAATAACTTTCACGTACTTTGGATTACCAGTAATATAACCACCGGCAACGTGATACCTGAGAGCACCATGATTTGTCACGCTGTTTGCATGTGAGAAATCATAATTCTTAACACGAATCTTCGTGCCTTTCTTGAAGTGAGCGTGCTTGTTACGCTTACTCAAGTTGACATCTTTATATCGATAAATTGGCTTCTTAACCTTAATGTACTTGGGCTGATTTTGATTGTCCATAGTTACCAGTTTCCGGTTTGCGGTAATGTATTGACCGTTTGCCAAAACAAATCTGGTTGTTAGGTTATGCTTTACAATCTTAGTAACATTCAGAACCGTTCCCTGCTTGTAATTGCGGGTCTTTGCAGTGAGGTTCTTGTACATATATGCATTGACACCACGAGGATTAATCACGGTCACAGAAGCGTGCATCGTCTGATAATAGACAGGACGAACGTATGCCCATTGAGCGGTGATATATCCGCTATTGCCATGGTTCTTGGTCAGATGGTTAACATCGCGAACCTGATAACGCAAACGACCGTTAGCAGAATGACCATAACCAGTTACAACAAACATTGGTCGGTAAACCCGTGGCTTGGAAACATATCCAGCTCGACGTTCATGCTTACTGAAGGTTGTGTTCTTATACAAATAAATCTTCTTCAAAGCATAAACAACGGTCCCCTTTTGAGCAACGTTGCCACCCTCTCCTGGGTCAGGAGTTGGTGTGGGCGTCGGTGTAGGTGTTGGCGTTGGAGTCGGATTCGGTGCGGGGTTTGGAGTTGGGTTCGGCGTTGGACTTGTAGTCTTCTTAACATAAATCTTAACTGGCGACTTAGTTGATCCCCATGTAATAGTTGGTTGAGTTTGACCTGACTTAAGTTCGCTGGTTGTTGCCAAATGATACCCTGATGGAATTGTACCAAATGTCAGAATTTTGTTGAGATTCCAAACATCATTCAGCTTTGTAGTTGAAGTAGGCTTTATGGTGAAGTTATTGTTGGGGAATGAGGTTTTCCCATCAACATCTACAAATTCGGCCGCTATATTCTTTAGCTCTGGTGTTGGATCTTTAATAGTCAGTTTTGCTGTCTGGGTATTGGTTGAACCAGCATCGTTCTCCGCATAGATCGGAATATCATATGTTTGACCATCCTTAAAACCATTATAGGAAAATGCAGTGTTTTTATTATAACCAACACCAAAGTGTAGCGTATTCTGACCATGCAACTTACTGGAGTCTGCGTTGTTATCGGTAACCGTGGCAAATTGTTTCAAAATGTCATTGTCATCTTTCAGCGTTTTACCGTTGAAAAGCATTTGTCGAGCTTCGTCTGATGTAACTATTTTATCTTGGACAGTTAGAATTGGGATAAAACCCGCAGCAATTGTACTGTTATAAAACAGATTGGCAGTATATGGATCGATCTTCACTGGATCAGTGCTGTTATCCTTAACAGTTGATGTCACTTTTGAAACATCTGTGACCTTATTAGTGGTAATCAGGAATGGAATTTTGAAAGATTTGTGGCTTTAAAAGTAACCTTGTTAGGGGTGCTATTAACAACGCTCCACTCGGATGTTGGGTGATCATTGTCACCTGTTTTATAAACCTTCATCATTGGTGTGTAAAAAGGAAGATTTGACGGATCCGTAGATAAAGTCCATGTCAGTGATTTGGGAACATCTTTCGCATCAGGTAGAGTTATCTCAGCCCAAGCAACAAAGGCATTTCTTGTATACCAGTACAAAAGTCCTTTATTAACGGAAGTATCATTGTTAAAATCGGCATAATAATTAACGTCGAAACGATTCTCACCATTTAATTTAAGTTTTTCTGTGGGAACCGGTAGCCCAGATAAGCCACCAAATATTTGCTGACTTATTTTAGTGACAACACCCCCTCCAGAGGAAGAACTGTTGTCTACGTTAAAGGATTTATCTGCTAATATGTTCGCAGTCTGATTTCCTCGCTTGTAGTCAATTGAAACATGGTAAGTAGCTTCTTTGTCTGTATTCGCAGTACTCTTTGACGGCTTAGCGTACAATGAGATTCCCGCTTGGGCAAGAGTTGAGTAATCAACATCTTTAGTTGCAGTAATAATAACTTTGGCTGGACTAGAGGAACCATCCGTGGTAACCGTAAAGAAATTATTCGATGAAATTGAATTAATCTGAAGAGAGCTCAGATTAAAACCCGGAGTTCCAGTTCCGTCTTTGTCAACATTGATGATAATTTGATCATTCTTCTGAATTCGTTCACCTTTCATTAAATCAAATGAAAAATGAATTGCTTCCTGACTAGTATATTTATAATCCTTACTAGAATTGATGCTATCAGTCATACTAAATGGACTTGATAAAGTAGCCTGATCAGCCGCAGATGCCTTATTGTTGAAAGCAAAAGCTCCCAGTATCAGAATAACAGTTCCAACAATGATCGCCAGAACCATTTTTTTAAATCTTTGATAATTACTACTATTTAGTTTATCCACGTTAAAATCCCCCCATAAATCAACACGCATTATGTCATGTTTACCTTAATTATATGATTACTATGCTATTGACGCAATTCTAATGGATTTGGAATAAACCCCTTTACTTATGATAAAACGTGCAAAATGAGGATGTCTTTTAAACTTTATGACTTTTGCAGGACTTTTCATGTACAATGTAGTTAAAATTAAGGAGGAATCATATCATGCCAACCAACAAAAACAAAGTCTATCTAGCTTCACCATTCTTCAGTGACGGTCAAAAGGACCGAATCAACCAGGTCGTCAGCTTGTTAAAGCAAAACCCAACAATCGACGCTGACGGTATTTTCATCCCTCAAGACCACCAATTCGAATCAGAACCATTCGGCAGCTTCAAATGGCAGGATGCCGTCTTTGCATCCGACATGCGCCAAGTACATAAAGCCGACGTTGTAGTTGCCATTTTGGATTATCAGCTTGAAGACGGCTTAACCGAACCCGATTCCGGTACAGTCTTTGAAATTGGCTCTGCTCATGAAGCCAACATCCCCGTTATCATGGTTCAATTTGGTGAAAACAGCCAGTTGAACTTGATGTTGTCTCGCAGTTATACCGCCTTTTTCAACGGCAAAGACGATATTCAACATATTAAAGACTATAACTTCAACGATCTGGAACAACGCTACACCGAAAAGAAAGTTCTCTAATTTAATATTGGACGCAAAAAAGCTGGGCAAAATTGCCCAGCTTTTTTTATTTTTATGAATGACTATTATTGGTTACCCCATCTTCAACCCCCACTGACAAATCAGCTTTGTCATTCGAAGGCAAAAGGTGAATCGCGTTTTTCAACAAGAATGGCGCAATCAAGGTTGATAAAATAATCACTAAAATCAAATCTGAATAGTAGGAGTCGGACAGAAGTCCTGACGAAAATCCGATTTGAGCGGTAATTAAGCCCATCTCACCTCGAGAAATCATCCCCGAGCCGATCATATAACTGCTGTTAAGATCGAACCCATTTACCAGGGCACCAATTCCACATCCGAACAACTTACTCAAGCAGGCAAGCACTGTTAAAGTCCCAACGAACAGCAACGAGTCACCGATATGGGCAAACGACATGTTGAGCCCGATACTTACAAAGAACATTGGCACAAACACGGCGTAGCCAATTGGTTCCATGTGGTTTTCGATTGTTTCCCGATACGGCGTATGAGCAACCGCGATTCCTGCGAAGAATGCGCCAACCGCTCCACTCAGGCCAACTGCATCGGCGATGTAAGCCATCCCTAGGCAGATAACCATTGAAGTAATGGTGACACTGGAGGCCATCAGCAATCGCTCGCCAATTCGCATCAGGTACGGCACAATCCATTTGACCATCAAATAAGCCATTCCAAAGAATGCAATTTGTTCAATCGAGATCAATGCCAAATTTGTCGATGAGCCACTTGTATTAACTCCCTGAGTTCCCATGACACTAATCATGATGGACAACAGGATAACGCCAATAATATCATCGGCTACGGCAGCCCCTAATATGGTTGCACCTTCCTTGGTATCCAAAGCCTTGTAGTCACGCAGCACTTCAACGGAAATTGAAACCGAAGTTGCACTGAATACCACCCCAATAAAGATGGCTTCCATAGGTGAGAACGAAAACGCCCAGCAGGCACCGCCAATCATTAAAACGGGGAAAATAACCCCAATGATGGCAACAATAATTGCCGGCCGCAAGTATTTTCGCAACAGCTTAAGGTTGCTTTCAAGACCACCAATAAACATCAGGATGATAACCCCGATTTGGGAGAATAAATCGATCATGTGATCAAGGTGAATCCAGCCCAACATCGCTGGGCCCACCAGGATTCCCACTAATATTTGACCAATAACCGACGGAATGCCAATCCGATTTGCGAAGTGCCCGGCCAAGGTTGTCAATACCAGCAAAAGACAAAGTGCACCGATAAAGGACATGCAGTGGCCTCCTTTCTAAAAACTTATGTGCTTAACTTCTATTATATGTGTTTATGATTCTATGTGAATATGTGTTGAGTGAAATCAGCTTAGTCTTTTTGGATCTCAGCTGCTCTGGAGCCGATCATTGCGCTGATAAAGTGAATTGCCAAACCAATGATTAATCCGATGGCAGCTGGAAGCAACCAGTCCATCCCAAGTGAAGCACCTGGAAGAAAATCGTCTAATTTAAGGATTGTGGTTGCGAAAGCTGACTTGGAAATAATTGTTGGCGCAGCTGCGATTGCATCAAGAATTGCTGGAATGATGGTGAAAATCGTGGTCCAGATATATACTCGACGATCGTGATTGAACAATGGTGAGGCGATTGAAAGAATAATCAACGTGATAGCCAGTGGATACAGGAACATCAGCATTGGGGTTGACCATGAAATGATGGTATCAAGACCAAAGTTGGCAATTCCAAATGACAAGCCGGTTGCGATCATCAACCATGTACGGTATGAAATTGAAGGGAATTTTTCGTGTAAAGCTTCAGAAAATGATGTTGAAAGGCCAACGGCGGTTGTCAGGCAAGTCAAAGTAGCCATCATCGCCAGGAAGATTTCACCGGTAATGCCCATGAAATGGTTGGCAATTTGATTAAAGGCAATCCCACCATCAATTGATAACTTGAAGCTGCCAAGAGTGGTTGCGCCCAACCAGATCAAGGCAATATAGATAATGGCCTCAAGTCCGATTCCAAGAGCGCCGGATTTCATGGTAGTCATTGAAATCTCTTTGGCGCTTGTAGCTCCCAGGCTCTTAATGGCTGTAACGATTGCAATTCCAAAGAGCAGACCGGCAATACAATCCATTGTGTTATAGCCTTGAAGGAAACCGTTAAGGATTGATCCATTTTGATAAGCGGCATCGGTAATCGGTGCTTTTGAAGCTGAACTAATTGGACTCATGAAAGCAAATGCGAAAATAATGGCTAATAAAGCTAAAAATGTCGGGTTCAATATTTTACCAATTGAATTAATAATCCCGGTTGGCTTACGTGAAGCCCAATAAGTAATTCCAAAGAAGATCAGTGAATAAATGAATAACCACATTGGTTGTTGTGATGCGCTCAGATGGCTGGCAAAGCCGATTTGAAATGGTGTTGTCGCTGTCCGAGGAGTTGCAAATAATGGTCCAAGAGTCGCACAAACCATTACCATGAAGAAGGTTGCGTAACGTTTGCCGATTGGTTTAGCAAGGTCATAAATCCCATTACTGTGGGTAACGGCAATCGCAATAATTGCAAGTAAGGGTAATAACGTTCCGGTTAGCAGAAAGCCGATTCCAGCGGTAATCCAATGGGAGCCGGCAAGTTGTCCCAAGTGAATTGGGAAAATCAAGTTCCCAGCGCCAAAGAACATTCCAAAAAGCATAGAAGCAATGATCAGATAATGTTTAAATGATAATTTTTTTGATGTATTTTCCATATTGTGCACTCCTTATAATTCAAATTCGATAATTGATGACTTAAATATTTAAATTGATAATTCGTGACTCGGCTAATGCCGCCTGACTTACTTTGATTTAACAATGTTCTCATTTTAAGACCTCCTTAATTGCAAACAAAAAACGTCCCTCAAGATCTTGACGATCTCAAGGGACGTTTACACGTGTTACCACCCAAATTCTCGACAGCCTCACAACTATCGACTCGCCATGTACGGCCAAATAAGCTTTGGCGATACACTGGCGCTGTAATGGGCGCTCCCAACAAACACTCGCAGACTCGCTCGCATTTGTCGCTCGAAGGTTACTTTCATCACTTAGGCTTTTGAATCGTTCTCACTTACCCGATTCTCCCTGAAAAAGTTCTAAGAGACTACTTTCCTTGTCTTAGCAAATTCTAATGTTTCTAATTGACACAAATATTAATCTATTTACGGCGCAATGTCAACTAGTTTTTATTATTTAACTAATTTTACGCTGTGCTTGGTGTAATCCAAGTGCCAACCTTTTGGTAATGCATGGTGGGCAAATTTACCAGAAAGCTTGTTGGACTTGAGAATGACAACTCCTGACTTGAGGCCTTTGACATTCTTGATAACCAACTTACCACCAAGCTTGGCAGTTCCGGAAACTGAAACTTTATCATTTGCATTCACATTCAAAGTTCCTTGTTTGCTTTGAGTGTAGTTGCCCTTCACAACCACGTTCTTGGCAGACAATGTCAATTTACCATCACTCAGCTTGAAGCTGCCGTGACCCAATGCACTGTCGTTTTCAGCTACCAAAGTACCACCTTTAACAGTTGTGCCGCCTTTGTATGAATTATTGCCAAGCAAGCTCAATGATCCGGTACCTTCCTTGGTCAAACCACCGTTACCGGAAATATTGTTCTTCCAAGTATCGACAGCGTTGAAACCACCCTTTGAGGCATCCATATTAACGGTGGTATCGTTCAAGAATTCGCCAAATCCATTAGCAGCCTTGAAGAGGTTCAAACGGCCCCATCCTTCAGTATCATCAGTCATTGGATATCCTGATGGCAATCCGGTGGTGAAGAGAACTTCACGGCGTTGAGTGTCATTCAAGTATGGTAAACGGGTCTTAAGAAGAACTTCAGCACCCTTTGGAACAACCATTGGCTTGGTAGTGTCACCGATTGGAGAGAAGCCGTAGGTCAAACGATAAGTGTAATTTTTAAGGTTGGTTTGGTAATCGCTGAATGAATCTTGAGCTGATTTATCTTCAGCATTTGCCAAATCTTTTTGAGTATCTTGATATGCTTGACTGATTAACTGCTTGTTATCAGGATCGTTCAATGTTGCGGCAGTCATTGCAGTACCGATGACACGGCCACCCATAACAGCGAGTGGTGAGTGACGGCCGGCAAGAACTCGGTCATAACCAACTTCTGAAGAACGGGTGATTAATTGTTGGTAACGTTCTGGGAATAAGTAAGCTAATGTTTCACCAATCTCAAATGCAGCAGTCGTATGACCACTTGGGAAGTCGTAGTCGGTAGCTTTAGCGGCAGCCATAACATTGACTAGATATGGGTTAACCTTAACCTGACTGCTTTGACGATATGGTCGGGTGAACTTGATGTAAGCCTTTGGGGTTCCAGTTCCGGACCATGCTGAATCTTCAGCAATGTCCACTAATTTAACAGCGGAACCAAGTGTCGAATTCTCATCAGCCCATTGCATTGAGCTGTATGGTGAATCTGCTGGAAGCGGTGCATCGGGAACGGCGTTGAAATCAGTTTGGGCGTCAGCGTCTTTGATAAATGCCGGTGCGTATTGTCCAAGACCGCTAATCAAGTTGTAACGAAGGTCTCGTCGATCAGTTAAATATGATCGGTCAATTTCTGCTTGTGAAGCACCATTGGAAATCTGAATTGATTTATCCAAGTTTTCCTGTAGCACTGCGGTATTAGTCTTAGTTCCGTCTGGTGCATCCCAATACTTCAAGAAGGTATTGTTAAATAACGCGATTGCCGGATTGGTTTCAGGTGTGTCATTGGTCTTAATGTTTTGTTTATACTGATCAACAAAGTATCCATATGATGCCGGTGCTGGATTTAATTCACTTGATATACTGGTATCCGATTTAGCGTTTGCCTTAATACCGTTACTCTGTGAACCTAAAACAGCGGCTCCGGTCAGCGTCAAAATAAAGGCACTCTTCAGAACCGTTTTCAAAATTGCATTACTATGTCTACGTCCCATGTTAATCCTCCCAAGGTGAAATTATTTCTATGATATGCTTATCAGAACAACAAGTATCAGCAAAACCACAATGGATATCTCCCAGCCCAACTTGGGAGTATGCTTGATTTCGTATAACATTGTTGACATATTCACACCATCCTTCTAGATAGTCCCTGATAACCACTTTCGATTCACCTTTAGTGTACTTGGGGCACGTAAATTACAAGCAAAGGATTTGTAAAAAGTCGGTAAATGTTTGGCACACCAAAATAAATTTTCCAAAGCAAAAAAGAGCCAGGCAAAATATCAAATTTTGTCTGACTCTTCTTCAGTTCATGAAACAATCTGCTTAAGAAATTTGTGAATCACAGTGCGACTCAGCGTCAACTTTTGCATGGACCGTTGAATGCTCTCTAAAGTATGCCTGCATCTGATCCGAGGTCAATAATTGATCACTCTGAATCAACTTGTAGGCGCCCATGAAGGTTGATGCGAACTCTTCTTTGAGCTTATCTTTAGGGAAATCATCCGGGTGCAACATCCAGTGGTAGCAGACCCACGCAAATCCACTGGTCAGAAAGATAATCGTGTAATTCAGATTCCATTCCCGATCTTTGGTTGGATCTGCCCCGAGTTTGCCTCGGTTAAAGAGTCCGCCAGTCACATTGATGGCATCGGTAATTTCCTTTTGAATCAAATTGGGAAATACCAACGTATCAATGGTCGAAACGAGCTTAATTCCCCGCCGATTTTCACTCATATAATCAACCGCATCACCGATTGATTGAATAACCGCCTTCATCGAATCGTCCTGATCTTCCCAACCATGGAATGATTGGCTCAAACCAGAAACGTAGTAATCTTCCAAATGATCAAATAGATCATAAATGTCATGGAAGTACGTGTAAAAAGTCCGACGGTTGATGTGTGCGGCTTTGGTAACTTGAGTAACGCTCACAAGCTTTAAAAATTCCCGGCCATCAGAAAGTCGGCCGCTAGCATGCGCTGTAGTCATATTTTGTTCCATCACTTGAATAAATGCGTGATAGATTGATTGCTTCATAGTAATATTTTGAAACATGTTCGTTCCCCCCAACAGAAACCCCGAACGCAATCCTTATCAGTCAATTAGTATACCTTAATGTACCCCATTTTGGGTAATTAACCTAGATACGGGAAAACAACCCCCGGTTAAACCGGTGGTTGCCATCCCTAGGATTACATCGCAAGTTTCCATTCAAATTAATTAACAACTAATCTACTGAAAACTTACGACGTCGAGCAATCCATACATAACCAAGAACATCAAGCAACATTAGAATCAATCCTAATACTGCGATCAATAGTTGATTGGCATGGTTCTCATTTGTTTGAGGCAATTCCTTTTGAGACTTCAGTCCATTCATATCAGTCATTGAATCTGGAACTGAGACGGTTGACTTTGGCGTCGTCATCCCGTTCGTTATTCCAGAAACTTGCGACTGACTATTGACGGAACTTTCAGTGTTATGACCGTTTCCGTTAGTGACATTGCCACGGGGTGCGTTGCCATTATGATTTGGTGTGGTTGAAGGGAATTGGCGGTTCCCTCCAACATTATTACCTGTTGAAGGGACCTGGCTGGTTCCTTCGTTATTTGAATTTCCAGAAGTACTTGGTAAGCCCGGAACGTTCACAGAAACATTAGGTTGACCTGATGTTCCAGCGGGTTCTGATGGTTTACTGTTTGTGACTTGAGTATTCACGGTACCACCAAACGATGATGTAACGAATCTGATCAAGCCAGCTGCGCCGATGATTGGAATCAATACCGGTAACAGGAGTGGCAGGATTAATGGAATGCCAATGATGACTGGTAATAATGCAATCAATGCGACAAGGACTGGCAATCCAAGAACAATGACTGGCATTATTAGCAGAATCGGAATCAAGATTGGTAGGATTACCGGAAGTAAAGCGACCAAGATGATTGGCAAAACAACCGGAAGAAGTGCAACCAACAATATTGGAATTATCAAAGGAATGATAATTGGAATCAAGATTTGTAAGATAATAATCTTATTACCGCCAAATAATGTTTGAATCAATCCTGGCAAGATTGATGTTAACAATTTAATTGGGGCAGCTGCAGCATTTCCGAGAATGGTTAAAGTACTCATTAGAGGTGTCAATGCTAACAACAATGGTAAACCATTGACGTTAATATTGATGTTAAAGTTATTGTTATTGTTCTGATTCAACAAGCGACCAAGCAAGGATCCAAGCAGACCACCGAACAATGGAAGCAAGAAACTCATCAAGTTATTTCCGAGCTGCTTGATACCGTTGTTAAGTAATCCCAATCCAATGATTGGTAATAGACCAAGTAATACTGGTAATGATCCTAGTAGGCTGCCGAACAATGGAAGCAAGAAGCTCTTCAAGTTATTTCCAAGCTGCTTAATACCGTTATTAAGCAATCCAATACCGATGATTGGTAATAAACCAAGTAATACTGGTAATGATCCAAGTAGGCTGCCAAACAATGGAAGCAAGAAACTCATCAAGTTATTTCCGAGCTGCTTGATACCGTTGTTGAGCAATCCTAATCCAATGATTGGTAATAGACCAAGTAATACTGGTAATGATCCTAGTAGGCTGCCGAACAATGGAAGCAAGAAGCTCTTCAAGTTATTTCCAAGCTGCTTGATGCCGTTGTTGAGTAATCCTAATCCAATAATTGGCAATAGACCAAGTAATACTGGTAATGATCCTAGCAGACCACCGAACAATGGAAGTAAGAAGTCCTTCAAAACATTTCCGAGCTTCTTCAATCCGTTATTAAGCAATCCGATACCGATAAACGGTAGTAACCCTGCCAGCAAAACTGGTAATCCCAAAAGCTTAATCATTGGAACCAAGATCTTCTTATTCAGGTAATACCCGGCTAATACGCCGATGTTGAATACAAGAACAGTTTTGGCGATTTGACCAATTGTCTTCAACAGGTTATCAAGCCATGCTGGAACTTTAACGGTTGGGATTAAGCGTCCTAAGAGTGATAATCCAACCATCGTGATTCCAAATGTGATAACGCCGATCAAGTTCATGATCATCTGCTTCAGACCACTCGTGAGTGCATCATTGACAGTTGAAATAGCAAACTCAATTGCGTTAACCAGGTTGACAGCGTTTGTGTTGAGGCCATCGAGAATTCCTTTCAGACCTAAGTTGAACAAGCCTGACAGAATCTGTTTACCAAGATTAAAGATGATGGTAATTGGTGCAAATAACATTGAACCAATTCCAGGAATAAATCCTGAAACGATCTTTACGAGACTTCCAAGATCAACCAAGTGAGTCAACAATCGACCCAAAAGCCAACCAGGAATGGTGAGGTTAAGGACGTTAAGAATTGCAAGTGGATAAGTGAATGCCTTACCCAATCCAGCAATTATATTGCCGATAAACTCAGGAACACCATTGAATGAAAGAACTCGAAGTGGTAATAAACCAAGCTTCAAGAAGAAGCCGGCGACCTTTCCAAACAAGTTGGAAATGCCTTTACCAAGTTGATTTAACCCATTTGAAATGAGCCAAATTGGTGCAGTGACAGCGAACAACAAACCATTCTTGAAGAAGCTCTTGACGCCTGTTACGACATTTCCAAGCAACTTCTTAAATGAGTTAACTGTCATGACAGCCTGTAAGAGACCAGCGACAATCAGTGGTACAACCGTATCAAACACTTTGAGGAACACGAGGTTCTTAATCAGTGAATGAATAGTGCTAAATGGGTTGTTGCCAAAGATCATGTTTGGAATCAACAAGCCAAATGTGACTAACTTACCAAATGCCTTGCTTAATTCGCGGGTAATCAAACCAACAATTCCTGATAAGGCAAATGTCTTAAGGAGATTTTGCAGGAATGATTTACCACCATTGAACAAGCTTCCCAAACCGTTAAGGGCGATTGCCGGCAACCATTGAACAAGACTGTTGCCCAAAAGTGCGATTGGCAATGTGAGAAGCAAGCGGCCAAGCCTGTTACCAGGCAATGACAACAACAAGGTAGGTAAGAATGCCAGTGGTGCAAGAAGTGCTAAGCCTAAGCCAGTGAGACCATTAGCTATCAGCGGTAACACAATATTATGATTCAACCATTGAAGAGGGGCAACGACAACTTGCTGGTTAACTTGTCGTAAGAATCCAAGGACACCAAGTGCTCCTGGTACGATAGCGAAGCCGGTAAGTAAATCACCCAAGTGTTTGATTCCGCGAATAAAGAAGGTAAAGGTTGAACCGATCTTCATAAGTCCCTGAATCAGGCCTTTAATGACCTTTGGAACTATCTGACCTGCGTTCCACATCTTCTTTACGTTAGAAACAAACGAACCAATGGCGTTAAGTGGATTACTGCCGATTACTACGAATAGTAATCCAGCTAAGTTAAGCAACAGCTTTCCGATGTGACTTGTAATCAAGTGAGTCAAGAGAGCCACTGTTCCAGTAATCAGGTGCGATACTAATGAGCCTAATGAAAGACCAATCAGCCACAACATCTGTAATCCCTTTACACCAGTGTTAACGAAGTTGGCAATATTTTTCAATATGCCGTTCAATTTATTTTGAGTCTTAATGGTATCAAAGACTGACTTGAAGAATCCAAAGATAGAAGTAATTGGATTCAATAAGGTATTGAGCAAGCTCAAACCAAAGAAGGCAGCGATTGGAACCACATGGTTATTAATGAGATCAAGAACCGGCTTGATGAACAAGGTAAACGGCAAGCCGAGAAGTGAAACGACTGCTGGAATCAATCCACCAAGGAACATGGTTCCCATCAAAAGTCCGTGCAATGGGTTCAAAACATCAGGTAAGGCAAGCACACCCAACTTAATCAGGTTACCTAAACCACCCAAGATATTCTTAAACATGACAGGAATTTGTGAGAACAGGAACTTGATACCATTCTTAAACAATTGTGCGAGTCCTTGGAACAACAGTGACATGCCACTCTTGAACAAGTTAAGTGTCAAATCAGTCAACCCTTTGGTGATTAAACCAATGAGTGCCAATGGCATCAACAATGATGCAAGTACGGCAGCCCCAAGACCGAGAGCCAAACGACCTAAGTCATTTAAGAGATCCCCGGCAATGTTTCCAAGACCTTTGAAGCCGTTAAACAATGAAGCTAACAGCTTTGGAACCTGGTTCAATGCCAAGATCCAATTCAATGGGAAGATTGGCAACAACAATGAACCGACGAACTTCAGGAATGAAAGTCCTGCACCTAAGATGTTTGCAAGACCATTCATGCCGTCGAAGAATAATGCTGAGAGCGGACCTAAGAGATCCTTCAAAACATTGTTCATCTTCTCAAACACGTTAACAAATGGATGTTGACCATTGAATACGTTCTTCAACAAATCAACCAAGCCGATAAGCGGCCATGTGAACACTGCCAACGGTAAGAGTAATAATTTTGCCAAATCAAGCGCACCGTTTAATAACGACTGCCCGATTAGACCAATCAAATCAGGGATAACCTGAGCCAATGACTTCATGTGAGCCAATACCAGCGGAATCAATGCAGCAATTCCGGCAATCAGTGGCAATCCAAGTAAAGCAAGTGGACTCAACAAGACTGAAATGACTGCGCCTGTGATGGCTGCGATCACTGGAATAATCAAATTCAACAGCGGCATACCAAGAAGACGAATAATCGTTTGAACAATTGAGGCGCCTGTTGCGAACAGGATCATTGGTAAGATAACATTCTTAGCAAAGTCCGCAAACAGTTTGAATGGATTGAGATCGTTCAAGACATCAAAGACATTCTTTAACAATTGAGAAGCAGCTTTGATAACTCCGATTCTTCTTAACAGATTTAATGCTGGAAGAATTAAGTTGAGACCACTCAATACTGTCTTAATCAAGGTGCCAATGAACTTGGCAATCTGACCAGCAGTGAGTGCCAAAGCAACCAACCCGGCGCCAATTAGTGGAATGATCAGGCTTGTCAGTGGGTTCAAAAGATTTAACAATCCAAGAATGCCAAGACCAACAAGGCTGATGATTCCGGTGATGATTGGAGATAAGAACAAATTACCTAGTGAACTGAGTAATGAGCCAGGAATTGAGAAAATCAATCCTGTAATAACATTTGAAATCAATGACCACAATCCGGCTAATGCCTTATTGAGGAAACCATTGAGCTTAAGAACTTGTTTCATGATCCATGCCGGCAATGTCAGCAGCATACCGATTAATCCTTTAGGCGCTAAGACAATGGCGTTCAAAACAATTCTGAACAAGCTATTGAGGAAGTTATTGCCAAACAATTTTTCGGCTAATGCAACGACTCCGCCAGTAATGAATGAAGCAACGTTCTTGAGTATATTAAGCAATGGATTTACTAAACCGGAAATCAACATTGCTGGTAAGAAGATTGGCAATGCTATCAAGCCAACTGGCAACAAGTTAATCAAGATCGCAATTGGGATCAAAATCAAACCTGGTAAACCAAGTGACAATAACATTGATAAGCCAATCACAGTCGAGAATGCCAATGGAACTTGCGTCAAGATAAAGACGGTGTAGTTCAAAGTTGCAAACATTCCCGGTACCCAAGTTCCAACAATCATCCAGACAATATCGACAATTAAGGCGAGAATCCAACCGATTATTGGAATGAGGCCAATCCAACGAGCCATTGACCAAAGTGGGTTTTGCATAATCAGATAGTAAGCAAATAATTCAATTGGGAAGACGAATCCAAGCCAACTTTGATCGAGCATGAACACTCCGGCAAGGAAGGCAGGAATTGAAGCGACTCCCAATACGGCAAAGTTAAATGCAGCGATAACGGCTGCCAATGGATTTGCAATAAATCCAAGGATCAAAGCTAAGCCTAAGCTTCCAACGATTCCAGGTAATGCAATCAATGTCGCAACCAAGTCACCTGCCAACATTAATGGCAAAGTAATCAAGGTAATTCCGACTCCAAGAAATGCGCCCAGTGGAAGTAAGATCCAGTAGCTTAAGCTTGACGGAACGTTAATTCCGAGATTCAAGACTTCTTGAAGCACAATGACGATTGCACCAATTCCAACCATGATAAAGACAATGAATGCCAATGCCAAGACGGATGGAAGTGCGTTGAGAGCATACAAACCAATCAGTCCAATTAACAACCATTTAGCATTAAATAATGCCAAACCGGCAATCAAACCGACCCCAGGAACCAAGCTAATCACATTAACTGCTAATCTGAACAGATCCATGGTTCCCAGTCCTAAGACGGCAAGCAATGGAAGCGCAAGATAAGCAAAATTAGTAATTCCCTGGAAGAGATTATTCAGTGGATTCAGACAGTTTGTGAACGAACCTTGGAAGAAGAATAAGGTAGCAGGAATGAAGATGCCGCTTAATCCCCAGTACAAGACAGGTTGAACAAACATCGTGTAAACCATGATAATGAATCCTTCGAAGTCGGCAATTGGATTAACTGCCAGGTTAAGCAGGATCGGACCTAAGAACCAAGCCCAAATGAGGTTGACGCCGATACCGTAAATGGTACCAAGCACCGTTCGAGCAATTCCCAAGAGAACAGCTGGCAATGCGAGGAGACCAAGCAATGCAGCTCCACCCATGAGAAGGATTGGTAAGCCGAGAATCCCAACTAACCCAAGTGATAAGAACTCTGCTGCGCCGATGACCATTGAGAATGTTAATGGAACTTGCGTCATGATGAAGATAGCGTAGTTCAAGGTTGCAAACATTCCTGGTACCCAAGTACCAACGATCATCCAAAGCACATCAACAATTAAGGCAACGATCCAACCAATAATTGGAATCAAGCCAATCCAGTTGGCCATATCCCAAATTGGATTTTCCATAATTGTGTAGTAAATCGCTAATTCGATTGGGAAGACTGATCCAAGCCAACTTTGATCAAGCATGAAGGCTCCGGCAATAAATGCTGGTAATGATGCCAACCCGATGACACCAAAGTTGAAGGCTGCCAAGACGGCAGCAAGTGGATTGACGAACAAACCACTGATCAGTCCCAAGCCCAAGTTACCAACAATAATTGGCAACTGTACCAAAGTTGCAAGGAGATCACCAACAAGCATCAATGGCAAGGCAATCAGCGTAATGCCAACACCAAGCATTGCTCCCATTGGTAAGAGAACCCAGTAACTCAAGTATGATGGAACATTAATTCCGAGATTTAAGACTTCTTGAAGCACAATGACGATGGCGCCAATACCAACAACGATGAAGACAATGAATGCCAAAGCAAGGATTGATGGAATTGCGTTAATCACAAATTGTGCGATCAAGTTAATTAAGCCCAACTTAGCAATGGTCAATGCAATGAAGCCGATGAGACCAACACCTGGGAATAAGTTCAGACCCAGCATTGAAAGACGAAGACCGTCAATCGCACCAAGACCAAGTAAAGCTAAGATTGGTAATGCAAATTTCGCAAAGAATGTAATTCCTTGATACAGATATCTTAATGGATTTAACCAGTTCATGAAGGCTCCGGCAAATAATAAGAAGGTTACCGGAACTGTGATCCCTGCGAATACAATGTATAAAACAGGTTGTGAGAACATGGTATAAAGCATGATGATAAAGCCGATTGCATCAGTAATTGGATTTACCATGATGTCCAAAGCGAGTGGACCCAAGAACCAAACGAAGATGGTGTTTGCAGCGATACCATATACGAGACCTGAGATTGCTTTGACAACTGCCTTAATAATGCTTGGGACAGCTAACAATCCGAGAAGAATTGCGCCACCAAGAAGAAGAATTGGTGCAGCTGCGATTCCTAATATTCCAAGGGAAAGCAACAAGGAAACGCCGGTAATCATTGAAAATACCAGTGGAATGGTTGTCAATGCCCAAACTGAGTAGTTCAAGACAGTCATAATTCCTGTGCCCCAAGCGCCTACGACAAGCCATAAGACATCCACAATTAATGCGACAATCCAACCGATAATTGGAATCAAGCCAATCCAGTTAGCCATCTCCCAAATTGGATTGTTCATAACAAGGTAATACAAGAATTCAGCAATTGGGAAGACTGATGAAAGCCAGCTTTGGGCAATCATGAAGGTCCCAATGAAGAATGCTGGGATTGAGGCGATGCCGAGGATTCCGAAGTTCAATGCGGCAAGAACTGCAGCAATTGGATTTGCAAGGAATGACTCGAGTAAGCCAAGCCCTAAGTTACCAACAATAAATGGTAAACCAAGGAGCGTTGCGAACAAGTCGCCTACTAACATCGATGGCAATACCAAGATGACCGAAAGGACACCTAAGACTGCAGCCATCGGTAAAAGAACCCAGTAACTCAAGTACGATGGAACGTTGATACCGATGTTCAAGACTTCTTGAAGGATAATGACAATTGCGCCAATTCCGACAAGCAAGAAGGCAATCGCACCAAGTGAAAGGATTGAAGGAATAACGTTAATCACGTATTGAGCAATTAAGCCAACCAATCCAATGATTCCGTTGAACAAACCAAGTGATGCCAACAATCCCATCCCAGGAACAACACTGATCAATAAGTCGGAAATCTGCAAACCAACAACTGCTGCAATGCTTAACAACAAGATAGTTGGTAATGCAAATTTGGCAAAGTCGGTCAGACCTTGGAAAAGAATTCTCAGTGGATTCAACCAGTTCGTAAACATACCGATGAAGAACAAGGCAGTTGTTGGAATACTGATTGCACCAAATACAAAGTAAAGTAATGGTTGTTCAAACATTGTATAAAGCTGAATGACGTATCCAATGAAGTCAGCGATTGGGTTGACTGCCAAATCAAGAGCAATTGGTCCTAAGAACCAAGTGAAGATGATATTAGCAGCAATCCCATAGAAGACACCGCCTGCAAGACTTAATACAGTACCGATAATCGATGGCAATGCCAAAGCTCCGAGGAGAATTGCGCCGCCAATCAGATTAATTGGTAGACCAAGCAAGCCGACCAGTCCAAGGGATAACCCCAGTGAAACGCCGATGATTGCGGAGAATGTTGCTGGAATTGCGGTCGCAATAAAGATTGCGTAATTCAACAGTGCAAGCATCCCTGGTACCCAAGTACCAACAATCATCCAAACAACATCAACAATTAAGGCAACGATCCAACCAATGATTGGGAATAATCCAATCCAGTTGGCCATTTCCCAAATTGGGTTTTGCATAATCAGGTAATAAGCAAATAATCCAAGTGGGAAGATTGATGATAACCAAGATTCGGCAATCATAAATGATCCGGTAAGGAAGGCTGGAATTGAAGCCGCTGCGAGAACACCAAATGTAAGTGCGGTAAAGATCCCTGCAAGTGGGTTGGCAATTAAGCCAGTCATCAAACCAAGCCCTAAGTTATTTACAATAAATGGTAATGCCAACAAAGTGACATTAAAGTCATCTCTGAGCATCAGTGGCAAGGTAATCAAGATAGCTGTCACTGCCAGGATTACTGCCATTGGCAATAATACCCAGTAACTCAGATATGATGGGACGTTGATCCCAATATTCAATACTTCTTGAAGCACAATGACAATCGCACCAATTCCAACCAGCAGGAAGACAATTGCGGCTCCCGCGAGAATTGAAGGAATGGTGTTAATGACATAGGCGGTAACTAAGCCAATCAAGGCCCATTTAGCCAGTCCAAGAGTGAATGCGCTAATCAATCCAACTCCTGGAATGAGACTAATCAATCCAGCTGATACACGGAGTAAATCAATGGCACCGATACCTAATACTGCAAGTGTTGGCAATGCAAATTTGGCAAAAGTGGAAATTCCATCAAAGATATAGTGTAATGGATTTAACCAATTGATAAACATCCCGGCAAACATCAGGATCGTAGCAGGAATCAAGAAGATTCCAAAGCCATAGTACAGAATTGGTTGAGTGAACATGGTGTACAGCATAATGATGAAGCCGACAAAATCAGCAATTGGATTTACGGCCAAGTCAAGGAACAACGGACCTAAGAACCAAGTGAAGACAATGTTGACACCAACGCCGAACAACAAGTCAGGCAACATTTGCAAACCGTATCGGATCACGATTGGTAAAGCAATCAATCCGAGGGTCATCGCTGCGCCAATGAGAAGTACCGGCAACAGGAGTAAGCCGTTAATTCCAGTAGCAAGCAACAATGACACACCGATGACAGCTGAAAAGTCGAGTGGAACTGCCGTCAAAATAAAGATCGAGTAGTTCAAGGCTGCGAAGATTCCAGGAATCCACGTACCGACAGCCAACCAGAGAATATCGTCAACCAAAGCGGCGATCCAACCAATGATTGGGAATAATCCAGCCCATTGGCCGAGTTCCCAAATTGGGTTTTCCATAATGAGATAGTAAATAAACAGATCAAATGGGAAGACTGCCGCCAGCCATGTTTGACCAACCATAAATGCTCCAGCGATAAATGCGACAATTGATGCCACACCGATTACACCGAAGACGACGTTGGCCAACAAAGCTGAAATTGGATTAGTCACAAATGCGGCTAATAATCCAAATGACAAGTTTCCAATGATCAATGGTAATTGAGTTAAGAGTGCAAGCGTATCAAATGCAAGCATCAGTGTTAATGACATCAAGACGCCGGCAACTCCAAGGATTGTAGCCAAAGGAAGTAAAATCCAGTAGCTCAAGTAAGATGGAACGTTAATTCCGAGATTCAAGAATTCTTGGAGGAAGATAACGATCGCACCAATTGCAACAAAGAGAATGACAATTCCCCAAGCATAGATAATTGATGGAATTGTGTTCAAAACAAATTGTGCAACTAAAGCAACCAAGCCGATTTCTGCTGCGGTTAATGCCAACCAGGCAACTAAGCCGGAACCTGGAATCAAGGACAGGCCAAGTAATGACAACTTCAGAAGTTCAATGGCAGCAAAGCTACCAAGGCCAAGCCAAATCAATGACCAGGTACCAAAGTCAGAAATCGTCTGGAAAATAAATCTCAATGGATTCAACCAGTTGGCAAACATGCCGATAAACAATGCCAATGTCACTGGAATCGTGATGATTCCGAAGACAATGTAGAGAGCTGGTTGAAGGAACATTGTGTAAAGCATGATCATAAAGCCAACAAAGTCAGTGATTGGATCAACTGCGAGGTTCAACACGATTGGGGCTAAGAACCAGATCCAGATGATGTTGGCCGTCAAACCAATTAAGAGAGTTGGCAACATAATGCCAAGAAGAATTCCCAAAACTGGTCCAAGCACATTGAGAACACCGTTGATCAAGTTGAGAATACCCTTTACAAATTGGCCGCCAAGCAAGCCAAGAAGACCGGCATTGAGGTTATTGATCAGGCCTTCAACCAAGGTCAATGGTAATTCGATAAGTGCTGCAATGAGAGCAAGTGGAACAGTAATTC
The DNA here is from genome assembly GCF_007989105.1 of Lentilactobacillus kefiri. GTDB lineage: Bacteria > Bacillota > Bacilli > Lactobacillales > Lactobacillaceae > Lentilactobacillus > Lentilactobacillus kefiri. Next base: position 9,733 of record NZ_BJVK01000022.1, on the reverse strand, counting down.
CGTTCAAAATAGGAATTAATGCCGTCAGCAAACCGTTCAAAATAACTGGAATGATAACCAATAATTTGAGGAGACCGAACAAACCACCATTTGTTAATAATCTAATCAATCCGGTAATTGAACCAGCAATCAATGCTGGAATCAGGTTACCAATGAAGCCGTTGAAGATCTTTAATGGCAATTGTGCCAAATCCAATAAGCCTTTGATGCCAAGGGCAAGCAGGCCAAATAATGGCAGACCAAGCAACAGGCCGGCACCAGCACCCAAAACAGCTAAAGCACCAAATGCTAATAAGGCAATCAGGCCGTTCTTGATGAAGTTCAAAATACCTGTGATTGGTGAAAGTAATAATTTAAGGACATTCTTGGCTAATCCGAATACAGAAGCAATTCCGACGGCACCAAGAATCAGATTTAATCCTGGAATCAGTCCTGGTAATGCAAGGATAATCAATGCCAATAATGGGTTGTTCTTTAACAAATCACCCAAGACACGGATTCCAAGCACAACGGTTGGAATAGCGATTGAAAGAGTTAAGCCAAGTGCACCAAGTACAAGTGGCAAAGCTAATTTAATCAAACCATTCAAACCAGCGAGAGCCAATCCGATCACGCCGCCAATCAATTGATTCAACAATACAACTGGGAGCAACAGGAGACCTGTCAGCCCACCAATCAATTGACTCAAGATAACTGCACCGATGAACTTAGCGATGATGGCTGGAATTGTTAATAACAATTGACCGATCTTCAGCAAGTTCAACGCATTGGTCAAAAGATCCAATGGTAATGCAACTAACTTGGCAAGTACTGAACCAACTGTTAAGGCAAGTAAGATGCTTGAAAGCAGTAAGTGACCAGGGACAGGAAGGATTGCAGTTACGATGGTTGCGAGCGCACCGAATAATGTCGGCAATCCAGCGACGGCTTTGACCGCAAAATTCAAGAGGTTCAAGAATCCGAGGACAAAGTCCATTACCAATCGGTTACCAATTTTCAAGAGACCTTGGAACAAGTTCAAAGTCAAAACGGCAGCCAGGCTAAATGTTTTAACGGCATTGGAAATAAATTGAGATGCCAATGCTGGTAAAGCAAGTAAGCCAGCGGTAACGATTAAAGCCAAACCATTTAACAATGTGTTGGACAAAAGAATTAATCCTAGTCCAATAGCGCCATTGAGAACCAACAATCCAAGGATTGAAAGAATCAAGCCGCCGATTGTTAATGGTAAAGTAACTAAGAAGAATTTAGCTAACTGAAGCAAAGTCTTAATGACATTGCCAGCGAGCTTTAACCCGCCAAGAACTAATAAACCAAGGATCCATGCGCCAAGTGCCAACAACGTATCTTTGATCATCGTTGAAATGACATTTCGGGCAAATGAGAACAATGCTTTGATTAAAGTTGATGGTAATGAAGTTAAAGCGGACCAAATTCCTTTGAGCAATTGTGAACCAAGATTACCGATGAAGCTGAACAATGCATTTGGCAAACCTAACAGAAGAGTTGTCCAGAAAGCCAGCTTGCGAACCAGGTTAAGTCCTGGAATAACCAACCAAAGCGGCATGGTTAACCCACTCAAAACCAGTTGTCCGAGTAATCCGATAAGGTTCAAAATTGTGGTAAGACCTGACATCAATTTGAGTCCGGCACCCAACAATAAGGCCGCAATCAATGGGAAGATTAACGACATTAAGTTGGAGAGACCGAAGAAGTTTCCGATCAGATTCAAAATGAAGGTTGGAATTGCGAGCAAATTAGCAAGCAACAAACCGGCATTTAATACCAAAGGCAAACCGAACAAGAATAAACCGATTGGTCCTTGGGTAATCAAACCGTTAAATAAATTGATGACGTTCAAGATTGTTCCAACAGCAAGTGCTGGCAGCCAGCTAATCAAATCGTTTCCTAGTTGAAGGATTGGGTTCAATAAGTTGATCAACAATAAGCGACCAAGAGCTGAGCCAATACCGTGAAGGAACATTAATGGTGTTGAAATCAATAAGTTGAATGCCAAGACCAATAGTCCGGCTAAAGTTGCGATCATGTCAGGAATCAAATTGTTGAGCAAACCTTGGAAGAACATGGCTGGAATTCCGAGTAATAAGCCAAGCAAACCAGTGATGCCTTTCAAATGGAATAAGCCCTTCAACAAGTTCGAGATAAGATTAAAGATACCATTGTTAATTGCTTTAAGAATGCCTGAAACCGCACCAGCAATCAGCTTAACTGCGAACGCAACAAATTGTGGCAGCATAAAGTTGTTCACAAACATCTTGTTCAACGTATTAATCAGATCACCAATGACGCTCAGCGGACCGAATCCAAATAATGTATTGAATATCGAGCTGAGGATCGTTGGGATAATCGTAATGGCAGCTAAAAGCAAATGAGTATTAATGACAGACAAAACAGATTTAATAACGGTACCGATCACATCTTTAACGGCATCCAAAACCCACTTAAGTTGTGATCCCAAAGCAATCAATGCTGGAAGAACAACCGGGGCGAGTGCCAACCACTTCAAGCCAAATGGCAAGATCAATCCCAATACTGTGGAACCGATTAATTGCAATGGCAGCAAAACAAGTGGCAGACCAAATGAGATCAATGCACTAAAGACAAGCGGTAACACATTCTTCAAAAGTGATGTGATTTGAGCAATTGAACCAGCTAAGAATGCTGGGAACCAACTGATTAAATCATTTCCCAAAAGAAGAAGTGGTAAATTCAAAATTGATGAAACAATGTTATGCAATCCTGTACCCAACAGCATCATGATTGGTAAGCCGACCAAGCCGGAAACAAGCGGCAAAGTAATGGCGGTACCAATCAATGCAATTGCGGGTAACAGTAGATTTGCGATACTTGGTACTAAGATATTTGTAAGAATAGTGAGCGGTAAACTCAATATTGCCAATATTGGAGATGTCAAAATCTTAATACCAGTAATCGCTGGTATTATAAACAACAATCCGTTAAGGAGCGCAGCACCGGCAACAACCGGACTGACAACTGTCTTGATGACTTGTTGAATTTGACTTTCAATATTAGTAACAACATTTGCGGCTAAAGAATTTACTTTAGCAACGAGTTTAACTGCTCCTACGTCAAGTTTTGGTACTAAAAAAATTAGCCGTTTATCCTAATTCTTTCGGTGTTATACCAGTTAATGTAATTTTCAACTCTGAGGACTAAGTCCTCAAAACTAGTAAAACGTGTTTGAAAAATAAATTCTCGTTTAAGTAGCGAATGGAAAGCTTCGAGCGGACCGTTATCATATGGATAACCTTGTTTGGAATATGAATGCCTAATCAGGTGCCGCTTTAACAGGCCTTCATAAGCAATACTGGTGTATTGTGAACCCATATCAGAGTGCAAAAAGGTTGGCTTAGAAGCCCTGCTCAAGGCTTGCAACAATGTCTTAATAATCAGTTTCGATGCCATCTCCTTGCCAATGTTGAAAGCGATGATTTGCTTACTAGCTTGGTCAAAGATGGTACTTAGATAAACCCAAGTGCCTGGTCTTAGTTCTAGGTAGGTTATGTCAGCACGCCAAATAGTTCCAATTGGATGGTTCTTAATCAAGTTAGGCCGTTGAGAATAATCTACATGAGTGCCTGGCTTCTTAAAACGCCGCCCCATTAGTGATCGAATGCCTAACTCCTGCATTAATCGGTAGACACGATTGGGGCCAATGACTACACCAAGTCTTCTCATGGCAATTGTGATCCGAGGGTACCCATAGGCTTTATAATTATTTTTCCAAATTTCAAAGATCTGGCTTTTTAAAATCGTATCTTGTTTATCATGACGACTTATCTGATAGTGTTTCCAATGATAATACGTACTTTTAGAAAGCCCTAAGGCTTTCAAGATTATCCAGAGGCGGTGTTTACATAATTGTTCGTTGATAAAGTCTATGGCTTTAACTTTGCCTAATGCCTTCCCAGTAACACCGCCGCTGCTTTTAAAATTTCATTTTCTTCTTTTAACTGCTGGTTTTCTTTCTGTAGTTGCTTGAAGGCTTCAACACTCGTTACGCCACCGTCAGGTAGTTCAACTAATTTGGCCCGCTTGATCCAATGACTGATGGTGGTTGGATGAACCCCATATTCATTGGCTAAGGATTTCTTTGAACGATTTTCATTGTGATAAAGCTTAACGATGTTGTTTTTAAATTCATCTGAATAATATTTCATAAAAAAACTCCTATTCTGATTTTTATCATTATGACACAAAATCTAATGATTTTGGTACCAAATTTCAGTATAGGAGCAAACCGTTCCCGTAACCAAGTCGCGGAACAGACGGTTAGCCATGTTGATGATAACGAATGGTAATCCACCGAATGCAATCGTCAATGGTAAGGTGGCCAAAGTTAAAGCACCAACTACCAGGCGAATGGCCAGCGGACCAAGGGTTGTGGTAACCAAGCTACCAGTTTTATTGATAGCTTTTGTAACTGTTGTAGCTACTGTCGTAGCAATTGCTGTTAATGGAACAGCAAAGAAAATAACATTGGTGAATTGTTTCAATGCATTCAAACCTGATCGAATATTATCGAGGAATTTCTTGAGAGCCCAACCAGCAAGTGGAATGAGTGCTAAGAAAGCCATCGCAATTTTAATCAGTACTGGTGCCAAAACGAACGCCGGGATAAGTGATCCCAATGCAAGTGCTCGAATCACGTTCTTTGCACCTTGAATGAATTGATTAACTGCTGATATAGCTGAGTTGAACAACTGACGACCTAAGATTGACACAATCAATGTGACAAGTGATGCGCCAATTGCAAATCCAGCTAGGAGTGGCACATTTACTAAACCAGTGCCGAGGTTGAGAATGTTTCCTGTGAGAATTGCAAAGGCCAATGCTGAGATAACTGAAAGAATTGGATTAGCAATTGAAGTAACAGCTAATAACGGAACAGCAAGACCTAAATGACCGAGAATGGAAATTGTTGTGGTTACCGCGCTGATCGTACCAATTACGAAACCAGCGATAAAGGTTCCCAAGTTGGCAAGTGAAACGACGCTTCTGGCAATGTTCGTAATTGTCTTGAAGATGAGTGGAAGTGCTGTGGCAGCTAATGCACCGACAGCAACTGCAGTTCCGATCATTCCCATGGTTCCAAGAGCGATTGCACCGCCGATGGTTCCAAGAGTACTGAGCGTACCGATTGTTCCAATCACATTTCCAATTGTAATGACTGTTCCAATTGTCGCAACGGCATCAATTACAGGTTTAGCAAGAAGCAATCCGCCGATAATTAATGGTGCATTAAACATAATTCCGGCAATTGTAATCATAGCTGGAATGATGAATAATGGCGCGATAAATGGTATAGCCTTCAAGGCAACACCGACAATTGCACCGGTAACTTTGACAATGTTTGAAATTGATTTGACTGCTGAAATGGCAACGTGCGCAATTACTGGAACCGCAATTAAGCTACCAATAGTTGACACTGTGAGAAAGGCACCGACAATGTTTGAAATAATTGAAAGTGGATTGAAGAAACCTCCAAGAATCGAACCTAATCCGCTACCTGACTCTGAACCGGTACTTGGATTTGCTTGTGCCTGGCTCTGCATTTTCAGACCTTTATAGTAATGTGAATTTTGTAAAATATCAAAATCAACTGCATCGTTAAACATTCCTGGTGTGGCTGATGAACCCAATGACTTAAGCAATTGTGGCATCGTGGCAGTCAATGAACTTGGCATTGTTGTATCTGCTTTGCCATTGATCGTAACTAATGCGGTCTCGCCAGTCGTCAAAGGAATCTTGTAATTCCAAACCTGATTGTCATTTGTACCGGCAACTGCCATCCGCTTAGCGATATCATTTAAAATCCAAGGATAATCCTTGACGATTTCGCCTTGTTCGGTAGTGTCAGCCCATGACTTAGTCTGGTTGGCAACTTGTGATTTGATATTGTTATAAATCGCAGTACCGTCTGAATTTTCAGTAGTCGTCGTTGATGTTTGACTGCTGCCGTTCTGTTGTTCTGCAGCAAGCTTAGCGTAAGTTGCTTGAGGATCACTTGCGTCAGGAGTTGGAGCGGTAACATACTTTGAAGTATCCAAAGTTCCATTGTCTTGAGAAAATCTTGTTGAACCCAAGACAGTGTTATAAGCATCCTTGGCTGAAGCATTTTGTAAATTGTTCTGCTCAGTTTGTAGATTCTTATAATAATCTGACTGCTTCAAAATATCGACATCAACTGCTTCATCAAACATCCCGGTCTTTGAAGAATTCCCAAGGGATTTCAACAATTCCGGCATGGAAGCTGCCAACGTTCCCTTATCAGCTTTTGATGTGCTCGAACGCCCATCAATTGTGACTAATGCCGTTTTACCGGTTGTCATAGGAACCGCATACTTCCAAACCTGACCTTTAGTGTCTTGGTTGGCTGCCATCTTTGAAGCGATATCTTTGAGAATCCAAGGATACTCTTTGATGATTTCGCCCTGTTCATTGACAGATGCCCAAGTGGATGTTTGATCTGAAACATTTTTCTTAACTGCGTTATAAATAGCTTGACCTTCGGAATTCTGCTCTGAAGAATTGTTGCTATTCGCAGTTGTAGTTTTACTTGGATCTGTAGTCGAAGTATTCTGACTTCCAGCAGCTGTGTTCACTGTTCCAGTGGAATTAGCTTGAGCAGTTGTTGGTGTAGTCGCTGCTTGACTACTTTGAGTATTTGAACCCGTGGTGCTGGTGGTAGTTGTAGTAGATGATGCAGTACTACCATTTTGAACAGTTTCAGATGTCTGGCCAGTTGTTGTGGTGTCCTGTTGACTGGCATATTTGTTATATGTTGTCTCCGGATCACTCGCAGCTGGAACTGGTGTTGAAACATAACCCTTTGAGGATGAACCCTGTTTGATTGTGGTTCGTGACAAAGCGGTGTTGTATGCATCTGAAGCATTAACATTCTGCTGTTGTGATTGAGAAATGGAACCATCACTGTTTGTGGTGACGTTCGATTGGTCAGTTGCAGCAGCTTTCGTATCTGCAGAAGAAGTTGCTGTTGTGTTAGATGCCTGAGTAGAAGTTGTCTGATTGGAACTTGTAGAAGTTGATTGAGCCTGTGTTTGATCAGACGAACTTGTGGTATCTGCAGTCTGTGCAGGAGTGGTTGATGTAGATGCATCAACTTTACTTGCTTGAGGTTGATTAACCTTGGTTGAGGTATTCCCTCCTGTTGAAGATTTTGCAACAGCTTTGCCTTGTGTACTTACGTAGCTCTGATTCGACGAAGTGTTTGCTGACTGGCTGACGGAACTTTGTTTCCTATTGTTAGTAGTGTAACTCGGTTGCGTCTGCTGACTTGCTGCAGTCTGTTGAGTACCGGTTGTGGTACCAGTATTATTCGTTGCTTGACTCGTAGTCGATGTTGTTTGTGGCTGTTGAGTCGTTGCATTGTTGGTACCGGTGCTTTGCTGGTTCGCAGTACTTTGCTGATTCGTAGTATTCTGCTGGTTTGCAGTGTTCTGCGAAGCTGCGGCATTGGAGCTAGCCTTGTGAGCCCTGGAAGCCAATTGATAAGAATGAATGTCATCATTCTTAATATTTAGCTTGGTGTTATCAAACGTTCCTTTGACCTTCGTTGTCATTTTTCTATTCTTGGTTGGGATCGCATAAGCTTGTCCGTACAACCCGGAATTTAATGACTTCTTGAAAGTTAAGACCAGTTCGTGATCATTAACCCGTTTGTAGGAGAATGGTAACGATTTTTGATAACTGGCTTTTAAATTCTTCAAGTTAACGTTCCTGCTACTAAATTTGAAGTGAATCTGATCACCTTTCTTAAAGTAGTTGGTGGCCGTTGGTTTCAAAGAAACTTTCAACACTGACACTTTGTGAGAATACTTAATGGAGGAATCAATCGCGTGCTGGCTTTTACGTTTTGGTGTAAATGCTTTATGAACTGATTTGTCTCCCTCAGGTGTTTTCGCGTGTGCATCGGCGTGAGCATTTAACTCATTACCAAGCATGACCTGAACTGAAGAATTAGCAAACAGCGGTGACATCAGAATCACTGTCGAAAGACTAGCGATAATCCGTAAGCCACGTTTGCTGCTCTTTTTCATGGCGGATATGTTTCACATCCTTTCCTATGAATAACTGTGAAGCTGAAAAACGCGTGGTAAAAATCACTTGTTTATTTGAATGTTTGTTATACCAATCCCCCTTATCTATATCTACTGTTGAATTCTGAAATCTGCAAATTGACAATGACCATTGAATATCTATTGTGGCTGCCAACCAATGTAGATCCAATGGTGCTTATCTATTGAGGTGCCACCCACAATAGATCCCCTTTGGTGCTGTCTATGTGGTGCCACCCACCTAGACGCAGTGTTACACGTCCGATGTGGTGCCGCCCACATAGACGCAACGTGCATTGGCTGGACGGTGCCAGCCGTCCAGTTAATTTCATCAATTCAGCGTTCACTGACAATTCCTTCGCCTAACCGAGACAGGCTGCCAAGCCTCGAATCAACAGACTGCCGCATCTAATGACTCTCGATTGCGTGAGGATGAACCCGTTATAGCAACTCAAGACAAATATTGCCTGCACTGCTGTAACTATGAATAGCGTAACATTGACCTTTCTGCCATTGAATACACACATTTTGTCAAAGTGTGCAAAGTTATGGAAACTGGTGAAATGTGGTTCCGGAATTCAATCTGCTAGTTTACACTTACAATAGGAAGTATTTAAAAGATAGATGAAAGGACATCACTATGAAATCAACTAATCCCAAGCTACTTGCAGGAATTGTCGGCGCTGCATCCCTGCTGCTCGCATTCACTGCCAGTTCAACGCCCGTCAAAGCCAGCAACACCTTCGATAAGAGCGAAATCAGCGGTCCAACCGGTTACTTCAAGAGCAACAAAGCCCGGTTCGCCTTCCACTGGAAATACCTTGAGACAAAGAAGGGCGTCCAAACAATCCTGATTTTTGGTGATTTTAATAAGCCCGAACTCCAGATTGGCATGCCGGTGCTTAACAACATCAGTAAAGATCGAACAACCTTTACCTCACAATACAAATTTGTGAATACCAAGGGAAATCTGCTCAATCAGAAATACTATTTCCCAATCAAAAAGCTGAGCAACAATTCTTACCAGGTTCATTTGGCATACCATAACGGTGGCCGGGTACCCAGTGCCAACGGAAAGTCGTACATCTTTACTAAAACGGCCAAGTCTCCCGCTAAGAGCTACGCCAACAAATATTCAGCGCAGACACTGAAAAAGCAGTACACCACTCAACTGGAGAAGTCAGCGAACAAGCAGTATAAGAAAGCCAAAGCTGCTGGGAAGAACGTGGCCAACCCCGCGACTAATAAACAGGTTCAAAAGCGGATCAAAGCCAAGGTTAATTCGGCAGTCAAAAAGAGCGTTAAACAAATTATTCAAGGATTCAATTACGACGTTAAGTAACATTGGTTGAATCTAATAAGAGCAGGCAACGAGTGCGAAACTCGTTGCCTGCTTTGTGTTTCCATTGATGTTTCACATGAAACATTTGAAACAGTCCGTGAAATTGGCACAGTTTCCCCTTCTGACATATAATGTGTCCAAGGGGGGATTTCATGAACAAGTCAATTATCTTAACGGGGGCAATCACCGGACTAGCTGCGTTTTCATTGTTCGCAGTGCAACCGGCAACTTCTGTCAGTGCAAAAACTAAAATAACCACTAATAAAACATT
>NZ_BJVK01000021.1 GCF_007989105.1 Lentilactobacillus kefiri | reverse complement strand
AAGTAACTAAAGATGAGCATTGATTCCAGTTTTGGAATTAATGCTCATTTTCGTACTTGCTTATTATCAAGTTCAATATTAAAGTAGTTAACGTGTTCGGATTAGATACTTGGATAGGGCTCTTTTTAGAGGCCTATCTGAGCGTACATATTAAGACTTGTTTTTACCAGACAGAAGGACTATTATTTTATGGTTCACAAGAATGGTAGATTAATGAAAAAGGAGTAACTATTTATGTGGCGATATCTTAAACGGCTCCTAATTGGAAAGCCATTAAAAACCACTGACGAAGGTGGTCAATCCTTAACCAAATTCAAAGCTTTGGCTTTGCTGTCCTCTGACGCGTTATCGTCAGTCGCATATGGTACTGAACAGATTACTACCATTTTGATTACGTTGTCAGCAGCTGCTTTGATGTATCAAATTTGGGTTGCTGCACTCGTCTTGATTCTGTTAGCTGCGATTACATTATCGTATCAACAGATTATTCACGCATATCCATCCGGTGGTGGTGCATACGTTGTTGCCAGCACCAACTGGGGTGAGCAGGCCGGATTAATTGCCGGAGGCTCACTATTGGTCGATTACATGTTGACCGTTGCCGTATCAACGACATCAGCCACTGAAGCGATCACTTCAGCAATTCCGTCTTTGTATTCACACGGCGTCTTAATTTCCTGTTTGATCGTTGTGGCAATTATGCTGCTGAACCTTCGGGGAATTCGAGAATCGGCTTCATTTTTGACACTGCCGGTTTATTTGTTCATTGTCATGATTATTGTCATGATTATTTACGGTGGTTACAACATTGTCAGCGGAAATATTGAGTATCATGCTGCGGCTCATATCGGGGCCCCCGTTGAAGGGATGACACTGGTTCTGTTCTTCAGAGCCTTCTCATCCGGTTCATCATCACTGACTGGTGTTGAAGCCATCAGTAATGCGGTTCCTAATTTCAACAAGCCAAAGAGTAAAAATGCTGCCGCAACGCTTGCCATTATGGCAACTATCTTGGCCTTCTTCTTTGGTGGAATTACCTATCTGAGTTACTACATGGGAATTGTCCCAAACACTCACGAAACGGTTCTTTCACAAATTGGTGAAACAATTTTTGGCCATGGCATTGTTTACTATGCATTACAGATATCCACTGCGATGATTTTAGCGGTTGCTGCCAATACAGGTTTTTCAGCCTTTCCAATTTTGGCTTATAACCTGGCAAAAGATAAATTTCTCCCTCATGCCTACCTTGATAAAGGTGATCGGTTAGGGTATTCAAACGGAATTATTTCTTTGGCTATCGGTGCAATTATCCTAATTCAAATCTTTGGTGGCCGAACCAATTCATTGATTCCTTTGTATGCGGTTGGTGTATTTATTCCATTTACACTGTCACAATCAGGAATGATCATTCATTGGCGAAGAAATCGTGGTAAAAACTGGCAGATCAAGTCAGTGATTAACTTTATCGGAGCGTTTATTTCGCTCTCACTGGTTACCTGCTTATTCCTATTGAGATTCCCAAATGTTTGGCCTTACTTGATTGTCATGCCGATTCTTTTACGGATCTTCTACAAAATTAATCATCATTACAAGCGTGTGGCCGAGCAGCTGCGAGTGGTTGAAGCCAATACGGAGATTGCCACAACTCACCATTTTGACGGATCGACAGTCATTGTGCTTGTAAGTGGCGTCACTCGGGTGACTGCGAACGCAATTAGCTACGCGCAGTCAATTGGTGATTATGTCATTGCCATGCACGTTTCCTTTGATTCCAATCCTGAAAAGGAACATAAGACTTCTGAGCAGTTTAAGAAGGACTTCCCGGATGTTCGATTTGTTGATATCCATTCATCTTATCGTTCAATTGCCCAGCCAACATTACGGTTCTGTGATGTCATTGCAAAGCGGGCCGCTGATCGGAACTATTCAACGACTGTTTTGGTACCGCAATTCGTTCCACGACATCGTTGGGAAAATGTGCTGCATAACCAAACAAGCTTAAGATTACGAACCATTTTAAATTCACGACAAAATATTATCATATCCACTTACAACTACCATCTTCATGAGTAGTTGCGAATAAAGTTAAACGGGCTAATCATCAGCATGATGATTAGCCCGTTTTATTAGCTTGTAGGGCAGATAAAATGGTGCCCTGGTGAAGTTTATGGTATCTATGTGAAAGAGCGTCTGTAGCGAAAATAGGGGACTTTGAGAAAGAATCTATGTAAACAAAAAGACCGCCCAGCTGGACGGCCTTTTTTGATCTGATATTGATTAGTGAGCAATTCCCATTAAGTTAGCAAATGTAGGAACAACGACGTCAACAACGATTGAAATGATAACAACCGCAATGGCAGCCATCGCACCAGATACAGAGCTTAATTGAATGGCCTTTGCTGAACCAACAGTATGTCCGGCAGTACCTAATCCAAGACCTTGGCCAATAGGTTCAGTCAAGTGGAACAACTTGATGAGCCAGGTTGCCAAAGCGTAGATAAGAACGGCGTTCAAGATACATGCCATAGCAGTGATAGCAGGAGTACCTCCGATAGCATCAGAGATAGGCATTGCGATAGCTGTAGTAGCAGCTTGTGGAAGCATTGAAGCAATTCCGTTGTTGTCCAAGCCGATAAGCTTTGATACACCGTAAATGATGAACAGTGAAATGAACAAACCAATAATTAATGATAGCAGAATCTCTAACCAGAATCGTTTAACAATATCGTTACGCTTGTACAGTGGAACGGCAAACGCAATGGTTGCTGGGTTCAAGAACCAGAAGATGATATCTCCACCTGGTTTGTATGCATTGGTGTAGAACCAAGTAACATCTACACCAAACATCTTAGCCATGAGCCAGAGAATGAAGATTCCAAGTACCATACCAACGAACAATGGTTGGAATAAGAAGAATCCTTTACCGATCTTGAATAGCCATTGACCAAACAAGAAAACAACAAGTGACAAGCAGATACCAAAGATTGGTGTCCCTAAATACGTAATGATAGTCGTTTGTGTAGCAGACATATAAATTCACCCCTTTAATTATTTTTTATCGACTGTTTCACTAACTGAAATATCGCCGTGGAATACAGTCTTTCGGATCCAAATGAAGAATGAAGTGGTGTAAGCAATAACAACAAGTAAGACAACCGTTGAAATAATAATAGCAACAATAAGCTGTACACCTTGGGCCTTCATGATATCAAGTGATGCGGTCAATTGAATACCTGAAGGAACAAATAGAAATGCAATCATACCGATCATGAAGGTTGCAAATTTATCAACCCATTCAACTTTGATAATATGGAATGTTAATAGCAGGTACAAAAGTACTAATCCAATAACTGGTGTTGGTACTGGAAATGTAGGTGGAAACATTGGTGAAATTAAACTGGAAACAAACAATACGCCGGCGAAGATTCCCATTTGAATTAAAATAGGGGCATCTTTTGTCTCGGCTTGTGTAGTATTTGATTTGTCAGCCATAATTAAAACTCCTTCCGTTTGTGAAATATTAGGTAACTGAAACTGTTGTCTTACAATGTATAGTATAAATGTTTTTGTGAAATATGACAATTGAAAGCGTTACTAAATTTGTTAAATGTGAAGCGCCACACAATTGGTCCGTACGACTTTTCTAAATAAGCCCGTTTACTTTCTATAACAGTCATACCTTGTTTTTATGATTTGTCATTTGTATAATTGAACTAATAATAACTTGGAAGGAAATAAGTGAGGTTACATTTTGAAATTTGAGATCATTGTGTCTTTATTTGCTACCATGATTATTTCCGCAGTCTTAACCCCATTTATCCGGAAACTGGCGTTTGCCGTTGGGGCAGAGGATCGTCCGAACAAAAGACGGGTTAATAAAATTCCTATGCCAACGATCGGTGGGTTGGCAATTTTTATTGCTTACACCTTTACGACGATGATTTTGCTGCGGGATCAATTCCCAACGAAAATTCTTTGGGGTGTCTATGGTGGAGAAGTTATCATTATTTTAACTGGTATTATTGATGATATTTTCGTATTGAAGCCGCGTCAAAAAGTTTTGGGTATCTCAATTGCTGCTCTGTGGGTTTACTTCACAGCCGGTGTGAAGATGACCACCATTACGTTGCCGTTTTTTACCATTCATCTCGGATGGATGAGCTTGCCGGTAACGTGGATCTGGATTTTGGCGATTACCAATGCGGTAAACTTAATCGATGGGTTGGATGGACTGGCGACTGGTGTTGCCATTATTGCATTGACCACGATGGGTATTACGGCGATGTTCTTCCTGAACGTGGGAAATATTTTTGTCGCCATTATGATTTTTACCTTGGTTGCTGCATGTATTGGCTTTTTGCCATACAATTTTTTCCCTGCCCGAATTTATCTCGGGGATACCGGAGCACTGTTCATTGGATTTATGATGTCGGTCTTTTCGCTATCCGGTTTGAAAAATGCGACTTTCATCACCCTATTGATTCCTGTCATGATTATGGGAGTGCCAATCACCGATACGGTTTTCGCCATCTTCAGACGTTTGCTGAATAAGGAGCCAATTACTCACGCAGATAAGCGGCATTTGCATCACAGACTGATGCAGATTGGCTTGACTCATCGACAGACTGTATTGGTTATTTATGGTCTTGCACTGATCTTTTCGTTCATTTCATTGCTTTATCCGATTTCGCCGTTGTGGGGTTCCGTTTTACTCACAGTCGCCGTTTTAATTGGGTTGGAGCTGTTTGTTGAAACGATTGGCTTGGTTGGTCCCGATCGTCAGCCACTGTTGAATGGCATTAAGAAGTTAGTTAAAGATACAACCAGTAAAAATAATCATTAGAGCTTCAATTTTAGAAATTCATATTTTAAAAACAAAAAAGGAGATTGCCCATTAGTGGGTGATCTCCTTTTAATTATCTTCATCTTTTTGACGGGCTTCACGGGAATAGGGTACTTCAAACATTTTCCACTCGCCTTTTTTATAACTGAACTGATCACTCAACAAGTTTGTGATTTGCGTGATGAGCGGTTCAAAATCTTGCTTACTGACGGCGATGACCACTTCAATTTTATCCGTATAGTTGGTTGCCTCAATCGGAATTGATGCTTGTTCCAAAAAATATTTGAGCTTATCAAACTGATTGTATTCAATGGTGAGCTTGATTTCCTGCTTATTGACCAGCTTAACAATTCCCAGCGAATCAATAGTCGTCGACGTTGCGTTGCTATAAGCCCGGATTAGGCCACCGGCACCAAGCTTGATCCCACTGAAGTACCTGGTTACGACTGCCAGCACATTATGCAGCTGATTCATTTTAAGAACTTCCAGAATGGGGACGCCGGCCGTTCCTGAAGGTTCGCCGTTGTCACTTTCACGTTGAATGTGATCATCGTCGCCCAACATGTAGGCAAAGCAGTTATGATTTGCCTTGGCATTATCTTTGGAAACTTTTGCGATGATATTTTTGGCCTGATCTTCATTTTCGATTCTTGCCATCGTGCAGATGAAACGTGATTTTTTGATTTCAATTTCGTGAGTACCATTTGATTTAATTGTTAGAGATTCATTCTTCAAAAAGGATTCCTCCAGTTTTTTCGTAATTAATGATTGAGGTGACTTTATATGATCAATCATATATCAGAGTTGTATGGGCGCCAAATACCGCTTCGGGATTTATCCGAGAAATTGGTGGCCAATCCGAATATTGTTTTGCGGGAGGCCATTACTGTTCAGCATGGTCTTACTTGTGTTCGGTGTGGCACGAAATTAAGGCGTTCCACTGCCAGTTTGCCCAATAACCAATATTATTGCTACGTGTGTATTCAAATGGGGCGAGTGGACACTTTAACCCAATTGGCGTCTGTTCATGAACCCAATCAATTTAAGGGCATAAATGACCCGTTGTCCTGGAAGGGTGAGCTCACTGTCCTTCAACAGCAGTGTGCCGAAAAGGTCATCGAAGTGTTCCAAAATAAACGGCGTCACTTGTTATGGGCCGTGACCGGTGCCGGTAAAACAGAGATGCTGTTTAAAGGGATTAATTGGGCGGTCGAAAACGGCCTGAGAGTGGGGATTGCCTCGCCAAGAGTTGATGTCTGTATTGAATTATTTCCGCGGCTACAAGCAGCTTTTGAAAAGGTGCCGGTGGTGCTTCTTCATGGCAAAAGTGAGCAGCCTTATCAGTACAGTCAGATTACCATTTGTACAACCCATCAACTTCTCCGATTTTACCATGCCTTCGATGTCTTAGTGATTGATGAGGTCGATGTTTTCCCATACTCTGGAAATCCAATGCTGCATTATGCGGTGCAAAATGCGGTCAAGCCGGATGGTGCTCGATTATACCTGACAGCAACCCCCGACAAAAGTTTGTTTAAGGCAATTTCCCGCAAAAAGCTGTCCGTCAGCTATCTGCCAATCAGATACCATGGCCATTTTTTACCGGAAATAACGGTTAATCGAACAAAAAATCTTGATCAGCTGGTCGATAGTGGCAATTTACCCAGAAAAATTCTTAAAAGAATTGCCCAGTTAGTAGCCGACAAACAACGTTTTTTAATCTTTGTTCCCCATATTAAAGATTTGGAGTTGGTCGGCAGGGCAATTACGAATGCCAGAATTGACGCTCGTTTTAAGACTGTTTATTCGGCGGATCCGCAACGAATTGAAAAGGTCGCTTTAATGCGAAATGAAGAGCTGGATTTTTTGATTACAACTACCATCTTGGAAAGAGGGGTTACCTTTCCAGGAATCGACGTGATTGTGCTGAAGGCCGATGACGAGATCTTTTCAGCGGCGGCTTTGGTGCAAATAGCCGGTCGGGTAGGCCGAAATAGTGATCGACCAACCGGCCGGGTCTTATTTTATTGTCAATCCAAGTCTGGAAATATTAAGTCTTGTGACCAGCAGATCAAGCTCATGAATCGAAAGGCGGCAAAACTATGAAAGAATGTCTGATGTGTAAAGCGCCGCTCAGAAATGAAATTCGGCTCAGTGAAATCATTCGAGCAACACCACTCATCAATGATCCAATTTGTCAGGGATGTTCAAATGATTTTCTGGATTTGGCGGATATTCCTACCTGCCTGGGGTGCGGCCGAAAACAAACGGAAGGAATGTCTCAGCCTTGCCGTGATTGTTCAAGATGGCAGCAAAGTTATCCATTCAATTTTTCAAACTGCGCATTGTATGAATATAATCAGCAAATGAAGGACTTTATGAAGCAATACAAGTTCAATGGCGATTATTATCTTCGAAAAGTTTTTTCCGGCCAGATCCATCGGCAACTAAAGAAATGCCCAGATGTGATTGTTCCAATTCCAGTTGGGACGGATACCATGCTCACAAGAGGATTTAACCAGGTAACCGGCTTATTGGAGCTTGTGAATTATTCAAACATTCTCAAAGTGAAGGCGAAAAGAAAAGCGGTCCGGCAGTCGGAAAAGAACCGCCGCCAGCGAATTGAGCTGATTCAGCCATTTGAGTTGATTCAATCACAAAAATATTTAATCGAAAATCAATCGATTTTATTAGTCGACGATGTGTACACAACCGGTACAACCATAAGGCATGCGGCCAGTCTTTTATACCATGCCGGGGCGACTTCCGTCAGGGGGTTAACCTTAGCTCGTTAAAGAAATCCAGACCCAATGATTGTTAAAATGCGAACTTTCAATTATACTAAAGTTGTAGCCAGTAATGAAAGTGATTTCATTAGTGGACCATTAAGCCTTTAATGGTGAAGGGAGAGAACGCTATGCTAATTTTTAACATTCGTGGTGAAAACATTGAGGTAACCCAGGCGATTCGTGATTATGTTGAGAAACGAATCAGTAAACTGGAGAAGTACTTTGAAAAGGACATGAAGAATACAGCTCATGTCAATTTGAAGGTTTATCCAGATAAGCAAGCTAAAGTTGAGGTAACCATTCCTTTACCATACTTAACTTTGAGAGCCGAGGAAATGTCTAACGATTTGTACGCAAGTGTTGATTTGGTAACGGATAAACTCGAACGTCAAATTCGTAAGTACAAGACCAAGGTTAACCGTAAATTTCGTGAAAAAGGGTTCAAGAACCTCGAGTTTACACCTGTTGATGACAGCAGCTCGGATTCAGATGATGAGTCCAAGTTCCAAGTTGTTCGGACAAAGCAATTGGCTTTGAAACCAATGGACAACGAGGAAGCTATTCTTCAAATGGACATGTTGGGTCATGATTTCTTCATCTATGAAGATGCAGAGACATCCGACATCAACATTGTTTACCGTCGTAACGATGGCCGTTACGGTCTGATCGAAACCGGCGAGGAATAATATTACTATAAATTAGCGGACAATTTCCAAATGTCCCGCGTTGAAGTTGGGGATGAATTGATGGTTAATTCATCCCCAACTTTTTATTCCCAAAATAAAATTTTTTGATGATTTTTTATCCGTTTGCCTTTCATATCTATCAAAAATGTATTATCATGGTTAAATGCCGCTGATGCATTGCTTTTTGTGTTTTCATAGGCGGCCTAAAATGTTACACTAATTAAGTATGCAGTCTACAAATACTATGAAAATTTGAACAGTATTTTAATTTAGAAGGGAATTTACTAATGGCTAATATTTTAAAAACATGGGTTGAAAGTGATACACACGAACAAAAACGACTCAGTAAAATTGCTGACAAAGTTGGTTCGTATGCTGAAGAGTATCGTCAACTCAGTGATGAAGAATTGCAAGCCAAGACTCCGGCATTAAAGGAACGCTATAAGAATGGCGAAACCCTTGATGATTTGCTTCCCGAAGCATTTGCCGTTGCCCGTGAAGGTGCAAAGCGAGTCTTAGGATTGTACCCATTCCACGTCCAAATCATGGGTGGAATTGTTCTTCATGAAGGAAATATTGCAGAAATGAAAACTGGTGAAGGTAAGACTTTAACCGCCACTATGCCAGTTTATTTAAATGCACTTGCAGGCGAAGGGGTTCACGTTGTTACTGTTAACGAATACCTCTCTGAACGTGATGCTACTGAAATGGGTGAGTTGTACAACTGGCTTGGCTTATCAGTAGGTGTTAACACAACTGAAAAAGATGCTGACGAAAAGCGTGCCGCTTACGCTGCCGACATTACTTATTCAACCAACGGAGAAATCGGTTTCGATTATTTACGTGATAACATGGTTGCTTATAAGGAACAAATGGTTCAGCGTCCTTTGAACTTTGCCATCGTCGATGAAGTTGATTCAATTTTAATTGATGAGGCTCGTACCCCATTGATTATTTCCGGTCAATCAAGTGGTACTTCTGATCTTTACCAAAGAACTGACAGATTTGCCAAGACTTTGCATGAGACTGAAGACTTCAAGCTTGATTTGGAAACCAAGACGGTTTCATTAACCGATCAGGGAATTGAAAAAGCTGAAAAGTACTTCAACTTAAAGAACCTGTATGATACTGACAACACTGCCTTGACCCACCATTTGGATCAAGCTTTGCGTGCCAACTTTATCATGCTGCGTGATAAAGATTACGTGGTTCAAGATGATGAAGTTAAAATTGTTGATTCATTTACCGGACGAATCATGGAAGGCCGTCGATTCTCTGATGGTCTTCACCAAGCCCTTGAAGCTAAAGAAGGGGTTACCATCAATGAGGAAAGTAAGACAATGGCTACCATTACTTACCAAAACCTCTTCCGGATGTATAAGAAGTTAGCCGGTATGACTGGTACTGCCAAGACTGAAGCAGAAGAATTCCGTGAGATTTATAACATGGAAGTTATTTCTGTTCCAACCAACAAGCCGGTTATCCGGGTTGATCATCCCGATGTTTTATACCCAACTTTGGAATCAAAATTCGAAGCCGTTATTAACAAGATTAAGGAACTCCACAAAAAGGGCCAACCAATGCTTGTTGGTACTGTTGCGGTTGAAACTTCCGAATACCTTTCAAAACGACTCGATGAAGAAAAAATTCCTCACGTTGTTTTGAACGCCAAGAACCATGCAAAGGAAGCTGAAATTGTTGCCAATGCTGGTCAACGTGGTGCTGTTACGATTGCTACCAACATGGCCGGTCGTGGTACTGATATTAAATTAGGACCCGGCGTGGTTGAACTTGGCGGCTTAGCCGTTATTGGTACTGAACGACATGAGTCACGTCGTATTGATAATCAGCTTCGTGGCCGTTCCGGTCGTCAGGGTGATCCAGGCTTGTCACAATTTTACCTGTCACTTGAAGATGATTTGATGCGTCGTTTCGGTTCAGAAAAGATCAAGAACTTCTTGGAACACTTAAACGTTGAAGGTGAAGATGCCGTTATTCGTTCAAGAATGATTACCAAGCAAGTTGAATCAGCTCAAAAACGAGTTGAAGGTAATAACTACGATTCACGAAAGAACGTTTTGCAATACGATGATGTTATGAGACAACAGCGTGAAGTTATTTACGGTGAACGTCGTGAAGTCATCGATGAACAAAAAGATCTTAAGTGGGTTATTATGCCAATGATCGAACGGACCATTAACCGGATCGTTGACTTGCATACGCAAGGCGAAAAAGAAGACTGGGATCTGCAAACCATCTTGGACTTTGCAATTAGTGCAATGGTTAGCCCCGACCAGATTTCTTTGGAAGACTTCCAAGGCAAATCAGCTGACGAGATCAAGAGTATGTTGATGGATCTTGCTAATAAAGAATATAAAGAAAAACAGGAACAACTTTATGATCAATCTCAAATGTTAGAGTTTGAAAAGGTTGTTATCTTGCGAGTTGTTGATTCTCACTGGACTGATCACATTGATATCATGGATCAATTACGTCAATCAATTGGTCTTCGTGGCTACGGTCAACAAAACCCACTTGTTGAATATCAACGAGAAGGTTACAAGATGTTTGAAGAAATGATTGCTGATATTGAGTATGACGCTACCCGTCTGTTCATGAAGGCTGAAATTCGTCAAAACATGCAACGTTAATAAGTTATTTGAAAGAATCCGGCAATCATATTGTTTGGATTCTTTCTTTGAATCAGAACAAATATAAGGAGAACAATATGTCATTTGAAGTAAGTGAAGCAAAAAAACAAATTGCTGAAATGCAAAAAGCTATCGATGGTTTTAGGAGGTCGCTTTGACTTCGATGCGTTGAGTGAAAGCATCGGCATCAATGAAGCCAAAATGGCGGAACCAAATTTCTGGGATGACCAGGAATCTGCTCAGAAATTAATCGATCAGACGAATCAACTAAAAACAAAGCGGGACAACTTTGTTTCCTTAAAAAACCAACTGGATAATTTAAAAGTGACCCTGGAATTGATTACTGAAGATCCCCATTCAGGAATGGAAGGGGAATTTGAGGCAGATGAAAAGAAGCTCAAATCCCAACTGGATCGATATCAGTTAAATCTGTTGTTGAATGGGAAATATGACCATAACAATGCGATTCTTGAAATTCATCCCGGAGCTGGTGGAACTGAAGCCCAAGATTGGGGTTCCATGTTACTCAGAATGTATACCCGCTGGGCAGAAGCTCACGGATTTACGGTGCAGACCTTGGATTATCAAGTTGGTGAAGTTGCCGGCTTAAGCAGTGTCTCCATTTTAATTAGTGGTAAAAATGCTTATGGTTATCTGCGGTCTGAAAAGGGAATTCATCGACTCGTCAGACTGTCACCATTTGACTCGGCGGGTCGTCGACACACTTCCTTTGCATCAGTGGATGTGATGCCGGAACTGAATGACGATGTTTCAATTAAAATTAATCCAGATGATTTAAAAGTGGATGTTTACCGTTCGAGTGGTGCCGGTGGTCAGCATGTCAACAAAACCTCATCAGCTGTTCGAATTACCCATATTCCAACTGGAATTGTGACGGCCAGTCAGGCTCAACGTTCACAGCTGCAAAACCGACAAACCGCATTGAACATGTTAAAATCCAAGTTGTATGAACGTGAAGAAGAGAAGAAAGCTGAAGAAAAGGCAAAAATTGAAGGGGAACAAAAAGATATTGGCTGGGGCTCACAAATTCGGTCTTACGTTTTTCACCCATATTCGATGGTTAAAGATCATCGAACCAATTATGAAACTGCCAATGTTAATGGCGTTATGGATGGCGATCTGGATCCGTTCATCAATGCCTACCTGCAGTGGCAATTAAGCCAAAAGAATCCTGAATAACGGCTTCAGTCGTTAATTTTGGAGGTTGTCAAAAAGTTAAATATCCATCGTTAAATGGCTGAAGTTCAAATTGTACGTTTGGCTTCGGCCATTTTTACATAGGCTCAATGATTAATGCCTTGTTGATTTACAAACGAGCTTAAATCAACAGGCAATAAATGATATACTAGCTTTATAATTATTGGTGAGGACAAGACATAATGAAATTTTTAATAGCGTTGGGGTTTTTCGTATTACAACCTGCTCTGTGGATCGGGGTTATTCGCAGTTACTTGATTCATACAAATCGAATAAAAAAAGAACGGGCAATATTTAATTCAGCAATTTATGACGATTATTATGAAGGCCGTCATTTTGTGAGAACAGGCCTGATTTTTGGAGTGATGGCATCAAACATTCTGGGTGGCTTTTTGAGCATTTCACTCGAGTGGCTGATCATTTATGAAGCATTGATGGCCATTGGCCTGTTGTTGATTCCTTGGTGGCTGTTGGCAGTCACAATGGCCGGTGCTGCAAGTATTGTGACATTATTATTGCCACATATTTCCCAGTTACGACCACTGATGAATTGGTTTGGTCACCTTGGTATTTATCAAACCGCGGTTGATCCGATTAATTTGTTGATTATTTTCGTGGTGATCATTCTTGCGACAGCCATTTTTGTCCACGTCAATGGTGGCCGGTTTGATTCCCCAACGTTGGTTCGGAATCAGAGAAACAATCGAACGGCCGTTTATAAATTCAACGAATTATCGATTTTCCCGTTTCTCTTATTTGTTCCCGGTGATTGGATTCACACCAGCTTTCCGTTCATGCCGTTATTTCAGGTTAACAACCATTTGTATGCAATCCTGCTGGTACCAATCCTGATTGGCTTGAAATTCACCGTGAAAAGAAGCGTTCCCAAAGAACTGCTGAGAGCATTGAGTAAGTCGATGTATGTGATTGCAGCAGTTGGCATTATTTTATCGTTTGTTGGCTACTTTGTTCCAAAAATCATTTTGCCAGCGATTATTCTTTTGTTGATTGGCTATTACGTTGTTCTGGCAAAGGCCAAGCACGATGATGCCAAACCAGACTTTGAATACAGTGAAGTGATGGATGGTGTCCGGGTGATTGGTATTCAACCCGAAACGCCGGCAGCCAAAATGGACCTCAAAGTTGGTGATGTCATTCTCGAAGTGAATGGCATAAAAGTGACGAATGAAGATGAATTCTACCGAGCACTCAGTACCAACTCGACATACTGCCGATTTAAAGTTCGTGATCGAAATGATCAGTTAAAAATCACTGAATCGGCGATTTTCAAGAATTCTCCCCACGAAATTGGTGTTAAGACATATACGAAGTTTAGTATTTAGGAGGGCTACACCGTGAAAAAAGTGCTTGTAGTTGATGATGAACCAGCAATTGTAACGTTATTGGAATACAATTTAAAACAGGCAAATTTTGAGGTTCAAAGCGCAACTAACGGCGTCGATGCACTCTCAATGGCCGAAAATGGCCATTTTGATATCGTGCTATTGGATTTAATGTTGCCACAGATGAGTGGTGAAGAGGTTCTTAAGCAGCTCCGAATGGATCGTAACGATACCCCGGTTATTTTATTAACAGCAAAGGATACCGAATTCGATAAAGTCTTTGGCCTGGAAATGGGCGCGGATGATTATATTCCAAAGCCATTCAGCCCACGTGAAGTGATTGCCCGCATTAACGCGGTTCTCCGTCGATATGAAAAGAGTACTTCCAACGTTGATGAAACCAACGCCAAGCCAACGGGTAACGTTGAGAAAACCGGCCCATTTACGATTGACCACAAAAAGTATCGTGTCAGTGTCAA
Source organism: Lentilactobacillus kefiri (assembly GCF_007989105.1). GTDB lineage: Bacteria > Bacillota > Bacilli > Lactobacillales > Lactobacillaceae > Lentilactobacillus > Lentilactobacillus kefiri. The sequence goes on along the minus strand of NZ_BJVK01000021.1, from coordinate 22,510 downwards.
TGATAAAAATCTTAAACTGACACCCAAAGAGTTTGAACTGATGCAGTATTTGGTCAGTCACGAAAATCAGGTGCTTAGTCGGGACCAGCTGCTGCAAGGCGTTTGGGGCTTTGATTATTCTGGCCAAAGCCGAATGGTCGATATTCAGATTGCTCACCTTCGTGAAAAGATTGAACCGGATCCAAAGCAGCCGAAATACCTCAGAACTGTTCGTGGATTTGGCTATGAGTTCTCCACTGGGGATGATGATGCTGAGTAAAATATATAAGCAAATTTTAATTGTCGTCATTTTAAGCATTGCCAGTTTGGCTGTGCTTTTTTATGGTTTTGCGGTTGACGAGGAAGGCTGGGACGACTTTGCTCTGTTATTAGTATTGGCAGACGTCATCGCCGGTATCCGGTTAATTTTTGAATACCGTCAGCATGACAAACTATTAAAGCAGTTGCAGGTCATGACTGCAAACATTGTTGATCATCATCCGGCAGTGCCGTTGTTTGTTGAGCCGGACAATCCTCTAAAGGGGGTTGCGGATCAGTTGAATGAACTTCAGAGCCGCCAACAAGACGAGGGGAAAAGTATTCGGAATAGTAATGCCGAACTGATTACAATTCTTTCGAGTCTGCCTGTCGGCGTGATGGTGATCGATTCTGGTCATGACGTCATTTTTGCCAATCATAAAATGTCGGTGATGCTTGGAAGAGATATTTTGACTCAGGTCCATCCTTATACGCAAGATGTCCGAAACTATCAGTTACTGTCATTAATTGAAAATGTTTATACCAGCCACAAGTCGCAGCAAGAAGAAATTCAGAGTGTTGGGGCATCATCGGTCACTTGGGATACCAGTGTCGTCTTTAATCGGATCGACAATGATTTTCACATTTTGGTGATTATGTATGATATTTCCGATATTATTAACGTCAAACAGATGCAAATTGACTTCTTAAGAAACGCCAGTCATGAGTTAAAGACGCCGATTACCGCCATTTCAGGATTTACCAAAACGCTTCTTGATGGTGCAATGAACGACAAGAAGAGTTTGGTTGAATTTTTGAAGATTATTGATCAGCAAAGCGATCAACTGGCTTCGCTTGTCCAGGATGTCTTGACAATTTCTCACATTCAAAACGGTACGAATTATGATTACAAGCCGCTACCGCTTCATGACTTTATCAACTCAGAACTGCAATCCTATAAGTCCATGACGGCAGGAAATAATGTTTCTATTAATAATAAGATTCCCGAACATGTTGAAGTGATTGCGGATACAACCACATTGACCAGGATTTTGCGAAACTTGGTTAGCAATGCGGTTAAATACAACCGGCCAAATGGTGAGGTTAATATTGAATACAGTGACAACGACAGCTTTTGGCAGCTTCACGTCTCTGATACTGGGATTGGAATCGCCCAAAAGGATCTGTCCAGATTGTTTGAAAGATTTTATCGAGCCGATGATTCACGGACAAAACAAAAGGTCAGTGGAACCGGGTTGGGTCTTTCAATCGTTAAAGAAATGGTCGATGCAATTGGCGGTAGAATTGACGTTAAGAGTCAACGTGGCGTCGGTTCGACCTTCACAGTTAATTTCCCAATCGTCAAAAATGATGATCAAAAGGCCAATGAATGACAATATATGAAATTGAAATAAAACTTTTACATTCTTAGTCCGCAAAAGATGGTTAAAAACCAGCCACGGCGGGCTTTTTGATTGTCAATTATGACACCCCATTACGTTTTTACATAACTTTTACATTCACTCGGTCAAATATTTACATTGATTTCATACAATTATAAATGAAGATTCAAGGAGGAATAGCGATGCGAAAACGGACGATTATCAAATTATTGATTTGCCTCATTATCATTGTGGCAGGAATTGGTGCTTACAGCGCCCGTAGCAAAACGTCAACGAATCAACAATCAATCACAGCGGTTGGCTCAACCGCATTGCAACCGCTTGTTGAAGCGGCTAGTGAACAATATACAGGTGAACATTCCGGAATTTTTATCAATGTTCAGGGTGGTGGATCTGGTACGGGTCTGAGCCAAATTGAATCCGGAGCTGTTCAGATGGGAAATTCTGATTTGTTTGCCCAAGAAAAAGCCGGCATTAATCCCAAGGGATTAGTCGATCACAAGATTGCGGTTGTCGGCGTGGCACCAATTGTCAATGACAAAGTGGGAATTAATAACTTGACGACAAACCAACTGATCGCCATTTTTACAGGGAAGTATACAAATTGGAAGCAGGTTGGTGGTCCCGATATGCCAATTACTTTGATTAACCGTTCTCAGGGCAGTGGTACCCGGGTAACTTTTGAAGAGTATGGCCTCAAAGGTCATGAGAGTGCAACAGCCCAGGAACAGGACTCATCAGGAACGGTCCGTCAAATTGTTTCATCAACGCCTGGGGCAATCAGCTATGTTTCATTTGGCTATTTCAACAAAAGTATTCATCCACTCCATATCGATGGCATTAAACCAACCGAAAAGAACGTTATGGACAATAAGTGGAAGATCTGGTCGTATGAGCACATTTACACCCGTGGTCAACCAACTGGCTTAACCAAGAAATTCTTGAAATATCTTAAGAACGATCATATTCAAACGACTCTTTTCAATAAGCTGGGTTATATTTCAGTTAAAGATATGCATTATCAAAGAACCTGGCAGGGTAAAGTGACTAAAGGATCGGGGGAATGATAATGGAAAATCAAAAATTAGCAAAACAATTAATGAAAAAATCCAAAACGGCTCGTTATGAACGCTTTGGCCGTTTGCTGAGTCTTTCTGCATTACTCCTGATTATGGCAATTGTCTTAGGCATTATCGTTTTCGTTGCCAGCAAAGGATTGGGAACATTTTTCAAAGATGGGATTTCCTTTAAAGACTTCTTTACAGGAACCTTGTGGAACCCTGGTACCAAAACACCGAGTGGCCAGCAGGCTGTTGGTGCTTTACCAATGATCGTCGGTTCATTTCTGGTGACAATTCTGGCAGCCTTATTATCAACGCCATTTGCCATTGGAACAGCGGTTTATATGACCGAAATTTCACCTAAACGGGGTGCTAAGATTCTTCAGCCGGTTACCGAATTGCTGGTTGGAATCCCTTCAGTTGTCTATGGTTTCATTGGTTTATCGGTCGTTGTTCCATTCGTCAGAAACACCTTTGGCGGCAGTGGCTTTGGGATTCTTTCAGGAACCTTTGTCCTGTTTGTCATGATCCTGCCAACGATTGTTTCAATGACCGTCGATTCACTTAAAGGGGTGCCGAAGTTTTACCGTCAGGCATCCTTGGCATTGGGAGCGACCAAGTGGCAGACAATTTGGAAAGTGGTTCTAAGAGCTGCAACGCCAGGTATTTTAACCGCTGTGGTATTTGGAATGGCCCGGGCGTTTGGTGAAGCATTGGCTGTTCAGATGGTTATCGGAAATGCCGCGTTGATGCCGCAAAATCTCACTTCTCCGGCGTCAACATTGACCTCTGTCTTAACTGCCGGAATGGGGAATACGGTCATGGGATCGTTGCAAAATGACGCACTTTGGTCATTGGCACTGGTTCTTCTGGTTATGTCACTGTTCTTTAACTTGGTTGTTCACATGATTGGTCGGAAAGGGGCGTTCAAGAAATGAATCGAACTCAAAAGCAAAGTCGTTTTGCCATTGCCTGCCTGAAAGCAGTTGCCGGATTCGTTGTATTGATTCTGGCCTTTCTGATTGGCTACATTTTCATCACTGGGCTGCCAAACGTCAGCTGGCATTTTCTAACGTCTCCCGCCAAAGCGTTCAATGCCGGTGGTGGAATTTGGATTCAGCTGTTTAATTCGTTTTACCTTCTGGTTTTGGCAATGATTATTTCACTGCCAATTGCCTTGGGAGCCGCAATTTACCTTAACGAATATGCGACGGACAACTGGTTTACAGCAGCCATCAAAACTTCAATTGAAATTTTGAGTTCGCTGCCATCAGTCGTTGTTGGGTTGTTTGGGTTTCTGTTGTTCGTTGTTCAGTTCAACTATGGCTTTTCAATCCTTTCCGGTGCCTTAACGCTGACAATTTTTAATTTACCCTTACTAACACGAAACATTGAAGATTCACTGGCCAATGTGTCGGATGATCAAAGACAGGGTGGCCTTGGTCTTGGGCTTTCAAAGTATGAAACTATCATTCACATTGTGGTTCCAGCGTCGTTACCCGGCATTATCAGTGGGATTATTCTTTGTTCCGGCCGAGTGTTTGGTGAAGCAGCTGCGTTGATTTATACTGCTGGTCAAAGTGCTCCGGCACTCAACTTTATGGATTGGAATCCGTTTAACATTGATAGTCCATTAAGTCCTTTAAGACCTGCCGAAACTCTTGCCGTTCACATCTGGAAGATTAATTCTGAAGGAATCATGCCTGATTTGACTCAAGTTTCTTCCGGATCAGCGGCGGTTCTGGTTTTAGCAATTTTGATTTTCAACCTTTCTGCCCGTTTTGTTGGCCGAAAAGTGTTTGAACGAATGACTTCAGTAAAGTAGGTGAAATCTCATGCAAAATACAACTGAATTAAACAACAAACCAAAACGGTTTATATATGATTTCAATCCTGAAGAAACTGAGATCACGATGCAGACCAAAGATCTTGAAATTTACTATGGAAAAAATCTGGCGATGCATAATGCCGACTTGAAGTTCAAAAAGAATACAATCACTGCTTTGATTGGGCCTTCCGGGTCCGGGAAATCAACCTTTTTACGGTCACTCAATCGAATGAATGACGGGATTGCGACCGTTAAAGGTGAGATTCTTTATCAAGGTGTCAATATCAATCAGCCCAAAATTGACGTGTACGAAGTCCGTCGAAGAATTGGGATGGTGTTTCAACGGCCGAATCCGTTTGCCAAATCGATTTATGACAACGTGACGTTTGCATTGCAGCGTCGGGGCGTTCACGATAAGAAGACTTTGGACCGGGTTGTTGAAACAACCCTGAAACAAGCCGCTGTTTGGGACCAGGTCAAAGACAGCTTGAACAAGAGCGCACTGTCCCTATCTGGTGGGCAGGCGCAACGGGTTTGTATCGCACGGGCATTGGCTGTTCAGCCGGATGTTTTACTTCTCGACGAACCGGCCAGTGCTTTGGACCCTGTTTCAACCCAGCAGTTGGAAACGACTTTACGTGAACTGAAAAAAGATTATACGATCATCATCGTTACTCATAACATGCAGCAGGCGGCCCGTTTGAGCGACTACACGGTCTTCTTCAATATGGGTGAGGCAATTGAGTACAATAAAACCAGAAAGGTCTTTACACGGCCTAAAGTGCAAATGACCGATGATTATGTATCTGGCAACTTTGGTTAGGAGGGGCAGAAATGGCAGAACCAATTTTATCCGCAGATAACTTGGATTTATTTTATGGTGACTTTCAAGCGCTTCATGGCATTCATTTGGACTTTCAACCCAACCAAATTTCAGCGTTGATTGGCCCTTCGGGTTGTGGAAAGTCAACCTTCTTAAGGTGTCTCAATCGAATGAATGATATGATTGATGGCGTCACAATTACCGGAACCGTCCAATTTCACGGCAAAAATATTTATTCACCGCAAACCAATTTGGTTGAGTTAAGAAAATCAGTTGGAATGGTTTTTCAACAACCCAATCCATTTCCGTTTTCGGTGTACGATAATATTACTTATGGCTTGCGAATTGCCGGTGTCCGTGACAAACAAAAGCTGGATGCGATTGTTGAAAAAAGCTTAAAGCAGGCTGCCGTTTGGGATGAAGTTAAAGATAACTTATACGATAATGCTTTGTCATTTTCAGGTGGTCAACAGCAACGGATCTGTATTGCACGGGTTTTGGCCGTATCACCATCGGTTATTTTGCTGGATGAGCCAACCAGTGCGTTGGATCCGATCTCAAGTGCAAAGGTTGAAAATACTTTGCTTGAACTAAAAAAAGATTATACAATAATAATCGTTACCCACAACCTGCAGCAGGCTTCCCGAATTTCTGACAAGACAGCGTTCTTTATGGAAGGCAGAGTTGTTGAATATGATGACACAACTAAAATGTTCGTTAATCCAGATGAGAAACAAACGGAAGATTACGTTAGCGGACGATTCGGATAGGAGAGAAGTTTATGGGCAAAGTTTTTGATGAAGAAATTGTGACGTTAAAAGCAGATTTTATGAAGCTGGGGGCACTCGTTGGCCAAGCTGTCGATAATGCCGGTCAGGCATTTATTGATCATGACAGTAAAAAGGCGGAAGCCGTCATTACCAACGACCACGATATTAATCATTTGCAGATTTATATCGAAAAACGGTCTTTTGAAATGATTGCATTATATCAACCTGTGACGGGTGATTTGCGGGAAGTTGTCGGGATTTTAAAAGCCGTTACCGACTTGGAACGGGCTGGTGATCACGCTCGAAACGTTGCCAAATCAGTTATTGAGATTAAGGGCAAGGAGCGGATTTCCTCCGTTGAAGAAATTATTGCCACAATGGCCAACCAGGTTAGTGAACAGTACGAGAATTCCATTGAATCCTATGGTGACGCCGACAAAGATAAGGCCAAGCAAACCGCACAGTCATACGATAAGAAAATTGATCAGCTGTATAACGACATTGCGGCACCAAGTTATCAGGCAATGGCAAAGGATCCAGAGATTGTCAGTTCAGCGATTATTTACTTAAATGTCGCCAAAGACCTGGGCAGAATCAGTGATTACAGCACCAATATCTGTGAATGGACGGTCTATCTGGCAACCGGAAAAATTATTGAATTAAATTAAGAATGGTTGATATTTTGCACTGCATACTTGATTGCAGTGCTTTTTTTAGATAATCTTAAGCTAGAAGTTTTAATGTGGAGGCATGAGAATGAATACTCATAAAAAATTACGACGCTCAGCCACCAATCGTGTTATTTCAGGAGTTCTCGGTGGAATTTGCGATTACTTTGGTTGGAACTCAACGCTGGTTCGAATCTTATATGTGATTCTGGCATTTACCCCTGGAATTGATCTTGTAGCAATAATCGGCTACATCGTCATGATGTTCACGATCCCAATTGATAATCCGGGTGTTGGTTCGCCATTTGATCAAGCCAAGTCCCTGTTTACCAATCGAGCTTCTGATGATAAATCCAGGAAGGTTATTCATAACGTTGAAGAAAAAGACGTTCATGATAATCAGAAAAGGGGTCACTAATTGAGATTTCTCACAAACGTTTTAGTTGATACGATTCTATTTGTGGCCATTAGCGGCTTCTTTCCGGCAAACTTTTACGTTGCCAGCGTTGGGATTGCGTTGTTGGCCGCAGTCGTACTAGCCGTTTTAAACTGGTTGGTCCGGCCGATTATCACCATCCTGTCTTTGCCCATTAACCTATTGACACTTGGACTTTTTACCCTTGTCATCAATGGATTGATGCTTGAACTAACGGCCGTGATTGTTGGTGCTGGATTCCGATTTTCGTCGTTTTGGATGGCAATTTTGGTTGCCGTGTTAATGTCGGTTGTTAGTTGGGTAATTGCTGAATATTTCCGGAAGCCCTAGCGACTTGATTGTCCCAAAGTGATAAAATTAAAGTGATTAACTGAGGAGGGATGTTCTTGACTGAAAGTGTAACAGTAGCTGATTTAGTTAAAAACGCCAGGTTGGATGTTTATTATGGTAAGGAATACCTTAAAGAAAGGTCGATTTCTACCGCTGACATTTCCCGACCGGGGTTGGAGTTAACCGGCTTCTTTAATTATTACCCTGCAAAGCGGATTCAGCTGCTGGGAATTACTGAAATTTCGTATTCAAAAGGCATGTCTCATGAAGAGCTGCTTGATGTCATGCAGCAGATGTGTCAACCACAGACCCCAGCGTTTGTTGTGTCGACACAGCTGGATCCTCCTGAAGAATTGCTGGAAGCTGCCAAAGAACAGCATATTCCGGTTCTGGGATCCAAATTGACGACTTCACGAGTTTTAAGTAATATGACAAACTACCTGGAGGATAAATTAGCTGAACGGAAGTCTCTCCACGGTGTCTTGGTTGATGTCTACGGACTTGGAATCTTAATTACCGGTGATAGCGGAATTGGTAAGAGTGAAACCGCACTTGAACTGGTTAAACGAGGCCACCGATTGATTGCCGATGATCGGGTAGAAGTCTATCAACAAGATGAGCAGACCTTGATGGGAACAGCTCCCGCAATTCTGCGGCACTTGCTGGAAATTCGAGGAATTGGGATTATTGATGTGATGACACTGTTTGGTGCCGGAGCAGTTCGAAGCCAGACAAAAGTTGCCCTGATTATTCATTTGGCCAACTATACCAAAGACGCCAAGTTTGACCGACTCGGAAACGGTACCCAAAACGTGCATATTTTCGATGTTGACGTTCCTAAAATTACCATTCCGGTTCGAACCGGTCGAAATTTGGCAATCATTATCGAAGCAGCTGCGATGAACTTCCGAGCTCAGAGCATGGGATATGATGCTACCGAAACCTTTGACCGTAATTTGAACAATTTAATCAAAGTTAATAGTAAAAACGATGAAAAGCATAAAGAAGAACAGGAACACGTTGAGAAGAAAAATAAAGATCTCATCGATGATTCAAAAAAAGATTCAGATAAAAAATAGGAGATCGTTATTTTGGTAAATCTTATAAGTTTGGCTCTAAACCCGATCGCCTTTTACTTAGGGCCAATTGAAGTTCATTGGTATGGCATTATCATTGCCAGCGGGGTGCTCCTCGCAGTTTATTTGGCTGTCCGGGAAGGTGCCAAGCGGGGAATTAAGTCTGACGATATCTACGACATGATATTGTGGGCATTGCCGGCTGCCCTGATTTGTGCCCGCCTGTATTACGTGATTTTTCAGTGGGGGTATTATAAGGACAATCCTGGAGAGATCATCAAAATTTGGGATGGCGGAATTGCCATTTATGGTTCATTAATTGGCGCCATGATTGTTGTAATCCTGTTTTGCCGTCATCGGTTCATTCCAGTTTGGCTAATGCTTGATGTTGCCGCTCCAACTGTTATATTGGCTCAGTCGATTGGCCGCTGGGGAAATTTTATGAATCAGGAAGCTTTTGGCCAGGCGACATCACTGAGCTTTTTGCAAGGCTTACATCTGCCGCATTTTATTATCACTCAGATGTATATCAGCGGTGCCTACCGCCAACCAACATTCTTGTATGAGTCCTTATGGAGTCTGCTGGGATTTCTTGTCATTATTACGTTAAGGCACAACCCCAACTGGTTTAAGCGCGGCGAAGTCTTTTTGACATATGTCATGTGGTATTCATTTGGCAGGTTCTTTGTGGAAGGAATGCGAACCGACAGTTTGATGCTCTCGGGCTTGCGGGTTTCACAAATCTTGTCGATTGTTTTATTTGTGGGTGCGATTGCACTGATCATTATTCGCCGACGCAACCCAAGTACTCCATGGTACTTGGAAGGTTCAAAATTAAAAGTTAATCAATAGTTTATTGAATAAAGGAGATCTATCATGGCTAAAAAAGTAGCAGTGCTTGGTGCAGGTTCTTGGGGAAGCGTCCTCGCCAGCTTATTAGATGAAAATGGTTCAGACGTTAAACTTTGGTCTTACAATCCAAAGCAGGTTAAGGAACTGAATGAACAACACACCAATTCAAAATACATTAAGAATTTTAAATTCGCCGATTCATTGGTCGCAACCAATGATTTAGGGGATGCAATTGATGACGTTGGCTACATTTTATTCGTCGTTCCAACCCAAGTTACCCGATCAGTTGCCAAACAAGTTGCCCAAATTTTGGCTGATAGAAATCAAAACGTTAATATTATCCATGCGTCAAAAGGAATTGAAGAAAAAACCTACTTGAGATTGTCTCAAGTTTTGGCTCAGGAAATCGATCCTAAAAACCGCAAGTCAATTTCGGTTCTCTCAGGACCAAGTCAGGCCGAAGACGTGGTGACTCATGATATTACGCTGGTCACCGTGGCAAGTGACAATGCTCATGCAGCCAAAGAGATCCAAGGCTTATTCATGAATAATTATTTCCGAGTTTATACCAGTGACGATGTTATCGGCGTTGAAATCGGTGCCGCATTGAAAAACATCATCGCCCTTGGTGCCGGCGCATTGTATGGACTGGGATATAAAGACAATGCCAAGGCAGCCTTAATGACTCGAGGCCTTGCTGAAATTTCCCGACTTGGGACCTCATTTGGTGCTAACCCATTGACTTTCATTGGGTTGTCAGGTGTTGGTGATATCATTGTGACTGCCACCAGTACGAACTCTCGTAATTGGCGGGCAGGAAATGAACTTGGAAAAGGCCACTCCTTGGACGAAGTTGTTAAAAATATGGGAATGGTGATCGAAGGGATTGCCACTACCCGGGCTGCCTATGAATTATCCAAGAAGCGTGGCGTAGAAATGCCAATTACTTCTGCGATTTACCATGTTCTTTACGATGGTGCTGATATTAAAGAAACCATTAATCAGTTAATGACTCGTGAGGGCCGTTCAGAGATTGAATAATAAAAAGAAGGTGCAGTTTACTATGACAAGAAAAGTAACCAAAGCAGTTATTCCTGCTGCAGGATTAGGGACCCGATTCTTGCCCGAAACCAAAGCTTTACCAAAGGAAATGCTCCCGATTGTCGATACACCAACTATCCAATTTATCGTTGAAGAAGCTAAACAGGCCGGCATCAAGGATATTGTGATTGTCATCGGCAAAGGCAAGCGTTCAATTGAAGATCATTTTGATTCCAATCCGGAATTGGAAATGAATCTTGAAGAACGTCACAAGAATGAAATTCTGAAAACAATTCGTAAAACCAATGACATGAACATTTACTTTATTCGCCAGTCACATCCTCGTGGCTTGGGCGATGCCATTTACACTGCCCGCAGCTTTATCAGCAATGAACCGTTTGTGGTGATGCTGGGTGATGATGTCATGCAGGACAAAGTTCCTCTGACCAAGCAGTTGATGGAAAGCTATCAACAGACTGGTGCTTCAACTTTAGCCGTTAAGAAAGTTGCTCATAAAGATATTTCCAAGTATGGTGTGATCGATCCTTCCGAGGAAGTCCGGCCAGGCTTGTTCAACGTCAAAAAGTTCGTTGAAAAGCCATCTCCTGAAAAAGCTCCTAGTGATTTGGCCATTATTGGCCGTTACCTGTTGACGCCGGAAATCTTTGGGATCTTGGAACATGCCAAGCCTGACAAGACCGGAGAAATCCAGTTGACTTCCGCAATTGATACGCTTAACCAAACTCAACGGGTGTTTGCTCATGAATTTAAGGGTGAGCGTTTTGATACAGGGAACAAATTGAGCTGGCTTAAGACCAACATTATCTTTGGCCTGCGCCATCCTGAAATTTCCGATGGATTAAGAGCATATCTCAAGGAATTGGGTGCTCAACTGACTGAAGAAGATAAAAAGAAGTAAGTGTATCTACTGGACAGACTTACTTTTTCATAGTAAATTGACTTATAAATGAAAATGAGAATTAAAAGGGAGGATCCATATGGCAAAACAATATGATGTCGTGGTTATTGGTGCCGGCCCCGGTGGGATGACTGCCGCTTTATACGCTTCACGTGCCAACTTATCTGTTGCAATGATTGATCGAGGAATTTATGGCGGTCAAATGAATAACACTGCAGCAATTGAGAATTACCCTGGTTTTAAATCAATCATGGGTCCTGACTTGGCTCAAAATATGTATGACAGTTCAGTGAACTTTGGTGCTGAATACGTATATGGAACTGTCAGCTCTATTGAGGATCATGGCGATTATAAGATCGTTAAAACCGATGAAGATGAGCTTCAGGCAAAAGTTGTGATTATTGCGACCGGATCAGAGTATAAAAAGTTAGGAATTCCCGGCGAACACGAATATGGTGGCAAGGGTGTTTCTTACTGTGCCGTATGTGATGGTGCATTTTTCAAGAATAAGGATGTCGTTGTTGTCGGTGGTGGTGATTCTGCCATTGAGGAAGCCTCATACCTTGCTGGAATCGTTAATCACGTCACAGTTATTCACCGTCGTGACCAATTACGTGCCCAAAAAGTCATTCAAGACCGGGCATTTGCCAACGACAAGATTGACTTTATTTGGAATTCCAATGTCAAAGAAGTCTTGGGTGACGATAACAAAGTCACCGGCGTTAAAGTCGTTAACAATCAAACCAATGAAGTATCGACTGTTAAAACTTCAGGTGTCTTCATCTATGTTGGCTTGCTGCCAATGACCGATGCCTTCAAGGATCTGAACATTACCGATAAAGATGGCTGGATTAAGACCAATGACCAAATGGAAACCGCTGTCCCAGGCATTTACGCAATTGGCGACGTTCGTCAAAAAGACCTTCGTCAGATTGCCACTGCCGTTGGTGAAGGTGGAATTGCCGGCCAACAAGCATTCAAATATGTTGAATCACATAGTGACCGCGCAAAATCAAGTGTTTCAGAACATTAATTAAATATTTTATTGAAAGGAGGCCGTGGCTAAACGTTTGTTTTGTCAACGGCCCCTTTTGGTGTGAAAAGGATGGGGATTAAAGATGGGTATGCATCAATATTTGGAAAGTTTGGACGAACTGGAATTAATTAACCGGGCACCAGGGTACTTTAAGTTTGAACAGCATTCTGTTGCGGCGCATTCATTTAAAGTGGCAGAAATTGCCCAATTTTTAGGTGATGTCGAAGAAAATGCCGGTGAAAACGTAAATTGGCGATCTTTATATGAAAAAGCGCTGAACCACGATTATACCGAACGCTTCATTGGTGATATCAAGACGCCTGTAAAGTATGCGACACCGGTTTTAAGAAAAATGTTGGCTGACGTTGACGATAAATTGACTGAGAATTTTGTCCAAAATGAAATTCCCAGTGAATTTCAAGATGCTTACCGAAGACGTCTGTCAGAAGGAAAAGATGACACCTTGGAAGGCCGGATATTAGCGGTTGCCGATAAGGTGGATCTGTTATACGAATCGTTTGGCGAAATTCAAAAAGGAAATCCTGAAGAGGTCTATCCCGAAATGTATAAGGAAAGTTTGTCAACCATGTTGCAATTTCGAGATATGCACTGTGTCCAGTACGTATTAACCAAGGTTATCCCTGACATGTTGGCAGAAAACTTCACCACTCAGGAGAAATTAAGAAAACTGACCCGGAAAGTTTTGAAAAAGGAAGATCATTCGAAGGAATAATCATTGGCGAAAGTATGTTCGTATGGTAAAATAACGTTGATAGTGGGCTGAAACAAAACATGATTTTGCTTGCAGCCTTTTTATGTTGGATTGCACTGTACTGTTTTAGGTCAGGGGGAGTTTCATTTTGATTGAACGTGAAGAAGATCGAAAATTTGATTTGGTATCAAAATATAAGCCAACTGGTGACCAACCGGACGCCATTAAGAAATTGGTGGCTGGCATCAATGAAGGCAAAAAGGCTCAGATTTTAAAGGGTGCTACTGGGACTGGGAAAACATTTACAATTTCCAACGTCATTGCCCAGGTCAACAAGCCAACCCTTGTTTTGTCGCACAATAAAACCTTGGCTGGTCAACTTTATGGTGAGTTTAAAGAATTTTTCCCCCACAATGCCGTTGAGTACTTCGTCAGTTATTATGATTATTATCAACCAGAAGCTTATGTTCCTTCCAGTGACACATACATTGAAAAGGATTCATCAATCAATGATGAAATTGATCAATTGCGACATTCCGCAACCAGCTCATTGCTTGAAAGAAACGATGTGATCGTTGTTGCATCTGTATCATCAATCTTTGGATTAGGTGATCCAACCGAATATCGAAATCACGTGGTTTCATTGCGGGTTGGTCAGACAATTGAACGGGATCACTTCTTGCGCCAGTTGGTTGATATCCAATATGATCGAAATGATATTGATTTTCAACGTGGTCGTTTTAGGGTCCATGGAGATGTTGTCGAAGTATTTCCAGCATCTTGGGATGAACATGCATTTAGAATTGAGTTCTTTGGTGATGAAATTGATCGGATCCGTGAGATTGATACCTTGACCGGTGAAGTAATCGGTGATCGGGATCATATTGCGATCTTTCCGGCCACCCACTTTTTGACCAGTGATGATGTCATGAACGTCGCACTGCCGGAAATCAAAGACGAAATGGAAAAACAAGTTGCCAAGTTTGAAAAAGAAGGCAAGTTGCTGGAAGCCCAACGATTGAAGCAGCGAACAACTTACGATATCGAAATGATGCGTGAAATGGGTTACACCAGCGGAATTGAAAATTATTCAAGATTTATGGATCGTCGAAAGCCGGGACAGCCACCATTTACGCTTTTAGACTTCTTCCCCGATGATTTCTTATTGGTTGTGGATGAATCTCATCAAACCATGCCGCAAATCCGTGGGATGTACAATGGTGACCAGGCTCGAAAACAGCAACTGGTTAACTACGGTTTCAGACTTCCCAGTGCCCTGGACAACCGTCCTTTAACGCTGAGTGAGTTTGAACAGCACGTTCACCAGGTTGTTTATATGTCAGCAACTCCGGGTCCATACGAAATGGATCAGACAAAGGACGTCGTTCACCAGGTTATTCGGCCGACCGGATTGCTTGATCCAACGATCGATGTTCGACCAATCATGGGCCAAATGGATGATTTGGTTGGTGAAATTAATAAACGGGTCGACAAGCACGAACGTGTCTTTGTGACCACTTTGACCAAGAAAATGGCTGAAGATTTGACTGATTATCTAAAGGATTTGGGAATCAAAGTTAAATATCTGCATTCTGATATTAAGACCCTTGAGAGAACCCAAATTATCCGGGATTTACGTCTGGGTAAATTTGATGTCTTAGTTGGAATCAACCTTTTGCGTGAAGGAATTGATGTCCCCGAAGTCTCTTTGGTCGCAATCCTTGATGCCGATAAGGAAGGATTCCTTCGTAACGAACGGTCGTTGATTCAAACAATCGGCCGTGCTTCACGGAATGAGCATGGAGCGGTTATTATGTACGCCGATACGGTTACCGATTCCATGAAGGCGGCGATTGATGAAACCGCACATCGTCGAGCGATTCAAATTGCTTATAATAAAAAGCATGGGATTACACCTAAAACAATTGTTAAGCCAATTCGTTCATTGATTTCTGTCACCAAAGGTTCAGATGATACCGGCGAAAAGGATGACTTTGTCGAAAGTGATTTTGAACAGATGAGTAAGAAGGATCAAAAGGATATGCTGGCTCGTTTGACAGAAGAAATGCGGGATGCTGCCAAGAAGCTTGATTTCGAGCAGGCCGCAACTTTGCGTGATACAATTATCGAATTAAAGGGACAAATGACTAAGTGATCTAAAGGAGATTATGCATATTGGCAATGAATAAGATCGTCATCCGTGGGGCGCGTGCCCACAATTTAAAAAATATTAATGTGACTATCCCAAAAAATAAGCTGGTTGTCATGACCGGCCTGTCAGGATCTGGAAAAAGTTCATTGGCATTTGATACGCTATACGCTGAAGGCCAGAGAAGATACGTTGAAAGTCTGTCTTCGTATGCCCGTCAATTTTTGGGACAAATGGATAAGCCGGACGTTGATTCAATTGACGGCTTAAGTCCAGCCATTTCAATTGATCAGAAGACAACTTCCAAGAACCCCCGATCAACAGTTGGAACGGTGACCGAAATTAATGATTATTTCCGTTTGCTTTGGGCGAGAGTCGGGGTTCCAATCTGTCCAAACGATGGATCGGTTATTTCCAGTCAGTCTGTTGACCAGATGATTGATCAGGTGATGAAATTGCCCGAAAGAACCAAAATGCAAATTTTATCTCCAATTATTCGTGGTAAAAAAGGTCAGCACAAGAAGATTTTTGAAAAGATCAAGCGTGAAGGTTTCGTCCGAGTACAAGTCGATGATGAAACCTATGACATTGACGAAGTTCCTGAACTGGATAAAAATAAGAGCCACGATATTAACATTATTATTGACCGGATTATCGTTAAAGACGGCATTAATAACCGGCTATCGGATTCGCTTGAGGCAGCCCTGAGGTTAAGTGGTGGATACGCCGTTGCCGACTTCTTGGGTAAACGGGATCCAATGATCTTTTCAGAGCACTATGCCTGTCCAATTTGTGGGTTTACCGTTGGTGAATTGGAGCCACGACTCTTTTCATTTAATTCACCGCTTGGTGCCTGCCCGGACTGTGATGGCTTGGGGATGAAGCTGGAAGTTGATGAGGATTTAGTGGTCCCTGATCGGACCAAGACATTGGCAGCGGGCGCATTAGCTCCTTGGAACTCCGCTAGCTCCAAATGGTATCCGAATATGCTCAAGCAGGTCTGCGACGCTGAAGGAATTGATATGGACGTTCCTTTCAACAAATTACCGCGATCACAGCAAAAATTTGTTTTGTATGGTTCAAAGACCAAGTCATTTCACTTTGTCCTTCAAAGCGACTTTGGTGGAATCAGGGATGTTGACGGCCCATTTGAAGGGGTCATCAACAACGTTGATCGCCGATACCACAACACCAGCAGTGACTTTACCCGCGACAATCTCAGCCAATATATGACTGAGCTTACTTGTCAAACTTGTCATGGTTACAGGCTTAATCGCAAAGCTTTGGCTGTTAAAGTCGGCAAAGAAGACATCGCTCAGATTTCTGCCTTGGACGTGACTGCTGAATTAAACTTCTTCAAGTCTTTGACTTTTGGCGACCAGGATACAATGATTGCCAAGCCGATCATTAAAGAAATTACCGATCGTTTAACCTTCTTAAGAAACGTGGGTCTTGATTATCTGACATTGTCGCGTTCAGCTCGGACATTATCCGGTGGTGAAGCCCAACGAATTCGATTGGCAACTCAAATTGGTTCTAATTTGACTGGGGTTCTCTATATTCTTGATGAACCTTCAATTGGCCTTCATCAACGTGATAACGATCGATTGATTGCGTCACTCAAAAAGATGCGTGACTTGGGGAATACCCTGATCGTTGTTGAACATGACGAAGATACCATGCGAGCCGCTGATTATATTGTTGATATTGGTCCTGGCGCCGGTCAAAAGGGTGGCCGGGTAATGGCTGTTGGAACACCTGAAGACATTGAAAAGGTGCCAGAGTCGATTACCGGCCAGTATTTATCTGGCAAACGTTTCATTCCAGTTCCGGATAAGCGCCGAAAAGGCAATGGCAAAAAGATTCGCCTGACTGGTGCTTCGGAAAACAATTTAAAGAATCTGACCGTTGATTTTCCACTCGGAAAGATGGTCGTTGTAACCGGGGTTTCCGGATCAGGTAAGTCAACTTTGGTCAATGATATTTTGAAAAAAGCATTGGCTCAAAAGCTGAATCATAATTCTGAAAAGCCCGGTAAGTATAAATCAATTTCCGGTTATAAAAATATCGAAAAGATTGTTGATATTGACCAAACCCCAATTGGCAGAACACCACGTTCCAACCCGGCGACTTACACCGGTGTTTTTGATGACATTCGGGGTTTATTTGCCAATACCAACGACGCCAAGCTTCGGGGCTTTAAAAAGGGCCGTTTCAGCTTCAACGTCAAGGGTGGCCGTTGCGAAACCTGTCATGGAGACGGGATCTTGAAGATTGAAATGAACTTTCTTCCTGACGTTTATGTCCCATGTGAAGTTTGCCATGGCAAGCGATACAATGCTGAAACTTTGGAAGTTGAGTATAAAGGTAAAAATATTGCTGATGTGCTGG
Source organism: Lentilactobacillus kefiri (assembly GCF_007989105.1). Classification (GTDB taxonomy): domain Bacteria; phylum Bacillota; class Bacilli; order Lactobacillales; family Lactobacillaceae; genus Lentilactobacillus; species Lentilactobacillus kefiri. Next base: position 4,778 of record NZ_BJVK01000021.1, on the reverse strand, counting down.
ATATGACGGTTGATGAGGCTGTTGACTTCTTCAGTGCCATCCCAAAGATTGCCCGCAAGCTGCAAACCATCAAAGATGTTGGTTTAGGTTACGTCCATTTGGGCCAGCCCGCAACAACTCTCTCCGGTGGGGAAGCGCAACGTATGAAGTTAGCTTCAGAGCTTCATAAGAAAGCAAATGGTCAGAACTTCTACATTTTGGATGAGCCAACCACTGGACTCCATAGTGAAGATATTCGTCGTTTATTGGGCGTTCTTCAAAAGCTGGTTGATCAAGGGAACACCGTTTTGATCATTGAACACAATTTGGACGTTGTTAAAAGCGCTGATTACCTGATTGATTTGGGGCCTGAAGGTGGTGACGGTGGTGGCAACATCGTCGCTACCGGAACCCCTGAACAGCTTTGCAAAGTTCAGGAAAGTTACACCGGTCAATATTTGAAGCCCGTCCTTGAACGAGATAAGAAGTTAACCAAGCAAGCTGAGAAACGTGCAGTTAAAGCAACTAAATAAAACTATAAAAATTTGTTGACCATTTCCGTTTAATTTTTGGAAATGGTCTTTTTGTATGGTGTGATAGCGTAAATGGCCCATAAAAGCCGGTTTAATGACTCACTTGGTTTCACATGACACGCCCGGTATGTTATACTGTTTGAAGTTCGTTATACGAAAGGAAATCATTATGGCCGTAAATAACCAATTCGTTATTATTACTGGAATGAGTGGTGCCGGTAAAACTGTTGCAATGCAGAGCTTTGAAGATTTGGGCTACTTCTGTGTTGATAACATGCCACCGACACTTTTACCGAAGTTTAAAGAATTAATCCATATGGAACGTGATATTAATAAAATTGCGTTGGTAATGGATTTGCGTTCGCAGGTTTTTTATGATGAAGTTATTGATATGTTCAATGATTTGAGAAAGAGTGACGCCAATAATGTTGACATCATTTTCCTTGATTCATCTGACCAAAAGCTGGTTTCCCGTTATAAAGAAACCCGTCGTGCTCATCCACTTGCCAGAAATGGCCGTGTGATTGATGGCATTAAAAAAGAGCGGGAATTGCTCGATAACGTTAAAAAAGCCGCTGACATGGTGGTGGATACAACCAATATGTCGCCTCGTCGACTAAGAGAAGAGGTTTTTCACAACTTTGAATCCACAGACGAGACCCATACCTTCCATGTCGAAGTGATGTCATTTGGTTTCAAGTATGGTTTGCCGCTGGACGCCGACATCGTGATGGATGTTCGGTTTCTGCCCAACCCGTATTACGATGCCAAAATGCGGTATAAAACTGGACTTGATAAACCGGTAAGAGATTACGTCATGCATTCTGAAGGTGCCAAAGAGTTTTATAACAAGCTTTTAGACATGATGGAATTTACTTTGCCCGGTTATAAAAATGAAGGCAAGGCGAGTTTGACAATTGCAATTGGCTGTACCGGTGGTCAACACCGTTCAGTTGCAATTGCCCAACGCCTTGCAAATGATTTGAAAGATAAGTATCCGGTCAATATTACTCATAGAGATATTGATCGGCATAAGACCAAGGAGGGTAATTGATGCTTGATGCACTGCATACTCACCGGCCGCGGATCGTTGTGATTGGTGGGGGAACTGGACTGCCGGTTATCCTCAAGAATTTGCGGAACCGGAATGTTGATATCACGGCAGTTGTCACTGTCGCTGATGATGGAGGTTCCTCAGGAATTCTTCGAAATTATATTAACGTTGTGCCGCCTGGAGATATCCGAAACGTGATGGTGGCTCTTTCAGACATGCCTGAACTGTATTTGGATTTGTTCCAATACCGGTTCAAGAGTTCTGACCAATTTTTTGCCGGCCATGCTTTAGGAAACTTGATTATTGCTGCTCTTTCAGAAATGAAAGGTGGAATTTTTGATTCGGTTCAAATTCTCAGCAAAATGCTGCATGTTGACGGCCACATTTATCCGGCTGCCAACGAACCGTTGGAGCTGAATGCCGAATTCAGTGATGGCACGACTCTCAGCGGTGAATCAGAAATTACTGCTGCGGGCAAGCTGATCAAGCGGGTCTGGGTGGAAACCAATGATGATTCCCATAAACCGGAAGCTGTTTCTCAAGTGATCGACGCAATTATGAATGCCGATCAAATCGTCTTGGGACCCGGAAGCCTGTTCACCAGTATTTTACCTAATTTAATGATTGAAAATGTGGGTGAGGCTTTACGTCAGACTCACGCAGATATTGTTTATATTTGTAACATCATGACTCAAAAGGGTGAAACTGAAAACTTTACCGAAGCGGATCATGTCCGGGTATTGAACCAACACTTGGGGATGAACTTTATTAACACCGTTTTGGTTAACATTAAAGAAGTTCCATCCGAATATATTGATCACAAGAAGTGGAATGAAGTTTCGCAGCCGGTTAAACACGACTTTGCGGGATTGCGTACCATGGGCTGCCGGGTTATTTCAGCGGATTTCTTAGAGCTGAAAGATCGTGGTGCCTTTCATAATGGTCAAGAAGTTGCCGATGAATTGATGAACCTGATCGGTCGCTCACTGGATGATGATAAATAGTCTGCACAATTTAGAAGAGGAGGGGATCAAATGTCATACGCAAGTGAAGTCAAAAAAGAATTAACTTCTTTGACTGTTCACCGGGATAACGCCAAGGCTGAGTTGATGGCCCTGATTAGGATTAATGGTTCCCTTTCAATTTCAAATCATCATTTTGTGTTGAATGTTTCATCTGAGAATCCGGCGATTGCCCGAAGAATGTATAAGTTGCTTTCCAAATTTTACGGAATTACCGGTGAGCTGAGTGTTCGTCGGAAAATGAAATTAAAGAAAAACAATCTGTATATTTTACGAGTTGAAAACAAGGCGACTTCGTTACTGGATGATTTGGGTATATTTGACGGGGCTTCGATTGTTGAACGGGTACCAAGTCACATGCTCACGGAAGATTCACAAATCCGCTCGTATTTGCGGGGCGCATTTTTAGCCAGTGGATCCGTCAATAACCCCGAAACATCCCGATATCATTTGGAGATTTATTCCCTGTATGAAAATCATAACGAGATGATCGCTGAAATGATGAACAAGTATCATCTTAAAGCACGAACAACTCAGCGCCGCAGCGGGTATATTACTTACCTTAAAGAAGCTGAAAAAATTGCTGATTTTCTACAATTGATTGGTGCCACCAGTTCGATGCTGAAGTTTGAGGACATCCGTATTGTCCGGGATATGCGTAATTCAGTTAACCGATTGGTGAACTGTGAAAATGCCAATTTGAACAAGGTTGCCAATGCCGCCAGTAAGCAAATCGAAAACATTAAAATGATTGATGACATGATTGGGCTCAATAAGTTAAATCCAAAATTGGCACAAGTAGCCAGAGCCCGGCTCAAGCATCCTGAAGTCAGCTTGAAAGAATTGGGTGATCTCGTCGAAGGGGGACCTATTTCCAAGTCCGGTGTTAATCATCGATTGCGAAAGATTAATGAATATGCCGGTAAGCTTGCTCAGGGACTGGAACCAGAATTATAAGCGTTTAAAAAATTCTATATGTACTTAAATGAGGAAGATAACAAAACATCAAGTTTTGTCGTCTTCCTCATTTTTAATGCCTTATTAAATTATTGTTGAAAATCGTTTATCCTTTGCTTACTCGCAATACACAAGCACCACGGATATCGCCCTTGGAAATATACTTAAGTGCTTCGTCGGCTTTGGCCAATGGGTATTCAGTGACTTCAGGATGAATGTTCAATCTGTCAGCCAAGGTCAGAAATTCCTCGCCATCACGACGGGTATTACTTTCAACACTGGTTAAGTTCTTTTCGTGGAAAATGTGGGATGGATAACTCATTTGTGGGATATTTGTTGAATGAATGCCGGCCATTGCCAAAGTGCCACCTGGCTTGAGAGCTTCCATGGCCTTTGGAACAACGTCGCCAACAGGGGTGTAGTTAATTGCCGAATCCAATTTAACGGGTGGCATATCATAGGTTCCACGAGCGGATGCAACTCCTAACTGAAGGGCAAACTTCTTTGCGTCTTCACCACGAGTCAATACATGAACCTGAATGCCTTGTTTCATCGCAATTTGAGCAGTTAAGTGAGCAGAGCCGCCAAATCCATATAGACCCAAGGTACCACCTGCAGGGACGTTGGCCCGTTCATATGCCCGGTAACCAATAATGCCTGCGCAGAGCAGTGGGGCAGCTGTTAATGAATCAAAACGAGCTGGAATTCGGTATGCAAAGCCTTCTGGAACGGTGACGTATTCTGCATAACCGCCGTCATGATCCCAGCCGGTATATAAGGAATTAGGGCAGAGATTTTCACGACCGGAACGGCAATACTCACATACGCCGCAGGTCCAACGCAACCATGGAATGCCAATTCGATCACCTAATTTGAAGCGGCGGGTTTCGTCGCCCATTTTAACGACTCGACCAACAATTTCATGTCCGGGTGTCAGGTTCTTTTTGTGAACGGGAAGATCGCCTTCGGTGACGTGCAAATCAGTGTGACAGACACCGCAGGCAATGACTTTTACCAATACTTCGCCGCGCTTTGGTTCTGGCACGGGTTTGGTTGTATAACGCAGCGGTGACACATCGCCATCGATTGGGCCTGGTTTAACAATTTCCCAAGCCTTCATTTCGGTTGGAATTGATGTTTCGCTAGTCGGATTTTCATTTGTTTTAGTATTCAATATTAATGACCTCGATTCGTCAAAAACTTTCATGTTAACTAGGGTCTGTCTGGAAACTA
>NZ_BJVK01000020.1 GCF_007989105.1 Lentilactobacillus kefiri | reverse complement strand
TAATCATTCCAGTGACGTTAATATATTTTTTCGGAATCGGAATCCAAGCTTGAAGTAATTTCATCTAGAATAATAATTGGTGTCTCTTTTAAATATGTTCTAGCAATTTGTTGTGTCTGACGTTGTTCACCGGATAATTTAACGTCTTGTTCACCAACAATAGTTCAAATTCTTTTTGGCATTAAACTAATATTGCATGGCACATTAGCAAATCTAAAGCATGGTTAATGTCGTATCATCTGTATCTACTCCAAACCATAAATTATCCTTTATAGAGTAGGATAAGATACTATTTTATTGATTAACAATACTAAATAATATACGTTAGCTATGTAACGTGTATTTGTAAGCAGATGCTTTTCCAAGCAATAGTTCTCCTTTATCAATTGGATAAAGCCTGGTCAGAATGTAATAGTGATTGTTTTTTCAGCTTCTGAAGGTTCACCAATTGTAATTTCTTATGTTCTCGAAGCATAAACCAACATTTTTCAAAGCTTCATATTGTTCATAAGTAAAATAAACATTCTTTAAAATTACGGAATTGTATTCTTGCTTGCCAGAAATCACTAAACCACTCTTATCTTCAATTGGAAAAGTAAACCAAAAAGGAGACTAGGTTCCAAGAGTCATTGAGCACAAGGAGTAAATAGAATCACTTACAGAAGATGCTAAAGCCACTCTTGCATATATGGCTTCGACTACTGTGCTTCAATTCCAATCTTTGTGGATCATCTTTATCAGTAAATTGCTGTTATAAATCCAGAACTGGATTATTCACGGTTCTCATCTCATTATTAATTGAACTAAATTCAGGCTATCACCATAATTATCGGATTCAAGGTGTTTTACAACTTTTTTACAATACAAAGATTATCATGGATCAATTTGCTTTAGTTAAACAAACATTGGATATTTGATCTGATTAATAATCACAAAAAAATGTTCATTTCTATGTTTAATCGGACTATTTTGAGTAAAAAAATGACATTTCATCCGCACTTTTGGGGTTCACTTCACTTGCACACAAGACAACTTTTGTGGCATCAAAAGACGTTTTGAAGTTTGTTAAAGAGATGGGATATGATACTACATTGGATTGAAACTAATTTTCGTGATTAAGGATTCTAATACTTTTGAGTTAGGAGAGTTAAATTTGCCCGTTGATGAAGTGATGACTTATGTTTTAAACAAATACCATGTCCGTCCTGAATATCTTTGGAAAAAGTATCCCAGCTATGCGGTCCTTCGGCATGTGGATAATCGGAAATGGTTTGGCTTGGTCATGCAGGTTAGGAAGCAACAACTCGGCCTTGAAGGCAGCGGCTCTGAAGCAATCATGGATATTAAGCTTGATCCAAAGGAAGTCGAGTTCCGCCAGGGGACACCAGGATTCCTGTCAGCCTATCATATGAATAAAAATCACTGGTTGGCGATGAGGTTGGAACAATTAGATTTCAAACAAATTACCGATTTAATTGATGAAAGTTACCAGTTAACAAAATAAAAACGACTGTGAAATTTATTCGCAGTCGTTTTTGTGTATTATTTTGATTCATAATAGTTATCTGCTTTGGCCTTTAACTGGTTCGTTTGAAGCTGATCCAGATTTAATTTTGTCAAAGTATTTTTTGTAAATGTACTCTTAATGATCTTTCGCTTCTTGTTATTGCCCAAGTCCCGGTTAAAGGTAATGTTGAATGTGTCATACTGTTGATATTTGGAATTCTTGATTGCTTTCAAAACGGCGATTGTCGTCAGTCGAAATGATTCAACTGTATCCCGCTTGTCAGTGACTTCAACATTGAAGATTCTTGGGCTCGTCACAATTTTGCTCTGATGTTCAAATAAGAGGCTGTGAGTGGTGCTCAAAGTGTGCTTGACTGAATCCTCAGTGGATTTAGTCGGCTTCTTGCTGGTTTTCTTGGTTGTCTTTTCAGTTCTTTCAGCCTGCTCGGCATTGCCCTTTTTAATGACTTCCTTGCCCTTGGGCGAATTAAAGAACAATGTTCCAAAGACGACCAGTAAAACGAGCGAGATGAGGGCATATTTGCCATATGGATACTTGCCGTGTTTGCCAGTGACTTTAAAATACACAAACATCGCAAAAAAGATCACCATTGCATAAGACGAAAGCTTGGTGATGACATCGAATAATGTGCTAATCAAAAGTTGTTCTCCTTTATGTTGACCGTTTATTCAAAAGACAGATCAACTAAGTATTTGTGCTTATCAATCAGGTGTGAGGTTGTGATCCACAACTCATGATAATTGGCGTCTTTAACTTGCGTCATATCATGGAAATAGTCGAGTAGGTCACCGTACATCGTCATGAAATCCGATGACATTCGGTTAACTTCCAACTTTTGTTTTGGAAAATAAATTTCCGGATTGCCTAATTTGACGGTGTCATCCAGGTACATTTCGACAACGTTATCGTAGGTGGACGGCTTAGTCAGCACTTTGTCAGGATGGGCCTTAATGTATGAAAGTACATGATAAATTGTGTCTGAATTACTTGCCACTTGCTTTTCCTCCTATCCTTGCAGTTCTACGTATCTTATTGTAACAAATATGAAACGTCTCGGGAGAAATTTTTGGATTGGCCAAACGTGATGGAATCTTTAATCATTCCGCTATTAGCGGTACAATAAACACAATTAATTTTCATCACGAAAGGAAATCGTCAATGGATTATCCAGATACTGTCGCAAAAATTCACCAATTTGTTCAGCTGGGAATTGTGCCGGGGGTTAGTTATGCAATCGTAGACGATGACGGCATTCAGGCTGATGTTTTTGGTCAGCAGGAACTGGTGCCCGACAAATTGCCACTTCACAGTGGGGAACTGTACGACCTTGCGTCTTTGACCAAGGTTGTTGGAACAACCAACCTGATTTTAAAGCTACTTGTATTAGGCAAAATCTCTTTAAACGACTCTTTTAGTAAATATTTTCCGGAATGGCAGTCCCCACAAGTGACGGTGCGCCATTTATTGACCCATACATCGGATATCGTTGGGTATATTCCCAATCGCAATCAGCTGCCTAAATCAGAATTGATGCCCGCACTACTCAATTTGAAGAGTGGGCCAGACATTGGCAGGGTGGTTCACTATCAGGATTATAATTACATCTTTTTGGGATGGATTGCTTCCAAGGTGATGGGCGAGCCTGTTCAACAATTGATCAGTGAAATGGTCTTAAAACCGCTTGAACTTAAACACGCCACGTTCGTACCGGATCAAATCAACAACGTCGTTCCAACAGAACTGATCCCTGGCAAGGGTCTGATTCATGGTACAGTTCATGATCCCAAAGCCAGAATTTTAGGTGCAGATTGTGGTTCAGCCGGATTGTTTGCGACATTGGATGATTTAGTCCATTTCTCAAGATGGCTGTTGGGCGATATTCAATACCCCGACTTTCTGCCTGATGAATGGTTGGATCAACTGTTTGTCGACCAGACTCCAGGCCGCATGAAGAATCGTTCGTTTGGCTGGATCCTTCGTCACTTTGACGACCATCCATATATTCTTCACACCGGCTACACTGGAACATTGATTGTGGTTGATCGTGTAACCCACAAGGCACTGGTATTCTTATCCAATCGGGTTCACCCGAACGCCACTAATAAACTATTTTTCCCATACCGAAGTGAATTGATCCGAACGTTTGTGAAAGAAAATGTTCGTCCAAAAGACTAATTGTATGTATCAAAAAGGAGTCACAACAATCGTTGTGGCTCCTTTTAATTTAAAATGTCGGACCAACTTTAAGGGCTGCTTGAGATGCCAAGTCAGCGTCTGGATATTTTCTCTTAAGCGCATTCATTAAAACATGTTTGGCAATGTCGTTGTTTCTGGCAAGGATTGGACCGTGAAAATAGGTGCAGTAGACATTTTTATGAATTGCACCCTCGGTTTTATCTTGACCGTTGTTTCCATGGCCTTCAAGAACTTTTCCAAGTGGTCGTTCACCGTCACCCAGGAAGGTGATTCCCTGATGATTTTCAAATCCATGGTACTTTTCACCGGTTTCTTCATTTTCGATAACCACATTGCCGATGAAACGGTGATCCTTTTGCTTGTCGGTGTAATGGTTTAACGCACCGATTCCCATTAATTTTTCACCATTGGCACCGATGTAGTAATGGCCCAACAGCTGATAGCCGCCACAGATTGCAACAACTGAACCGTTGTCTTCGATAAAGTCGGTTAAAGCTTGTTTCTTAGACTGAATATCTTTTGAAATAATGGATTGTTCAAAGTCCTGACCACCGCCAAACACAATAATATCGTATTTGTCCGGGTCAAAGTTTTGATCCAAGCTGATGACTTCGGAATTTAACTCAACCCCCATTTTGGAGGCCAAGTATTTCAATACTAAAATGTTGCCCAAGTCACCGTAAGTGTTCATCAAATCACCGTAAAGGTGACACACATTTAAAGAATATGCCATTATCCCATGCCTCCCTTGATGAAACCTTTTGCAGCAAAAACTTTTCTTAAGTGTAGCATAGCCGTGTAAGTTGCGAGGATATAAACCTTTTTTGTGGGTGTTTTTGGAATCATTTCAACGACTTTGTCCAAGTCCGGTTCAACCAAATGTTTCTTCGGGTCAACGCCAGCAACCTGCAGACGGTAGGTAATATCTTTGTATCGTTCGCCACCGGTGATGAATTGTTTGATATTCATCTTTGGCAGGCGTTCAAAGTCGCCGTCCCAAATCCAGCTGGTATCAATTCCGTCAGCATAATTGGCATTCAGTAAACCAATAAACGTAAAGGGATCCCTGTCGGTTGAAATCATATCGATTACTTGATTAAGGCCAACCGGATTTTTAACGAGAATCAGCGTGACCAACTTACCGTTAACATTGATCTCTTCTTGACGTCCAAAGATGCGTTCACCTTTTTCGAATGCCTTCTTTGCCTGAGCAGGGGAAACACCCATGAAACGGCCAACAGAATAAGCAGCCAAAGCGTTATAAATGTTGTAGACACCACCAATCCCGATTTTGATCGGTTCGCCATCAATTTCAAATGAGGATGACTTTGGTGTCAGGTTGGTAATCTTATTCAATTCAAAATTGAGCTTTGGCCGTTCGAAGCCACAGTTGGGGCAGAAATACTTGCCCAAGTTGGAATAACTGATAAAGCGATAGTGCAAAACGTGTTGACACTGTGGACATAGGACACCATCAGTGTTTGGTGTTGCTTTGATGTCGCTATCCTTTTGATTATTAAATCCATAATAAACAATCGGATTTGGAAGTTGCTTTGAATGGAAGATTGGGGCATCACCATTGGCAATGATTGTTGCATTGGGTGCCAATGCGACACCATTCAAAATCTTGTTGTATGTGGTATAGATTTCACCATAGCGATCCATTTGGTCCCGGAAGATGTTGGTAAATACAAATGCTTTTGGTTTGATGTATTTTGTTACCATAATAACGTTTGCTTCATCAACTTCCAAAACAGCCAATGGCCGCTTACCCTTCGATTTTGGCGCATGAAGGAAAGTGGTGATGATTCCCTGTTCCATGTTTGAGCCGGTCGGGTTGGTTAAAATATTATCGTATTTTTCTTTTAAAACCTGAACGGTCAATGCGGTGGTCAAAGTCTTTCCGTTGGTTCCGGTAATGACAATGACATCATAATCCCGGCCAAGTGTTGCAAGAATATCCGGATCGAGCCGTTTGGTGATCTTTCCGGGAAGCGAACTGCCGCCCTTGAAGAAAGTGTGTAGGAACCAGTAAGAGGACTTACCGGCTACAGTTGCAATTGAGCTTTTTAATGACATAAGTTTTACTCCCTTAAATGAAGTACATAATGATACTAATCAAACATTAAGTTTAGCATATGCCAAACCGTTTGAACATACATAAGCCTCCACCTTAAAGCTTCGATAAAAAATTCAATTTGGAATAATGAGGGTCTGCGATAATTTTCTCATTATTATCGATTTTCAGATGTTTTTCTGTATAATGGAAGGGAAGCTCTAAAGGAAAAAGGTGGATATTTTGGCTCAACTATTTTATCGATATGGTGCAATGAATAGCGGCAAAACAATCGAAATTATCAAAGTTGCTCATAATTATGAAGAGCAAAATAAAAGTGTTATCATTATGACCAGTGCTTTAGACACCCGTGAGAAGCAGGGAATGATCGAATCTCGAATTGGTTTGGAACGTAAAGCCGAACCGATTCATGAAGACACCAACGTGTTTGATTTGGTTCAGGAACTCAATCCCCATGCCAGTTGTATTTTAATTGACGAGGCCCAGTTCCTAAAGAAAAAGCATGTTATGGAACTTGCCAAGATCGTTGATGAGCTGAACGTTCCAGTGATGGCATTTGGATTGAAGAACGATTTTCAAAACAATCTGTTTGAAGGATCCGAATACTTATTGTTGTACGCAGATAAGATAGAAGAAATGAAAACCATTTGTTGGTTCTGCGGTAAAAAGGCCATTATGAACTTGCGATTCCACGATGGCAAGCCGGTATATGAAGGCGAACAAATCCAGATGGGTGGTAATGAATCCTATTATCCCGTCTGCAGAAAACATTATTATAATCCACCTATCAAGTAACAAAGTGAGGAATATTAAATGGACGAAATTTTCGACAAATTACAGTCAGTCGTCGACCGTTATGATGAACTGAACGAATTAATTAGTGATCCAGAAGTGATTGCAGATACGCAAAAGTTCATGAAGCTCTCTAAAGAAGAGGCTGATTTACGAGATACGGTTGCGGCTTTTAAAAAGTATCAAAAAGTTAACAAGCAGCTTGATGACGATAAAGAAATGCTCCGCGAAAAAATTGATGACTCTGATCTTGAGACCATGGTTAAAGATGAGATTTCCAGTTTAACTGAACAAAAAGAAAAGTTGGAAGATCAAATGAAAGTGATGTTGCTTCCTAAAGATCCCAACGACGAGAAAAACATTATTATGGAAATTCATGGGGCTGCCGGTGGTGACGAAGGAAGCTTGTTTGCTGCTGATTTATTCAGCATGTATTCCAAGTATGCTGAACGTCAGGGCTGGAAAGTCCAGATCATCGATAAGAATGAAACCGAAGTTGGTGGATTTAAGGAAATCGTCCTGATGATTACCGGGGACAAGGTCTATTCAAAGCTGAAGTACGAAAATGGGGCTCACCGTGTTCAACGGGTACCCGTTACCGAATCTGCCGGCCGAGTTCACACTTCAACTGCGACAGTTGGTGTCATGCCTGAAGAAGAAGATGTCGACATTGATATTGATCCAAAAGATATCAGAGTGGATGTTTACCGGTCATCTGGTGCCGGTGGTCAGCATATTAACAAGACTTCATCAGCTGTCCGAATGACTCATTTGCCAACTGGAATCGTTGTGGCAATGCAGGATGAACGTTCACAGCAGCAAAACCGTCAAAAAGCCATGAAGATTTTAAAGGCTCGGGTTTACGACTACTATGCACAACAAGAACAGGACCAGTACAACGCTGAACGAAAGTCGGCTATTGGTACCGGTGACCGTTCTGAACGAATTCGAACTTACAATTATCCACAAAACCGAGTAACCGATCATCGAATTGGTTTGACGTTGAATAAATTGGATCGGATTATGAATGGTGAGCTTGATGAGATCATTGACGCACTGATTGTTTCTGATCAGGCCAAAAAGCTTGAGAATTTAACCAATGAAGAATGAGAATAATAAAGTGACCTACTTTGAAGCCCGGAAGTGGGCTTCTTTTCGTATCAAGGATTCCTCAGAACTGGATATGTACGATATTGATTTTTTGTTGGAGAAACTGTTTAATCTTTCTTCAACCGATCTTCTGATTAACTATCAATCTCAGATGCCCGGAAAGCAGTGGGAACGATTTCAAGAAGCTGTTGAGCAGCTGATTTCTGGTGTCCCACCACAATATATTGTCGGCAAAGCTGATTTCTACGGTTTGACGTTGAAAGTAACTCCGGATGTCCTAATTCCCCGTGTTGAAACCGAAGAATTAGTCGATTGGGTATTGGCAGATAATTCCGATCAGCCAATGAATGTTTTGGACATTGGAACGGGTAGTGGGGCAATTGCGATTGCCGTGAAGAAGAATCGTCCTCACTGGCAAGTGACAGCAAGTGACATTTCCCCGGAAGCAATTGAAGTGGCAAAACAAAATGCCAAGTTGAATCATACTGACATTGAGTTTGTTATCAGTGATGTGTTTGCCAAGATTCCGCAGTCATTTGATCTGATCGTGTCGAATCCACCCTATATTGCCAAGGATGAACAGCCCTATATGGATAAGAGCGTCATTGATAATGAACCGAATTTGGCTTTGTATGCTGAAGACGAGGGACTTGCCATTTACAAGCAAATTGCCGGCGGGGTGGAACATCACTTGAATCCGCATGGCAAATTGTATTTAGAGATTGGTTTTCGGCAGCAGGCAGCTGTCAGCAACATTTTTGCACAGACAATGCCAGGCGCCGTTGTTGTTCCCAAACATGACGTAGCTGGCAATCAACGAATGATCCAAGTAAAGAAATGAAGGCTATATAATATGGAAACTTTAGTGTTAAAAGCAAATCAATTGGGAAAGGCTGCTGAGTTTATCCGCCAGGGTGAATTGGTCGCTTTTCCTACTGAAACCGTTTATGGATTGGGTGCGGATGCCACCAACGAGTCCGCAGTTAAAAAAGTTTATGCGGCAAAGGGACGTCCAAGCGACAACCCTTTGATTGTGACAGTGTCTGACGTGGCCATGGCTGAGAAATATACTCAGCCGTTTTCTGATGAAGCCAAGGCACTCATGAGAAAGTTTTGGCCCGGGTCTTTAACGATGATTTTTAAGTTGAAGCCCAACGCGCTCTCAAAAACTGTTACGGGTGGATTGGACACCGCAGCGTTTCGATTTCCTAACAACAAGACGACCTTGGATTTAATATCCAAGGCAGGAGTCCCAATCGTCGGTCCTTCCGCAAATACTTCCGGTAAACCGAGTCCCACAACGGCGCAACACGTTTATCATGATTTAAATGGTAAGATTGCGGCGATTGTGGACGACGGGCCCACAACGGTTGGGGTTGAGTCAACGATTCTTGACATGTCAGTGGCAACTCCGTCCATTTTGCGTCCCGGAGCGGTTACCAAAGAAGATATTGAAGCCATTATTCACCGACCGGTTATTGATGAGCTTCATCACGTTGGCGCCAAGCAGACACCAAAAGCACCTGGTATGAAGTACAAGCATTATGCACCAAACGCTCAGGTTTATATTGTTGATCCCGATGACGATTGGCATGACGTCGCCGACTGGATTTCAAAGCATTCAGAGCCGATTGGTGTCATGGCATTTGACGATGTCATTCACTCAATCAACTGGCCTGATAATGCCGATGTTATTTCACTTGGTAAAGATGCCAAAACTGCTGCTCACGATCTTTTTGCCGAATTACGTGATTTTGATAACCACCCTGCATATAAAATTATTTTTACTCAGGGAATTACTCCGACGGGAATTGGAGAGGCTTACATGAATAGATTGAACAAATCCGCTGGGCAAATGCATTTCAAGCAGTTATAATTTATTTGTACCAAATAAATTAGTGAGGTGTTGCAGTTGAACTACGATTATAAACAGCAGGATCCAGAACTTTGGGATGCCATTGCCAACGAAGAGAACCGTCAGGAACATAATATCGAACTGATTGCGTCTGAAAATATCGTATCAAACGCTGTTCGTGCCGCTCAGGGTTCCGTGCTTACCAACAAGTACGCTGAAGGATACCCTGGCCGCAGATATTATGGCGGCTGTGAGTACATTGATGTCGTTGAACAATTGGCGATTGATCGTGCCAAAGAATTATTTGGTGCCGAATATGCCAATGTGCAGCCTCACTCAGGCTCACAGGCGAACCAAGAGGTTTACGCAGCTTTGCTTAAGCCTGGTGATCGAATCTTAGGGATGGGATTGGATGCCGGTGGTCATTTGAGTCATGGTGCCAAAGTCAGTTTTTCTGGTAAGCTGTATGATTCATTTTCATATGGTCTTGACCCAAAGACTCAGTTAATTGATTACGATGAAGTCAATCGAATCGCCCAAATTGTTCATCCTAAGCTGATTATTGCGGGAGCTTCTGCATACAGCCGAATTATCGACTGGCAGAAATTCCGTGATATTGCCGACTCAGTGGGTGCTTATTTGATGGTTGATATGGCTCACATCGCCGGATTGGTAGCAGTTGGACTTCATCCAAGTCCTGTTCCAGTTGCCGATGTTGTCACAACGACTACCCACAAGACTTTGCGGGGACCACGTGGGGGATTGATTCTGGCAAAAGAAAAATATGCCAAAAAGATCAATTCCGCAGTCTTCCCAGGCAGTCAAGGTGGTCCTTTGGAACACGTTATCGCCGGAAAAGCCGCTGCGTTCTATGAAGATTTGCAACCTGCATTCAAGCAATACGGTGAGCAGATTATCAAGAATGCCAAAGCAATGGCGGAAGTATTCCAGAACTCAAAGACAGTTTCAGTCTTAACTGGGGGAACTGATAATCATTTGATGACTCTCAATCTCACTAAGACTTCACTGAATGGAAAAGATTTACAGAATGTCTTGGATTCCGTTCACATTACCACCAACAAAGAGTCAATTCCTAATGACCCTCTGCCACCTTCAAAGACCAGCGGATTGCGTCTTGGCACTCCAGCCATCACAACTCGCGGATTCAAAGAAGACGACGCAAGAGCTGTTGCCAATTTGATCTTGCAGGTAATCGATAATCCAACTGATGAAAATAACTTAAAAGATGTTTCTGCTAAAGTTGAACAGCTGACTGAAGAACATCCAATTAATAATTAATAATTTAAAGGCTTGAAACTATTTAGGTTTCAAGCCTTTTTGTGTGATTTTACATGTCATATATGTGATACAATTATTTCGGAATACAAAAAGGAGTTGGAAGATAATGGGTAAGTTTCAAGTTATGGATCATCCGTTGATTCAACACAAGCTGTCATTGATTAGAGATAAGAATTGTGGGACAAAAGAATTTCGGGAGATCGTTAACGAAATTGCCACTTTAATGGCATTTGAAGTTTCTCGTGATATGCCTTTGGAAGATGTTGATATCGAAACACCTGAAGGAATTGCACATGCAAAACAGATTTCTGGAAAGAAAGTTGCAATTGTTCCCATTTTGCGTGCCGGAATTGGAATGGTTGACGGAATTTTGGATTTGATTCCAGCAGCCAAAGTTGGCCATATTGGAATGTATCGTGATGAAAAGACTTTGGAACCTCACGAATACTTTGTAAAGTTGCCTTCAGATATCGATCAACGTCAAATCTTCGTTGTTGATCCAATGCTTGCAACTGGTGGTTCATCAATCATGGCGATTGATGCTTTGAAGAAGCGTGGCGCATCAAACATCAAGTTTGTTTGTTTGGTTGCCGCACCAGAAGGTGTTAAAGCACTTCAAAAAGCTCATCCAGATGTTGATATTTATGCCGCTGCACTTGATGAAAAATTAAATGACAAGGGTTATATTGTACCTGGACTCGGTGACGCTGGAGACCGTTTGTTTGGTACGAAATAACCAAATAAAGCTGGAGCAAAACGTCTGTTTTGCGCTCAGCTTTATTTTTTAATTAAAAAATTGTGTGCAAAATTTTTAAGGCTGTTGGTGTCAAATTGGGTGTGTGGAAAATGTTTTCATTAGCATGTGTTTTTGGTTATGCAGTAACACTTTATTTCACATTATCCCGATTGGACAGTTGTCCAATATAGCCTTGAATGCTACGGCTCATAGGAAGTTACCATGTTAATATTGCTTTGAATTTTGCCATGATTGGTGGTATGATTTCAATTGTATTTGAACACTGTAATGTGTTCAGTACCATCGCAATGTTTCACTTTGGTATTAATGTCTTCTGGACCAAAACCAGATTGATTTGCATGCGAGATTACATCGAGGAAAGAGGTGAGATTTTGTGGGAGATTCTGCTGCTTCTACTTTTGAATTCTTAGGACTGACTTTTAACGTTGGTAATATGATTTCAATATCACTAGCCTGCGTTGTCGTTTTAGTCCTTGTATATGCGTTGTCGAGGCATCTAACTTTGAAGCCGGGCAAAGCACAGAATGTTTTAGAATATGCGGTAGACTTTACTAATGGTATTGTCCGAAGCTCAATTTCCGGAGAAACAAGTAGAACCTTAGGATTATGGGGTTTTACATTGTTTATGTTCATCATAATTGCAAACTTGCAAGGACTTTTCTTGCACATTGATATTTCTGGTGTAACATATGTCAAAAGTCCAACTTCTGATCCGGTTATTACGATGACTTTGGCTCTTATGACTTTGACGCTGGCTCAATTCTTGGGCATTCGCAAATTAGGCTATAAGGGGCACTTTGAGAATTATCTGAAACCATTCGTATTTTTCCTACCAATCAATTTGTTTGAGGAGTTCACTAATTTCTTAACGTTAGGTTTGCGACTATTTGGTAACATCCTTTCAGGTGAAATGCTTCTTGGAATAATTCTTGGTATGTCACATGGTGGAGCGGTAATGTGGATTGTTTCATTCATCCTTGAGCTTGCATGGACAGGCTTCTCAGTCTTTATTGGATGTATTCAAGCTTATGTTTTTGTAACGTTATCATCGGTATATATTTCACGAAAGCTCGAGCTTGAAGATTAGCAAAAATATTTTGGATAATATTAAGGAGGATTTTTAATTATGGGAGCAATTGCTGCAGGTATTGCAATGGCCGGTGCCGCTATCGGTGGAGCTGTTGGTGATGGTATTTTAATTTCAAAGATGTTGGAAGGTATGGCTCGTCAGCCAGAATTATCCGGACAACTTCGTAGTAACATGTTCATTGGTGTTGGTTTGGTTGAAGCTATGCCTATCATCGCCTTCGTTGTTGCTTTGCTAGTTATGAACAAGTAATTACTAGTTTAGTTAAATATACAAAGAAGGAGGTGCCGATTGATGTTTTCATATTCAGTAGTTGGAGCTCAGCTTTATGTTGGTGATATGCTTTTCGTGATGATCACATTCCTTGTTTTAATGTGGTTGATCAAGATCGTTGCATGGAAGCCAGTCACTAAGATGATGCAAGACCGTTCAGATAAAATTGTTAATGATATTGATTCTGCAAAGGAATCACGGACTAAGGCAGCTGAACTTGCACAAAAACGTCAGGCTGAATTAGATAAAACCCGTGATGACGCAAGCGGTATTATTAACAATGCCAAACAGAATGGACAAAGACAACGTGAACAAATCGTTGAAGATGCTAGAAGTGAAGTATCTAATCTTAAGAGTTCTGCTGAAAAGGATATTGAACAACAACGACAAGAAGCTTTGGCTAATTCTCGAAAAGATGTGGCAAGTCTTTCTATTGAAATTGCATCTAAGATCATTTCAAAAGAATTGAACGAAGATGATCAAAAAGGACTTGTTGATTCTTATATTGAAGGGTTGGGTAAGCAGAAATGACATTAGATGATATTAGCGCTTCAAAAAAATATGCAAAAGCCATGTTTGAAGTTCTAAGCGATTCTGATGAGCTTGAAACTGGTTACGCTGATTTGCTTGAATTACGTAAGATTTTTGCTGCTAATCCGAAGTTGATTGATATTCTAAATGATATGCGAGTTTCTGATGACGAGAAAAAGTCATTACTGGCTCCTATCACCAAAAATGCATCAGATTTTATTAATAATTTTCTTAAAGTAGTTGCCAGCTACGGACGTTTTCCACAGATCCTAGACATTATTGATCAGTTCCAGAAATTCTATGAAGACGATAAGAAGATTGTCAGAGCGCAGGTTGTATCTGCAACACCGCTTGATGATGATCAGCTTGATCGGCTGGCAAAAGCTTTTGAAAAACGAGTTGGTGCGGTAAAAGCCATTTTTGACACGAAAGTCGATAAGTCATTGATCGGTGGCATTGTCATTCGATCCTCAGATGTCATTATTGATGGTAGTGTTCAAACTCGAATTAATAAAGTCAAAGAATTATTGTTGAATTAACGATATCTATTTAAAGAGGTGAAACTTATGAGCATTAAAGCTGAGGAAATCAGTGCTCTTATTAAGCAACAATTACAAGGCTATAAGAACGAGCTCGACGTTCAAGAAACAGGTATCGTTACATATGTTGGTGATGGTATTGCTCGTGCTCATGGTCTCGAAAATGCGTTGTCTGGAGAGTTGCTCGACTTCGGTCACGGCATTTACGGAATGGTACAAAACCTTGAAGCCAATGATGTTGGTATCATGATTTTAGGTGACGACACAGGTATTCGTGAAGGTGATTCTGTAAAAAGAACCGGCCGAATTATGGAAGTTCCCGTTGGGGACGATATGATTGGACGAGTTGTTAATTCACTCGGTGAACCAATCGATGGAAAAGGACCTATTAAGGCCGACGATCACAGGGCGATTGAACATAAAGCGCCAGGTGTTATGGATCGGCAGTCAGTTTCAGAACCATTACAAACTGGTATTAAAGCGATCGATTCTTTGATTCCAATTGGTAGAGGTCAGCGTGAGTTGATCATTGGAGACCGTAAAACTGGTAAGACTTCAATTGCCATTGATACGATCTTGAACCAAAAGGGTCAGAATATGAAATGTATTTACGTTGCAATTGGACAGAAACAATCAACTGTTCGGACTGCCGTAAGTACACTTGAAAAGTATGGTGCTATGGATTATACGACTGTTATTTCAGCCGGACCTTCCGAACCAGCATCATTACTTTACATCGCACCTTATGCCGGCGCTACAATGGGTGAGTACTTCATGCATAAAGGTCAACATGTTTTGATTGTCTACGATGACTTATCAAAGCAAGCTGATGCTTACCGTGAATTATCACTTATTCTTCGTCGTCCTCCAGGCCGTGAAGCTTATCCTGGTGATATTTTCTATACCCACTCACGTTTGTTGGAACGTGCTGCTAAATTGAGTGACAAGTTGGGTGGCGGTTCAATGACTGCTCTTCCAATTGTTGAAACTCAAGCAGGGGATGTTTCAGCTTATATTCCAACCAACGTTATTTCCATTACCGATGGACAGATCTTCTTGGATGCCGATAGTTTCTATTCTGGTGTTCGTCCAGCCGTTGATGCTGGTACTTCTGTTTCTCGTGTTGGTGGTGATGCGCAGGTTAAGGCTATGAAGAAAGTTTCTGGTACCTTACGTCTTGACTTGGCTTCATATCATGAATTGGAATCATTTGCTCAATTTGGTTCTGACCTTGATGAAGCAACCCAAGCCAAGTTAAATCGTGGTGCCCGAACCGTTGAAGTTTTGAAGCAACCACTTCATTCTCCAATTCCTGTTGAAAAGCAGGTTGTTATTCTTTATTGCTTGACCCACGGATTCTTGGATAAAGTTGCAATTGACGATATTTTGAGATATCAAACAGAGATCTTTGATTTCTTCGATCAAAATCACAAAGATTTGTTGGATGAAATTACTAAGACTGGTCAATTGCCTGACACAGGTAAACTGGACGCTGCAATTAAAGAATTTGAACAAACTTTCCAACCAAGCAAGCAAAATGATCAACAATCAAATGATGATCAATCAGCTGCTTCAAATGACTAGTTTTAAGGAGGGTGAGATTACATGGGTGCTTCGCTGAACGATGTTAAACATCGGATTACTTCTACCAAGAAGACGCGACAAATTACCAATGCCATGGAAATGGTTTCTCAGGCAAAACTGAACCAAATCCAAAAGCATACGGTTAGTTATGCGGAATATGCAAGCCAAATCAAATCTGTTGTATTGCATTTAGCCCAATCTCACATTTTAGATGGGCTAAACAAATCCTCAGGTCATTCAGCTGATAAAGATCAGTCTAAGACTAAGAGAAGCGCATATTTAATTATCACCTCCGATCGTGGGATGGTTGGTAGTTATAATAGCAACGTTATCCGTGAAACTAACGAATTTATTGAAAAGCATTCCGGTTCGAATGATTTCCAAATTCTGGCTGTTGGTGGAACTGGATCAGATTTTTATAAGAAGCGTGGCGATAACGTTTCTTATGAATATCGTGGTGTTAGCGATGTTCCAACATTTAATGAAGTTCGTCAGATTGTCAAGATGGTGACATCAATGTATGACAAAGGTCAATTTGATGAATTGTATGTATGTTACGAACATTTCGTTAACCGCCTTATTTCACGATTCCGAGCTGAAAAAATGCTTCCAATCGATGACGAAGCAATTGCGTCAGCTGCCAGTCAGGACATTGAAGTTAAACCAATGAGTGCCGAATATGATGTTGAGCCTTCTGAAAAAGAAGTGTTGGACGTTGTGTTGCCTCAATATTCTGAAAGCTTGGTTTATGGAGCAATCCTTGATGCCAAGACTTCAGAACATGCTTCAAGTTCTACTGCAATGAAGTCAGCTTCAGATAATGCCGATGATTTAATTTCATCTTTGGAATTGGAGTATAATCGTGCTCGACAAGCTGCAATTACGACTGAAATTACTGAAATCACTGGTGGTCAAGAGGCTCTTAGTCATTAGAAAAGATTTGAATGGAGGAATTAACTAACATGAGTTCTACTGGTAAAGTTATACAAGTTATTGGACCAGTTGTTGATGTTGAATTCTCCTTGAACGATAAATTACCAGAAATTAACACTGCTTTAAATATTCACGTCTCAGATGACAAGATTCTTGTTGTCGAAGTTGCCCTTGATTTAGGTGACGGTGTCGTGCGTACTATTGCGATGGATGGAACCGACGGCCTTCGTCGTGGGATGACAGTAGACAATACTGAAGCATCCATTAGTGTTCCAGTTGGTAAAGATACTCTTGGTCGAGTATTTAACGTTCTTGGAGATCCAATTGATGGCGGCCCAGAATTTGGCCCTGACGCAGAGCGTTGGCCAATTCACCGCGATGCACCAAAGTATGATCAATTGAATCCATCAACCGAAATTCTTGAAACAGGAATTAAAGTTATTGATTTATTGGAACCATACACTCGTGGTGGTAAAGTTGGATTGTTCGGTGGTGCCGGAGTTGGTAAAACCGTTTTGATTCAAGAGTTAATTCATAACATCGCTCAAGGACACAATGGTATTTCTGTGTTTACCGGTGTTGGTGAACGAACCCGTGAAGGTAATGATATGTACTTCGAAATGAAGGGTTCAGGAGTTCTTGAAAAGACTGCCATGGTTTATGGTCAGATGAACGAACCTCCTGGTGCACGTATGCGTGTTGCCCTGACTGGTTTAACAATTGCGGAATACTTCCGTGATCGTGAAGGCCAAGATGTTCTGTTGTTCATTGATAATATCTTCCGATTCACTCAGGCTGGTTCAGAAGTTTCCGCTTTGCTTGGCCGTATTCCATCAGCCGTTGGTTATCAGCCAACATTGGCTACTGAAATGGGTCAGTTGCAGGAACGAATTACTTCTACCAAGAAGGGTGCGATTACATCTATCCAGGCCGTTTATGTGCCTGCCGATGATTATACCGACCCTGCTCCAGCAACAACATTTGCCCATTTGGATGCCACTACCAACTTGGAACGTTCCTTGACTCAACAAGGTATTTATCCTGCCGTTGATCCATTAGCTTCAACATCATCAGCTTTGGATCCAGCAATTGTTGGTGAAGAACATTATAAAGTTGCTACTGAAGTCCAACATGTGCTTCAAAGATATCGTGAACTTCAAGATATCATTTCAATTCTTGGTATGGATGAATTGTCAGACGAGGAAAAGACGATTGTTAACCGTGCTCGTCGTATTCAATTCTTCTTATCTCAAAGCTTCTCAGTTGCTGAACAGTTTACCGGCTTACCTGGTAAATATGTTTCAGTTCAAGATACTGTTAAAGGCTTTAAGGAAATCCTTGAAGGTAAATATGATGATATTCCAGAAGATGCGTTCCGTAACTGTGGACCAATCGAGGATGTTGTCGAAAAAGCCAAGGCAATGAAACAGGAATCAGAAAATGAAAAGCAGAGTGCTGCAAACTAAGGAGGGATTCTAATTGGCTGATAATTCAGTTATTACCGTTAGTATCGTTACTCCCGATGGAAAAGTTTACGAGCATACTGCTAGTATGATAGTTGTTTCAACTCAGTCGGGACAACTAGGAATCATGGCTAATCACGTTCCGATTATTGCAACACTTGACGTTGATGAGACGAGAGTCAAATACGACGACAAGGAAGACGATATTGCTGTCAACGGTGGCTTTATCGAATTCTCTAACAATGTTGCAACAATCGTTGCTGACAGTGCTGAGACTCAAAATGATATTGATATTGCCCGTGCGCAAAAAGCAAAGAAGAACGCGCAACAGAGAATTGCCGATGCCCGTCAACGACAGGATAAAGCAGCTCTTGATCGTGCTCAAGTTGCTCTTCGCCGTGCAATCAACCGTATCAATGTTGCTGGAAAATAATTCATCAAATTATTATTTCAGAATTACATCAAGATACTTCAAAAGCTGTAACCAATCAATGGTTACAGCTTTTTTGATTATCGGTTTTTATTCTTGTATTATTCGTGTAATCAGGTTAATATTTCATTATCGTTGTTTGTGAATGATGTATTTATGTTTCCGTTCTTACCAGTCATTTTCGCTTTTTATTATTATGTTGTAATCAAATATCGTGGTATCATAGCAATGTATACTTACAATTTGTAAAAAGAAACGGAAATGTTAAGACAAGTTCGCGTCTTTATGATATAGTTGTCTTTGAATTGGGGGAGACTCAAATGAATACAATTGGCATTCAAGCGCTGATTACATTGATTACATATCTTTTGTTTATCACGATGGCGTTTTGGACAGTTCAAGAAATCCACATCGAGCGTTATATCCCATTGAGGGCAATGCCGGGGAAATTGTTAATCGTACTTGTTTCCATTGCGATCGGGTATGCATGCAGTTCATTTTTCCTCTCTGTAATATTTAACATTCAAAATTTAATGTATCTAATAAAGTGATGTAGGAGGCGTTCTTGTGGATAAAATTATTGTACATGGTGGTAAGCCGCTTCACGGGACAGTACATATTGATGGGGCTAAAAATGCTGTGTTACCAATCCAAGCCGCAACAATCCTTGCTGGTGAAGGCAAAACAGTTATTTCAAACGTTCCATTGTTGTCTGACGTGTATACAATGAACAAAGTTTTACGATTTTTAAATTTAAAAGTTGATTTTGATGAAGCTCATAACGAAATCACGTTTGATGCTTCAAAAGATATTTCAAGTGAGGCGCCTTTTGAGTATGTTTCCAAGATGCGGGCATCAATCGTTGTCATGGGACCATTATTGGCTAGATTAGGCCATGCCAAGGTTGCTTTACCAGGTGGGTGTGCAATTGGTTCTCGTCCAATTGATCTGCATTTAAAGGGCTTTGAAGCCTTAGGTGCCAAGATTGAACAACACGATGGCTATGTTGAAGCATATGCGCCAGATGGCTTGACGGGTGCCGAAATCTACTTGGACTTCCCAAGTGTTGGGGCTACTCAAAATATCATGATGGCCGCTACTTTGGCAAAGGGTAAGACGGTTATTCAAAATGCCGCTCGTGAACCGGAAATTGTTGATTTGGCGAACGTCTTGAATAAGATGGGTGGCCGAGTTGTCGGTGCCGGAACCGAACAAATTCGTATTGAAGGGGTTCCTGAACTTCACGGAACTGAACATGCGGTTGTTCAAGACCGAATTGAAGCCGGAACATTCATGATTGCTGCTGCGGTTACCCGTGGTAATGTTATGATCGACGGTGCAATTCCTGAACACAACAAACCATTGATTCTTAAAATGCGTGAAATGGGTGTCACAATTAACACCAGTGATGATGGCATTCAGGTTATCGGACATGATAACTTGAAGCCCATTGATGTTAAGACGATGCCACATCCAGGATTTCCAACCGATATGCAGCCTCAAATGACAATTTTGCAGTTAACTGCAAATGGCAGCAGTTCGATGACTGAAACCGTGTTTGAAAATCGTTTTATGCACATGGAAGAACTACGCCGGATGAATGCTAAATACACAATTTCCGGCCGAACTGTTGTAATGGAAGGGCCAACTGATTTTAATGGCGCTGAAGTTGCAGCAACCGATCTCCGTGCAGCTGCATCTCTGGTAATTGCCGGACTGGCTGCCAGTGGGTACACAACCGTCATCAACCTGCAGTATTTGGATCGTGGATACCACGACTTCCATAAAAAGTTGGCAAGTTTAGGTGCTGAAATTAAACGGGTCAATGTTCAAGACGACGCGATTGTCTTGAACGAGTCACTCAAGAATCGTTCATAATTTTTCGGGGTTGGGATCGTTACTTGATCTCAGCCTTTTATTGTTTGGAAGCTTATTAGAAACGCAAACTTTATGTGGTATAATTATTTTTTGAGATTAAAGTTTTTCAGGAGGAAGTACACAGATGGCAAAAGACATTGGAATCGATTTAGGAACTGCCAACGTACTCATTTACGTTGCCGGGAAGGGAATAGTATTAAATGAACCATCAGTTGTTGCAGTAGACACACGGACAGGCAAAGTTTTGGCCGTTGGCTCTGAAGCATATCGAATGGTTGGTAGAACACCAAGTAATATTCGGGCAATCCGTCCATTAAAAGACGGTGTTATTTCAGATTTCGACATAACTGAAGAAATGCTGACTTACTTTATTAACAAGCTGGATGTTAAAGGATTCATGTCCAAGCCTAAGATTATGATCTGTGCGCCTACCAACGTTACTGAGATTGAACGAAATGCAATCATGCAGGCAGCTGAAAAAGCTGGCGGCGGTCAGGTTTATCTTGAAGAAGAGCCTAAAGTTGCTGCCGTTGGAGCTGGAATGGATATTTTCCAGCCACGCGGTAACATGGTGATTGATATGGGTGGTGGTACCAGTGATATTGCCATTATTTCACTTGGCGACATTGTTGCCAGCAAATCAATTCGGGTTGCCGGAGATAAGATGAATACTGAAATTGCCGGTTATATCAAGCAAAAGCACAACTTAATTATCGGTGAACATACTGCCGAAAAAATTAAGATTGAAATTGGAACTGCCAAAAAAGATGATTCAGACGTTAAAACACTGGAAGTTCGTGGTCGAGATGCTGTTTCCGGAATGCCTCGTGCCGTTACAATCGACAGCAACGAAATTGCCGAAGCCATCCATGATACGGTTCAGTTGATCATTAGCGGTGCCAAAGAAGTGTTGGAAGTCATTCCGCCTGAATTAGCATCAGACATTGTTGATCGTGGAATCATGCTGACCGGTGGTGGGGCATTGCTTCGAAACATCGACCAAGTTATTGCCGATGCATTAACAGTCCCAGTGATCATCTCCGAAAACCCTTTGGATAACGTTGCCAAGGGTGCCGGAATTCTTTTGGAACATTATATTAAGAACCCTAAATTGAAAGCCAAAGATCAAAAATAACAGGAGTCAAAGTGAAAAACATTCTGATTAGTCTTGTTCATGGCTACCAACGGTTTATTTCGCCCTTATTTCCGCCTACATGCCGTTATTATCCAACGTGCAGCAGTTATATGATTACTGCGCTAAAGAAGCATGGAGCGTTTAAGGGAGCCATTATGGGCATTGCTCGGATCCTGCGCTGCCACCCATTTGTTAAAGGCGGCTACGATCCCGTTCCCGATCACTTCACTATCTTTAGGAATAAGGATGCAAGAGACGAGTACCGAAAGTCTATGCATCTGAAATGATCTTTGAACAAGGAGAAAATGATGAGTAAAGCAAATAAAAGCATTAATGTCGAAATTAAGGATCGAACGGATTCTAATGGCGACACCATTTCTGAACTGTTCATCGGTAAAAAGATGATTGGTTCAATTAAGCAGTTAAGTGATACAAAGTTTCAAGCTGTTAATACCCATAACGAAGAGTTTCACGTAAAAACTTTTGACGAGGGTGTCACACAGTTAATTAAAGATTTTCATCTTCACCATTAATTTGGCGATTGTGAATGGGGAGGGTCTAATTTGGATACCAGTCGAAGAACCTCTAAGGATGATCAATCCCGGATTGACTGGGGGATTATTTTCTGTGTCTTAATGTTGGCCTTGATTGGGTTGGCGTCAATTTACGTTGCCGCTACCCACGATTCAAGTTCGACCAGTGTTTTGAAACAGGTTGTTTCCCAATTGGTTTGGTATGTGATCGGGATTGTCGCTGTTGTGATTATTATGCAGTTTGATTCCGAGCAGTTATGGAAAGTAGCTCCAATCACCTATTGGTTGGGGATTATACTTCTGGCGAGCGTGCTGGTGTTATATAGTAGAACCTACTATGCCAACACAGGTGCCAAGAGTTGGTTCTCTTTGTTTGGACTGACTTTTCAGCCTTCTGAGGTGATGAAGCCAGCGTATATTTTGATGATGGGCCGGGTGATTGTTCAACACAATGATAATTATCCGATCAGAACTGTTCGAAGCGATTTCCTGTTAATTGGGAAGATGCTTTTATGGACAATTCCGGTTGCCGTGTTGTTAAAATTGCAAAATGACTTTGGAACAATGTTGGTTTTCTTCGCCATTCTAGGTGGACTCATTATTGTTTCAGGGGTTACCTGGCGAATTATTTTACCATCGGTCATTACGATTTTTGGATTGGCCGGTACCGTCCTGGCACTGGTTATTCCCGAATCCGGGCGGCATTTATTGGAAAAGTTTGGATTCCAAGCTTATCAATTTGCCCGTGTTGATACCTGGTTGAATCCATCTGCGGATACTTCCAACCAAGGTTATCAACTATGGCAGAGTATGAAGGCCATCGGATCCGGTGGGATTTTTGGAACCGGATTTAATCAGTCACACGTCTATGTTCCTGTTCGTGAATCCGATATGATTTTCTCAGTTATTGGTGAAAACTTTGGATTTATCGGCAGCTGTATTTTAATATTGTTGTACTTTTTGTTGATTTACCAAATGATTAAGGTTACATTCGATACGAGAAATGTTTTTTATGCATACATTTCAACTGGTGTTATCATGATGATTCTGTTCCATGTTTTTGAAAATGTTGGTATGAGTGTTGGTCTGTTGCCTTTGACCGGTATTCCACTTCCATTTGTGAGTGCCGGAGGTTCAGCATTGATTGGAAATATGATTGGAATCGGATTGATAATGTCCATGCAGTATCATAATAAGAGTTACATGTTTGGAGAAGACAAAGAATTTTCATAATACACAAAAAAGGTGGAATTAATGATGGATACAAAATATTATTGGACTGAAGACCAAAACGGGGAAGTTACAGTTGGTTTGACTGAAGCAGGCAAGAACGAATTAGGTAATATCACATTTGTTTCATTACCTAAAGTTGGCGCCCAACTGACGACCAGCGACACTTTGTTGAATGTTGAAGCTGATAAAGCTGTATCAGATATTCCAAGTCCAGTGGCCGGAAAAGTGGTTGCTGTCAATAATAACGCTGTTAACGATCCTTCAATTTTGAATGGTTCGGACAAAGCTACTTCATGGATTGCCAAAATCCAAAAGTAAAAGCCCTTGACGTTTGATTCTTTTTTAGGTAAACTTGCTAATAGTTTGATGATAGAAAAATGACAAGATGAGTAGATAATTAGAAGTCGTTCAGAGAGCCCCGGTTGGTGAGAAAGGGCCGCAGAAGTTATCGAATATGGTCTTGATAAAAAATGTGTCGGTGAGCGTTTGTAAGCCGATAATGGGTAACGACCATTATTTCGTTGAGTCACAACAGACTCATGAGGTTATTGTTGAGAGACAATAACGAATAAAGGTGGTACCGCGAAGCTTTTCGTCCTTTTATAAGTAAAACATTACTTGTAAAACGTCGAAAAGCTTTTTTTATATTTAAGGGGTGAACAGATTGATTCGATTTAATAATGTGTCCAAGCAGTACAACACTAAAGATGGCGGCTTGACCGCAGTGAACGACGTTAATATTGAAATTAACGACGGCGAAATCTTTGGAATTGTTGGCTATTCCGGTGCTGGTAAAAGTACGCTGGTTCGGATGCTGGACGGACTTGAAGCACCATCTACCGGAGAAATTGATATCAATGGAACTGATGTTGCCAAGCTCCATGGTGGTCAATTACGAAAGCAGCGACAAAAGATTGGCATGATTTTTCAACATTTTAATCTACTGTGGTCACGGACTGTGATTGACAATATTGCTTTACCGTTGGAAATTGCCAAAGTTCCAAAGGCCAAACGTAAACAGCGGGCAGAAGAGTTAATTAAGCTGGTTGGTCTTGAGGGACGTGAACATTCGTATCCATCTGAATTATCCGGTGGTCAAAAGCAACGGGTTGGAATTGCCAGAGCACTGGCCAATGAACCAACAATTCTCATTTCAGATGAGGCAACCAGTGCCCTTGATCCTGATACGACTAACGAAGTTCTTGATTTGTTGTTGAAGATCAATAAGGAAATGAATTTGACAATCTTATTGATTACCCATGAGATGCACGCAATTGCAAAAGTTTGTGAGCGTGTGGCGGTAATGGATAGCGGCCGAGTTGTTGAAACCGGTTCGGTGTTTGAAGTATTCCGTCATCCTAAGCAAGACATTACCAAGAAGTTTGTGAGTGAAGAATTTACGCCACAGCAAAGTGACAATACGATGACCCTTGAAGAACTGGTTAAGAAGTATCCGGATGGCCAAATTATCCGATTGGTCTTCCATGGTCCACAAGCCGAATTACCAATTGTTTCAGATGTGGTTAAGCATTTCCCAGAATTGACCATCAGTATCATTTCCGGAGCGATTCATCAGACGCAGGAAGGTGCCTTGGGTTCGCTTGACCTTCAGTTGGTCGGCGATCAAAGTCAGATTGATCAGGCACTGGAATATCTTAAGACGCTACGGGTTGGAACGGAGGTGATTCACCATGGCTAATACCACTGGATTGAAATCATATTTTCAATTTAAGAATGTTGACTGGGGTTCAATGATGTCAGCAACATGGGAAACGGTATGGATGACCTTGCTGTCGATGGTTGCAATTGTTATTTTAGGAATTATTTTGGGACTCATTTTATATGAGACTCGCAGCAAGTCGGGTGTTGGCTATCGGATCCTTAACTGGATCGTTGGGCTGTTTGTTAACATTTTTCGGTCAATTCCATTCATCATTTTGATCATTCTTCTGTTGCCGATTACCATGAAGTTGGCTGGAACCATTATCGGACCACGGGCGGCGCTGCCATCACTGATCATTTCCGCTGCGCCATTCTATGCGCGGATGGTTGAGTCATATTTCCGTGAAGTTGATTCAGGTGTATTGGAAGCAGCTGAGTCGATGGGGGCAACAACTTGGGAAATCATTACCAAGGTTTTGCTTCCCGAAAGCAAGCCGGCGTTGATTGCCGGTGCGACTGTTACCACTATTTCATTAATTGGTTACACCGCGATGGCCGGAGCCATTGGTGCTGGTGGCCTTGGGAACTTGGCCTATCAGGATGGCTTCCAGGCAAGCAACAACACCGTGACGCTGGTTGCGACCGTTATCATTTGTTTATTTGTGTTTATCGTTCAGTTTGTCGGCGATGTCTTTGTCAAGATCACCGATAAGCGGACACTATAATATTTGGGAGGGTTTCAAATGAAGAAAAAATTATTGAGTTTATTCGCAATTGCCTTTACTGCCTTTTTATTGGTGGGTTGTTCATCATCTTCTAATTCCGGTAAGACAACCACTTTAAAGATTGGTGCTTCTGCTGTTCCTCATGCACAAATTTTGCGCCACGTTGCACCTGAATTGAAAAAGGAAGGCGTTAACCTTAAAATTACCACTTTCCAAGATTACACAATGCCTAACAAAGCTTTAGCCAACGGTGAGTTGGATGCCAACTACTTCCAACACGTTCCTTTCTTAAAGCTTTGGAATAAACAAAACCATGGGACTTTGGTAAACGCTGGTGGCGTTCACTTGGAACCAATTGCTGTCTTCTCAAAGAAAGTTAAGAAGCTCCAAGACCTTAAGAAGGGTGCCACAATTATTGTCAGCAGCAACGTGCCCGACTATGGCCGAATTCTTCAAATCTTTAAGGATGCCGGCTTGATTACCTTAAAGAAGGGCATCGACATTACTTCTGCCAACTTTAGTGACATTGCTTCAAACCCACGTCATTTGAAGTTCAAGCACAGTTATGAACCAAAACTTTTGCCAACTATTTACAAGAACGGCGAAGGTGATGCAGTTGTCATTAATGCCAACTATGCGGTTGGTGCCGGTTTGAACCCAATCAAGCAATCAATTGCGATTGAAAAGCGGGATTCACCATATGTCAACATCATTGCAACCCGTAAAGGTGATCAGAAGAAACCTGCTATCAAGAAATTAGTCAAGGTTCTTCAATCAACTAAGACTCAAAAATGGATTTTACATCACTACAAAGGTGCTGTTCTTCCAGAAAAGAATGTTAAGTAATTAATGTTAATTAGAAGTCGTCCGCTATATACTTGATTTAGTAGCATTTTTACCAAATCACGCATATAGGGGGCGGCTTTTTTTGAAAGAAAAAAATGTATTTCATGTTAATGGCTACTTAGGCTTAATTGCAGCTCTAATTTTGCTTGTTGCCGGTGGCTATCTGTTATGGTCCGGCAGCCAAACAGGGTCAATGGGTTCAATTATATTTGGCGCTGTGATTATCATCTTGGATTTATTGTTTGCCAGTTCATTGACCATCATTCAGCCAAACGAAGCCAAGGTATTGACCTTCTTTGGTCAGTATATTGGAACGATTCGGACTTCAGGACTGTTCATGACAATTCCATTGACCAGCAAACAGACAATTTCATTGCGGGTCCGGAATTTCAACAGTTCGATCATTAAGGTGAATGATTCCAAAGGAAACCCAGTTGAAATTGCTGCGGTCATCGTTTATAAAGTTGTAGATTCTGCCAAAGCAATTTTTAGTGTTGAAGATTATGAACAATTTGTTGAAATTCAAAGTGAGTCAGCTATTCGACACATTGCCAGTGAATATCCATATGATAGTTTTGATGAAGATACTGACAAGCTCACATTGCGGGGGAATGCGACCGAAGTTTCCCTGGCATTGCAAAAAGAACTGCAGGATCGCCTGGATGTTGCCGGTTTACAAATTATTGAAACCCGCTTGACTCATTTGGCATACGCAACGGAAATTGCCAATGCAATGCTTCAACGTCAACAGGCAACCGCTATTTTGTCAGCTCGAAAGATTATTGTCCAAGGTGCGGTTTCAATCTCCGAGGATGCTGTTTCACAGCTGCAAAAAGATTTGGCTGCAGACATTAGTGACGAGCAGCGAATGAAAATGATTAATAATGTTTTGGTTTCCATTATCACTGAGCGGGGAACCCAAAATGTTATTAATACCGATAATTTAGATTAAATTCATTTAAATTGAATCGCTTTAAATCAAAGGTTTGGGATATATCCGTCAGGATGATCCCAAACCTTTTTTGATTATTTGATTGACATCTGGCAGGCCAACATATATAGTTAGTTACACAAGTAATTAACTAACACACGGAGGAACACTCATGACCACTAAAATCGTTGAAACACAGGATTTACACAAAATTTATGATAAAAACAGTGCCAAGCCATATGAAGCCCTTAAAGGGATCAGCTTGTCAGTTGAACAAGGAGAATTTGTTGGGATCATGGGGGCTTCCGGCTCCGGGAAAACAACCTTGCTGAATATTTTGGCAACTTTGGATCAACCAACAAGCGGTTCAGTTGAGATTGATGGTCAAGATGTGACCCATTTGACTTTCAACCAAATGGCAGACTTCCGGTCAAAGAAGCTTGGATTCATTTTCCAGGATTTCAATTTGTTGGAAACATTAACTGCCCGTGAAAATATTGGCTTGCCACTTTCTTTGCAAAATGCAAAGGCCGCTTCAATTCAAACCGCTGTAACTTCGGCTGCAGAAAAGTTGGGAATTGCTGATTTGCTGGACAAATACCCAACTCAGTTATCTGGTGGTCAAAAGCAGCGGGTTGCTGCAGCCAGAGCCCTGGTTTTCAATCCATCAATTATCTTTGGTGATGAACCAACAGGTGCCTTGGACTCAACCAACGCCCGTGAACTTCTGGATACATTGACTCATATCAATCAACAGGGTGTTTCCATCCTGCTTGTGACCCATGATCCATTTTCAGCAAGTTTCTGTAAACGGATTTTGTTCATTAAAGATGGCAAAATTGGTGATGAAATTGATGCCGGCGATAAGAGCCGCAACGATTTTTATCAAGAGATTCTCGAAAAGCTGGGAACGTTTGAACAGTAATCAATCAAAGGAGCTTTATTATGTTATTTAAAATTTCACTATCAGGAATTAAGGCTCGTTGGAAAGATTATCTGGTGCTTTTTTCAGGGATGATCATTACCACCGCCATTTTCTATATGTTTGAGGCAATTTCTACAAATGAC
Organism: Lentilactobacillus kefiri; assembly: GCF_007989105.1. GTDB lineage: Bacteria > Bacillota > Bacilli > Lactobacillales > Lactobacillaceae > Lentilactobacillus > Lentilactobacillus kefiri. The sequence goes on along the minus strand of NZ_BJVK01000020.1, from coordinate 8,234 downwards.
AAATTTACAACTGGGAGCCCGGTTGGTCAAAGTGCTAAATTTGTGTTCATCTTTGGTTCAATTTTGTTGGCCATCATTACGTTGGTTTACGTGTTTTACGCAAACAACTTTTTAATGAGTATGCGAAAACATGATTATGGGCTGTTTATGATGTTGGGTGCCAAATCAGGGGTTATCAGCAAACTGATCATTTTAGAAACAATTGCGATTGGTTTTATCTCAACAATTGCTGGAATTGTTGTGGGAATTGGTTTTACGAAAGTTCTCAGCAGCTTTTTGGCAAGTCAGATTCATATGTCGCTAACCGATTTTTCTGCATTCTATATGCCGGCTGTTTGGATGACGATTATCATGTTTCTCGTTCTGTTCATGATTGCCGGATTCTTGAATGCCAGAACGTTTGTTAAAACTTCTGCCCTTCAGCTTTTACGTTCGGGACAACAAAGCGACTGGAAACAGCCCAAAGCGATCCGATTGTGGATTCAAGCTGTCCTGGGTGTGTTGTTACTGGCTGGTGGATACTACGCCATGTACGACATTAGAAAGCTCAAATTGATGGCAGTCGGAATTGGCCTTGTCACAATCGTGCTTGGAACATACTTTGTTTTTAATTCGTTCTTTGTGATGTTACTCCAAGGGCTCCAATATTCGAAAATGAATGCCAAAGGTCTGAACAGCTTCACGCTTGCTCAATTAAAATTCAGAATTCGCGATTATACCAAGATTCTATCTGTGGTTTCACTTTTATTCGCGTTGGCGTTGGGAGCCATTACGGTAGGGACCGGTTTTCAGAGCATGGTGCCAAAATTGGCTCAGGGGAACGGTTACTATTCCGTTGCGCTCACCAATCCGTCTTCCAAATTAAAGTCACTTGTTGGCGACATTAAAGACAAGTCGACGGTTACTTATCAACAAAAAGTTGACCCTAAAGCCAAGCGGGTCTATTACAATGCCGATCAATTACAGGCTCAGCCGTTGAAGTATTCCAAGTTTACTGATCGGGCTGCCCTGAAATCACGGGTTTCCACGGCGACAGTTTCGGATTTGAAAAAGACTGATTCCAATGCCTATCAAGAGCTGTGGAGCCTGCAGTCACCGATAACCAAATCATTCCAAATTAAAATTGTGCATGCCAACACCTTTAATCGCATTAACGTGAAGGCAAATAAATTATTGCTTGTTCGGGCGAATAATGTGGATGCTTCAGCACCAACGTTGACCAAGATTACGAATATTCAGGCAAAGCAGTATGGTTCCAGCGGGACACAGTTGATGGCCGGATCCTTTGTGACGTATCAACTGTTGAAAGGAATCTTTGGAAGCTTGGAATTTATGGGGATCTTTTTAGGAATCGCCTTTCTGGCAATGCTTGCAAGCTGCTTAATGTTTAAGATACTGAGCGGTGCTGCCAGTGACAAGATTCGATTTGACATGTTAAACAAGATTGGAACCCGTCGTTCAACGCTGAAACATTCCATTATTCTTCAGATTTTCGGTTTGTTCACGATTCCGGGAATTCTGGGAATTATCGACGTCGTCTTTGGCCTTCAGATGTTTTCTCGAGGCGGACTGTTGGTGGGCGGTGCCTATCAGACATTTGGCGTTACCACGGCCGGATTCCTGATTCTGTATTTACTTTACTTTATGGTAACGGTCATGATTTATTCACGAATCGTTGTGCCAAAGACAAAGGTGGAAAAATAGATGGAAAACATTATAGAATGGATTGATAATCATGAAATTTGAATTTAACAGTTCCGAACCCATCTACCGCCAAGTGGCAGAACAAATTGAGGACGCAATTGCATCCGGCGGATTTGAAGAGGGCGGCCAGATTCCTTCAACAACTGAAATATCCAAGGAATTCCATATTAATCCGGCAACGGTGCTCAAGGGGATGAACATTGCCGTTTCGAAGAATTTGATTGAGAAACGTCGGGGATTGGGGATGTTTGTTCAAGCCGGAGCCAGAAAGCGGATCCTGTCGGAAAAGCGAAGCGACTTTTTTGATGACTTTGTGGAGAACCTGGTTCGTGAGGCTCAGAATCTCAACATTTCCGAGGATGAATTATTAGCGTTAGTGAAAAGAGGTTACCAGCAATGAGTATCTTGGAAGTTAGTCACATTTCAAAATCTTTCGGGTCAAAGCACGTTTTGTCAGACATTAATTTAACGTTTGAAGAAAATAAAATATACGGACTGCTGGGTCGAAACGGTGCTGGTAAAAGTACTTTGCTGAGTGTTATCACCGATCGTAACTTTGCCAATAATGGTGAGGTTAAGATTGATTCCGAGGACGTGAGGGATAACGACTCAAAATTGGGCATGATGTATTTGATGAGTGAGGTCAATCTTTATTCAAATGGTTCGAAACTCACCCAAATTATCAAAGATTCCGAGTCACTGTATGGTGGCTTTAACCATGAGTTGGCGGATCGTTTGATTAAGGAGTTCGGACTGGATATTAATCAGAAATTCGGCAAATTGTCGACCGGATATAATTCGATCTTTAAATTGATTCTGGCGCTGTGTTTGCCGGTTCAGTTTGTTTTACTGGATGAACCGGTATTGGGACTGGATGCCAATCATCGGGAATTGTTTTATTCCGAACTGATTCAGTCATATTCCGACAATCCACGAACCTTTATCATTTCAACTCATTTAATTGAAGAGGTTGCCAATATCATTAGTGATGTCATCGTTTTGGATCAGGGCCGGGTCATCTTAAACCAACCGGTTGAGGACGTTTTGGCAAAAAACCATTCAGTCGTTGGACCGGAAAAAGACGTTAAGCAATACACAAAAGGCTTGAATGTGATTGGCCACGATATGATCGGAAATATTCGGGCAAATTATGTATACGGTGATTTGGATGACCGGGTGCTTCCCGATACGGTGCAGCTTTCCAACTTTGATCTTCAAAAGCTGTTTATCTTTCTAACGAATCAATACGAGGGGGGCACCGACAATGAAGACAAATAAAGTAACCAAGTTTCTATTCAGAAAACAAATTATTGGTCTTGGAGAAATGTATGTCCTTTTGTTTGCCGCATTCCTGGTGTTGCCGTTCATCTTTTCATTGATCTCAGGTTCACTCAGCGACTATTCTTTAGCCGATCAGATGCGAGGAACTTGGGTAACCGCTGCATTTGGGATTTATATGTTTGCCATTTCCACCGTATCTTACGAAAACTTCAAATTTCTGATTCAAAACGGCGTCTCACGGCCGACATTTTTCAACTCTCAAATCATTGTGAATGGTTTGCTGATTTTAATTGGAAACACCTTTAACCTTGCTTATCAATACTTGGTTCTGATGCCTTTGGTTCATGCCAAAAACACCAATATTTTTATGTCGTCGTACGTCGGCTACTTTCATAATCCGTTTGTCGGCTTTATCTTCAATTACCTGTTTAGCGGCTTGCTGCTGATGGTCGGTGCACTGAGCGGTATGGTGATTGGTAACTTTTTAACCTTATTTTCCAAATTCATTCAAAGAATTATCTTGATTGTGACCCCGATTGTCGGCTATATTACTGTGGCATATACTGCATCCAGAGTGATCCTGGACGACCGTTTTCAAATGACTTGGGTGGCTAACTTCGCCAAATTTATCCTGGGTTATCGATCAACTGGTGCCTACGATCCGTTTCCAATGATTGTCACGATAGTTATCATGTCTGTGGTGATGTTATTAATTGTTCGCTACCTGTTCAGCAAGAAACAGCTAAAACGAGAGTAATTGTATACTATGAGGGTAAACTAAAAATCACATGAAAAGCGATTTGAAATGTGTTCATCTTTAAATATCCGTGATATACTTAAGTTTCTGGAAACTATACGAATTTATAAAGGATGAGAATTCATGGAAAAAAGTAAAAAGCTTCATATTGGCTTGATTTTCGGTGGTAACTCTTCAGAACATGATGTCTCAAAACGTTCGGCTCATAACATTTATGATGCAATGGATAAAGAACGTTATGATGTTAGCTTGTTTTTAATGACCAAGAATGGTTATTTCTTGGATCACGATGCCTCTTCACGGGTATTTGATGGTGAACCTGAAGATCAAGTTGCCAAAGAAGAGTTGGCAAAATTAGACACCAAGAATCCGTTGGCCAGAATTATCAATTTGGCTGAGGAATCTGATATTGATGTTTTCTTCCCAATTATTCATGGTAATCTCGGTGAAGATGGGACCATTCAAGGCTTGCTGCGCTTATTGCACAAACCATACGTTGGAACTGGTATTTTGGGTTCAGCCATGTCATTTGATAAAGATATTACCAAGAAGATTGTCAAATTGGCCGGTGTTCCAATTACCCGTTATGAAGTTGTCACCCCATTAACCGCGGAACAGTATTCATATCAAAGCTTAAGCGATGAGCTTGGTAAGACTTTGTTCATCAAACCCGCCAACCAGGGATCATCAATTGGAATTCATAAGGTTGATAATCAGGAAGAATATTCAGAAGGTTTGCGGGATGCTTTCCGTTATGACAGTAAAGTGCTGGTCGAAGAAGCAATTGAAGGACCGGAAGAACTTGAAATTTCGATTCTCGGTAACGACCATCCGATTGCATCAAAAATTGGGGCTATTAAAGTGCCTGCCAATGATGCTTTTTACACTTACGACAACAAATTTGTTGATGCCAGCCAAGTTGAGTTTGACGTACCAGTGGATATCTCAGAAGAATTGGCTCAACAGATTACCGAAATGGGCTTAACCACTTATCGTGCCCTTGGACTCAAGGGGATGGCCAGAATAGATTATCTGGTATCTCAAGATGGTCACCCATATATGAGTGAAGTTAATACATTGCCTGGATTTACAAATATCAGTTTGTATCCACAACTGTTTGCGGCATCCGGCATTTCATATTCAGAACTGATCGATCGTTTGATTCAGTTGGCAATCAATGAGTTTGAACGTCAATCAAAGATTTTATATGACTTCAAGCCATTGCCACCACGTGATCAAAAGATTAATAAAAATAAATAAAGACAATCAAACTGGGGCAAACATTTGCTACCGGTTTTTTTGCATGTTGGGAAGTTTATCATGGGGAAAAATGAAACAAAGCTATATTACTATCTGACTGGGGTGTTCATTTGTCTAGCCCTGGTTTTGAGAAGATTTTTGAGTACCTACCAGAGTTTCACAATTGTGGTATTTTGCACGCTGGTGATGTTCCTTGGACTAATGGCACTCTTTTACTATGGTCTGACTTCAACTGCTCACAAACGGGTTAACAAGCACCTGAGCCCCATAGTAGCCATTCTGGTTAGCTCCGTGTACTTATTTGGCCTGCTCATTCCACTGGGGTTGTTTGGTTTTTCAAATTTTCTCAAATTTGGGGTTCCGATTTCTGGCGCTCAGTTTACTTGGATTACCGTTAATCGATATGCAATTGCAATCACTGCAATCGTGGTTTATTTTGTTTTCGCATGCTTTGGAATCTGGGCTTCACATTATCTTCTAAATGTTATTCGTTCCAATCAAAACCAGCCACTTCAAGTTCTCAAAAGGACGGTAAAAGCAACGACTCTCAAATCCTTTTCAAGGAAACTGGCGATAGTTTTGAGCATGTTGGTGGGCGTTTGTTTGCTAATTGTTGGTCTGGCCTGGATTAACCAATATGATTCAAATACGGTGATGTTTTTCCTCTCCAAGGGCATGATTGACATTCTTGCTCCGTTCGCAGAGATTGTGATCATCAGCCGGTTGCTTGGAATTGAGTTGGCTTCATTTTCGCCGACGCCTTTATTGACGATGTACGCATTGGGACTGGTTATTTTTGCAGGATTATTTGCTGCTGTTAGTCCAGTTTATGCAAACCCGCCAATGACTAAGCCGACCATCATTGTCCATCGTGGTGTCATTAACCAAAATGCTGTCGGCAACACGATTGCCTCGTTAAAACGGAATAGTCAGTATCATTTTCCATTCATTGAAATGGATATCCAAGAAACCAAAGATCATCAATTTATTTGTGCTCATGACAATGATTTGAGGATTCCGAAGAAGGGCAATGTCGAGATTGATCAGCTCAGTCTTAAGACGATTAAACGATATCATCATGTTGATATGTTCGGGGATTATTTACGAATTGCCAACAAGTTGAAGCAGCCGCTCATTATTGAATTAAAGGTGACTAATCACAGTGATCAACAAATGGGAACCCGGTTTGCCAAACAATTTAAGCCGCAGCTGACTGTTTTGCCGCATCGGGTTCACTCGATTGGTTATCCATTTCTCAGACAGGTTAAACGTCAAATTCCGGGGATGGATATTGGATTGGTCACCATGCTGAATTTTGGCAATATTGGCCATTATCATGTTGACTTCTATACGTTGCAGCATTTAACCGCTAATCCATTCTTAATCTCATCGGTTGGCGAGACAGGCCGACCGGTTTATTCCTGGACCGATGACAGTAAACTATCGATGGTTCGGATGGAAATGTTGGGAACAACCGGGCAGGTCACAGATCAGGCGTTTCGATTGCAGCATCTTCGAGTCAATTACCGGCGGGATCGTTGGATTCTTCTTTTAAATTCTTTGCAGAATTATTTATAACTTATCGTATGTTAATACTAGGAGGTGCAAGTATGGTTAAAAGATGTCCATGGGCCACTAAAAGTCCGGAACTTCTGGTATATCACGATACAATTTGGGGTCGCCCTCAGCATGATCCGCAGGAATTATTTAAGGCGTTGTGTTTGGAAATTATGCAGGCAGGGCTCACGTTTTCAACCGTTTTGAAATTTGAAGAAGGAATGGATACAGTTTTTCATGATTTTTCACCGGATTACTTGGCAAAGTGTGATGAATCTGATGTTGAGCGGTTTTGCAATGATAAGCGGATTATTAGAAATCATTCGAAGGTGGAAGCTATTATTCAGAACGCTAAAATCATTCAACCGGACCCTCAAATGTTGGTAACAGCGACTTGGAACCCGGTTAACAATGTTCAATTGGATCACTTATTGACAGAGTCGCCAAAGCCGGAAAATTATAAAAATTTTGTTGAAAAGTTTGTGAAAAAGTTTAAACAAATGGGCTTAAAACGAGTTGGACCAATTACTGTATATAGTTATTTGCAAGCGGTTGGCGTCGTTAATGATCATTTGATAACTTGTGAATTTCATGAGGGATTATCTGGCTTAAATGAGAAAAAATCTTCTTGATTATTCATTATAAATATAATATGATACTCAAGTCGTATGTTAAGTAGGTTAACTATAGGAGAGTAGTCGTATGGCAATGATGATTACTGGGTCCTTGATCCGGAATGCTAGAAGAGAAAAAGGGTTATCTCAGGTTCAGCTCGCCGAGGGGATTTGCACTCAAGCAACCATCAGTTCCATTGAAAATCAAAATGCGTGTACCAGCTTTGATATTTTGGCCAAACTTTGTCGAAAACTCGATTTAAGAATTACCGATGTTGCAAGAAATTCAAGATACGGTGACAAAGTATTTTCATACATTGAAGATGATATGCGCAATCATCTGTACGCGGATGCAAACAAGCACATTGATCAAATTGACAGCAAGAAATTAGACTCCCGCTGTATGAAGGGGAAATACCACTGTTGTCGCGGCTTTATCGAACTATACATCAATGACGACATTGAAGAAGCAATTTACAACTTCAATCTTCAGCTCACACAGTATTCAACGGACAAATCAACCTTTTATGAGGCATGGTCAAACCTGGGAATCGGGTTGGCCTACCAAAAACTTGGAAAATTATGTCGAGCAGAAAGCTTCATTGATTCCAGTTCCAAAATCCTCTCGAAAGTCAAAAAAGAGGGAAAGCACACCATGATCGCAATTGTTGATTTATATGTGGACATTATTGCTGCGTATGCAGAATTGGGCAAACATCAACGAGCGCTTACTTTAATTCATGAAATTCTCCATGAATTAACTGAGCAGGATTTAATCTATAAAGCAGATGTTTTAGCAGAATTGGAATCCAAGTGTTTATATGCTCAAGGAGAAGTCATTCAGGCAACGATGAAGCAATTCACGGCGATGTTTGTTGCAGAGCTTCGTGGCAACACCGATTTGGCTGACAAGATTCTGAAACGCAATCAGTCCCATATTATCGAGATGGTTAAAAACGAGCTGTCCAAAAATGAGGGTAACCCAACGTTCATCAAGTAATTTAATGTTTAAAAAGCCGATCTTCCACCGGACATCATGTCCAGCAGAAGGTCGGCTTTTT
>NZ_BJVK01000019.1 GCF_007989105.1 Lentilactobacillus kefiri | reverse complement strand
CAGTACTGTATCAAAAAAGTTCGTAAAGTCAGCGGAAATCCGGCTTTACGAACTTTTTTTGGATTCTTTTATAAATCGTATCTTACTTAACGGAAATGTCCCCGCCATCAGATGATAAACGGTACGTGATATTTTTATGCTGAGACAGTCGCCATGAGTTCCTCAAACTGCCAAATATTGAAACGTCGCCATCGTCAGCGGAAGCGCTGATTTGAACTTCTTTACGGTTGGAAATCAATGCATTAATATCCCCGCCGTCCGCATCGGCAATGACGGATCCAACAACAGAATTACGGTTTAAATGAATATCACCGCCATCACTGTTAATGACAACATCTTTCAACTTGGTTGAATCAAGGGAAACATCACCACCATCAGATGAAATCGACGTAGCACCATTTGAAAAGTCGGCATTCTGATAAGTTAGATCACCGCCATCACTTGTCTGGTTTATTCCTGGCGCTGTCACATTCTTCAATGTTGTATCGTCGGTGTTCTTCAAAGTAATTGGTTCTTGAGAATGAACATTTTGTATCTGGATATCACCATCGCCGCTTAGCTTCAGCTTGTTGACGGTGATACCGGATATTGAAACACCGTTTTTGTCATGACCAACAACTTTTTCCAGCTGTTGATCCTTGGGAACCGTGATCACAACATCACCGGTGCCGCCACTATAACCACTCATACTAAAGCCGACAATTTGGGTCCGAGGATGGCCCTTGCCGATGATATTGATTGATCGGCCGCTTTGTTTGACTTCATTGAACTTTGAGGAAGAAACTGTTGGCTTCTTGACATCCCCGGTTTGAATGACAACACGACTTCGCGTAGCAAATTTAATCTGATTGACCGAGCTCTTCAACGTCTTCTTGGTCATCTTCACGGATCCAGTCTGATCGTCGACGACTTTAAAGCCGTCATCCCAGACAATCGTTTTGAATCCCGTATGGCCCAAGGCAACCGCCATCATAACGGTTCCAATGATGGTAATCAATAATCCAACAATCACAGATTTTTTCATTTTCTCGGCCCCCTTCCGTGTTTTTCAGCGCGGTTCTTTGGTACCATCTTTTGATATGCCCAACGGGAGAAATTCGTCACGCCACGAATGATGCCGTTAAAGGCAACTGAGAATACCGGCGACAGCATCACGAGAATGCCGACAATCATCAGTCCAATACCGATGTAGAGCATTCCCAGCCAAGGGTCACTCCAAATGACCCCGAGTCCGACAACCAAACCACCGATACCACCAAATACGACACTCACAAGCAACGCAATCAAACCAACGAGGATTCCCAAAGCACCAAAGAATACCCCAATTGACAAGCCAATAATTCCCATTGCCAGTGGAATTGTCACTGGAGTCGAAATAACTGCCAGGATAATCAGCCAAATCGTTTTGACGTCATTTTTGGGACGTTGCTGACGGGTGCCATTCCCTTGCGGTTCATTAAGGGTCCTAATCGAGTAATCAGCCAACACCTTTCTGGCTAATTGATGAGGGGTTCCCAACTCTCTGACACATGCATCATAAGAATCATAGCCGCCATCTTGAAGATACTCAGTGTAGAAATCAACTGCTTCGTCACGCTCATCCTGACTCAGCTGTCCCAATAACGATCGAAATTCTTCAATGTAATCATTCATCCTGACCATCTCCTAACATTTTATCAATTCCATTTTTAAATTCCTGCCACTCATGCTGAATAATGCCAAATTGTCTTTGACCTTCAGCCGTAATCTTGTAATACCGTCGATTGCGACCTTGATATGGCTCATCATAGGTGGTTAATAAATCACTCTTTTTCAACCTTCGCAAAACCGGGTACATAGTCGACTCCGATACGGATATCGACTCTTGAACTTTCTGAGTTAACGCGTAGCCGTAGTAGTCCTTGTCATTTAAAATACCAAGAACACAGCCGTCAAGTAACTCTGAACTTATTTGGATTGCCATATTGCCACCTCCATAGTATTATACGTCGTATAATATTATCCAAGACAAATAATACGCCTTTTTGTTTTGATGTCAACAAGATTGATCAAAAAACGGCAAAGAAAAAGGATGGGCTATTTATCCCATCCTCGTGATACATATTTAATTTTGATCCGAATTTTATTAATCAATTCGGCAACAATGAAGCCCAATGCGATTGAGCCGGCGATCCAAACCACTTCTGACAAATAATTAAATGCCACGCGGTAATCGCCCAGGGCAAAGTTCTTAATGGTGTTGTACGCCTGACCTCCGGGAACCAGTGGTACCAATCCCGGCACGTCAAACAAAATGCTGGGCATTTTCTTAATATGCGCAACGACCACTGAAACCAAGCCAATTGTCAGGCCGCCAAAGAAGTTCGGCGCACCCAAACCACCCCAGGTGTTGATAATAACGTAATACACCAACCAACTCAGAGTAGCCGTGATTCCGGCTACGTTTAAGGCGCGGTGCGGCAGATTGACAATCAACCCGAAGCCAATTCCCGAAAAATATACACAAATACATTTAATAATAAACAGGTTCATAAGCATCCCTCAAAAAAAGTGCAGCGCAATTGCCACGCCAAAGCCCAGTGCACAGGCACTGATTAAAGCTTCAATTCCTCTGGCCGGGCCACTGATCAGATTTCCAGACAGGGCGTCACGAACCGCGTTTGTCAACGGAATTCCAGGAACCAGAGGCATCATGCCACCAATAATAATATCATCTGCTTTCACACCAATACCGTTCTTAACGGCAATTAATGCCAAAGCCCCAACAACCACAGCGGCCAAAAACTCGCTTAAAAAACGAATTTGAATATAAATGTTCAGGAAGTAATAAACCAGCCAGCCAAACATCCCAACAATAAAAGTCACCCAGAAGTCGGGTAGATTGTTCTGGAAGACAACAACCAAAGTGCCGCTTACAAGACCAGCACCGACCGTTTGCAGCCAGAGTGGAAAAGTTGCCACCAAGTCATTAATGTGGATCAAATCATCCCGGAATTGATAAATGTCGATCTTTTTAGCGGCATATTCCCGTGACAATTCATTGACCTTGGCCACTTTTTCCATATCAAAAGCCCGTTTATCAATCGAGCCGACTTCGGCGCCGACTTCCTTAACCCCACCGGACATGATAATCCCGGTCAAAGTTGCGTACACTTGGGCATCTTTCAAGCCGGCGTTTTGAGCAATCCGCATAATTGTATCGTTTACCCGTGACATTTCAGATCCGGATTCAATCATAATCCGCCCCGCAAGGACACAAGTATTTAAGACTAAATGGTCATAATTCTCTTGTCGAGTTGCGTTATCCGCCATCCCTGTCACCTCACGAACACATAGTGGGCCGTCTTAAAACCAATGACTAATTTCTTCTTATCTGTCAAATTCTTAACAGTAACCGAACCTTCAAATGGATCGTGAGAAATAATCTTGAGCTTGTCGCCAATATCAAGCTTAATATCGCCCAACAGTGTCAACAAATCATGGTTATCAATAAACCGATTAACAACAACTTCTTCACCATCTTTGGCATCAGTCAGGAGCTTGTCCTTGTCGGGATGATAGTTCCCGTTACGATCCGGAATGACTCCGCCATGAGGGCAGCGTTTAGGATTGCCCAAAAAGTCGTCCAAGTGATCAATCATCTTGTCAGAGGTAACATGTTCAAGCAATTCGGCTTCGTCATGGACATCAGAAATATCATAGTGCAAAGTGTTAGCTAGGAAAGTTTCCCAAATTCGATGTTTCCGAACCAGTTCTTCGGCATACTTCTTGCCCTTCTTGGTCAATTGCACACCAGAATAAGGTTCATGGGTTACCAGCTTTTCTTCGACCAACTTGTTAACCATTTCAGTAACTGAACCGGCAGCGATATTCAAACTGATCGCAATTTGCTTGTTGCTGACCAGATCATCGGAACCGCCAAGTTCAAATATAATCTTTAAATAGTCCTCTTTCATTGGGGTCATTAAGCTCTAAATCTCCTATATTTTACGGAATGTCATTTCCACGATCATAAATAATATCTTCGTGTTCGCCACGGGTCGTTTCCGCTTGAATCGTGACGTGACACATATGGTACTTATCTTTTAATACTTTACTAATCTCCGAATAAATCGGCTGGGCTTCACTTATCTTCATATCATGCATGTTAACATGCGCTGAAAAAATGATGTTGTGTTCATCAATTGACCATGCATGGACATGGTGAACACTAAAGACACCGTCAATTTGAAGCAAGTCATGCTTAATTTCTTCGTAATTCAGATTTGGTGCACCCTGCATCAAAATTCTGAAAGTTTGCCGGATAATTGGAATTGACTCGAAGAAGATATAAACGGCAACAATAACCGTCACGATCGGATCGGCCAATGTCCAATTATATAAATCAATCAAAATTCCACCAAAGATAATGGCAATTGAAGATAACGCATCACTCAATATGTGCAGGTAGGTTGCCTTCATGTTCAAATTATTCTTAGAGCCTGAATTTAACAAAAAGGCCGATAAGAGATTGGCAACCAGCCCAATCACCGCAATGGTCAACATCAGGTTACCATTAATCGGTTGAGGGTTTGTAATCCGTTTTAAAGCTTCAAAAATCAAGAATATACAAATAAGTGCAAGTGCAATCGAATTTAAAAATGCCGCAATTATTTCAGCTCGCTTATAACCGAAGGTATTTCGGCTATCCTGACGTCGCTTACTGATTCTGCTCGCTGCATAACTGAAAACAATTGAAACTGAATCCCCCGCATTATGAAAACCGTCTGAAATCAAAGAAAGACTTCCAGACAGCGCTCCACCAATGAATTCAGCAATTGTGATCAAGATGTTTAATACGGTTACCCAAAAGAATTTAGAACCCGCTAATTCTTCGTGATCATGATTTTGTTCATCCATCAATCAGTCACTCCAATCTAATATTATTATTGCATTAGTTGGTGAATATTTCCATAAGGAGTGAACAATTGTTTTAGGGATACCAGAAAATCCGGATAACCCCCTACCAAAAAACAGGGCTGTCCGGAAAATAAACGGATTCCAATCAGTCAGTTAAAACTCATCTGCCACTTTGATGGCTTCACTTTCAGCATCTTTCATAATTTGGGCTGCCTGATCAGAAAATGATCCATCCCTTCAACATTTATCTTTTGAATGGACTGAACACCAATAAAGTTTAAAACTTGGTGAACGTACTGAGTTCCAAAATCCTGGTTGTTATACTTCCCACCGGCAGCCTGAATATGAATCACCTTTTTGCCTGAGGTCAGTGGAATGGCGCCCTTTTCAGTATACTTAAAGGTTTTGCCGGCAACGGTCACGGCATCAATCCAAGCTTTTAATTTGGTTGGAATCATCAAATTAACCAGTGGATTGGCAATGACCACCTTATTACTTGCCAAAAACTGATCAGTTGCTCCGTTAAATTCAGTGACATCAGTTTGTTGAACCTTGGTCAATGTGTCAAATGGTTTACCAGCCTCAAGCATGTCCCAAGCGGAAAGCAGGTCACCATCAATTTCAGGGAAATCATCCTGATACAAATCCAATTTATCAATTTCATCGTTAGGATGTTTTTTAACATACTCATCCATGAATGCATTTAGAACTTTTAGTGTCCGTGACTTCGGGCTTTTGGGCCGGGCAATCACAACCAATACTTTTGCCATTTAAAACACCCCTCTTATTCCACAGTTACATCACGGATAATATATCATTATCCTCCCTAATCAGCAAAGGTTTAACTCAATTAATCCAAATTTTGCCAAAGGAAAAAGGCCAGCGCAATTGCACTGACCTTTCCTAAGGGGAATCGGCGACTCTATGGTTTTAATCAAATATCACTTCGTTCATACTCGAATACTGATCCGGTTTATAACCGAATACTCAAAGTGCTTTTATTCGCACGTTGGAACTCTTTTGTCATATTACTTGTGCAATCTAACAGTTATACAAACGATCATCTAATTAATTACTTAAAGAGCGCCAATACCCCTCGTGTTTAGAATATCATTCAATTCTTTGTTTAACAATAACTTTGTACTATATCTTACAATGTTTAATCAGCTGTTTAACATCGTCAATTGATGAACCATTTTCGATAAAACAGTGAACCATGTCCACCCAATACATATCAGTTTCATCAAAATCAGCCACAATCGTTCCAACAGTCCTGCTTGGTACCAAACCGTTCTGAACGTATGCGTCAATCTCGGTGGGACTGACATTAAATTTGGCGGCCGTTTCATTCAACGTTAATTTCATAGTTCTGCTCCTGAATAGTCATTAAATTTAAATCAAATGTTAGTTTAACAGCTCAGTTCAAAAAAGCAACCGCTATTATTCAACCATCCGCCAATTACCTTCATCGGCCTTTGAAATTTGATCCAGGAAATGCAGGATTGAGGCTGCCCGGTTCTTGTCGTGCTTGACCAGCATGTTAAGAGCCTCACCGGTAATAATCGGGTTACTCAAAGAAAATTGTTCACCCTTCTTCTCGCCGGTAGAAAATGCCAACACGGTGTTGCCGTCATCAATTTCAGTAATGATGAAGAACATACTGAAATCATCATCGTCTTTCATGTAGGCTGGCATTGCCCAAATTCCATCACTGATTTCAACCAGTTCTTCGTTATCAAAACGATAGTCCCGGTGATTCTTTTCGTTAACTGGTTTATCCAGCACAAACATCATCTTATCAAATACCGGATTGCCAAGCTTAATATTGTCTTCCATATGAATCCCCTTTTTGCAGAATTAATTTCGAGAAAATCATGCAAAAACAATCTTACTTGTCCTGCCGGATTTGTGCAAGTCGGACTGCGATGCCGTTTAAAAAATCCCTGTTATTCTTTATAAACTTTAGTGGTAAAAATATCATAAGCACACGCTAAGATGCCAAAGAGCAAGCCAGATTCGACACCTTTCCATATTGTATTTGCACTCTGCATGTTTTGAACTGGATTTGTTCCATCAAAAAACCAATCCAGAACAATTTTCACAAAAAACATGTAGATCCCAACATAGATTCCTAGTTCAATTCCTCTGATGAATGCTTTTTTAATTGCTTGCTTTCGACTACTTGCGCGAATCTCTTTATCAACAATGTGAGCCCGATTTGTGGCGATCAATAAATAAATATTAATCACAAATCCAACCATCACTACATTGCCCATTATGAGCCATACTAATGCTTTTCCAGGGTTACTATTCGCAACCAGCGCTGCTGCAATACTGGAAAGCAGCATATACCCAGCCAAAATCATATAGGCATTAGTCGCAATCCGACCAATTTCCGTCCGCTTGTATTCATCCAGTGGTCCGTGAATGCCAAACCGGTGTTTAATAATTTTCGTTCCAACGCTTTCTTTAACTTTCATGAATGACCCACCTTTTCAATTCTTTATTCGACTTTAACAATATGACCAATTTCTTTTTGAGTATCCGACGTCCAACCGATTACGATGACAACCAGGGTAGCCAAAATTGAGAAGAGTGAAAAAGGCCCATCAAATCTAGCCAGCATAAAATAGCTAAACATCCCATAAATAACTCCAAACCATGCCCCATGAATGACTGCTTGATGAACAGCCTTGGGATATTCATTAACTGAAACCTCTCGGTAATTCAATTTCAGTTTTGAAACTTTTCGCGTCACGTAAAGGCTCACACCACCAAAAGCAATGATCAGATTAACAAACAGAAACCCAATTAAAGTGGAGTGTGTCAAATACTGCTCAGAAACCATGAGCAAAGCTGCATTAGCGAGTCCTGTATAAATCCATAAATACATGAATGCGCTGGTTGCCACCTTGTTAACTTCCCTGATGTTATGCTCATCCAGAACACCCCGAATGCTGAAGAAGTAACGCATGATCTTAATCAAAATGCTTTCTTTCATTGAGTGTCATCCACCTTCCAAAATAGTGTATTCAAGTCTGTTCCCAATTCCTCAGCCAAACTAATACACAGCTTGAGGGAGGGATTATACTTGCCATTCTCGATCAAATTAATGGTCTGTCTGGCAACGCCGATCTTCTCAGCCAAAGTAAACTGGGAGAGCCCCCGATTCTTTCGAAATTCCCTGACTCTGTTCACATTAGTTGGCCTCCTTTGATTTTGTGTCACATATATATGTCATTAATAATATAAAACTCCTGCCAAATGATGTCAACTATATATGACAAAAAAGAGCTGGCATTAAAATGCCAGCTCTTCGGATTCTTATACGTATAAAAGGCTATGCTGTTTGGCAGCCTTTTGCATATGATCATACATATGGTCCCCAATCATCTGGGTTCCAACAGTTTTGAAACCTTTGCGTTCATATAATTTCTTTGCGTCAGGATTTTCGAAATCAACGTTTAAGCCGATCACTGATTTTCCGTCATTCAATGCCATTCTTGGAACAGCAGCCAATAACTTGCTGCCAATTCCGTGACCCTGCCAATTAGGATCAACGGCAATCGAATCCAAATACCATTCATCGGTATTGGTTTCGGAATCAGGAATATATGGCTCTTTAAAATCAGCACTCTTTTTCGATAAATTAATCAGAACCTTGTTGATATCGTCCTCGTTTTCGCTGGGATATCCAAACACAACCCCAACAACTTGGCCATTGGCCTCGGCCACCACGGTAGATGCCTTACTGGACAGATACGTGTCTGTCTGGTAAGCCTTCGTGATGACCTTGTCTAATCCAGGTTCGGGAACGTCTTCTAATTCATCAAGTTCCATTTCATCAAAAATAATATCAATCAACGGGGCTATCTGGCCGGCGTCATCCTGCTGTGCTTCTCTAACGGTTATCAAAGAAATCCTCCTAATAAATGAACAATCTTTAGTGTGTTAAGTCATATATTACTGAAGTTTTCATTTGATGTCAAAATTAACCGCTCAGCTAGTCATGATTTTCAGAACTGTTTTCATTATCCTGCTGATCATTTTCATTTAAATTACTTTTCGGATTTCCCAATTGGTTGCGTTGAATCATATCAAGTTCCGTGCGGATTTGGCCAAGAATCTCAATTTCCAATTTTTGAATTTCCAATGAGTGTGGCAATTGGTTTTGCGCGAGATTATCCAACTTGGCATGTAAGATTCGCAACTCATGTTCAGATTTCTGGTTAACATGATAGTCGTTTTCAGAACTCATCCGGTCACGATCGGCAGCCCGGTTTTGACTCATCATAATGATGGGTGCTTGAACCGCGGCAATACAACTCAATGCCAGGTTTAGCAAAATAAATGGATAGGGGTCAAAGTTCATCCCCAAAAAGTGAATCGTGTTAATAAACATCCAGGCAACCAAGACAAATACGAAGACGCCGATGAATCCCCAACTACCACCAAAACGGGCAACGGCATCGGAGACTCGTTGACCAAACGTTAAACTCTTGGCCAGGTTTTCATTCACATCGACGATATCATAATCATCACTTTGCATCGCCTTGGTTAATCGGCGGTTAATCTTCTTAGTCTGCTTAACATCGGAATTAACCATTCCATCAACTCTCATTAATTGGTACTTTAATAAATCATGATCACAAATAAAGTCAGTGACCTTCGCGGTCGGAAAATCACCCTTAATCAAATTTCTTGTTGCAGGCTCCAAGTCCCTAAGATAGCGGCCGTCAATTTGCATATGTTCCCGATGATCGATAAAACAGATTGCTGTTTTGGCTTCTGGCATCGTTTCAGTCCTCCCCAAAGTTTTTATTGTACTTATTTTAAATTATCTTTTTCCAAATCAAAAAAAGTATCTCACCGATTATTATATCAGTAAGATACTCGTTTAAAATCATTTAGTAGTCGTTAAAACTAGAGCCTAACCAAAGCTTATAACATTATGCCTTAATTAAATCTGATTTTGCTTTCAACAAAGCAGCCTTTAAAGCACGAATATGCTCTTTAGTCTCCTCGTCTTCTTCTGCGCCCTTCATCCATGATAATACAGACAAATTAGTTTCCATCTCAGCAATAATTTTTTGAATCGTCTGATCCGATTCACCATTGGTAGACATATCTAGTCTCCTCCTTAAGTTGATACCCATACTATACCAGAAGATAGCGAAAAGACAACGGAATTGGACTCGCTTTCATCAAATTCTAATTTATCATTTGTATAAGTTATCTAATCATTGATCTATCAATGTTCATTTGTGCACAATATGAGTATTTCTTTAATCTAAAATGGCCGAAATGTCTTGTGGCAATTGGGATTGGAAGCTTAACCCCCTGTTTGAAAATGGATCCTCAAAATCTAGTTTCGAGGCGTGAAGTGCCTGGCGATTAATTCCCAAATTCATCGGTCCATGATATAACTCATCGCCAAGAAGCGGATGGCCAATCGAAGCAAAGTGAACCCGGATTTGATGCGTCCGGCCGGTGTGAAGAATGACATCCACCAAGGTTCGGTCTTTTAAGCGACGCATGACGGTGTACTCCGTTTGAGCCGGCTTGCCATCCGCACTAATGATTTGTCCATAACCGTCAGGATCTTTAGCAATTGGCTTATCGATCAAATCGTGATCCGGGAGGCCATCCCCACTCACCACAGCCTGGTATCTCTTATGAAGGGTTTTATCTGCCAACATCTCGTTGGCCAAGCTGTTTGCCAGTCGGTGTTTGGCAATCAAGACAATGCCGCTGGTGAACCGATCCAACCGGGTAATAATATGGGGAACTAAATTTTCAGCACCTTCTTGAACCAGGCGTCCCTTCACACGATTAACCAGTGTGTCGGTGCGGTTTGCTGGTCCTGGTACAACCGTCAGGCCAGCTTGTTTGTTGACCACCAGCCAATTATCATCCTCATAAATAATGTTCAGCGGGCCATCGCTGACGGCAACATTGGGATCACTGGCTTCAGGTGGCAGACTGACTTGTACCTGGTCGCCGTCTTGAAGGTTGACTGCGCCATCCACCTTATGCCTGCCCACAGCAAAATATCCCCCACCGGTTTTGATGGTTTTGTACATCCGGTGACTGATACCCTTGGTATTTAAAAACTTCTTTAACGTTTTTGGATCGTGATTGGTTACTTTCCAGGAAAATTTCAAAATGTCCTCCAAAAAATATTTTTATGTTGTGCACAACTACTTTGTCCACGTCGCAAATCCCAACATGACGGCAATTTGGCCATGTGAGCGTTATCTCATACAGTTAAAATGCGTTTGTCAAGGGCTTGACAACGCTTGCACAACTTGTAATATGTAAGTACAAGCAAATGCTTGTGAATCTTTTATAAAACAAGGAGAAGTTAATATGAAAGTTGCAGTTATTGGTTGTACCCACGCAGGAACCTTTGCTATTAAAACTATTTTAACAGAACACCCAGACGCTGAGGTGACCGTTTACGAAAAGAATGATAATATTTCGTTTCTTTCATGTGGAATTGCTTTATATCTCGGGGGACATGTAAAGGATCCACAAGGCTTGTTCTATTCAAGCCCAGATGAACTTAAAAAATTAGGTGCCAACGTTCAAATGAAGCATGAAGTTACCAACGTTGACCCAGCTAAAAAAACAATCGACGTGACTGATCTTGAAAGCAACAAACAATTCCAAGACACTTATGACAAATTAGTCGTAACCACCGGTTCATGGCCAGTTATCCCACCTATCAAAGGTATCGACAACAAGAACGTTTACCTATGCAAAAACTGGAACCATGCCCAGGAATTGTTTAAAACCGCTCCAAAGAAAAAGCGCATTACAATCGTTGGTGCCGGCTACATTGGTGCCGAATTGGCTGAAGCATACAACACAAAGGGACATGAAGTTACTTTACTGGATGGTGCCGACCGCATCATGAGTAAATATTTTGACAAGCAGTTTACGGACATTGTTGAAAAAGACTTCACTGACCATGGCGTAACCCTCGGTTTAGATCAACAAGTCACTGAAATTTCCGGTGACGATACTGTGACCGTCAAGACGACCAAGGGATCATACGAAACCGACTTGGTTGTCATGTGTGTCGGCTTCCGTCCTAACACCGGCCTATTCAAAGGCAAATTAGCCATGACTGAAAACGGTGCCTTGATTACCAATGAATACATGCAAACTTCCGATCCTGATATTTACGGTGCCGGTGACAGTGTTGCTGTTCACTACAACCCAACCCGAAGCTTGGCATATATTCCACTGGCAACCAACGCCGTTCGTCAAGGGGTTCTGGTTGGTAAAAACATTGAAAAGCCAACTGTTAAATACATGGGAACCCAGTCATCATCCGGCTTGAAGCTTTACGATAAGACAATCGTTTCAACCGGTCTTACAATGGCTGCCGCAAAAGCTCAAAACGTGAATGCTCATGAAGTGATCGTAAAGGACAACTACCGTCCTGAGTTCATGCCAACCACTGATCCTGTCTTAATGTCACTTGTTTATGATCCTGATTCACGCAGAATTCTCGGCGGTTCACTGTTAAGCACCTACGATGTCTCTCAATCAGCCAACACCCTTTCTGTATGTATCCAAAACAACAACACAATCGACGATTTAGCAATGGTTGATATGCTGTTCCAGCCACAATTTGATCGACCATTCAATTACCTGAATATCCTGGCACAAGCTGCTCAGGAAAAGGAAGCAAAGACAGCTGAAACTGCCAAGTAATAGCGGTTACATTTTTCTTTGTAAATCCATCTGACACACGTTATAATGTTTACTGCATAGTGATGACGATCTTTTCTAAACCACATTAGCGTCTCACAAGTGCATCCCGTCTGACTTTTTTCCGGCGGGTTTTCTTTTATCTGTTGTTCTATCGACAATTTAAGATATACTAATGGCAGATCTACTAAACAAATTGGAGGAATCAATTATGGCTGAAAATCATTTTATTGTTACAACCACTGAACATATTCCCGGAAAAGACTACGAAGTTATCGGTGAAGTCTTTGGCTTAACCACCCAATCCAAAAACGTGGTTAGAAACATCGGTGCCGGCTTAAAAAACATTGTCGGTGGTGAAATCAAGGATTACACCAAAATGTTGGATGAAGCCAGAAACACCTCAGTTGACCGTTTGAAAGAAAACGCTCAAAAAATGGGTGCCGACGCGGTTGTCATGATGCGATTTGATTCCGGATCCATTGGTGGCGACATGCAGTCCGTTGCAGCTTACGGAACTGCCGTTAAGTTTGTCTAACAAATAAATAGACCATTATTACTCTAAAAGTCCGGCGTTATAATGCGTCGGACTTTTTTTGCCAAATACGGGGCAATGTAAATGTCTTGTAAATCCTGAGTAAAGGTTTAACCATTTCCATTTCAAAACGCCTATTTCACGATACTATGAATTCGCAGGGTAATATATCAATAGAATTCATGGAGATGAAATTAATGAATGTTAAGTTAAAAAGTTCCGTTTTTATCTCAGCGGTTGCGTTGGGAATTCTTGGAGTCAGCTGTGTTTCGATCCAACCTGCACATGCCGGCACCGTCAGTAAAATTGTTTCAAATCGCAAGTTAACCACGAACCCCGCCAGTCGAAGCATCACTTTTACCGGATCATCCGCGCTTTATTCAAAGCCCAAAATTAGTAAAGGTGCCAGAGTTGTGGCCAGCAAGGCGGTCTTAACTGATTTGGCCAATTCGAAATTCTCGAGCAATAACTTTGCTGCTTATCGTCAAGCAACGACTAAGAGCGGTTCGGTTTATTATAAGGTCACTTCATTTGACGGCAAGTACCGTGGCTGGATCTATGGCGGCAAAAAAGCCGGTAAATTCAGCGGTGGGATTGAGCCCTTCACCACTTTTGATCAGGGAAACGTACCATCAAGCTTAAGCAATTATACCTTTAAGATTGCCGCTCCCGGATTTCAAAATGACGGCAAGACCGTTACATATAAAAATCCATTAAATACGACCTATCAATCCGGCAAACAGATTGGCGACTCAGTGAAATACGCCAACACGACATTCAAGATTGACGGTATTGGAACACGAACCCGTGAAAATGATACTTGGGTTCATATCAGTGCCATTAATTCAGATGATTCGGCTGCCAACGGCTGGATTCTATACAAAGGTCTGTGCGAGGCAGAATCACCTATTCCGGATAGTTCGCTGCGAATTGACCTGGTTGATTCAAAGGGCAATTTAATTCGATACATCAATTACACGAGTGCAAACGCAAAGTATAACCAACCACTCGGTGTCCCTTACGGCTCATCCTGGACAATTGGTGATGACGATTTGGCCAACATCCAAGTGGCCGTCAGACAGGCTCTCCAAGGGACCGGTTACGCTTTGGATACTTTATCCAGCAACCAGGCAGGCTTCCTTGCACAAGCCAAATTTGGCCACAAAGCATCGCTTACCGTGAAGGCTGCCGACCCAATTCCCGGCAACTCGGTCCGCATCAACATCGTTAATGACGAAAACGCCGTGGTTGACACAGTCGACTATACAAATCAAAATGCCCAGGTTGGTCAAACCCTTGGATCAACTGACGGTGGCAGTGCATCCCTTGACCCAGCCGATGAAAAAGCCATTCAATCAGACATTTCAACGGCTCTTAAGAAATCCGGCTACAAGCTGGATAGCTTATCCGACGCTCAACTTGCCGATCTGGCTAAAACAAAGTTTGGCAGTTCCGTTTATTTGAAAGCTGATAACGATACAACCACGATTGCCGACAACGCCGTTCGAATCAACTTCACCGATCCTTCTTCCGGAAAAGTCATTAAATCAATTGATTACGTCAACACTGATGCCGATGACCCAGCCAAGAAGGGCAGCACGTTGGGAACTGAAACCAATGGCAAATGGACACTGGGTGACAGTGACATTGTCGAAATCAATGCATTGGCAGCTTCCTCCTTGTCCGGTACCGGTTATATCTTAAACAACGAGCACCTTTCAGACGATCAGGAATCCGCATTGGCCCAAGCAAAATTTGGTGGATCAATCACGGTTAACGTCGGCAAAGCTGCTGACTCAAACAACTTTGCTTTATACGCCGCCAGTTCTTCATCAAATAGTGCAAACGCGCAACAGCTGGTTCCAACCGGCCTCCAATACGTGGATGAAAGCTGGGAGTTCCCAGATGTCGGCGGTAACAGCAACAAATCAACTTACAGTAAGTTAAGTGCCGCAGATATTGCCGGGCTGTCTTCAACTAATCTTACGAACTTTAAACAGGCACTGGGCAAATACAGTGCGGATTCGATCAACAAAATTAATGCTGATTTCAAGTCGGCAGCCGAAATGCAATACGTTGATTCCGGTCAGACCGCTGCGTTAAATAAAGCAGACCTGAGTGCTGTCAAGAGTGGCCTGCAAAACAGCAGCTGGTCAACCCTCCAGTCACCAAAATATCCAGTATTCACGAAAGATGGCAGCGGAGCTGTGTCAATTAACTGGCAGACAATTACGTATCACGCAAAATCAGCCAAACAAAATACCAATGATTCTTCAATCAACGTTTATTACACGTTTGACGCCCAATAATCTCAAACGCAATTAATTCAAGAAAAGGATGAGATAAGTAATGAAGAAACCGTTAAAAGCTATTGTTGCAGTTGCCCTGGCCTTCACAGCTGCCGGATTTGTTGCCACGTCGGGAAGCGCCAAAGCCGATATTATCGATGTCCCCGGTGCCGTCAAATCAATTCCGCAAGTTAATTTGGGAAATGTCTTAACCAATTACGATTCCGATGACCTGAAGACGATTGATAACACATCGCCAGTGGGAAACATGGATCGGAAATATAACCAGGGAACGATCGACCCGTCAATGGATAACCAAGGTGACACGTTTGCAACAACCGCAGCCACCACTACTACCGCCAATTCATTTAAAACCCAATGGTTCCTGCCAGATGGCTTTAATGTTACCGACTACCAACACGGAAACTTTCAAAGTGTCGCGCTGGACAACTCCGGGAATGTCTACTTCGTCGAGTCCAACGGAAGTGACACCAACCTGGGAGTCATCATCAAATTTGATACCAACAAACTCAAACAGCTTGGATTGGAAAACGATCCAATGGCATTGTGGACAGCGTTCAACTACTTCAACCCATACACGGATGAAGGTGCTCAACACAACGAACAATATGAGAACTACTATGAATCCATGAAGAGTTCCTTTAAGAGCGTCAAATCACTAAACAACAAATTGGATGAGGTCAAATCAAACATCAATGGTTTGGCGAATGCCAAGCGGACAACCAAAGCCAAATACCAAAAGGCCAACGGTACATCAAAGGCTCGTCTTGCAAAAGCATTGAAAACAAACGCCAAGAAAGCTGCTGCCGACCAAAAGAAAGCTGCCTCCCTTCAAAAAGAAGTCGATAGTAATCAGGCCGACATTAACAAAATAAAAGCAAAGAATCCCGAATTATTCAAAAACATCGAGATCGCCAACACCGCGCAACTCAGTCCTCAAGTTGATATCGGTCATGGTCAAACGTTAACCTTCAACCCTCAAAACAAGCATTTATATTTGGTTGAAGATAATACCCTAACCGATCTCAGAAACCGTGACGAGAATAATACCGTCATGGAAATGGATCCAAATACTATGGAGCCGATTCGTCAATATAATTTCAAGATGTACCAGGGAACCAAAGGCAACCTTCAGCTCCATACACTGGTATTTGATAACAACGGTAACGCCTATTGGGGCCGAAAGAATGGCATGGGCTACATGTTCTTCTATGGCCGACTCGATGAGAACAGCGTGAAGTTTGCGGCTGTTCCGGAAAAGCTGAAGACTCGTGGTGGTTCGCCCAACCAAGGTGTCGCATTCAACAACGTCAACAATCGAATTTACATTGTCTCTGATGATGTTTTAACTTCGATCCCGATTTCCAAGCTGGAATCAGGGACTGCCACTCCAGAAGACATCAACTATTCTGTGTTCCAGTCAAAACGCGAATGGGAATGTCTGGCATTTGACCAACAAGGTTATGGTCACCTGTTAGCCTTGTGGCCTGCAGAATTGATGAAGACAACCGAACCACTCAATTAAGTAATTCAGCTCTCCAATCACAAGTTTCGCCAATATAATATGACACAACAAAAGCCTGTAACTTCAGTCAAAACCGAGTTACAGGCTTTTGTTATGCCGTAATTTCTTATAAATGGCATAGATCAAAAAGATCGGGCCAAAAATAATAATCAATATGTTCAAAATGAGATTCTTAACAACTGTATAGGCAAAGTCTGCCGCTCCTTTGTAGGACTGGGTTTGAGAATACTGATACTCCCAAGGATTGGCAGTAACACCATTAGCAGACCAGGAACGGCCCTTATGATTGGCCTGAGCATCCGAATGATGAAGTCTTAAAGCTTTGTCTTTGTATGTTTCAAATTCCGTTGAATCCTTTTGGTAGAGCTTTTTCATCTGGGCTCTGGCGATTGGTAAAATCATGATCAAACAAACCAGAAAATACCAATCAAGTGAAGAGAGCCGCCATACCAAGTGATAATCGCTGGTCTTAGAAATTTCGGGAATGGAAATCGCCCCATCATAAAAATAAATCAATAACAGCGCAATTCCGCCCGTCAGCCAATACCAAAGGCATTTTAACGTCGAAACAATTGGTTTCACCCCAACCATCCCTTTCAAAGAAAAGAAGTATCTTAAAGATACCGGTTATCCCAGGGAATGTAAAGGCAATATGAGAAAAAATCATTCCAATTTCACATTTTAAATTAATGATGATTCAACGGTCGCATCAACGTTGGCCAATGTATCAGTAATCAAGTCAATTCCCTTTAACAGGTCCGCTTCGCTCATTACCAACGGTGGCAGCAAACGCAAAGTGTTGTGCTTAGCCGATAAGGTCAGCAGACCATTTTGCTGAAGGTGAGAAATAACGTCCGCAACCTTGACTGAATCATTTAAGTGAATTCCAATCATCAATCCAAGCCCACTGATGCTATCGACAGCTGATAATGGTAGGACTTTCTTTCCAAGTGCATCAAATACTGCCTTGGACTTCTTTTGAACCCCCTTTAAGAAGTCGGGTGTCAACTGCTCAAGGACAGCTTTGGCTGATGATAAGGCGATTTTATTGCCACCAAAAGTTGTTCCGTGAGAGCCGGGGCCAAATGCCGATGCCAATGACTTTTTACCCAGCATTGCCCCAATCGGGAGGCCGTTACCAAGGGCTTTGGCACATGTGATAATATCCGGATCCAAATCAAAGTTCTGAAAGGCAAATTTTTTACCGGTTCGGCCAATTCCTGTCTGAACCTCGTCAATAATCAGTAAAACACCCTGCTCATGACATTTTGCAGCCACTTGCTTGAGCCAGTCACCATTGCCGTCGACAACGCCGCCTTCGCCTTGAATCACCTCAAGAATGACCGCTGCCAAATCATCGGTAATAGCCGACAACGCGTCTGGATCGTTGTAATCGGCAAACTGAACTTCCGGTACCAGCGGCTTAAAGCCGGCCTGAATATCAGGGTTCCCGGTTAACGACATGGATCCATAGGTTCGGCCATGAAAGCCATTGTTGAATGCCAGGACTTTGCCCTTTCCGGTTGCTTTTCTGGCCAACTTGAAAGCTGCTTCATTGGCTTCGGTTCCGGAATTGCAGAAAAAGGCCAACATCCCTTCAGGACACAGTGCATTGGCAACGTCATCCTGCAGCTGGCTGGGATACAAATTGGAAGTGTGCCAAATTTTTCCCAACTGATTTAAGACACTGTGTTCAATCTTGTCGTTGCTGTAACCGAAGCTGCAGACGCCAATGCCACTGGTAAAATCCAAATATGATTTCTGTTGATTATCGACTAAATGCCAGTCATGACCCGAGACAATTTCCATCGGGTATTGGGCATAGGTTGGAAAGATATGTTTCATCATTTTGATCTCCTTTAGATTGCGAGCTGGTTAACCGATAAATGGGTACCGGTATGCTGCAGCTGATTTGTGATTTCAACTTCTTTTACACCGTGTTTGAGAGCGTCGAAGGCGGCCCTGATCTTGGGTACCATGCCGGACTTAATAAGCTCTGCTTCAAATAGTTGATTGGCCTTTTTCAGACTCAATTGGCCGATTACCCGACTATTGACCATCACGCCAGGAACGTCGGTGACCAAATACAACTTTTCTGCGCCAAGCAGCCGGGCAATCCCCGCTGCTGCCACGTCCCCATTAACATTTAAATAATTTCCAGAACTGGTAACGGCTAGCGGTGCACAAACGCCGATGCCCTGAGACAGGACTTGGTTTACGTAAGGGTGATTGATGGCGGTGATTTTTCCAACCTCGCCATACACAGGCTGGTCTAAATACGCCCCCGTTACCACATCCTGTCCAGATGCATTCATGCCTACCACTGGGAGGCCATGGGCAGCCAAATGCCGGCAGAGCGTTGGCTGAACCAGTCCCAGCAAGACAGCTTGGGTAACCTTAAGCGTTTGTTGGTCGGTAACCCGAATCCCATTAATTTTGTTCACAGGCAAATTCAACTGCTGACTCCATTCAGAAATTTGTGGGCCACCGCCGTGGACAATCAGAATTTGTTTGCCTTGATCATGCCAGCTGTGTAATTGCTGAAAGAAGGCTTCTGAAAGGTTGTTTGTGGCGTTTCCGCCAATTTTGACGACAATGATTTGACTCATGGTCCTTCACCTCCTAGCTTCGATATGATGCGTTAATCTGGACATATTTATAAGTGAGATCACAGCCCCACGCGGTTCCGGAAAATTCTCCCACATTCAAGTCAACATCAATCGTGACCTTCTTTTGCTCGAGAGTTTTAGTGACTTTATCGTCATCAATCCCGGTTCCCAAGCTGTTCTTAACCAATTGGAGGCCATTGATACTAACACTGACGCCATTCACATCGACGTGAGCGGTTGTCTGACCAATTGCCTGCATAATTCTGCCCCAGTTGCCATCTTTGCCAAAGATCATTGCCTTAACCAGGTTGGAGCCAACAATTGCTTTGGCAACTTGTTGTCCTTCCAAATGACTGTCGGCGCCGGTTACATTGACCTCAACCAGTTTGGATGCTCCTTCACCGTCACCGGCAATTTCCTGTGCCAAATGGGCCAGGACTTTCTTGAAGGCCATCACGAAGGTTGGGTAATCCTGACTATCTTCTTGTAAAGGCTGGTTACCGGCAGCTCCATTGGCCATGACAACGACCATATCGTTGGTAGAGGTATCGCCATCCACCGTAATTTGATTGAAGGTTTCATCAACCGTGGAACTCAGTAGTTCCTGAAGATGGTTGCCTTCAATGGCGGCATCTGTCGTCACAAATCCCAGCATTGTCGCCATATTCGGGTGAATCATCCCGGAACCCTTGCAAAAGCCGGTTGTCGTCACTTCATGACCATCAACCATACACTTCACAGTGATTGTCTTGGCGTGGGTATCAGTGGTTAAAATTGCTTTGGTCAACCCACTGTTCTTTGTTAATTTGAGATGCGAAATGCCATCCTTTATTTTCGCCATCGGTAAGGGCTCACCGATCACACCGGTTGAAGCAATCCCAACCAGTTCAGGTTGAATCTGCAGTCGATCCGCCGTCATCTTTTGCATCATCAGCGCATCGCCTTCCCCTTGGTTTCCGTTGCAGGAATTTGCGTTACCGCTGTTCATTACAACGGCCTGCAGCTGATGGGCAAGGTTAATGGTTTGCTTGGTCAGCTTGGTTGGGGCAGCTTGAAACTGGTTGGTCGTGTACACACCGGCTGCATCCGCAGGGGCTTCCGAATAGATCCAACCCATGTCATCGGAATCCTGCTTGAGTCCCGCGTGGGTTGAGTCGGCATAAAATCCTTTGGGCCATGTAAAAGTACTTACTTCAATTAAATCTTCACTTGTCATCTGCATCGCAATCTCTCCTTAGTTATGGTAGGAATGTCTGTAATTCCAGACCACTCGATTCTTGGTAGTTAAACATCTGGTTAAAGTTTTGAACAGCCTGACCGGCCGCTCCTTTTAATAAATTATCAATGACACTATCGGCCATTACCGTGTGGGTTGTCGGATTATAAACGACGCCGATGTGGCAGTTGTTGGTCCCCACGACTTGTTTGATATCAGGTAAATGTTCACCTGAATAATGAACGAATAATTTGTCGTCATAAATTTGGTGGTACGCTTCATCGATTTTAGCCGCGTCAACGCCAGGTTTTACCTTGGCGTAGATGGTACTCATAATTCCACGGGTGATGGGAATCAGCGTTGTCATAAATTCAATCGCCTTAACATCCCCATTCCAACGTTGAAGTTCCAACATGATTTCTGGAATGTGCTGGTGTTGGTTGGGCTTGTATATTTGCAAGTTGTCATTTGCCTGGGTGAAATGAGTTGATTGCGCCGGCTTTTTACCTGCACCGGAAGTTCCGGATTTGGCATCCACGATAATTGAATCAGGATCAATCAAATCCAACTTCACCAGGGGTGCCAACCCCAACAACGTTGCCGTTGCGTAACACCCGGGATTTGCCACGTAATTCTGGCCATGAGCGGAGTGGAAATCTGCCAATCCGTAATAGGCTTGATTCAATGCTTGGGCTGGTGCTGAAGGTTTGTGATACCAGCGTTGATACTGTGCTTCGTCGTTTAGCCGCAAATCACCGGATAAATCAATTACTGGGAAATCGGCTTTGATATACGGCTGACTCAACTTTGATGTCACCCCTGCCGATGTCGCAAAGAATACCAACTGATTGTCGGCCATGATGGCATCTGGATCATATGGTTGAACCGCCGTGTCATCCGAATAAAAAGCCGGCACCATTTCAGAAAGTTTCTCATTTTGTATTAACTTGTGATCGTATAGATGAATTTCATCTACCGCTGGGTGTTGGCGTAAAAGCTGATATAATACCATTCCCGCGTACCCGGTTATTCCAACTAAAGCTACTTGCAAATCAATCGCCTCACATTTTCTAAATATTCAATTAAAGGAATATTAATGAATGAAAACATCTTACAACGTCATGCAGGAAAATGCAACGTTTTTTAAGTATTATTCATGTTTTTATTTTATTATCAATATTTATTCATTTATACGGCTAAATTCATGTATATTAGCCTGACAAATGAAATTTATTCACACTTCTATTCATGCATAATAATTTATTATTTGTTAGCTAAATATTCATTCGGTTGAATCTTCATGATCACTGTTTATCAGTTAATGAACCTCACCCTGAATTTCAGGTTATAGACAATAAAAAAGGAATAATCACGGCCAAACCGCAATTAATCCTTCTATGTTATAAATCATTATCTGTTTTAACCGACTGCTTCTTCCACTTCGTCAGGAATCTTATCAAGTGCCTGACTCAAATCTGCAATCAGATCGTCAGCATTTTCAACACCGACAGACACCCGGATCAAGTCCGGTGTGATTCCGGCTTCTTTCAACTCTTCCTCGTTTAATTGAGCATGAGTGGTGGATGCAGGATGGATGATCAACGACTTGGCATCAGCGACATTTGCCAACAGTGAGAATAACTTGAGATTTTGAATCAGCTGTTTGCCGGCCTTTTCGCCACCCTTTAGTCCAAGTGTGAAGATTGAGCCGACCCCTTTCGGGAAATACTTCTCGGCCAGGTCGTGATATGGACTGTCTTCCAAACCGGGATAGTTAATCCAGGCAACCTTGGGGTGATTGTGCAGGAATTTAACAATCTTCTGGGTATTTTCAACATGCCGTTCAACCCGCAGCGACAATGATTCCAGTCCCTGAAGCAGGAGGAATGAATTAAACGGGCTGATCGTGGCGCCCAGGTCCCGCAGTGATTCTGCCCGAACCTTGGTTGTGAATGCCGCACCACCAAGATCACCAAACACCAGTCCATTGTACTGGGCATTCGGCTCGGTAAATCCAGGGTATCGGCCGCTGGCTTTCCAGTCAAACTTGCCATTTTCAACAATCACGCCACCCATTGTCGTTCCGTGACCGCCAATAAACTTGGTGGCTGAATGGAGCACAACATCGGCTCCATGGTCCAGTGGTCGGACGAGGTATGGCGTACCAAAGGTATTATCCACAATTAAAATGATTCCGTGCTTGTGGGCAATCTTAGCAACTGCTTCAAAGTCAATCAGATTGATGCCGGGATTGCCGATGCTTTCAATATACAGCGCTTTGGTGTGGTCATTGATTGGCTTCTCAAAGTTGGCCGGATCATCCGGATCCACAAAGTGGGTCTTAATTCCTAACTTTGGCAGGGTCACATTCAGTAAGTTGAAGGTGCCGCCATACAGGGTGCTGGCTGAAACAATTTCGTTCCCTTTACCGGCAACGTTGAGGATGGCTGCGGTAATTGCTGCCGACCCGGTTGCCAAAGTCACCCCGGCCGTTCCATTTTCCAATGCAGCGACCCGCTTGTCGACAATATCTGTCGTTGGGTTGGTGAGCCGGGTATAAATGTTTCCGGGATCCGTTAATCCAAATCGACCGGCAGCCTGCTCAGGACTGTCAAAAACGTATGAGGTTGTTTGGTAAATGGGAACTGCACGTGATCCGGTTTCATCTACGGTTTGGCCAGCGTGTACTTGAAGGGTTTCGAAATGTAAGTTGTTATTTTCTTCTGTCATATTGATAAGCCCACTTTCTTATTTGCGATAATTTTCGTCCAGTTGTCATAAATCTGAATGCTACTGTCTTTCCAAGAATAATCAACGGTACCGGAATCCTGATCAATGAAGTAATGTTTCGGCAATCGAATTGGCATCTGTTCATAAAGGTCCCGATAATATTCCAATGCCAGGGTACCTTCTGCGTATTCCGGATGGCCGGTGATATAAGTGCTGTGAAGCCCCGCTGCTGACAAAATAATTGGTCCTGTCTGGGTGGATGAAGCATCAACCGACAATTCTTCCGGAAGATGGTCTTCATCCAAGACAATGCCCGTGTGGCGAGATTGCGGCATCTTCAATGCCTGCTGACCACCGAAGCCTTCGGTAATTTCAGATCCGGCTTTAATGTTGTCTGCCTCAAAAATGCCAAATAGTTTACTCAACAACAGGTGTTTTCGAATACCAAAATCATTGAACAAACAGGCTTGAGCAGCCCAACATTCATATAGGCATTCAGTGACGTGGTCCCTTGACCAATCGATGATTGTCTGAATTTCATCCCAATAATCAACTTCACTGAATGCCAATGTTTCGACGGGTGCTCCCGTAATGATCAAGCCATCATAGTGGGCATCACGAATCTGGTCCAGACAAACATAATCCCGTTCGATATCAGCACGCGAAGTTCCTCGGAAATGATGTGAACGCGGATACATAAACGTGAGTTCTGCATCAGAAGAAATTTCACTGAATCTGTTCAAAAATTGTCTCTCCGTACTATGCCGGGTTGGCATCAGATTCAACACCAAGATTGATAGAGGATTAGTTACTTCGTGGTTGACCCACTTTTGTTCTGCATTCAAAAACCCGTTAATTGCATTTGCCGTCATCCAAATCATCTCCTTAAAATAAATAAAAAAAGCTTCCGTCCACGTAGTTATAAACTACGGGACGAAAGCTTCGCGATGCCACCCTGATTTGCCGTCATCTCACAACAACGACCTCGACAGGTACTCATAAAAATACCCCGCTATGTATCGGTAGCGACCGGGAATCCTAGCCTTGTGACCGGATCCTGACTCAGAGCTCATCTTCACGCCGCTGCAAACCACTTCTCTCACCAAACGAAGCTCTCTTTAGGAATGCATTAACGTTACTCTTCTCTTCAACGTCTCAAGTGTTTTTAATAATTGCTGTAACTTTATCATCTCAGCAAGCCCTTGTCAACAGATTTTCAGAAAATATTTTTCGCATGATTAAAATTATATGAGCTTATAATAGACTTTATAGAATAATCTAGGGGTGAAAATATGGACCAATCAATATCCGAAGATGAACTGATTTCCGTGTGCGGCAAAGTCGGCAAAATTCTTCTCACAAGCGGTGCCGAAACTTCAAGAGTCGAAGGAACCGTCGAATACATCGGCCGGGCAGCTCATTATGAAATAACCTGCCATGCCACGATTACCGCTTTGTTTGTCGGCGTCAAAAACCAGACCAAAACGCACCTGGTCAAAGTCCGTCTGGGTGATTTTAACTTGGAGAAGGTCGATGAAATCAATACAATGTCACGTAAATTTGTAAATGGTCAAATCGATTTCAATGAGCTCAAGAAGACCATCAATCAAATCGATAAAAAAGTCATCGACTTCACCTGGCCTCAGAAAATCTTTGGTGCCGCGCTGGTTTCGGTTGCACCAATGCTGTTGTTTAAAGCAACCTGGGCTGATTTGGGACTAGCCTTTTTCGTTGGAATTTTTGGTTACCTGGCCGCTGCTTTATCCAGTCCCCGAATCAAAACACCGTATGTGGCTGCTGGCCTGGGCGGATTTACAGTTGGCTTTCTTGCCGCAGTCCTGCAGTCCCTTGGAATTGCCACCAGCGCCGGTAATATCATTGTCAGTGCCCTGATGCCTTTGGTTCCCGGCGTCGCGATTACCAACTCCTTTCGAGAAATTATTGACCGCAATACCATTTCTGGAGTTGTCCGGGCAGTCGATGCAATTATCATTGCCGGATCAATCGGAGCCGGGGTCGTCCTTGGCGCATCCCTTTCAGCAATGATTTTCAATTTGATTGGAGGCCGCTTATGAGAGTATTGATTGAGTTAGTCGTCAGCTTCCTATCAACAGTCGGCTTTGGATTGGTGACCAATGTCCCCCGCCGTTCACTTTTACCAGCCGGGATTACCGGATCACTTGCTTGGGTTGCCTATTATTTGGTCCTCCAAGTGGATAACGGTCTGATTCTGCCCAACTTCACAGCAGCCATTGTTATCGGAATCCTGGGAAATATTTCCGCTGTTATGTTCCGGGTTCCCGTCAATATTATCTACGTTCCCAGCCTGGTATCATTGGTCCCCGGTGGCATTATGTATTTGGGGATGCGCAGTTTTACCCTGGGTAATGAAATTCGAACCGGCCGGTACATGTTTAATGCGTTAACGATTGCGATCGCCCTGGCGGTCGGGTTTGTGGTGGCCGAAGTACTGTTCTACAAAATGAAGCCATTTTTGATTCATAGTCTGCAAAGGCGGAAAAATAATTAGGAGGTCTTTTATTTGGATTTGATAAATGAACTCATGCAGCATTTACAAAAAGATGAACCTGAAATGATCAAGATCAGGCGTCATCTCCATGAGCATCCAGAAGTATCCTTCCACGAAAAAGAAACGTCAAAATACATCAAAAATTACTACCAGGATATGGACTGCCAGGTTCGGGACTGCGGTGACGGCTATGGCATCTTAGTTGATATCGACAGTGGCAAGCCGGGTTCCAAGCTGGCATTGAGAGCCGACTTTGACGCGTTGGCCATCCAAGAAGATAATGATTTGCCGTTCAAATCACAGAACCCAGGTGTCATGCATGCCTGTGGGCACGACGGTCACACTGCTTACATGATGGTCTTGGCTAAAAATCTGATTAATATGAAAGATCAACTCAAAGGGTCGATTCGAATTATCCATCAACCGGCTGAAGAAGTTTCTCCCGGTGGTGCCAAATCAATGATTCAAGATGGTGCCCTTGATGATGTTGATAACGTTGTCGGCATTCATGTAATGTCATCAATGCCCACAGGTGCCATCGGCTACCACTATGGCGAAAGTCAAACCGGCCGCTCAGATTTTACAGTGAAATTCACTGGTAAAGGCGGTCATGCTTCTATGCCTCATCTATCCAACGATGCCATCGTTGCCGGAAGTTATTTTGTCACCACCCTTCAAACCGTTGTCTCAAGAAGGCTCGATCCGTTTGATACCGGCAGCGTAACGATTGGTTCGTTTGACGGTGCCGGATCGTTTAACGCTATCAAAGAATCGGTCACCTTAAAAGGCGACGTTCGGGTAATGAAAGAAAGTACCAGAAAGAAAATCCGCGAGCAAATTGAACAGATTGTCCACGGAATTGAGGTCACGTTTGGGGTAACTGCCGACTTGGATTACGACGACAACTATCCTGTTTTGTACAACGACCCCAGTTTCAGCAAGCAGGTCATCAACACGCTGAAAGAAGCCAACATCCCGGAGATCACCGACTTTGGTGCCCAAGACCCATCGGAAGACTTTGCGTATTTCGCACAAAAGAAGCCAAGTATCTTTTTCTACGTCGGCTGCATGACTGCGGACGGCAAGAATCACCCTCACCATAGTCCAGATTTCATGATGAATGAAAAATGCCTGTTAATTGCAGCTAAAGCAGCTGGAACAGTTACACTAAAATATTTGTTGAAATAAGTTGTTCAAGCATCCTGAATTCAGGGTGCTTTTTCTTTGCAAAATTGTTTTGGTAATCAAGCTAATGACAATTAAGTTAAAATGATTCTAAATATTTATACTGAACAGATTTTGAAGTGTGAAAGCCCATGTTTAACCATCTTCGTGAGATTAATAAAAAGTACATTATAATCATTCTAACTTATTAGTACCATTTTCGGTTGGGATATGTTACGCTTTATTTAACAAGTGAATGACTTGTTAATGAATATTTACGAAAGGCGGAATCATTGATGAAAGTTATTGTTGTAGGTTCATCTCATGGTGGATTTGAAGCCGTTAGAGGAATATTAGCCGAAAAACCTGATACTGAAATCCAATGGTATGAAAAAGGAGATTTCGTTTCATTCCTGTCTTGTGGAATGCAATTATATCTCGAAGGAGTTGTCAAAAATGTCAACTCTGTTCGCTATGCAACTGCCAAGGGCATGCGTGCCAAGGGAGTGAACGTATTTGTTCACCAAGAAGTCACATCCATCGACCCAAAGGCACATACTGTCACTGTCCATAATCTGGACGATGATTCAACTCGCGAAGAAAAATACGATAAATTGATTTTGTCTGCTGGAGCCGTTCCCGCGAACATTCCGGTTCCAGGAAATGATCTGGCAAACATCTATGCAATGCGTGGCCGTGACTGGGCAATCAAATTAAAGGCCAAAACCGTTGATCCCGATGTCCAAAATGTCGCTGTTATCGGTGCCGGATACATTGGAATTGAAGCAGCTGAAGTCTTTTCCAAGGCTGGCAAGCACGTAACCTTAATCGACATTCTTCCCCGCCCACTGCAATTATATCTGGACCAGGAATTCACCGATATTTTGTCAGACACAATGAAAGATCACAACATTTACCTTGCAACCGGCCAGGGCGTTAAGGAATTTGAAGGCAAAGATGGCAAAGTCAGCGTTGTTAAAACCGATCAAGCCGAATACCCTGCTGATTTGGTTATTGAAACTGCCGGGATTCGGGCAAACACCGGCTGGCTCAAAGATACCCTTGATCTAACCGAAAAAGGGTTAGTCAAAGTCAACGACCATTTGGAAACCAGCCAGCCTGATATCTATGCGGTTGGTGACAGCACCAAGGTGCCATTTGCCCCAACCGGCAAGGAATTGCAGATTGCCTTGGCTACCAACGCCCGTCGTCAAGGCCGAATTGCCGCTAAAAACGTCTTGGGCCATGACATGAAGATGCCGGCAGTTTCCGGTTCATCCGCATTGTCAGTCTATGACTACCACTTCGCTTCAACCGGTATCAAGGAAGGCACATCAGACGCAAACGGCGTCAAGAGTCAATCCGTATTTGTCACTGATACGACTCAGCCACCATTTGTTCCTGATGAAGCCGGTAACGAAAAAGTATACTTCAAGCTGACTTTTGATCCCGATACTCATCGAATCTTGGGTGCCCAGATCATGTCAAAGCGTGATGTCACTGCAAACATCAACGCAGTCAGCTTAGCCATCCAAGGAAAAATGACTTTGGAAGACTTGGCTTACGCCGACTTCTTCTTCCAACCAGGATTTGACCGTCCATGGAACATCATGAACGTTGCAGCTCAAAAAGCTTTACAAGATTTAGATCAATAATTATTTAAATGATTCCTCCCAAAAAAGATTGCTCACCGTTACTCAAAACGTGATTTGCGTTATAGTAAAGGCGTATGCAAATCTTTTAAGGGAGGAATTTTTTTGAAAACTGTATTAATTCTTGGTGCTGCTGGACAGATTTCCAGTTTCTTAATTCCACAGCTCTTAAAGCAAACTGATTTTAATTTAAAACTATACGCTCGAAATGCCAATAATCGGATTAAGGTGACCGACCCCAAACGCGAAACCATCATCAATGGTGACTTCAACGATAAAGACACCCTCAATCAGGCAATGGATGGTGTCGATGCGGTCTACCTCAACGAAATGCGGGATCTGACATCCGTTAACAATATCATTGCAGCAATGGATGCTAACCACGTCCGTCAATTCATCGGTGCCACAGTATTAGGCATCGAAGACGAGGTCAAAGGTGCCTTGGGTCAATGGAATACCAGCATGATTGAAAGCTCCATTACCAAACGAAAGAAAACTGCCAAAGCCATCGAGGATTCCGATTTGACTTACACCCTGCTTCGCCTGGCATGGCTCTACGACAAGGATGGAAACACCAATTATGAAATCACTCAAAGTGGCGAACCATTTGGCGGCACAGAAGTCACCCGTCAAGCTGTTGCACAACTGATAATCGATATCTTAAATGACGATTCACGAAAGTTTGCCCGCAAGAGTATTGGTGTCAATGAACCGAACGCCAACTTTGATAAGCCTTCATTTTACTAATGTGAATTCAAGAAAAAAAGATGCCCATTCCTCACTGGAATGGACATCTTTTTGATTATTCACAAGAAGCCAACTTAATTTGAGGCATCTTGATCTTGATTCCGAGATTTGTCAAAATGCAATCCCGTAAAAATACAAATAATGTTAACAACTTCTAAGACCATTAGCACGATGAACGCATGCTGGGCTCCAACAGCCGTGGTGTGAACATAATCGGTTTTAACCTGAGCCAATGCCACAACCATTGAGATAACCGCGGTTCCAAATGCTCCGGCAAACTGCTGAAGGGTGTTAAAGACGGCGTTACCATCGACATTTTCAGCTTTGGGGATCTGTGCCAAACCATTTGTGATAATGGTCGACATTCCAAATCCGGTTCCAAGCATCATCAGAATATAACCAATCAGCTGTGATACTGGGCTGGCAGATAATGCTTCCACCAACAGAACGATGAGTCCCATTGTTTGAAATACTAATGCGATGGTAATGGGCTTGGTTGGTCCCAAACGATCATAAATTGTCCCACTAACTGGTGCCAAAATGGCTCCCAAGGCTGCTCCGGGAAGTAATAACAATCCGGCAGTCAATGAAGATGTGTGGGCCACAATCTGTAAATAATTTGGTAAAACAAAGGCAACCCCAACGTTCATAATTTGGAAAACAACAAAACTAACAACGTGTAAATCGAAAGATTTATTTTTAAAGACGTTTAATCTGATAATTGGATCATCAATATGCTTTGAGCGGACAATAAACCCGATCAGGCCAATAATGCCAATTAAGCCATAAATTGAAGCGGTGGTAAGTGATGCTTCGATGTTGTTAAGTCCTAAGATTGCACCGGCAAAGAAGATCGCAATGGCAATCCATGAAGGGAAATCCAATCGAACCTTTACGGTTTTTGAAACTTGGGTAATCGAGAAGATCCCCAAGAATAAAGCAATCACCATGATGGCCAAAAGAATGCCAAAGATTGCGTGCCAGTTAAGGCCAATTAACAATCCTCCGTATGTTGGCCCAAGGGCTGGGGCAATGGCCGTAACCAAGGTTCCAATCCCCATTAACAGACCAATTTTGTCCAATGGTGCCTGTTCCAAAATAATATTAAACATCAAGGGAAGAGCAATTCCAGTACCTAGGCCTTGAATAATCCGGCCAATTAACAAAACGTCAAACCGATTAGCCAAGGTACAGATGAGTAACCCGACAATAAAGAACGCACTGGCGGTAAGAAACAGCTGCATGGTGGTAAAGCGGCGCTTCAACACTCCAGAGATTGGAACGATAATCGAGACAACCAGCAGGTAACCCGTGGTTAACCACTGAATGGTTGCTGTGTCGACGTTAAACTGTGTCATAAGAGTTGGAAATGTTACATTCATTGCAGTCTCAATCAGCACCCCACAGAATGCCATCAAACCGGTTGCAACAATTGATAAATAAAGTTTAGTTGATATTTTACGTGTCATAAATTCCTCCAAAAATTAATAGTTCTAATTCGAACTGTTTACTAATTTAACACCTTTAGAATATAAAATCAACTATAAAATCGTTTACAATTTAGGAAAAGTTCGATAGAATGATCAAGAACGAAATTAGTTCGAAATGGAATTACGAGGTGCATATGGCTGATCAGATTGGTATCATGTTAAAAAATTTAAATAACGATCTTCAACGTTACTCGGACCGTGAAGCAAAAAAGATGGGTATCACTCAAGTTCAAATGAGTATCATTGACTTTATTTATCGTGATGAAGAAAGTCGTGAGCTCTATCAAACAGATGTTGAGCGTGAATTTAATATTCAAAAATCAT
The DNA here is from genome assembly GCF_007989105.1 of Lentilactobacillus kefiri. GTDB lineage: Bacteria > Bacillota > Bacilli > Lactobacillales > Lactobacillaceae > Lentilactobacillus > Lentilactobacillus kefiri. The sequence goes on along the minus strand of NZ_BJVK01000019.1, from coordinate 6,598 downwards.
CGGCAACAACCCTGCTTCAATTGATGGAGAAAAAAGACCTCATCGTCAGATCCCCATCCAACCACGACAGCCGATACAAGATGATTCTTTTAACCCCAAAGGCGCGCCATTTTGCAAAACGAATTCGAGCCTTCTATGATCATAATGAAAATGATCTTCGCCAAGTGTTGGGAGACGATGTCGATTCGTTTATCAAAAACTTGCGGTTGCTTCGAGATGACATGCGAAATCGTTTAAAGGATTAATCAAAAATAGCAGGTCAACGACAAAAATGTCATTGACCCGCTATTTTACTTTATCAAACGCATATTTATCTAAATCTTACCAACAAGTTGGGTTCCTGGCTTCAAAGTCTTTTCTCCAGGCTTCCAGTTAGCTGGGCAAACTTGATCGCCATGTTCAGCAACAAATTCTGCAGCTTCAAGGGTTCGAAGGACTTCCTTGGCGTTACGGCCAATACCCATATCATTGATGGTGTATGAACGAACCTTTCCTTCAGGATCGATGATGAATACACCACGGTAAGCTTGACCTGCTTCTTCATCCAAGACACCAAAGAAACGTGCCAGTTTGCCGGCTGGGTCGGCAATCATTGGATATTCAACCTTACCAACTTCTTTACTCTTTTCATGCCATGCTTGGTGAACAAATTCAGTATCTTCGGAAACTGAGTAGATTTCAGCGCCGGCCTTTTTAAAATCAGCGTAGTTATCTGCCAAGTCACCTAATTCAGTTGGACAAACAAATGAAAAGTCAGCTGGGTAAAAGAAGACGATTGACCAGTGTCCCAACAAATCTTTCTTGGTTACCTGCTTAACATCCCCGTCTTGAAATGCGTTTACCTTAAAATCATCAATTTCTTTACCAATGAAATTCATATTTGCATCCTCCTATGTCAGTCATTTTTTAACCAACTCAAGTGTACGATAAATTTTAACAGTTTTCAATAATGATTCTAAACTAGTTGGCATTTTTTGACAGGAATACCCAAGTATTGGCATTTTCATACATCATTGATACTTGTAATTAATTAGTCTTTTTATAAATAAAGCAGTTGGTATACATCCGGCTGCTTTACTTTTTATGTTTATCGTTAGGATTTAAAAATCTTCTTTGCAATTCCAAATGCTGACCAAGCCTTTGGCCACCCAGCATAGAACGCCAACTGGGTAATTATTTCAACCATTTCATCTTTGGTCACCCCATTTGCCTTGGCCATCTTCATATGGGCTTCAAGTTGTGGGAATAGGCCTTGTGACATCAAGCTCGCACAAGTGATCATACTGCGATCCCGTGCAGAAAGCTTAGATTGTCTTGACCAAACTTCTCCGAATAAGACATCATCATTCAGTTCGGCAAACTTGGGTGCAAAATCGCCCAAGGCGTCCCGACCTGCTGTTTGTTTTTTTGCCATTGTTATTTGACCTCCAATTGATCGTATTCCGTATCAGATACCGGTTCAAGCCACTCTGGTGTTCCCGCCGTGATTGCAATATGGGAGAACCAGCTGTCTTTGGTAGCGCCGTGCCAATGTTTAACACCATCGTGCGTAACGACAACGTCACCCGGTACCAAATACTGTGCCGGCTTGCCGTCTTCTTGATACCAGCCAGCACCTCCGGTTACCAGTAAAATTTGATAACCGTTGTGGTGAATATGCCAGTTGTTGCGACATCCGGGTTCAAAAGTAACGTTGCTGACACCAACGTTGACTGTAGGATCGTTTACCAATCCCTGCAAATAACTTTGGCCGACAAAATACTTGGCATAAGTATCATTCTTCGAACCAATGGGAAATATCACGCCATTTTTTACATCTTGATTTTTATTCATCATATCCTCCTTAAGTTGTCTATTGACTTTACAAATAGTACAATACAACTTAAAGTTAACTTTAAGTCAAACAAGACTTTCAATTGGAGGAATATCATGCCAACTAAAACTAAAGAACCGACATACGAAATTGGGGAGTTTGCCACACTGGTCGGGCTATCGGCCCCGACGATCCGATATTATGAAAATCAGGGACTGCTAAAAGCGCAGCGAACCGCTAACGGACGCCGCTACTTTACTGAGCAAGATATTAAGTGGGTTAAATTTCTGCTCCACCTCAAAGGTACCGGCATGAGCATCAATGATCTCAAAAAGTACGTTACCTGGCGAGCCCAGGGAGATGCCACCATCCCCAATCGACTAGATTTGTTGAAAGATACAAAGGCGGATTTCATGACAAAATACCGGCAGGTCCAACATCATCTGCAAATTTTAGACGATAAGATCGCTTGGTATGAAGCAAAGGAATCCGGTCAAGATACCGGTAAAGAACCATTTGCAGATTATCTTAAACGCATCGGCCACACAGTATAAAAAAGGGAAACACAAAATTGCGTTTCCCTTTACTATTATCTAAATTATTCGCCCTTGGCTTTGTAAACGTATTGGCGAGTCATTGGCAGACCAGTTCCACTTGGTGAATTGGTCAAAAGATATTGCATAACATCAATATTTCCGGCTTCAAATGAAGCAGCACAGGCTTGTAGGTACATGCCCCACATTCTGGAGAATGGGACCCCATACTTTTCCTTCACTTGATCGATAACCTTGGTGTAGTTATCGTACCAAATCTCCAACGTCTTTTGATAATGACGGCGCAGAGGCTCTAAATCGCTCATCTGCATCCCGGCATCCATGATATGAGTCATGTTTTCGGCAACGTTTGGAATGTATCCACCATGGAAAATGTACTTGTTCAAGAATGGATCAACTCCGGCACCTTGATGTTGGCCGGTAATCCCATGAATTAATGCACGACCTTCAGGCTTCATGAAATCATGAACCTTTTGGAAGTACAATCCAAGGTTTTCCTTGCCGACATGTTCGAACATTCCGACTGAAGTGACGTAATCAAATTGACCTTTGACTTCACGGTAGTCTTCCAACAAAACATTAACCTTGTCTTCAAGATGACGTTCCTTGATTTGCTGCATGGTGTAATCGTATTGTTCCTGGCTCAAAGTGATTCCTGTTGCTTTTAAGCCGAATTCTTCGGCAGCCATGAACAATAGAGTTCCCCAGCCACTTCCAATATCAAGCAATGAGTTGCCGGGTACTGGATTAAGCTTGTGTAGAATATGACGGTCTTTATTAATTTGAGCCTGTTCCAAAGTATCGTCATCATGTTCAAAATAAGCACATGAATAAGTCATACTCTTATCAAGCCACAATCTATAAAAATCATTACCGATATCATAATGCTTTTGAATATCGCTCTCACTAGCCTTTTCGGAATGAGATACCTTTGGTAAATGCTTCAAAAATGGATTGTTGGTCAAAAAGCTGTGGTCGGCTCTGAATGCGGAGGCAACCAAATCTTCAATGCTGCCTTCAATTTCAATATCACCGTTCATATAGGCTTCTGCCAACACCAAAGTTGGTTGTGAAGTCATTTTCTTTAATGGAATCTCTTTTTTAATATCAATTTTAACTTGCGGCTCGCCATCGCCATAATTTTCAGTCTTGCCATCCCAGTATGTGACTGAAACTGGAATATCAAATGCGTGGCTAAGCAATTCTTTGTAAGTGATCTTCTCTAACATGAATTCTCCTCCATCATTTTTAATAACACTACATAGTGTAACGCTTATAGGGGTACAAAAAGCAAGCGTTAATTTCTTCAAATTTCTTAAATTTTATTTTCGGCTGGAACAACTTTAAACTTGGTTCCTTCTTTACTAACAACCGCATAAAGGATTGACTTCTTATCATTGTCGTCCAAGTACCCCAGGTTAACTGCGGGCTGACCATCGATTGTGGCCATTCCTTCAAATCGGTCAAATAAAACCTGTTTCAATAATTTTAATTCATGACTCTTAGACTCGGCCTTCTGCGCAGCCACTGAAAGGGTATATCCCTGATCTAACAACAGCTTCATCTGATAAACCTTCATCAGCATACTATAGGTAAATTTTCGGTTCTGCCCTTTTCCCTGAATGCTTTCGATATAGCCCTTACTTTCCCAATAACGAAGTTTGGTTTGAGAAACCCCGGTCGCGGTAGCAACGTCACCGATTCCAAGATGCCAATCGTTATTTTTCATGATTTGAGCCAGCTTGTGCTGGAACTCCTTGTCCACAATGATCCCTCATTTCCAAATGACAAATATTTGTAATTGCTTCCATTGCCTTGATATCGGCATTGCAATTATTAAATTGTCTAATACCGGTGAGACATTTATTAACATTAAGTATATATTTTTAAATATGTTTGTCAAGATGCTTGATAATGACGTCGAATAATCTTATATTAGTCCCTGTTCGATTTTTAGATAAAATCAAAATTTTACAATAAAGAAGGTAGTAAATCGTGGGTAACACATTAGATAAAAACGGGAAACCATATAACCGCGGCTTAATGATTATCGTTATTCTGATTGGAACATTCTGCACGGTTCTTAATCAGACAATTCTTTCAACCGCATTTCCTACTATTATGAAAGCATTCGATGTCAATACATCGACTGTTCAGTGGTTAACGACTGGATTCATGATGGTTAACGGAATTATGATTCCTGTTAGTGCCTGGCTGAGCACAAGATTTAATTCAAAGTGGCTGTATATTGCTGCCATGATGGTCTTTTTTGCCGGAACGATTGTTTGTTATATCGCTCCCAGCTTCGCCGTTCTGTTGATTGGCCGTTTAATTCAAGCACTGGGTGTTGGTGTTACCATGCCACTCCTTCAGACAATTATGCTGTCAATCTTTCCACCCGCAAAGCGTGGAACCGCCATGGGGCTTGCCGGAATTGTTATCGGACTGGTGCCTGCCCTTGGCCCAACCCTTTCAGGATGGGTTATTGATAACTGGACCTGGCGTGATCTTTTCGGAATGATCATCCCATTAATGTTCCTGGTTATTCTTGCCAGCTTCTGGTTCGTTAAAAGCGTCTTGGATACCAAGAAGACCGGCATCGACATATTATCAATCGCAATGTCGACCATCGGATTTGGAAGTTTGCTTTACGGCTTCTCTTCTGTTGGTGAAGATGGCTGGGGCAGCACCACAGTTATTTCAACGTTAATTGTTGGTGTGATCTTCATTACACTGTTCATTTGGCGACAATTAACCATGAAGACACCATTCTTGGAATTCCGAGTTTACCGTTCATTTCCATTTACAATTTCAGCTGTCCTTAGTTCCGTCACCATGATGGCCATGGTTGGAGTTGAAATGGTTATTCCATTGTACCTGCAGATCGTTAAAGGAATGTCAGCATTCCATTCCGGATTAACCCTGTTGGCAGGTGCTTTGATGATGGGAATTATGAGTCCCATTACTGGTCGAGCTGTTGACCGGTATGGTGCCAAACGCCTTTCAATCATTGGAATGTTCCTCTTAACACTTGGTTCAATTCCATTCATCTTTATTACCAAGAGCACCTCAACTTTGTACATTGTTGTCTTCTATGCAATCCGGATGTTTGGGATTTCAATGACAATGATGCCTGCAACCACCGTTGGTATGAACTCGTTGCCAATCAATTTGATTAGTCACGGAACCGCTGTTAACAATACCCAGCGACAGATTGCTTCATCAATTGGAACTGCGGTCTTAATCAGTATTTTGACCAACGTTACCAAGAGCAATCAGCCCGGCAAATCAATGCTGACAACCAATCCGTTGGGCTACCGTGATCACATGATCAACGCCACCTTAACCGGTTATCATGCCGCATTTGCCATTTCACTACTCTTCTGTATCTTAGCCTTGATTACCGCCTTCTTCTTGAAAAACCGTGGTCACTCAAGCGACTATACTAAAAAAGGAGATGAAGACTAATGATTGTTTTAACACTTGGTATTGGCGTGGTTCTCTCATTTATCTTCTTCATCTACATTTCCAACAAGCCGACAAGTTACACATTAACTGCGCTGTCACTGCTGTTGGCAATCGTATCAATGGTTTTCATCATTAAAAATGACCGTGACCATTACGGAATGAAGCAGGTTACCACGACAACCACAACTCAAATTTACCCAGTTGGCAACAAACAAATGCAGATGCTTTTGTATCAACCAATTGGTACCGCAAATAAGCATCAAGTCTACATCTACCAAAAGCAACATGATTCAAAGAAAAAATCCCATACCCAAACGACTGACACCACCAACAAAGTGGTCAAAGTTAACGGCTCGACTCATCTTGTAACCAACACAACCCGTTGGGAATACAAGAATGACGCTGCCAAGTTCTGGTTTGGAATTGCTGGTGAAAATCACAAGTTTGTTAAACGCCAAAACATTTTTTATGTCAATCACTCAGTTCAAGTGCTGTCTGTTAAACAAGCCAAGGCCTTAAAGAAAGTCATGGCAAGCAAGTCTTACCAATCAAAACTTAAGGTTCAGGCAAAAGCATTCATTACCAAACAAGTAATGGCTGCTATGAAGAAAGATCCGACGATGTCAGCTGCTGATCGTGCCAAGGTTACGAAGCAGGCTCAGGCGGAATTTCAAGCACAGGCTGTTAAAAATGTTTTGAAACAAATTCAAAAATAATTAAAATCGAAGGATCTCACTCGCTGAGGTCCTTTTTTGTATCTGGC
>NZ_BJVK01000018.1 GCF_007989105.1 Lentilactobacillus kefiri | reverse complement strand
TAGTTTCCAGACAGACCCTAGATAATATTGATTTTTATTTATTGTCTGTCTAAATTGTATTGTTTCAAAGCTTGACCGGTCCGTGACTTTGATTCCTTTTGAGAGTCGATTGGTAAACCGGCGAACAAAATTTGGCCGCCGTAGATTCCGGCATCCGGGCCGACGTCAATCAGCCAGTCAGCTTTGCTGATAACTTCCAGATTGTGTTCGACAATGATTAAAGTGTTACCGGCAGCCACCAATTCATCAAATAATTTAATCAGCTTGGCGACATCTTTCATATGCAGGCCGGCAGTTGGTTCATCCAGCAGGTAAATGGTTCCGGTTTTGTTCAGCTGAACAGCCAGCTTCAACCGTTGCAATTCACCACCGGATAAAGTTGTCAACGGTTGGCCGAGTGTTAAGTAGTCCAAGCCAACTTTTTGCATGTTAATCAGTTTATCGTAAATTTTCTTGGTATCTTTGAAGAAATCAATTGCCGATTCAATCGGCATGTTGAGGACTTCACTGATATTTTTACCATGATACAAGTAACTGAGCGCTTCTTTATTGTATCGTTTGCCGTCACACATCTCACACTTTTGGACAACCGGGTCCATGAACGCCATGTTGGTAATGGTGACACCCTTTCCCTTACAACGGGGGCAGGCGCCTTTGCCGTTGTAACTAAACAGGCTGGTGGATGCACCGGAGGCCTTGGAAAATATTTTCCGGATGTCATCCAAAATGTCCAGATAAGTCACCGGAGTGGAACGGATATTTGTGCCAATCGCTCCCTGTGCCAAATCAATATAGGGTTCGTGGAGCTTCGGCCGCAATGCATCGACCAAAGAACTCTTTCCGGAACCGGCAACTCCCGAGATGACTGTTTCAACCCCTAATGGGATATCGACGCTGACACCCTTTAAATTATGGGTGGTAACATCTTTGAGCGAAATGGTTGATTTGAATGGTCTTGGCTTCCGATAGGTCAGCGGTTGTTTAAGGTATTCACCGGTCATCGTGTGCTCACTCAGCAGTTGGTCGTAGGTACCGGTAAAAGTGACCCGGCCACCGCCACGGCCAGCTTTGGGACCAATTTCGACCACGTAGTCCGCAATCGGAATCAATTCTGGATTGTGTTCAACCACCATGATGGTATTGCCCTTATTCTTGAGATTAATCAGGGCGTTTTTGATCAGTTGAATATCGTGAGGGTGCAGGCCAACGCTGGGTTCATCCAAAATGTAGACCATGTCGACCAAAGAACTGGTTAAAAATTTGGCAATCTTGATTCGTTGGGTTTCACCACCGGAAAGCGTTTCGGTGCTTCGATCCAATGTTAAGTAGCCAAGACCAATATCGATTAACGACTGGATTTTGGTGGCAACTTCTCGAATGACATCGGTAACCAATGGCACTTTAATCTCATGTAAAAATTTCAGTGCATGGACTAAATCCATCGACAAAACATCGGCAATATTTTTATTGTTAATCGTGCAGGTCAGAACTTCAGGCCTCAGGCGAGTACCATGGCATGCCGGGCAGGGCCGTCGAGTAACGATCTTGGCTAAGGCTTCCTTATGGTGCTGAGCCTCACGCTTGCCAATAATCGACCGGCGGATTCGGGGAACAATTCCTTCGTAGAGCGCTGTTCGGTGCCACGCTTTTGGGGCGTTCTTCAAGGTTTGCTGAGGTGCGTACAGCAATGTATTCATTTCATCTTTTGTGTAATCTTTTAACGGCTTGTCGTTATCAAATAAGCCGCTGTCTGTGTATCGCCGCCACCGCCAAGTGTGTGGCCCAAAGCTGACAAAGGTAATGGCGCCTTGATTCAGAGACTTTTCAGGATCAATGAGTGCTTTGGCGTCAATGTCGTCAACGTATCCCAGACCTTGGCATTTTTGACACATACCTTGGGGCAGATTAAATGAAAAGGTGTCCGAATAACCGACAAACGGCTTTCCTGCACGTGAAAACAATAGTCTGAGTAATGAATAGATTCCGGTATAAGTTGAAAGGGTGGACCTGGCATTTTTGCCGATCCGCTTTTGTTCAATGACAATTGCTACCGGCAGATGTTCAATGCTTTTAACGTGTGGTTGACCATACTTGGGCAGATACTGTTGAGTAAAGCTCGGGAAGGTCTCGTTAAGCTCTCGCCTGGAAGCTGCGGCAATCGTATCAAATACCAACGATGATTTTCCGGAGCCGGACAAGCCTGCAAATACCGTGATGGCATACTTGGGAATCTTTAAATCAACGTGTTTTAGGTTGTTCTGATAAGCATCATGAACCTCAATTGCACCTCGTTCAAACATAGAAATCAACCAACCTCCTATTTTTTCTTATGACTTTTAGCGGATGAGAGCTTTTCATGGCTCTCTTCTTTTTTGAGTTCTTTTTGCATCTGGTTCACCTGTTTTGAGAGGTGAGCAACCTGCTTGGTTAACTGTTTCAGCGTATCCGTCTGGTCATCCTGTTTGTCCTGAGTCGTGAAAAAGTCGGTAATCGTTGACGTTAATAAACCTAGAAAGCCAATCCCACCAAGCATCAGGACCGCTGAAATGATTTTTCCACCGTCTGTCTTTGGCACAACATCACCATAGCCCACGGTTGTGGCAGTTGAAATGGCCCACCAGAGGGCGTTTTGCAGTGAGTCGTGTTCAAAGGATGCAAAAATTAGGGAACTAAAAATGAGAATAACCAAACTGATTGATAACAGGTAAATAAAGCCCGTATCGTACATGAATTTATGCAATGCTCTGGTCAGCTTGCCGGATAGGCCAAAGCGCCACAGTAAATTGTAGTAGCGGACAATCGAATAGATTCTGGCAATCCGGAAAAAGATAAAGATGGGATGGGAAGGAATCAACGCGATTAAGTCGAACAAGTTGGAAATTAAAAAGTTCTTTTTAGATCGAGCCTGTTTAAATCGAATTAAATAATCGATTAGGAAAAAGAGCCATATGAGTTCAAATAGAACTCGGTATGGCCCTTTTGTAAGGGTAATTTTACCAGCCAGTGCAAGAAAAGCCAGTCCGAAAGAAGTCAGAGCTAATGAAACAACCAGAATACTATAAAGCAAAATATTAATTCTTTTGACTTGTTGTTTCATCTCAGATTCCCCCTTTAACGACTGCTATCGTTATTATTTGCATCTGGATTGGTAATCTTGATTCGGTTACTGTCAGTTGTCTTATGGTGAATTTCAGGTGCGTCAGTGAAGTATTCGTTCCAAGTTGATTTATCACCATTCTCGGAATAGATGCTGGTTGACTTCTTACCAAGCCGCTTCTCGATTCGAAGCTCTTTTTGATAGAGGTCGGCATAATTGTATTTCCGTGGATCAACGTTCTTGAAGCCCTTTGGATGATAGAAACGCAACAGGTTCTTTTCGTTGAGTGAATCAGAAAGGGAAAGCTCATTGTCAACTTTATCCCGGTCGACCTTAACCTGTGCCTGCTGGCGCTTGGTTAATTTCATTAACTGACCGGTCTTGTTTGAGTAGATGTCGCCGCTAATTGAAGTGAACGCTGGGCTGACCCAGTCCTGGTTTCTAAATGCAACAACTTGGTCATGCTGCTTGGATAACAGATCGGTTCCAAACTGAACGTAACGTTTGCTGCTGATTCCCAAAAGGTGCATCAAAGTTGGCAGAACGTCAATTTCACCACCGTATTTCTTGGAGATGAAACCATTCTTCTTGCCAGGGATGTTAATAATCAATGGTACTCGTTGTAATTGGGCATTGTCAAAGTCGTCCCAATCATCCGGATTCTTCCCCAGAGCTTTGGCCAAATTGGTATTTTCGGAATTGGAAATCCCGTAGTGGTCACCATACAGCAGAATGACGGAGTGTTTAAGCAAACCGGTCTTACGCATATAATTGTAAAATTCATGGACGGCCTGATCAAGGTAATGGGCGGTTAAGAAGTAGTTATCAACCACGTTATCACCCGTATTGGTTGTCTTGAAGTTGGTATCTTCCTTATCCAAATCATATGGGAAATGGTTGGTTACGGTAATGTACTTGGCGTAGAAGGGCTGCTGAAGGTTCTGAAGGTATTTCACCGAGTCTCTAAACAACAGCTTGTCTTTCAACCCATAGCCCAGGGAACGGTCACCGGTCGTATTGTAGTAGCTGGCATCAAAGAAGTATTGATAACCCATGTTCTTATAAACGTTGTTTCGGTTCCAGAAGCTGGCGATATTTCCATGGAACACCGCACTGGTATAGCCTCGGCGCTGATTCAAAATAGCCGGAGCAGCTTGGAAAGTGTTGTCACTTCCCAATTGGGCAAACAACGAACCTTGTGGAAGACCATAAGTACTGGTCTCCAGCATGTTTTCAGCATCGGAAGTCTTTCCTTGGCCAACTTGATGGAAGAAGTTTGAAAAGGCATAGGATGATTTACTCCCATACAACTTATTCAAAAACGGCGTAACTTCTTGGCCGTTGATCTTTTTGTTGATCAGGAATTGTTGGAAACTCTCAAGGTGAATGATAATGACGTTTTTACCCTTAGCAATCCCATAATATTTTTTATTAGGTTTGGCGTAATGTTTATGAGTAAACTTCAAGACGTCATTTAACTCAGATTTGGTGGCCGTTGCCCGTAAATCATTGTTATGTTGGGACTTCAGTCCATCATAAACCGTGAAGGCATCCAGGCCAAGATATTTAACGATGTAAGTTCTGTCAAATGTCCGGGTCAACAGCTGTGGCCGATCCATTTCACCCAGCGAGAGGTTGACGACGAAAAAGAGAACCGAAAACGATGTGACCGCTAATCCAATCCGATGGTTAAGGGGACGGGGGTCAATCTTGATTTTCTTGAATACCAATAAGCCGATAATCACGACTAAATCAATCCAGTAAAAGATATCGTGGAAATTGGTAAGCGCAAGCGAACTGCCGCTGAGTCCCTGGTTAACTTTGGAATAACCGGTCATCGTGCTGACCGTCATGAAGTCTGTAAATTCACGGAAGTAGATCACGTTTAGGTAAAGTAAAACGGTATTTAAAATTGAAATTAAAATTGCCAGTGGATAGAAGAACCGGCTTTTCTTGAAATAAAGCGCAATGCTCAGAAGCAAAGTGGTGGTTGCTAATGGGTTAATCAGGACAATAAAGAATTGAAAGGGATTAGTGATTCCCAATCCAAGGTCGACAAAGTAAGCCAACATTGTTTTGGCCCAAAAGCAGACAATTAATAGAATGATAAAACCCTTTCGTGAACTGCATTTTTCCAGGGTCCAGTTAATATATTTCAAAACATTTTGCTCCTTAAAATAATTACTTGTTTTATCTTATCAAAAATATGACGATAAGAATTAAAAATCAAGTGATTTTGCAGAAATCTTAAATTGATTTGACCTGCTCGTTCCCCTAAAAAGTTGGTATACTTTAAGTATTAAGGGTAAAGGAAGTGTCATCATGAGTAAATTTACTTTGTACATGGTTCGTCACGGACAAACTTACTTTAACATTTATAACAAACTTCAGGGGTGGAGCAATTCACCACTGACGGATAAAGGGATGCAAAACGCAGTGGACACCGGTGAAAAACTCAAAAACACCAAGTTTGCCGCTGCTTACTGCAGTGATACGACCCGAGCAGAACAAACCGCTCAAAAGATTTTGGACGAAAATCAAGTTTCGAATATCAAGGCGCCAACAACCTCAATGTTTTTCCGAGAAGAGTTCTATGGATACTTCGAAGGAAATGACATGGATCAGGCTTGGTATTTAGCCGGTGCTCCTCACGGCCTGCCAACGTTTAGAGACATTGTCGACAAGTACTCAATTGGAAAAGCCAAGGATTATTTAAAAGAAGCCGATCCGTTCCATCAAGCTGAAAATAATGAAGATTACTGGAAGCGGTTGGATCAAGGATTTGATTTGATTAAGAGCAATCCAGCGATTAAAGATGGTGACAACGTCTTATTGATTAGTCATGGCAACACGTTATTAAGCATTGTTGAACGTTATGGCAATGGCAAGTACGACGTGACTGAACGGCCGGCAAACGGCAGTGTCACCAAACTGGAAGTTGACGGCGATGATATCAAAGTGCTTTCGTTTAATGAACAGTAATTTATTGGAATGATTCATTAAGCCACTTTTGTTGCACCGCAGGGGTGTGGGCAAAAGTGGCTTAGAAGTTAGCAGCGGAGTATTGGGAAGCGTTTATGAAGTAATTATGACAAAATGAGGGGCAGGTATTGACGTGGAAATTAAGCAAACTGATCAATTAGATAATATCTATCAAGATGCCCGGGAAATTCGCCGCCATGTATTCGTTGGGGAGCAGGGGATCAATGAAGCCGATGAATTTGACGGAACAGATTCGGACGCAATTCATTTTGTGGCTTACCAGGGTGGTCAACCCGTTGCGACTGCCCGAACCACGGTAACCGCAGATGGTGTTCACATTCAGCGGGTGGCCACTGAAAAGGAATATCGGCATAAGGGCTATGCCAAGCAGTTGTTAACGACAATTCTTCAGTCGCCAATGTTTCAAGATACCCCAAGGTTTTATCTGGGAGCTCAAGCGACTGCCATTGGTTTCTATGAAACCCTTGGATTTAAGCAGTACGGTCAACCGTTTATGGAAGTCGGCATTAAGCACGTCAACATGGAAAAGCTGGTTACGAGCTAGTGCTTAGAGAAATTAAATAGGCTGGAACAAAGGTTTGACTTTTGTTCCAGTCTATTTTTTATCTCAGGATATGTGTGCGCACCCATTTCCACGTTAGATGAATGATAATTGCAGAGGTAAATGACAAGATCCAGGTGCCAATGTAAACGGCCAGAATGCCAGTGGTGGGATGCACAGCTGTTAGTTTCCTGCCAAAAGACTGCCACAACAGCTGATCCCAAAAGACGTTGGATAAGAATGCCGGATAAGCATAATTGGCCATGACATGGATTGTCTGGGTAATCTGCTGATTGCGTTGGATTTGATGAACCGCTAAGCTTGCAATCAACATAATGACAGCCAGGTCGTAAATTGCCATCGACGGTTTGTAATAAGGTGCATTCGTTAGCTTAACTGGGAAAGGGAACTTGAATAGTTCAAAGTTAACCCATATCAATGCGGCACCGGCAATTAGCAGAATAACCGGCCAGCATCGGTTTAAAAAGCGGCTGATGAATGATCGGTACTCCCACGCTAGAACGCCTACAACGCCATAAAGAATAAAGCTGATGAATACCCGGTCCAACAAATACCAATCGTGCATATGCGGGCCGTGAAATACTTGAGCATCATAGAATGCAGCCAGCCAAAATAAATAACTACCGAGATCGATAAGGCGGTAATGACACGTGAAGCACGATTACAACACCATTTTGCTAAGCCCCAAAAGATCGGCATCAGGAAAATAAACTGCAGCATCATTGAATTGTACCAAAGATGCGGAGCGGCATTGCCGTTAATAAATTGCCAGCCAAACCCGCCAAGCGTGTGGAATCGCTGGACCTGTTGAACCCACGGCATCGTGAACAGGTAAATGGCCGTCCAAATAATCGTTGGTAAGAACAGGGAGTGCCACATCTGACGCAGATAGCTGGGGTAGGTGAGACCCGACTGACCGGTTACCCGGATAGTGGTGTACAGAATTCCTGTAATAAAGGCCGGAGCAGTGAATTTAATCAGGTTGTAGATGATGCCAATGCCAATTTGAACTTTAACATTGGGATTCGTTTGTAACGCTAAGCTAAGAATAGTCTGTAGCATGACTGCCGTGCAGGCAAAGATTTTTAAATAGTCACCAATATCTGGAAGGGATGGTGACTTGACTTCATAGTCCATTTAAGGTGCTCCTTTGAAGATAACGTATACTTCTAATATACCAATCAAAGTTGGAAACGCAAAAAGAGGTTGGAAACAAATGAATGTTTCCAACCTCTTTAGCATAGTTGATTGAATTGTTGTTATGTGTTAAATAATTTTAGTCGTTATCAGCGTCAAAGTTTGCAACATGTGCAGAACCAACGTAGTTCCACCATGGGGCTTTGACAGATTCGGTAATAACTCCGCGGTTTTGAGCATCGATCATTTTACCTTTACCAATGTACAAACCAACGTGAGAAATTGATGAAGCGTTCCAACCGAAGAATACAAGATCACCTTTTTGTAAGTTCTTGTATGAAACTTTCTTACCGGCATTGTATTGTGCTTGAGCAGTGCGGGGAAGTGAAACACTTGCGGCTTTCTTATAAACGTAACTTGTAAAGCCGGAGCAATCAAATGCTGATGGACCAGTAGCACCATAAACATATGGCTTGCCGAGGTTTTGCTTAGCTAATTTATAAACGGCAGAATATGAAGCGTCTGTATCAGAAGCTTTTGATGCTTGTGCATCTTCAAAGCCAGCGAATGATAATGTGAAAAGTGCTACTAAAGTTAATAATATTTTTGTATGTAATTTCATTTTTTATCAACAACTCCCTATCAAATCTACAAGTACAACAATACCAATGAATTGTTGCAATAGTGTAACAAACAATTTGCAATGCAGTTAAAAGTCATATGACGATTGCAACATTGACACCAAAGATTGTGAATATGCGCTTACATAGACTGATACGAAAGGATTCCTTTATGAGCAAATAAAAATGACACTCAAATTGCTTTGAGTGTCATTTTGGCTTGATTTTTGGAAATTGCCTGTTGATTTTTATTAGGTTATGTTATTTCCGAAATCATTATTTTAATAAATTCTTTATTTATTCTTCAACATATTTTTCTTATTTGGTAATGTAACGGCCAATTTGCCCATTGAAGTGACGATCATCGGCAGAATCAGATAGTATACGCAGACCGTATAAATGACAATCAGGGCCGTTTCAATCATTGCAAATGAGGCACCAAATGTCAGGCCGATTGCCAATGCAATGACAACCAGTAAAATGTATCGAACAATTTTACCATAGCTTGTCATGGTTGGCCGGATCCAGTCCAATAGGGATAATTCCGTGTACCTGAATGACAGGCCAAGGGCAATGATCTGCCAGGCGGCGATTGCCGCTAATATGCTGACGGCGATCACGGGAACTTGCCAATCCAATTGATTGGTGCCTGTAACATAATGCATTGTCAAATATGTCAGCTGGAAGCCGGTGATGGCTGACATCAGGAAGGCAACAGTCCAATAGAGTGGCTGCAAGATTGATCGGCTGACAACGAAGACGGTCAGTAAGATGCCAATCACAACAATCGCAAGTAACGTGATGAAATGATGGTTGAGCTTGGACTGGTTGATTGACTGGGTAATTGGTTCACCGCTAAAGGCAACCTCGTCTGAAGAAAGTGGGGTTCCTCTAAGTTGAAGGCCAACCTGTTGTTCCAGCGCTTTAACCTGTTTCATATTGGTCTTGCTGGAAGGGGCATTCTTCATCACAACTTGAATGGTTGTGATCTTTTTGTCCTGACTGGTGTAGTTCAACATTGTCTGAAGAAAGTCGGTATCGGTTAATTGTGCCTTGGTAATGTAATAGACATTTGCTGCACCGGACTTTTGCAGGCAATTCAAATAATCGTAAATGTTATTTAACTGAGTCGTTGAGGAGGTGACTTGCGTGCCAACCTGCTTCAACTGTTTTTGAACTTGACTGATTTGCTGACTGTAACTCTGCAGGTTGTTGGCGCTGTTTTCGCCATAGTTTTGAATGACCGATCCTTCAGCGTTCAACTGGCTGATGCCTGATGAAACCGACTGAAGTGACTGGTTCAATTCATTGATCTTTTGTTGATACATTCTGACTTTGCGGGATGCATTGCTTTGAACCGATACGCTGGAGTTGGCAGCGGCACTGTTAACTTGTGAAGCCAAGCTGGAACTGTCTTGAACAATTTTGTTGCTCTTCTTAACAAGTGCCTGCATATCCTTAACTTGTTGCTTTAAGCCTGACAAGTTGAGGTTGTTGCCGCTGGAATCAATCCCGGTCGAAGCTTGAGATAATTGACCGGTTGCCTGTTTGGCGTTCAAACCAATGGATTCCAACTGGTTGGAAACGTAATACTTTTCGATCGGCATCCCGCTTGGCTGGGTCAGTGAATAAGCATCGCTGACGCCTTTGGTGTGCTGCAGCTTGGTTGTTAATTGATCCAAGTGCTGGAGGTATTTCTCATTGTCCAACGGTTTATCGTTTTTAAGGTAAATGGTGATTGGGGTTGGCTTTCCTTCAGTGAAATGAGCTTGAAGGACATGGGCGCCTTTAACCGCCTGGTTTTCCTGCGTCAAATTAGTCATTGGCGAGTAGTTCAAGCTGGTGTGATAGAAGTAAATGAACGGTAAGGTCAAATACAAAATCACCAGAAAGGCGGCAATTGGCTGCCACAGTGAGAAATCAGTTGCCCGGTTCCAGAAGTGTGACTTCATTGCGGTCAACGGTGCGTTGGATGGCCAAAAGAGGCTTTCACCCAGAGCTGCCATGAAGACGGCATTCAGAGTCAAAACTGCCAGCATCAGGACAACGTATGTCAGGCCAAGTACCCAAAGGGATTGGAGCTGATCATAGTTAATGAATCCGCAGCAGGCAAAGATGATTGCCAGGGCACTGCCGACCATTGTGATTGGAAACCGGAGAGCGGAAATCGTTTGTTGCGTTGCGTAACGGGCTTCCCGCTGCAGGGACAGGACACTTCGCAACTTGCGGTAAATGTAAATGTTCCAGATGGTCCCGATTACCACGGTTGCAATTCCAATTTCAAGCGGGGCGTATTGAGTGAAGGCAAAGTTGAAATGTTTTGCCAGGGCAACCGATCCGCTAAACGAAGTGACGAAGGCCGCAAATAACGTGATAAATGAAATGATTGGTGCAAATATTGATCTAAAGTAAATGCCCACAATCAACATTGAAACCACAAATAAGGTAATCAAAATAATATTGGTAACCTGGGCGGTCTTTTCATTGTTGACGTCTCGGACAATCTCTGGACTAGTGACGTAAGATTTCAACCCTGGAACCTGAATTTCATTGACCAGCTCGTTCGTCAGTACTCGTAAAGTATTGCTTTGAGCGTCAATATCAAGACTGGCAATTTGGGTTGAGCCATCCTTTGATAACAGCTGTTGCTTTCCGGCAACGTTGGTATTAAGGGTGACAATTTTTTTAATGCTGTAAAATGATTGATGTTGTTTTAGCTTATTTAATGCAGTATCAATTTTCGCCTGCTGCTGGGTTGTGATTTTTCCTTTCGGATTTGTGTAAACCACGTTGATGGTCGAAGCCTTTCCAAGACTGTAACCCCAATCCTTGCGCATCTGCTGGGCCTTCGCCGGCTGAGAGTTTTGCGTGAACGTCGGCTGACTATACGACTGCAGCGTATCAGTCACGTTTGGAGCGGTTATGATTGCAATAAATGCAATTATCAGCCATACTAACAGCGTGAATAAGCGATTCTTGTGTAATTTTGCGATTGTTTCCTTCATTAGTTCGTCCCCTAAATATGTATGGTTAAAAAAGGCTCATATATTAAGAGTTTACCATTTTATAAGTACCAGTGCGACACGTTTTCGGGGTTTTATGGGATATTGAGAGAAATATTGGCAAAATGATTTGAATATATTTGGATGGGGGGTTCCCAATATGTGTACAAGTATCTTTCAAATTGGCCAAGAGGATGGGGCCCACGTTTTGGCGCGAACGATGGACTGGCCTCAACTTGGCGCACATCCTGTATTTGTGCCCCGCAATTTTGCCTGGCACTCTGTTTATGACGATAAAAAATACGTGACCAAATACGCCACATTGGGATCCGGCCACCAGCATGCCAAGCGAATCGACATGTCCGATGGGGTCAACGAGTTTGGCCTCGCCGTTCAAAAGCTGATCTTTACCAATGGTAGTCAGCTGGTTGAAGAACCCGGCGAAGGCAAGATTCATCTGGCACCATTTGAGTTGTCGTTCTTTTTGTTGTCTAATTACAAATCCGTGGCGGATATTGAAGCCCACATTGACGAAATTGAATTGATGGCTGATAAATACAGCTTGATGAAGTATGGCCACAGTGAGTTACATTTTGCCGCTGCGGATCCAACTGGTCGGATTGTAGTCATTGAACCGGTCACCACGCCAATTGAAATCATTGAAAATCCCCTCGGCGTTTTAACCAACAGCAATCATTTTGGCAGACAAATTGACAAGCTGAATAAGTATCTTGACTTTACCCCAGCTTTTAAAAGCGGAACGGTTCCCTTGAATACGCCTCGGGTCACTACCGGAAATGTTTCGGGAAAATCAATTCCCCCTGGCTCATATTCTCCCGGTTCCAGATTTGTCCGCGCATCATATTTAAAGGAAAGAATTGATATTCCTCAAAATGAAGCTGAAGCTTTTGACAACTGCTGGCATATTTTGGATTCAGTTAACGTACCTAAGAGTAAGGAGCATCAACCCACTTATTCGGTGTATCGAGCTGCAGTCTGCTGTGAAAGCCGAAATTATTACTATCAGCCTTATCATGCCAAATCAGTGGCAAAAATTCAGCTGACAGATGAATTGATTCACTCCAATGAAGTAAAATTTTTCAAAGTTGATGATAAAATAGCCTTCAATGAGTTAAACTAATATATTGAAGATATTTCTTGGGGAGAATTCAAGTTGCGTAAACAAGGTTGGCGGGTTATCTTATTATTACTCATAACGTTTGTGGTTTTGGTGGCCGGCGTATCTCTACGCAGCCAATTCAGCCATCGGCAGCAGTCACAATCGGCGCCGACGCTGGTTCAAAAGAAGCCGGCCCATTTTTCTGCGCGGCAAAAGCGGACCTTCATCAGTCGGGTTGGTAATCCGGCAATTAAAATTTATTTGAAGAATCGCCAGGTACTTCCCAGCGTGGTGATTGCCCAAGCTATTTTGGAATCCCAGTTCGGGACGTCTGAACTGTCGACTTCGGCCAACAATCTGTTTGGCATCAAGGGTTCTTACCATGGGCAATCGGTTCAGTTTTATACCACTGAGGTTGAAAATGGAAAGTCGATCAAGGTTTTGGCACAGTTCAGAAAGTACCCAAGCCTTGCAGCGTCGATTGCTGATCATAATCAGTTGGTAAGTGCCAAGTTTATTAAGTCCAAGAATATTTTGAGTTATCGCAAGTCGACTCGGTTATTACAGGAGAACGGGTACGCAACCGATCCCCATTATGCATCCAAGTTGAATCACATCATTGTGAAGTACAATCTTAGCAGGTATGATTTAAAAGCATTAAATGAAAGAGTCTAAAAAAATATTGAGGTGAATGCCACATTGTTGAATTGGGTTTCTAACTTATATGGTCCATTTTTTGATCCCCATAACTGGGAAACGGTGATTACCAGTGGAAGTGACTGGCTGATTATTTTATCGCTGGTTACGATTGAATGTCTGCTGTCAGTGGATAACGCCGTTGTCCTGGCTGCTCAGACACAAGCTCTACCAACGAAGATTCAGCGGGAAAAATCCCTGTTCTATGGTTTGTGGGGAGCTTATCTATTTCGATTCCTGATCATCGGAGCCGGAACGTACTTGATTCATTTTTGGGAAATTAAAGTCATTGGTTCCCTATACTTACTGTATCTGGTGTATCAATTTTTCCGGAAAACTAAGATTGTCCGAACGAAGAAGTTAGCCAAAGGTAAGAAACACGGGATTTCATTATTCTGGTCGGTTGTTGCCCAGATTGAATTTATGGACGTTGTCTTTTCAATTGATTCCGTGCTGGCCTCACTGGCCATTTCCTCAAATCCGGTGATTGTTCTGTTAGGTGGGATGATCGGAATCTTGGCGATGCGGGGAGTCGCAGAAGTTATCATGAAGCTGATGGGCATTATTCCAGAGCTTCAGCCCATGGCTTATGTATTAATTGCTATTATTGCATTGAAGCTGTTCTTATCCATTCCGGCAATTGACATTGAAATTCCAGCTACCGCATTTGGTGGCATTTTGATTGCCGCGGTTATTATTACCCTGATCATTCACTATGTACGGAAGAATCGGAGGTCTCACGATGAGCACGGAGATAACGCCTGATAATTTAACAAAAGAAACAGATAATAAAATCACCATCATCGATTTCTGGGCGCCTTGGTGTGGGCCATGCAAGATCTTAGACCCAATTTTGGCAGACTTGGAAAAAGATTATGGTGATAAAATTCATTTCGGTAAGATGAATGTTGACGGTAATCAGGAAATTGCTGAAAGATACCACGTGTTGAGTGTTCCCAGCTTAGTGGTTTTCAAAAACGGCAAAGCATCTGAAAAAGTGTCCGGCATTTATCCCAAAGAAAAGTTACGAAAGTATTTTGATCAAAAAATCGCAGAAGTTGAATAAATCTTGTTGGGTATTTTACCGAAATGGTTGAATGCCTTTTTCTTTTGCCATTGGGGCTAATTTAGAATTTAAAATATCCAAGCCTTGCAGTGGAAAATTAAAGATTGGCGCAATGATTGCCCGCTTGCTTGGATCGGGGACCACCTGGCTTTGCTTGAGGTTGGGCAGCATCTTGGCCAGGTCGGTTTGGGTGAGGCCAAGGGCTTTGCTGTAATACATCACTTCTTGGAAGACTAAGTTTTTGAACCGCAGATAATAGATAATTAATGCCACCGCGATGTACCAAAAGATCGTCCAAGTGATCCCAATTTTTGCCGGTGAGAGAAAATTAAAGGATAAAGCCAAGATAATAAATGCACAGTATGTTAAAATGCTAATTATTGTTAGTTTAGATTTTGTCGACATAGTTGACCAACTTTCCAAGTGAAATTTGTGATACTATTTAGATATAATTATAGACATGTTGGAAAAATATAGATAGTGAGATGAAATTGTGAAATTTTCAGTAGAGACAATTGATCGCAAAGATTATGCGGCTGTACGAAGTATTATTGCAGATAGTTATAAGAATGATGGCCCCAACACCGACGGCGACGAGGTTGATATGGTTGACCGCCTGCGCGAAAGTGAAGGTTATAATGACCAATTTGAAGTTGTTGCCAAAGATGACAACCACAAAGTGATTGGTCATGCGCTTATGGTGCCGGCTACTGTTAAGTCTGTTCATGGTAAGTTCCCAATTGTATCGATTGTTGAAATCGGGGTCCTTCATAGTGACCGGAACGATGGGGTTGGCCAGGCAATGGTCATTGAATTGGAAACTCGTGCCCGCTTAGCCGGTTATCGAGCTGTCAGTGCAATTGATAATTCAGATTTCTTCTTTAAAAACAATTATGTTCCAGCTGACAACTTTGACATCTTACCAACTGTCAATGTTGATTTTAATGCCAACCTGATCAAGCCGTTATATGATGGCGCCTTGTTCAATAAGGGCGGTAAGATTTACTATCCTGAAGAATTCTTTGGGGTTCGAAGCACCAACTATTAATCAAATATTTAAGTTCCACATGAAGTAATGAGTTTGTCTGGGTGTAAGAAAGCCGGTGGATGATGCGAACCGGTCAGGGCAAGTTGATGAAATACCGTGGACAACTTTTACGGATAATAACTAGAACCGATATCATCTAGTGAGTGAGTCGCCTGTGAGCGACTAAACTGGGTGGTACCACGTGATAAGCGTCCCTTAGTCCAATTCGTTTTGGACTGAGAGACGCTTTTTTGTTGCAAGAATACATACTAAATAGAGGGGTATAACGATGAAAAATGAAGCTAAAGCACCAAAGATTGGTTTAACCGAGGGGATTATTGTTCTGCTGATGATGTTATTAATCATGGGATTCAGTGTGATTAAACTGCAAATTTCTCCACAGATTCCGATTCTATTTGTCATATTACTGTTAGTTGCCTGGGCCAAAGCCCGCAAATTTTCTTGGGATTCTGTCAATCAAGGAATTATTGACGGCATTACAACCGGAATTATTCCAATGTTTATTTTTATTCTGATTGGCGCCTTGATCAGTTCCTGGATTGCAGCGGGGGTTATCCCATCACTGATGGTCTACGGATTTCATTTGATCAGTGCCGAATGGTTCCTGCCATCAGTCTTTCTGGTTTGCACCATCGTTGGAACGGCAATTGGAAGTGCCTTTACGGTTGTTTCCACCATCGGAATTGCCTTTCTCGGCATGGGTCTCACAATGGGAATCAATCCAGCAATGATTGCCGGGGCTGTGATTTCCGGTGCCATCTTCGGTGATAAGACCTCACCGCTTTCAGATTCCACCAACTTGGCATCGGCGGTCGTTGGAGCCGATTTGTTTAGCCATATTCGTAACCTGATGTGGTCAACCATTCCAGCGTTCTTTACGTCATTAATTGTTTTCTTCATTATCGGTCGCACAAATGCACACTTAAATACAGCGTCTATTGACAAGACTATCAACGTTTTGAGCCAACATTTCAGTATCTCTTTTTGGGCGTTTCTTCCTATTATCTTAATGTTTTTATGTGCATGGCGAAAAATTCCGGCAATTCCAACGCTGTTTATTAATATTTTGGTAGCGGTGGGGATGATCTTTGTTCAAGATCCTAAAACCAAGATTCAAGCCATTATCAATATTTTGACAAATGGGTTCGTGTCACATACCGGCAATAAGAACGTTGACAGTCTATTGACTCGTGGCGGGATTTCCAGCATGATGGCGACAATTGCACTGATTATTTCAGCACTGGCCTTAGGTGGTTTGTTAATGAAATTCGGGGTCATCGAGGCCGTGATGGATCCTTTGTCACGAAAATTACAGTCGGATGGTTCCTTGATTTTGGCAGTTATATTAAGTGGAATTGGGGTTAATGTCTTTGTCGGTGAGCAGTATTT
This sequence comes from Lentilactobacillus kefiri, assembly GCF_007989105.1. Lineage (GTDB taxonomy): Bacteria > Bacillota > Bacilli > Lactobacillales > Lactobacillaceae > Lentilactobacillus > Lentilactobacillus kefiri. The sequence goes on along the minus strand of NZ_BJVK01000018.1, from coordinate 21,873 downwards.
ATCAGTCATATTGCCAGGAAATGCCTTTAAATCAACATTTGACAAGGCAAAATTAGCGCCGGTTGCTTTAAGTCGGGCACTGGAAGATGGCGGAACCGTCATTAATTACCTGATTCCATGGGGCGTTGCCGGAGTATTTGCGGCAAATACGCTTCAAGTTCCGACGATTCATTACCTTCCATTTGCAATTTTTAGTCTTTCTTCACCGATTTTTTCAATTATTAGTGGCTTTACCGGCATCGGTTTGAAACATTTGAAAGCTCATGAAAACAGCTAGAAATGCCCTTTTAATAACGTTTTACTAAAAGATCACAGATTCCTTCTTTGACAAACATTACTCATACATTACATTAGTTACATCAAAGCCGTTTTTCTTAATACGCGTGATATTTGTTGGTAACTTCGTAACTATACACTATGTATTGTTGATCGACGAGGTCAACAAAAATTCTAGACACAGAACACAGATATAGGAGTGTGTAATTTTGAAAAAAGTATTATCTATGATCTTCGCAACTTCAGCCGCAGCTATTGGTTTATTCTTCGCAGGATCCGCATATGCTTCAGCTAGCACAATAGTTACAGTTAAGTCAGGCGACACCGTTTGGGGAATCTCACAACAATACAATTCCTCAGTTAAGGCTATCGAGAGTGCCAACAATCTTCAGGATGCAAATGTTATCACTGTAGGACAACAATTAACTATTCCTTCAGCTAACAGCTCATCAAATACTCAAGGTAGTGCGCATGTAGCAGCCGCAACCACAACTGCTCAACAGACTCAGAGTTACAGCCAACCAACACAGTCAACTCAATCAACTCAAGCTACTACTCAAAGCAGCCAAGCATCAACTACAACTGCTACTAGTGGTTCAGTTGCTCAACAAGCTGCACAATTGATGGAACAAAAGACTGGTGTTTCAGCATCAACTTGGATGGCTATCAGTTACCGTGAATCAAGAAACAACCCAACTGCACAAAACCCTAGCTCAACTGCTCATGGTTTGTACCAATCACTTTACACTACAAGTAATGACTGGCGCGAACAAGTAAATGACGCAGCACGTCTCTACCATTCACAAGGTATGGGTGCTTGGGCATTAAATTAAAGATTTAGAGTGCGACTAGGCACGGGTGATCCCGTAGCCTAACCGGAAAAACGGCTTGAGGAATGTTTTCATTCCTTGAGCCGTTTTTTTTGGTTAGGTGCAGGGATCAGTGCCGTCGGAGCACGTTTCGGCTATATAGCAGGCGAACGGCAATCAATGATGGACTTGTCCGTCGTTGGTTGCTTTTTCTTATTTAAAGGTAGGCTTAGGTGAGAAAATATCCTCGCAAACAAATATTTCCATTTCCAATCTTCTTTTTTTACATCTCCCCAGTTATTTGGTAAATTAGCCATAGATGCATATGAATTTGGAAATCTATAACTAATGAATCATGTCAAGGGGGGATTCGATGTTTAATTTAACTAATCCAGAAATCATTGCCCGATTGGTTGCCGCTATTTTTGTTGGTGGAATCATCGGGTTTGAACGGGAGAGAAAGTCGCGTCCTGCCGGTATGAAGATGCACATTTTGGTTTGTATTGGTGCTTGTATCATTGCACTGATTCAATGCCAGCTAACCAGTATGACGGTTGATTACAATTTTGCCCACCCAAAAATTGTTGGGGCATTATCAGCCGATACCGCCCGACTAACGGCCCAAGTTGTTTCCGGAATTGGATTCTTGGGTGCCGGAACGATTATCATGACCAATAAGACTGTCAAAGGTTTAACAACGGCTGCCAGCATTTGGTCAGTAGCGGGTCTTGGCCTTGCACTGGGATATGGCTATTATTTGATTGCAACATTTGGCACGTTGATTATTTTCTTCTCATTGACAGCGTTAGCCTACTTGATTCCAATGGGCAATATTAATCGTCTTGAGATCAAGTTGAATGAGCACCAAACGACAAAATATATTAAGCAAGTTTTGAAAAAGTTTCATATCGATATTGAAAATACGGACGTCACCATTAAGCGTGATGAGGATGGCAGTCGAAATTATACGATTATGTATACCTTGGAAGTTCCCCGTAAGGTTGATACCAGTCAGTTGGTTTTTGAACTGTCTGATAATGAACAGGTGGATTACGTTCGATTACTTGAATAACCGGTGAACTCTGTGAGTTAAATTGTAAATGTAGAATGGCATGGCTAGAACCTTTTAGCTGTGTCTTTTTTTATTTGATTGAAATGCTAATGACCCGAGCTGCCCATTATTAGTAAAGTACTCATAATGATAACTTTTGGTACATAAAAGTATCTTTTGCAATTAGATCTTGCTACAATTATTCTTGTAATATGGTTAAGGGGACTCAACTAAATAAGGGGGAATACCGATATGTCCGATCAGACTGGCAGTTTCAGCCTCACTCGAACAGTTCGATTGATAGTTGTATTTGTTTTAACACTGGTATTTGGGGGATTGTTGTTCCAACAGTCAACTGCGGGGGCAGCTGAAAATGATGTAACATTTACACTCCACGCTGTGGATTTGAATGGAAATTCAATTGATGCACCGTTTAATAACAAGCAGATTGTGTCATCGGAAGCTGGCGGTGTGGATGTCTCCAAAGACGTTCCACTCAGCTTTGATAATGGTCGATATACGATCAAAGGGTATCATACAGATAATAAATCGGCTCAGCAGATTATGTACTACTATGAGCTGGATCAAGCAACTGATGCAGAGAAACTCGCAAAGTTAGTGAGCCTGTACGTTATGAATCCTGCCAGAGCAGCGGATGACAAAGCCGTCAACCTGTACTTTGCTTACCAGGACACCAATAATCCAAAGCCTGAACAGATTACGTTAACTGAAGGTGCTTTGGAACGTGAAGCAGGCAAGCTAAAAATCTTTTATACCGATGTTAATGGGAAAGAATTAAAACCTTCTATCAAGTATGATTTCGATGCAGTTCCGGATCCTGATCCATCGTTCCAAAAAGAATTTGATGGTTACCGTTATGTTGCGGCCGTCATCCGAAATCCCAAGCCATATGGGACATACGTATATTCTGATTCTAAAATATATGCCAATATGCAGACCAACGTTGATGATTTGCTGTTTCAAGCAATTTTGCAGCCAAGATATATCGATTCGGTTGCAAAGCGGCCTAAACAACATAGTTCTGGTGCAACCGCCACCTTTGTGTATGAAAAGGTTGCCCAAACTTTGACGATTGAATATCTCGATGAACAGGGTAAAGCCATTCCAGGTCATCCAGCGACAACTAAAGAATTGATGCCTGGTGAAGCTTATTCAGATTAGGCCCCAGAAATTGCCGGTTATACGCTGATCGGCGATAAGAAGATTACTGGCAAAATGAATGATGACACCAAGATTACATTTAAATACAAGAAACAGGTTGTGCCACCAACACCAAATAATAATGGTAACAAGACCAACAATAATTCAAGCAGCACCAGCGGAAACGGCAACAGTGTTGCCAATCAGGAAGTTATCTCAAGTACACCAAAATTCCCGGAACCAAGAACATTACCAGACGGTACCCAACTGCCGAATTATGCGGCAACTGAAGGTACTGTGGTATACGCAACCAAGAAAATTTATTTGTACAAGAACGCTAATTTTAAAAAGGACCAACGGATTGCCAAATATCCAAAGGTAAAACGGATCAACCGTCCAATGTTTGTGGTGACTGACTACGCCCGTTCAAACGGCGGGGCACTTCGATACAAAGTAAAAGATGTTAATCATCACAGTAAAACGGCTGGAAAAGTTGGTTATATCACGGCCAGCCGAAAGTTTGTGGTAAAAGTTTACTATTCATCAATGCCTAAGAGCAAGAAAGTGACAGTGATTGCCAAGAGGGGTGTCAATGCTTATAAGAATGCCAATTTAACCAAGAAAGTGAAGCATCACAAGACAGGTTCTCACCTCAAAGTTAAGAAGATGGTTAAACATAATTTGACCACCCGTTATCAGTTAAGCAATGGTGATTACATTACTGCAAATAAGAAATTGGTGATTCACGGAGCCTATTGATCTTCACTGAATCTACAGTGAAATTAAACTTCCAAAATAAAATGCGCTGCTACCTGTCATTAATGACAAGTATCAGTGCATTTTCAATCAATTGTGCGACTGAATAGTCTTGTTGACTGATCAAAAAATAGTCGAAATGCTTGCAAGCATGCTTTATTAGTACTATTATCCATTACAAATAAGATATTCCATGTGCTTTTAACATAATTGGTTTCATTTTGCATTTAAGAGGGGATACCAAGTGGTTGGTAACCTGATGGTGCTTTGAGAAAACTTTAAAGTGTTTAATCGAAAATTCCGATGTGTTACACATGCGAGGTCATTAAATTGATCGAAATTTTAAAGCCGCTTCAGCCTTTATTCTAAGCACCGCCTTGATAATTAAAATATGTAAGTAATGTTATAACATTCAATTTTGACTTTATGCAAGTTCAAGGGAAATATTCATTATCTGTCATGAAAAATACGGAATATGTTTCTTTAAAATGCATAAAAGTGTGAAGACATAAATACCTAATTATGGAATTGTGAAGTTTTTTCACCTTTTTTTGAAATGGCATTTGACGGTCTTAATGCGTGTTACAATAATTTCTACTCAATCATTGGGGGAATGTTATGAAGAAAATTAAAGTCAGGAAGATCGGGAACTCCCTAGGGGTTATTCTTCCAAAGTCGACAGGTATTCACGAGGGTGATGAGCTGTATTTTATGCAAAAAGGGGAGCGATTAATTTTGGATATGACAGAAGCTGACATTAATCGTGCAAGAACAATCATTGAAAAGGGGTTTGATGACTTCAAGTATAATCGGACCCTAACAGAAGATGAAATGGCAAAACTGTTAGGAAAGTACGGGTGGCATAAATGAAGATGCTGACTCGTGTACTTTATTCCAGATCCTTTTATGAATCGTTGGTTTCTACCATTAATAATTGCAAGCACCGAAATGCAAGCAATCAGACTATCGAAGAATTTGTGGCTGAATTTAACAACACAATTAATGGCTTGAGAGATGCATTTAACAGTGTTGAAGTTGTCCCGACGGAATTTGAAAGACTATCTGACATCTATCATCTTAGTAAGCCTACTAGAAAGATTAGTGTGAACAGCGAGTTTACAATTCTGTATCGGTATGATGCAAACGAAAATATGGTTCAAATCGGCCCATTTGTGGATAAAGACGAAATTCATTTACAAATTCAGTCCAATAAAGACTGATATGCTGTACACGGTTTAAATTTGAACGGAAACAAGTCAATCAAAGGGTTGGCGGGGGATCTAATCACAAAGTGATTAGATCCCTTTTTTCACCAGTGGGAAAAATTAGGAACCTCAAAATGTTTTTGGTGAAGAATTAGTCGGACTTGATCGAGAATACTAGTTCTTCGGCTGGAAATATCCTATTTTTGACCTATAAAACAATAATATTGAATAAATCATTAATTTTTTGACTAACAATGGTGAATGCTGGTAACATAAGATAACATTATATGAATACAAAAATCTGATTAGCATTTAAAAACCATTTTTCTGAAATATATATTCTGCAAGTACTGCATCTGCTTTTATAATAAACCAATAGTTTGAAATTGTTGATTTATCGGCATTATCCCGCAGTTATGTTATAACTTTTTTAAAAGGTTATACTATTTAACACCTGAATAATATAATGATCAATGCATTGCTTGCGAATATTTTATGCCCATGATATAATCGTTTGGTAATTAAAGAGTGCTGGTTAACTAAATTCAATTAGCAATACGACATGCATTTTGTTACAGGAGGGGTGTTTATCGTGAACGAAAAAATTAAGTTCAGTTCAAGAAGTATTTGGAAATGGCTCGGTATTTTCTTGTTCATAGTTTCAATATTTATTGGTGTTGGATCTCAGACTCATAGTGTAAAGGCGGCTGACATAAGCACCAGTGTAACAGGCTTAGGAGGCAATGACGCCTACTATCAAAAAGACGGAAGTACCGATTGGATAAAAGCTGATTCGTCGGTAACCGACAATTGGCAGAAGTACACTAACTACAAATTAAGATATAAATACACAATCCCGGATGGGACTGTTGTAAAGAATGGCGATACTGCAAAAGTCACTTTACCTGCTGGAATTACACTTCATGATGCACAACCGTTCGATATATTTGATAACAATGGTACTGTTATTGGAAGATTCACTCCTGACAGCGGATCCAAGACCGGTACAATTACTTTCAATGGTTATTATAGTGAACATGTGAACGGTCGTGGCGGAACACTGACATTTGAAGTTAATGGATCCAAAGATGATTCTAAGTCTAACCCATACATTGGTAAGAATGGCTGGTCTTTCAGCGGGGATTTCAAAAATGTGAATTATCCACAAACCAGTGATAAGCGAAATCAATATGTTATGTGGGATGCGCGTGTTAATGATGGAAAATTTCAAATGAATAATTTGCTGATTAATGACACATTGTTAAACACTGACAAACAAAAAATTGTATTGGATCCTATAACATCAAAACCGATTATCCAAATTACAGATGACGATAATAACGTTATCCCTGATTCGGATTACACAATTTTATATTCGGCTAGTGACCCCGCTAAGTTTTCCATTCAGTGGAATGGTACGTTAAACAAAGCAATCAATATCAAATATCTCACTAAGATCACTGATCAGGGATACCTGCAAAGTGGGTCTGGAATATCACTTCAGAATAATATGGACCTGACTGGAAATATTCCAAATGATGGAACTGGTGGTGATGGTAAATCTGTTGTTATCAACAAGACTACCCAAGGAACATTTACAATTGGTGGTCATGGAGAAGGTTATGGTACAAAGTTTAGTATTAATGTCACGAAAAAATGGGTGGGTAAGCCCGATGATGTTAAACTGCCAGACAGTATAAAGGTAACATTATACGCAAAACATGATGGAGATTCAAAGCCGGTTTCAACTGGGAAATCACTTACATTGACCGCACCCGATTGGAAGGGAACGTTCACGGATCTTTGGACACTGGATTCAAATAAGAAGAAAATTGAGTATTCTGTTGTAGAAGATCCAGTCTCCAATTACACTGCCACTACAAGTTCACAATCGCTTGATGATAAAACTGACGATGTGACAATTACTAATACCTATGCTCCGGCAAAGACTTCAATCAAGGTTAACAAGGTCTGGAAGGACGTTCCTAAAGGAGTCAACACGCCTCCAGTTACAGCAACCTTGTATAAAACCGTAAATGATACCACAACTTCAACGGGTCAGACTCGTCAGCTTAATACGAGTAACGGATAGGCTGCTCAATTTACAGATCTGCCAGTAAAAGATGATTCTGGAAATACAATTAAATACACAGTTAAAGAACCAACGGTTCCTGGATATAAATCTACTGACAGTGACCAGGCACCGGCCAATGGTTCAGTTACATTTACGAACCAGTTTGTTCCAGAGACAATTAAAGTTGTGAAAACTTGGAAAGGTGTTCCTGACAAGATCACCACGCCATCAATAACCGCAGTCTTATATCAGACAGTTACGGAAAATGGTAAAGAAGTCACAACACCAACTGGGAAAACAATTGAACTGACTAAGGCAAATGGCTATGCTGGAGCGTTCTCTAATTTACCTCAAGTTGATGATCAAGGAAGAACAATTAAATATTCTGTATCTGAAAAATCGATTCCAACAGGGTATACATCTACCACAGACAAACAATCGCCTGATAAAAATGGCGTTGTAAACTTAGTTAATGAATACACTGCCCATAAGACCTCCGTTTCGGTCAATAAGGACTGGCAGGGAGTTCCTGACAACGTCAAAACGCCATCAATCACCGTTAATTTATATGCAAACGGTAAGAAGATCGATGATAAAACCTTGAATAGCCAGAATGGTTATTCCACTAGATTTGATAATTTTCCTGAAACCGATGATAACGGCAAAACAATTGACTATACCGTTTCTGAATCAACAGTTGATGGATATAAACTCACAAATGATACCACCAAGAATGGTCAAGTAAAAGTTGTGAATGGTAAGGTGAAATTGACTAACCAATACATTCCGAAGCAGACCAAGATTACCGTTAAGAAAACGTGGAAAGGCATACCTAAAGGTGTAGATAGGAAGAAGTTGTCTATTCAAGCAGTTTTGTATGCTAATGGTAAAGCAACTAAACAAACCGTTACCTTGAATTATGCCAATAAGTGGTCGGCTGATTTTACCGATTTGCCTCTAACAGACAGTCAAGGTAAGCAGATCAAGTACACTGTTGCAGAAAAGTCTCTGCCAGATGGATATACAACAACCACTTCTGGCCAACAAAAGGCTAATAAAGATGGCCTTGTAAAATTGGTCAATGAATATGTTGCCCATAAGACTTCCATTAAAGTCAACAAGAATTGGGCAGGAGTTCCAGATGGTGTCAAGACACCTTCAGTAACTGTTACCTTATATGCCAACGGCAAGTCAACCAATGACAAACTTACCTTGGATAGTCAGAATGGTTACTCAGGTGAATTTAAAAACTTACCTGAGACCGATTCCAAGGGCCAAACAATTAAATATACCGTTGTTGAATCACAAGTGAGTGGTTACAAATCTGATAATAGTGGGCAAATCAAAGTTGTTGATGGCAAAGTAACATTGACTAACCACTATATTCCAAAACAGACTAAAATCACTGTTAAAAAGATCTGGAAGGGTGTTCCAACTTCAGATACCAGAGATCGGAGCATCGAGGCAGTCTTGTATGCCAATGGTAAAGCAACCACCAAGACCGTTACTTTGAATGCCGCAAATAATTGGACTGCTGATTTCACAGGGTTACCAGTAACTGATGAAAATGGAAAGACAATTGTTTACACTGTCGCTGAGAAATCTGTTCCAGCAGGATATACCACAAGTACTTCTGGTTTGCAGCCGGTAAAGAACGGTGTTGTTACCCTTGTTAATGACTATGTTCCAAACAAGACATCAGTAACTGTGAATAAGATTTGGCAGGGGGTTCCAAAAGGAACGAACACGCCATCAATTACAGTTACCCTGTATGCAAATGGTAAGCCGACTGATAAGACAATCACACTGGATAGTTCGAACGGTTATTTAGGCCGATTTGAGAACTTACCCGAAACTGACGATCAGGGTAATAAGATTACCTACACGGTTGTCGAAACTGCCGTAAACGGCTACACTTCAACCACCACTGGCCAACAAGTCGTTAAAGATGGGGCTGTAACTTTGGTTAACGTGTTTGTACCAAAGAAAACATCAATCAAAGTCGTCAAGGAATGGTCAGGAGTTCCAGATGGAACTGTTGCACCAAGTATTACAGCAACCCTGTATGCAAATGGCAAGGCAACGGATCAAGTTGTAACACTTGATTCAAGCAATGATTACACGGCAACCTTTGACAATTTACCAGAAACTGATGCCGATGGTAATCCGATTATCTACACTGTTGCCGAGACTAAAATTCCGGATGGGTATACATCCTCTACGACTGGCCAGCAGTCAGTTAAAGACGGTGTGGTTACCTTGAAGAATACGCACACGCCAGATACACCAGTAACGCCTGTAACACCTAAGACGCCAAAAGTTCCAGGACAACCTGATAAAATAACACCTGGTACTCATTCAACTTCTGAAGGCGGCGAGATTACGAAGACTCCTACCCAGTCAGGAAAAACAACTCAACAAGCCAACACCACCCACGCAAGCAATCCTCAAGCAAGCACCCCTCAAACGGTTACTCCTGCTAAAGGAAAATTGCCACAAACTGGTGCTAAAGCTAAGCAAGAAATTGCCTTAACGGTAGTTGGAATCTTGTTGATTGGTTTACTGATTGCTTGGAAGTATATTGGATTAATTAAAAAGTAAACTAAAATGAACAATTAGTTCATTGATCATTATTACTAAAAGACGATTCAAACAGCCATGTGAGGCTGCTTGAATCGTCTTTTTGTGTTCTGTGTCATATGGTTCAACTGAACTAACGTTGGTGACTAGTGCAATTTAAAGCGATTGTGTGATATATGTCCAAGGATAATAAAAAAATCCGTCATTAGTTGATAGACCAAGTCTATTACTAATAACAGATATCGTTGAGGCTCATTAAAATGCGCTCATAGGCATTTTGATGCAAATTTACCCACGTACCAACAGCTCCATTTGACCCTTTTGTGGGGCGAAGTTAATGCCCAATAAAGGCTCATCAAGAATCTTACCGTATTCATCCAATACGTCCAGTGGTAGAGGTGTATGTAATTTTAGTGATGAGATAACCTCTTGTGGGTTGTCGGCTTCATCCAAATTGATAAAGAGGTTGATTTTGCTGACAACGTCTCGATAAAGATCGGTCAAAATTGAATTGGGCTTCCCGGCGACATCAGTGATGACGACTTGAGCTGGGTCAAAGCCAAAATGGTTGAATCTTACCATTTTTAATACATCGAATAAATTATTCATTACCTTCATGTCCCTTCAGAATGAATCGTTTAGATATTAGTTTAGACGTATTGGCATATAAATGGCAAGAATTATTTCCTTTTGATGTGTAAAGTTGGCTCAAAACATACAAAAAAGCAGTCAAATCAAAATTTGCATTTCGACTTGACTGCTTAAATGAAATGGTCAGTAGCTTAACTAGTCACCATCCATAATTGAGTTTTTAAGAATGACATAATCAACTTTGGTAATATCCATTAACTTACGGCCACCAGCGTATGAAATTGATGACTGAAGGTCTTGCTGCATTTCGGTTAAAGTGTCGGCAATGTGGCCACGATATGGGACCAACATTTGACGGCCTTCAACGTTGCGGTAGGCACCCTTTTGACGTTCTGAAGCTGAACCCCAGTATTGCTTGTATTTCTTGCCATCAATACTGATCAGGTTACCTGGTGTTTCCTCATGGCCGGCAAGTAATGAACCGATCATGACCATTGAAGCACCGAAACGAATGGATTTGGCAATGTCGCCGTTAAAACGAATTCCACCGTCAGCGATCATTGGCTTTCTTGCAGCCTTTGAGCACAAACGTAATGCGGCTAACTGCCAGCCGCCGGTACCAAAGCCGGTCTTGAGCTTGGTAATACATGCCTTACCAGGTCCGATACCAATTTTGGTAGCGTCGGCTCCAGCGTTTTCAATTTCACGAACGGCTTCCGGAGTACCCAGGTTTCCAGCGATCAGGAAACTTTCTGGTAACTGTTCCTTGATGTAGTGGATCATCTGAATAACGTAATCTGAATGGCCGTGCGCAACATCAATAGTGATGTATTCAGGCTTTTGATTGTCGGCAACTAATTGGTCGATAAATTCATATTCTTCAGGCTTGATACCCACACTGATTGAAGCATAGAGCTTCTTTGAGTGCATAATCTTGACGAAGGATTCACGTTTCTCTGGTTGGAACCGGTGCATGATGTAGAAGTAACCGTTTTGGGCAAGCCAAACCGCTAAATCATCATTAATCACTGTTTCCATGTTGGCAGGAACGACAGGAATCTTAAATGTCATAGGTCCGAATTTTACTGAAGTATCAGCATCTCTCCGGCTTTTGATAATGTTCTTGTTAGGGATGAGTTGAATGTCATCGTAATCAAATACTTCCATGATTTACCTCCGAGGTTTTGGGACAGTTTTTAACTGCCTGACTCCGTTCACGACATTAGGACAGCTCCGCAAAGCAGAAGTCTGCGCATAAGCACCTTTAACACAAATTCCAAATGCAGGAATTTCTGTTAAAGGAGACTTATGCCACGACTTCTAATCGCTTTGCTTCGCTCACTAGGTTTTACCACACTTTTTCAACGACGTTAGTCTGTTTTCTGTCAGGACCGACTGAGAAAGTTGCGTAAGGAACACCGACTGCTTTTTGGACATGGTTCAAATAGTTCTGAGCGTTGGCTGGCAATTCATCAAATGTCTTGCACTTGGTGATGTCTTCATCCCAGCCTGGCAGCTCGTCATAAACGGGCTTGCATTGATTGAGTTCTTTCAAAGTTGCAGGGTAATGGTCGATCTTTTTACCATTTAATTCATAAGCAACACAAATTTTTAAAGTTTTAATACCGGTTAAAATATCCAGACAGTTCAATGCCAAGTGGGTGTAACCACTGACACGGGCTGAGTGGCGAAGAACAACACTGTCGAACCAACCGATTCGGCGAGGACGCTTGGTAACAACCCCATATTCATGACCGACTTCACGGATGTGATCACCAGTGGCGTCTTTCAATTCAGTAGGGAAGGGACCTTCACCAACTCGTGAAGTGTAGGCCTTGCAGACACCGATCACGTGATCAATGCGGTTAGGACCAACACCTGTACCGACAGCGGCACCGCCGGCACTTGGATTGGATGAGGTAACGAATGGATAAGTTCCATGGTCGACATCCAGCATCACACCTTGAGCACCTTCGAATAAGACGTTCTTGTGATCATCCAGTGCGTTGTTAATAATATAGGAAGCATCGACAACGTAAGGACGGATTCGATCGGCGTATTCGTTGTATTCATTGAAGATTGGTTCGAATTCCAGTGGTTCATGATCGTAGATTTTGGTGAGTAGCTCATTCTTGACTGCGAGATTGTTTCGAAGTTTTTCTTCAAATGTATCCTTATCAAGTAAATCAGCAATTCGAATTCCAATTCTCTCGACTTTATCCATGTATGCAGGTCCGATTCCCTTATTAGTTGTACCAATCTTGGAATCTTTCTTTTGTTCCTGCAGACCATCGAAGAGAATGTGGTAAGGCATGATGACTTGAGCACGGTTTGAAATTCTCAAGTTATCTGTACTAATCCCATCCTTTTTCAAATTGTCCATTTCGTTGATCAAGGATTTGGGGTTAACGACAACTCCGTTACCAATAACACTGTACTTTTCCTGATCAAAAATTCCTGATGGGATAAGTTGCAGATGGTAGCTGTTGCCATTAAACACAATGGTGTGACCGGCATTATCTCCGCCTTGATAGCGGGCGATAATATCGGCGCTTTGACCGAATAAATCGGTGATTTTACCTTTCCCTTCGTCGCCCCATTGACTTCCAACAATCACAATAGATGACATATGAACACCTCTAAATTTTATTGCCAGGAATCTACCCAGCATTTTTAATGATAACAAGTTGCAATCTATTAATCAACCAAAAGGTTAATAATTTTCAGAAGTAAAACGTTTAATATTCGACTTTAAATACGAATACGAACGAAAGGTAATTATTCTTCTCATAATATGGTCAAAACATGAACAATATGGTATTATTATCTTGTCATTATTTAGTAGAAAGGACTCGTTATGATAGATAGATATTCTTTACCGGAAATGAGTAACATTTGGTCACTCCAAAACCAATATGCTTCATGGCTTAAAGTTGAAATTGCCATTGATGAAGCTTGGTCCAAGCTTGGAAAAATCCCAGCAGAGGACGTTGAAAAGATTAAGAAGAACGCCAAGTTTGATGTTGATGGAATTGCCGAAATTGAGGCTGTTACCCATCATGATATCGTTGCGTTTACCCGTGACGTATCAAAATCACTGGGTCCAGAAAAGAAATGGGTCCACTACGGTGTAACCAGTACGGATGTTGTTGATACCGCTTGGGGTGTTCGAATCAAGCAGGCCAATGAAATTATTCGTAAAGATATTGATACTTTTATTGATGTTATCGCAAAGCAAGCTAAAAAATACAAAGACACGGTTATGATCGGCCGGACTCACGGTGTTCAAGCAGAACCAACTACATTTGGTTTAAAGCTTGCCCGTTGGTACTCCGAAATGAATCGTAACAAGCGTCGATTCGCAACTGCTTCCAAAGAATTGGAAGCTGGTCAGATTTCTGGTGCCGTTGGGACATTTGCCAACGTGCCACCATTTGTTGAACAATATGTCTGTGATTCACTTGGCCTGCGGGCACAAGAAATTACCAGCCAGATTCTTCCACGTGATTTGCATGCCGACTACATTTCAACTCTGGCATTAATTGCCACTAGTTTGGAAGAGTTTGCGACCGAAATCCGTGGCCTTCAACGTTCTGAAATTCATGAAGTTGAAGAACACTTTGATGCTGGTCAAAAGGGTTCATCTGCAATGCCACATAAGAAGAATCCAATTGGTTCCGAGAACATCTGTGGTTTGGCTCGAGTTGTCCGTGGTCACATGGTCACTGCGTATGAAGACGTCGCTTTGTGGCATGAACGTGATATTTCTCATTCATCCGCAGAACGAATCATCATCCCAGATACTTTGATCTTATTGGACTACATGCTTCACCGCTTCACTCGTATTCTTGATCGTTTGACGGTCTTCCCAGAACGCATGAAGAGCAACATGGGTCTTACCTATGGCTTGATTTACAGTCAACGGGTAATGCTTAAATTGATCGATTCAGGAATGACTCGTGAACAGGCTTATGACCTCGTTCAACCATTAACCAAACAATCATGGGACAAGGGAATTCAATTCCGTGACTTGGTTGAAGGCGACAAGAAGATTACCGACGCTTTGAGTGAAGATGAAATCAACGACGCATTTGATTACCATTACCATATTCGTCATGTTGGTGAAATCTTTGCCAGAGTTGGATTGGATTAGTTAGAAATAATTAAAAAACAAATTAAGCGCCTCTCCTAGCCGGTTTTCCGGTTCAGGAGGGGCGCTTTATTATGATTTGGAGGATGAAAGAAGTTACAGATTGATTTGGGACTAAATTGATTTCAAAATTTCATTTTATAGAAAATCCCTGTTTCCATCCTCAATGTTGGATTAGAATAAAATTATTAGGGGGGAGGAACAATAATGCATAGAAAATGGATAATTAAAGCATTAGTTGGGTTGGGACTTCTTGGAATCTTTGCCAATGTTCAAACTACAAAAGTACAGGCTAACGCAAAGACAGTTTCAACGACGCCAGCAGCATTGCGGGGAACGTGGTATTACAGTAATCGTCATGGTTGGTACACAAGGGTTAAGGTGACAAAAACAGTTATTTCGCAAATGAATCAAAGGTCTGGATTGGCCGCCTCACTCAAAAGTAACCGGGTAAAGGTAATCAAGCCTAATAAATATGGGTATTGGCGATTTAAGATAAAAGGTTATCGGCCGATTTATTTAAAATCGGGACATCATAATGGTCAGCCAGCTATTAAAGGACGTTTTGCAGGTAGAGCCTTTTCAACCGGGAAGCCGGTTTATGCATATCACTACTTACCTAATCAATTACCAAAAGACGCCTGGCAAAATATTCCTACAAAATTTCATGGTTCGTGGACAGTTCCCAAAAATAAGGAAAAAGAATATTCGCATATCGTTTTCCAATTTGGTAAATATAGTTGTGAAGCCAAGGAACAAATTCATCCCGGCGTATATTTTGGATTTGTCTTTCTTGGTCAGGCACCGGATACCAAAGATTCTCAAAAGTCCAGCTTGCGATGCTACACGCGGACATACCATAATAAAAAATATTGGGTTTTTGGACTTCGCAGTAAAACCTATGTGCAATATGATGATGTAAGCGACTATGCAGTGATATATACGACCAATGATCATCGGCCTGCATTATGGTTTGACGGTCTCGATACGTATTTGTACAAATTTTAATCATTTTCCATTTACAAAAACCAGCTGTAGACTGATAATCATCAGTTTCAGCTGGCTTTTGGGTTATCAGATTTCGCCATGCCTTCCAGTATCTAAGAACTTGACCGTATCGCCGACAATTTCATAGATTAACAGCCAACTGCCTTTAACAAACAGTGCCCGCCGTGGCTTATGGCTTTTAATCACGTGATCGTCATACTTTTCAGCAACCGGCTGACCGCTTAATATTTGTTCTTCAACTTCTTGAAAGTCGGCTTTGGAGTACCGGTTGGCTCGGATCATATTTTGATAATGCTTTTTAAATCTGGATTGATACTTGGGCTTGTACTTCGGCATTGGTTGGCTTCCTTTCGAATGGCTTATTCATTAATTATACGCCAATCGACAAATCGTTAAGCATAGAAAAAAAGACCCGACGGGGGAGTCAGGTCTTTTAGTTCAATATTCTGAGGGGAATATGAATATGATGTACGGACAGTAAATCAATGGGGGGATCAATTTACCGCCCAAAAGTTATTGGGGGTGAGTAGAAATAAATCACGTTTATCTCTTGCTCATGATTTAAATATACAGGACAAATTTAACTAAACTTAGACGAAACTTTGAAGATTTTGTGAACTTTTGGAGAGTGTGACGAGATCTGGGAGATGCGGTTTCTAAGGTCGGCTTGTTTAAAACCTGAACTTGGTTTTGAACAAGGTGGCCTTAGAAGTTAGCATCTGGATCGTCGGAACACGTTTTAACTCGGTAGATTGTTCTACAATTTGATTGAACGATATCTCAAAGAGGAAAATAAAAGCAAGGTAGGGGGACTACCTTGCTTTTACTACCTTAATCTTTTTTTGAGGGGGAGATAAGGTAAATCAAAATTGATTTTATCATTTCTGACAAATATGAGGTGAATAGCAAATCGAATTTTCTATTCGAAAATAATGATACCCCAAATGTTTAACTAAAGTGTGAATAAATTGTGAAGATTTTGTGACTTTCCAAAATTTGTTGGAGTGATACAAAATAAGGAACAAAAAAGATAAGACACGGGGATGTCTTATCTCAAGTTACCTATATTCTTAGGGGAAGAATATGAATACAAAAGTAATAAATTAAAGGGGGATTTAATTTATTACTACATAAAATGACGTATCACTTTATGTTTATATACTTACTATATAGAATGAATATGACCAAAGGTTGAACAAATTGTGAAGATTTTGTGAACTTTTTGAAATTTATCAGATAAATTTGCTTTAAAAAATCATTTATGATAGTTATTATATGAAAAAGGAGAAACGACTATGAGCTTTATGGCTAAGCGGTTACTCAAGAAATTTCGAACCGAAGATTACAAGAAAAACGTTGCTCACAGCTTTTTAAAACCCAATCAGAAGATCAATATTTTTCGTCAAAATCAGGATAAATACAAAATTTATCCGGTTAAAAATGGTCAATTGGTGACATTCGAACCAATTTCGAATCCTACCAGTCAGATTTTGTATTTTCATGGTGGCGCCTTCACGGTACCAATGAATGAAGACCAGCTGGAAATGATCACCAAGATTGCGGTCGAGTCAAACAGCCGAATTGAGGTGGCGGATTTCCCACTGCTGCCGAATCATCATGCGGATGAATTGCTGGCATTCTCTCAGGAGGCTTTTGAAATTGCCACTGATTCTGACCTGCCGACTTTCGTTGTTGCCGATTCTGCCGGGGCAAAGTTGGCCTTGCAGCTGCTGGTAAACAATCCCGGAAAAGTAGCGGGAACCAGCCTAATTTCACCATGGTTGGACATGAAGCTCACTGATCCGGAAATTGAAAAGCGGTCTCAAGAAGACGTGCTTCTGGATTTACCGACTCTCCAAAAAATCGGTGGCTGGTTCGAAAGCGGCACATCACCAGAAACGTGGGTTGATTTTAGTGATTCTTCTCAATTACAGGATTTGGGAGACATCCAAATTTTCTTTGGGGCGAATGAAATGCTGGTACCATCCAATCGTCGATTCGTGCAGGCATTGACTGATGCAGCAAACACAAATCCACTGGTGACTGAATTTAAAGACGTCTGGCATGACTACACGTTGTGGTTTAAACTCTTGGAAACAAAAAAGACCTTTAAGCAAATTGCTGAATTTGTTAAAGATCGACATGGTGCTTGAGCTTAGGAAAGGCGTGGGTATCGGACCATTTCATCATCGATCCTTGGAAGGTTAATGCAAATACGGTTCCGAAACCAATTGCGTACAGCTTGCCGGTAAAAATATATGAAGCAGTGATAATGATGACTGGCGGAATGTAGCTTAGCCACTGAGACAGCACCGCACTGCCGTGAATGTATTTGAACCGGATGATGTAGGCCAAGTCGTCGTTGGGATGCATAATCAAATTGGCTCGGGCGTACATGGAAACCGCCATTGCGACACAGTAGAGACCAATAATATCCAAGATTAGTCGAATATAGAAGTCCATTGCGGGGACGCCAAGCGAGTTAAAGATCAACGTAAAGAAGGCAACCAGGTAACTGAATGGGACGGTATAGAGCAGGTTTGAGAAGAATCGCCGCCGGTCAAACGATCCCAGCAGAAGCTGATTTGCCAGAGTGACGATGATTCCATAGAGAAACAGCGTGGTGCCCAGGGGGATGTGAACCCATTTGGATAAATTAACCGCAGAACCGGTCCAAACGGCACTTCCCAGATTTGATGAAATTGCCAGGGCGTTTCCAGCTGAATTGATAATGATTGACAGGCCCAAATAGTACAGGCGCTGTTTGAAATCTTTCATTTTAGCCATGATGTCTTCAAATTCTCCTTAAAATTCCGATGAACTTCATTGTATAATATTTGCTTTGGTTTGAACACATATAGGTAAGGGCGTGACAGGTCAAATTGGTACTGTTCTTCCGCAATTCGTGTTAATATTCAAATTAGAGGAGGCGGTCTTGTGGAACAAAAATATTCGGAAGTAGAAGCTGAAAAACATTTCGAAAATAATCGTCTGTGGTTTCGACGATTTCAAACAACCCGCTCATTTCGAAAGTTAACAAAACCGGAAAGAGCAGCTGCCGGCTACATTACCCAAGCATTTGTTGGGTTAGCCTATAAGTATCAATTACGAGGTCCACGGCAATATTCTGCAAAATCTGTCAAAGAAGTTATTTTAAATTTATTTCCTGCAAAAATCGCGGCAACAAATGTTTTTTTCACGTCAGTCATTCCAGTGATGCGTCGATACTTTGTCTTCCTGAGCGCTCAGCATAAGGTGAGCAATGCCAAGACGCTAATCAGAGCGTTGGATGGCATTAAGATCGGAACATTGTTAAGCAGCCATCGAGACATGAATAATTGGGATCAACATAAGCGCCTAGGCATGCAAGTACTGATGGGCTATAAGCTGGATGCTGATCCGGAAAAAATTGCGGCATATGAAGAAGATTATAATATGGGAGTCCCACTGAGATTCTGCTTCGATTTCAGCGTCAACCGACCACCTAAAAACATTATTTTATTAACGGAAAAATTACGCAAACGTTTTGAAAATGTGATGTATGAGAAAAACAAGTAGAGCGCGACGAGACCCGGTTAGGGCCCGGAGTACAAGGGAAAACGGACAATGATGAACGAACCTGTTCATCGTTGTCCGTTTTTTCTTGTACAGTAGGGCCCTGGGTCGTCGGAGCGTATTTCGAAAGCAGAAGGGAGCAGAAAATAAAATAAGTGCTATATCCCAAAGATGATTTAACGAACTCTTTTTCTTGTGCAGCAGTGGGTCCAGGGCCGTCGTCCACTGGAAAAAGCAGAAGGGAGCACAAGATAAAATAAGTGCTGCAGTACTGGCGTGTTCCATCCCACACAAAAAAACGCCCCGCAGAAATCCACGAAGCGCCTCACAAAATACCTATTCGTCTATGTAGACTACTTTAATAGGGTTACTTTTTTGATATTCCCCAACTTGATGACCATAACACCTTTGGCTGGCCGTTCGATGAAGGCCTCATCGTCATTGACTGCAGCAACACTGCCAGTCAGCGTGCCGTCAACGGTTTCAAGCAGTACGAGCTTGTGATTTTTGTATGCGGTCATCAATTCATTTGAAATTTCTTTCGTTGCAATAGTCACCATTGTCACCTCTTATGATAAAATTAATTATAGTTCACAAATCTGCTTAATGTAAACAATTTTTCTCACAAGCGCAACCTTAAGAATAATTTATGAGCATTTTTTTGCATTTAGCGCTAAAGTGGATATATAGGTTAAGTGAAAGGGGTATTAAAATGACTGAACGTCAATTGATTCAAGAAATTTTAAATACTGTTGATGTTATTTATAGTTTTGTAAACACCGACGATGACAAGAAGGAATACGAAATCGTGATTAACCGTCAGGATGGGGATCACCGTCCACTCGAGAACGTCAACAAGGAAATCAAGCATTACTTCACTGACGCCAACTTTAGTTACGACGAAGAGCTCAATGACAACGGCGACGATATTCATGTTCAAGTAAAACGATAATTGGTCTAGTTGAATATTACTTCACAGAAGTTATTGAACAGGCAATTTGAATTGCGATGCACGTTATGGTATAGTTCATAATGTGCTTTTTTCATATAGTCAAAAAGGCTGTATACTATAACTAAATCAAAGTTACTTAAAAATTTTTCAGAGAATATGTAATCGCTTTCTAGTGATCGGAGGGAATTTGATGTTAACAGATACACCAAAATATGTTTTATCAATTGATCAAGGTACCACTTCCACCCGGGCAATGATTTTTGATCACAACGGCCGCAAAGTTATTGAAGCGTCGAAACCTGTTAAGCAGGTTAGCCCCCACAACGATTGGGTGGAAACTGATCCCAACGAAATTTGGACATCCGTTTTGAATGTGATTTCTTCTGCATTCATTGATGCTGGAATCCATCCCGAAGATATTGAGGGAATTGGGATTGTTAACCAACGTGAAACAACGCTTATATGGGACAGAGAGACCGGTGAGCCGATTTATAATGCCATTGGCTGGCAGTCAAAGCAAACCGCTGGTCTAGCCCGTAAATTGAAGAATGACGGGTATTCCGGCATGATCCACAAGAAGACCGGGCTGATTATTGATTCATACTTTTCAGCTACCAAAGTCCGTTGGATTTTAGACCACGTTGACGGTGCTCAAGAACGTGCCGAAAAGGGCAAATTAATTTTCGGAACCGTTGACACCTGGCTGGTTTGGAAACTTTCCGGTGGGGAGTACCATGTGACCGACTTTTCCAATGCCAGTCGTACCATGCTGTTTAATATTCACACTCTCCAGTGGGATGATGACATTTTGAAATTATTAAACATCCCCAAGTCAATGCTGCCGGAAGTGAAGACTTCCAGTGAGCTTTATGGAACAACCAAGAACTATCAGTTCTATGGGATTGAGGTTCCAATCGCCGGGATCGCCGGTGACCAGTCAGCCGCTTTGATTGGGCAGTTGGCATTTGAACCCGGCATGATTAAGAACACTTACGGTGATGGTGCATTTATCATGATGAACACGGGATCCAAGCCGGAAATTTCGGATGACAACCTGTTAACCACCATTGCGTACGATTTAGACGGGAAAGTCACTTATGCCCTTGAAGGATCGATCTTCGCGGCTGGGACCGCCTTGTCCTGGTTGGCTGACAGTTTGCAGTTAATCGACAACGTTCCCGAATCACGGCAGGCAGCCATGAATTCCGAAGATGACGATGAAGTGTACGTTGTTCCGGCATTCAATGGTTTAGGTGCGCCATACTGGGAACAAGATGTCCGTGGAGCGGTCTTTGGCCTGACCCGTGGAACAACTAAAGATGATTTTGTCAAAGCTACTTTGCAGTCAATTGCTTATGGAACCAAAGACATCATTGAAACAATGGAAAAAGACACCAATATTCACATCCCAGAATTAATGGCCGATGGTGGTGCCTCACGAAACAGTTATCTGATGCAATTCCAAGCTGATATTTTAAATATTCCGATTCAGCGGGCAGCCGATGAAAATACGACGGCATTCGGTGCGGCAATTTTGGCTGGCTTGGCAGTCGGCTTTTGGAAAGACATTGATGAAATCAAGAGCCTTCAGGAACCTGGCCGAACTTTCAAACCAAATATGGAAGACTCCCGACGTCAGAAATTATATCGGGGTTGGAAAGCTGCGGTTCAAGCAACAAGAGGATACCGAGTTCGAATTTAATCA
>NZ_BJVK01000017.1 GCF_007989105.1 Lentilactobacillus kefiri | reverse complement strand
GCCCATTCAAATAAAGGCATCTTTCAACTATTGTTGGAAGATGCCTTTATTTTTACATAACTTCGAATTCATTAATTGAATCGGTTAATATCTTTACTTTGAATGACACACATGACCCCACTGCCAAATTTAAACTTGGCAGTTTGACCAACAAATTCATTGCTGGCCAGTGACATAGGATGAGTTACCTGATAATCATTTAACTTGTACTTCTCATTAAATAAGGTTAAGTGATCCATTGGTGTAAGTGCCACGAATGCCAAATACTTTTTATCGGGTTCCTTATCAATCTGGTATTCACCGGGTAAGAAAAACGTCAGCGTATTTTGCTTATCAATCATTCGAATCTTGGGAGCAAACGGCTTAAAACGGGGTTCTAAGACCATCCATAAGTTTGCCAGGAAATGATCCAAGCGGCCGCCCGTTGCGCCGTAGATGTCCAAACGGTCGGCATGGTGCTCCTGCAGTGCAACCTTTAAACCAAGTTGCGTATCAGTATCATCTTTTTCCGGAATTGATTGCCGAATATCTTTGATATGACTGCGAACCAACTGAAGTTCTTCGGGTTTCAGTGAATCAAAGTCGCCAATTGCAACCAGCGGGTCAATTCCCATATCAATTAAATGAAGATTGCCCCTATCAATACCAATCCAGTCGCCCTTGATCTGGCCATTTTTCAATTCATCAGGCCAGAGGTCGATTGGACCGCCAACTAACAAATTTAATACTTTCATTTACTTCGTCGCATCCTTAATGGCTTTGATTCGGCTGACAGGATCGTCAGCATCAAAGACGTATGACCCTGCAACAGCAACTGTCGCACCGGCTTTATAGGCGCCAACAACGGTATGATCGTTTACACCACCGTCAATTTCAATATCAAAGTTGAGGTTTTGTGACTTCTTGATTTCATTTAATTCAGCGATCTTCTTGACCGTTTCTGGTAAGAACTTTTGACCGCCAAAGCCAGGGTTAACAGTCATAACCAAGACTTGATCAACCATGTAAAGCACAGGGGTAATTGCAGAAACCGGTGTTCCAGGGTTAATAACAACTTCAGCTTTAACACCCTTGTTCTTGATCATTTGCAATGCCCGGTGAATGTGAGGGGTTGCTTCAACATGGACCCCAATGATGTCAGCACCGGCGTCGGCAAATTGATCAATAAACCGTTCTGGTGATTCAACCATCATGTGAACGTCCAAGGTCATCTTGGTAATTGGACGAATGGCTTTGACCCAACCAGGACCATAAGACAATGCCGGAACAAATTGACCATCCATGATATCAATATGAAGCACTTCTGCTCCACCTTTATCAACCTTTTCAATATCCTTTTGTAAATTAACATAATCAGCACTTAAAATTGAAGGCGCAACTTTAATCATAATGAACTTCCTCACTTTTTATAATTTGGTTTCCGATTTTTGATGTCGGTATATAACTGGAGATAATTTTCATATCGGCTTTCCATAATTTGACCATCGGCAACTTCCTTTTTAACTTCACAATCAGGTTCGTTGACGTGGGCGCATCCCCTGAATCGGCACTTAACGGATGCCCGTTTGAATTCAGGAAAGTAGCTGCCCAGCTCTCGATAATCGATCTCCAGGGTATCATACGAAGAGAATCCCGGTGTATCAGCAATATACCCATCATTTACCCGCATCAGGGCAACTTTTCGAGTCGTATGCTTTCCACGATTCAGGGCCATGGAAATTTCTCCGGTTGCCAATTTCAAATCAGGCGCCAGATGATTGAGAAGTGTCGACTTACCGGCACCTGTCTGTCCCATTATCACATTTTCTTTACCTGAAAACAATTGACGCAAATGGTCCAATGAATTTTCATCAAAGGCCTTGTCAGGTAATATCACGTCATAAGGAATTTTGGCATAATCTGCCGCCAATTCTTTAAAATAAGCCATCTGCTTGTCATTTAACAAATCAGTTTTAGTAAAATAAATAATCGGTGTGATGCCGCTGATTTCAAGCGCAATCAACTGACGATCAAGTAAATTACTGGAAAACTCCGGTTGAGTCGTTGCCGTTGCAACAATTGCCTGATCAATATTAGCAATTGGCGGTCGGACCAACGAATTTTTTCTTGGGAGCATTTTTAGTATGTAACCTTTGTTCTCATCTTCAACTTGGAACTCAACGTCATCACCAACCAATGGTGTAATTTTGCGTTTGCGAAAATTCCCCCTGGCACGAGTTCGATAAACTTTACCCTCTGAATGGACATCGTAAAAGCCACTCAAAGATTGAAAAATCTTTCCTTGTTTCAATTGATCACCTCGATAAAAAAGTCACTTCCCCTTTATTATAAGAGAAGTGACTTTAATTTGCAGTAATTATTAATGTGAATCGTACGTGACATTATTGTCGCGCATGATTGTTTTGCCATCTCGAACCACTTTGTACTTACCAACTTCGTTATTGGTCAGTTTAAATGGCAAGACGACTTGGGTATCTTTTGTGATGACCAT
This sequence comes from Lentilactobacillus kefiri, assembly GCF_007989105.1. GTDB lineage: Bacteria > Bacillota > Bacilli > Lactobacillales > Lactobacillaceae > Lentilactobacillus > Lentilactobacillus kefiri. The sequence continues at coordinate 36,324 of NZ_BJVK01000017.1, read as the reverse complement.
TTGCTTGTATACATTGGATAAGCTGTGATCGTGATCCTTTAAGTAAATCAGTACAACGTTTTCATTGGATCCACTGTTATTATCGGCAGATGACTCATCAGATGCCCCACTTTCATCTAATGCTGAACTGGATGAGGCGTCCGTTGTATCGGTTTCTTGAAGATACGGAATCGTAATCCGTGTGTTGAAGCTCTTTAGTTCATCAGAACTATCCTTCTTTGTTCCCCGAGAGATCCAAACAGCAACGTTGCCGCCCTGTTGGATTGACTCATTCGCGTTTGGCGACTGACGAACGACTCGGCCTTTTGGCTGGTCACTTGAATATGTGTAGTCAAAAGTTGGATTGATTTCGACTTTATTTGCATAAGCAATCACTTGTGATTTGGTCATGCCGGTCAAATCTTTCAGCGTAATTCGTTTAACACCGGTTGAGACGACAAATGTTAATGTCTTGGTATTCGGGTTGAAACGTTTGTCAGCTTGAAAGTCCTGTTGGAGGATCCGACCAGACTGGAATGAACCGGATGGTGCATTTCGCTTGTGGACGGTGAATCCTTCATCTTCAAGTTTTTGTTTAACAACATCGAACTTTTGGCCAACATAATTGCCAACCAGAACCATTCGAGGACCCGAACTAACAACCAAATTGACTTTTGTCCCCTTTTTAACCTTTGTTTCTTCTTTAGGACTGGAACTAATGACCCGGTGACGATCGATTTTGGTGCTGCTTTGATATTTGACATCACCAACCGTTAAACCGGCATCCTTGATCTTTGACTCCGCCTCGGTTTCCAAGGTTCCGGAGACAACTGGGACCGTCGTTTTACCGGTAGCTGTCATGATCATCAGAAATGCGATGATGATAACCAACAGGCCGATAATGCCGCCAATGATCAACCAGCGACGACGGTGTTTCTTTTTGGGCTTCTTGTCATTTTTTTCAGCATCCGGATGATCGTTGTTCGGTTCTCTTTTGGCGGGATTGGCATCGGCTGATGCATTCGTCTCGTTCAAAGGGCCAAAGGGCATCACCCTTGTTTCTTCGTTAGCTGTGTCTGCAGGGGGTTCAACCGTGAACCTGGGCTCGTTAGCCCGAGACTTGTCCAAAGAAGTGTTGAGATCCGCTGCCATTTCATTAACACTCTGATAACGATCGTCAGGGTTCTTGGCGGTTGCTTTGAGAACAACATTTTCCAATGCTTGTGGGATTCGCGGGTCAAAGTCCCGGACAAACGGCATCGGGGTTTGTGAATGCTTAATCGCAATTGAAACCGCCGTATCACCGTTAAATGGGACTTTGCCAGTCAAAATCTCATATAAAATGATTCCCAAAGAATAAATGTCCGAACGAGCAGTCGCCATCTGGCCTTTAATTTGTTCCGGTGACAAGTAATGAATCGACCCAATAATGGATCTTGTTTGGGTCATCGTGTCTTCACTACCAGCTCTGGAAATACCAAAGTCGGTAATCTTAATATAGCCATTTTTATCAACTAAAATATTTTGGGGTTTTAAATCACGATGAATAATATTGTGTCGATGAGCTTCACTCACAGCGGAGCAAATCTGTTCCATAATATTGACGACTTCGGCGTAAGGAATCGGAAAGCTGTCTTTGATATATTCCTTGAGATCTTCCCCATCGACGTACTCCATGACCAAGTACTGCATCCCCTCAACCTCATCGACATCATAAATGCCGACAATGTGAGGATTATCGAGCTGAGTTGCAGCCATGGCCTCATGCTGAAACCGTTTCTTAGCTTTGGGGTTGTCACGAAAATCCAGCCGCAACAATTTTACGGCAACTTTTCGCTTGAGAATTAAATCCTCAGCCAAATAGACGTCAGCCATTCCGCCTTCGCCCAAACGACCAATGATTTCATATCTGCCATTTAATACATAACCCTTATTCATCGGATGTCACCTCCGAATCATATCGGGCAAGTAAGACGGTAATATTGTCCAAGCCGCCATTTTCATTAGCCATCGAGATCAACATATCGCACTTGGACTGGAGTTCTTCATCCATTGACAAAACTTTTTCAATATCGGAATCGTCAACCATGTTGGTTAAACCATCCGTGCAAAGCATAATTTGATCGCCAGGCTTGGCAGTATATGGCTTGAAGTCGGCTGCCGAATCATTATTAATCCCCAAGCTCTTGGTAATAATATTTTTGTATGGATTGGTTTTTGCCTGATCAGGGGTAATATCCCCATGCTTAACGAGTTCGTTAACGTATGAATGGTCTTCTGTAATTTGAGTAAACTGACCATTTGAGTAGACATAACCCCGGCTGTCACCAATATTGGCAATTAAGCTTTGCTTGCCGTCAATTAGCGCCGCAACAATTGTTGTGCCCATTCCGTGCAAGCGCGTATCGGTATTTGACTCATCGATAATTGCGGTATTTTCCTTGGCAAGTTGATTTTCAAACCAGGTTTCAATTTCATCCAAACTGGAAATTGCCGTCTCTTCAAAAGCCTCTCCCATGTGCGTTACAACCATTTGAGAAGCCACTTCACCGGCGTTATTTCCACCAATTCCATCCGTAATTAGTGCTAAAACTAAGCCATCTTGATTTTTGAACGCACCGACTGCATCTTCGTTCTTGTCACGAACTTTGCCAGTCGAGGATTGATAAGCAATTTGCAAATTGATCAACTCCGTTATGATTTCCGAGTAAGAGAACAAACAAAGAATCCGTCTGAATCATAGTCATCGGGATAAATCTGAACCATGTCGCTATCTGGATTCAAGTTCATATCGGTCTTTGTTTTGGTGACTTCAAAATTAGGATTTTCTGTGATAAATTTCGCAATCACGTCTTGGTTCTCTTGTTTGACGATTGTGCATGTACTATATGTAATAGTGCCACCAGTTTTAACTTTGGATGAAACAGCGTTTAAAATCTGCAGCTGAATTTCACTTAGCCGGTTAACGTCGGCAATCGTTTTGTCGTAACGGATTTCCGGCTTTCTTCGAAGCAATCCCAATCCGGAACATGGCGCATCAACTAAGATGCTGTCAAACATGCCATCTTCGAACTTTGAGTCAACTTTTCTTGCATCCAATTCAAAGGTTTCAACCTTCTTGTACAGACCCAAGCGAGTTGCGTTCCGTTGAACCGTCTTTAATTTGTTCTTGTGAATATCAAGTGCAAATACCTTGCCACCATCCAAACGGCTAGCAATTTGAGTGGTTTTACCACCAGGCGCACTACATGCATCCAAAATGTTGTCCGATGGTGAAATATTCATTGATTCGACTGGTAACATAGCACTTTCATCCTGAATTGTTAATAAGCCGTCTGAGAAGAAGCTGCTGTGAATAATTTGACCGTCTTTAATGATGATTCCTTCACTGGAAACTTTACTTGGTTCGGCATCAAAGCCGTCTTTTTCCAAGTCCTGCAGTAAATCTGCCTGAGAAATTTTGGCAATATTTGCTCTGACCGATTGTTTAGGTGCCTTGTTGAGGGATGCAAGAATTGAAGCCGTCTTTTCCTTTCCAAGTTGGTCTTCCAGCATGCCGACCAACCATGTTGGCACACTGTATTCAATTGATAAGCGGGTCTTTTCGTCTTGAATATCATTCAAATTAGGAGTTCCCTTACGATCCATTTGATGAAGAATTCCGGTTACAAATCGTCTGGTTCCATCATGACCCATTACTTTGGCAATCTTAATGGTTTCATCAAAAATCGCCCGCTTTGGAACTCGGTCGAGATATTCAAGCTGATACATTGCTGTGTAAAGCAATTCTTTTACCCAAGTTTCTGTCTTCTCGGGTTCACGTAAGAATGGCTTTAATTTGTACTCTAAAGTCAGTCGGTGTTGAATGACGCCGTATACGATGTTGGTAAATAGTGCCTTATCGGCATTCCCCATCGATGTTGATTGAATAACGGCGTTAATTTGAAGATTTGAATATGAACCATTGCTTGTACGAACCAATGTCATAACGGCAAGTTGGCGTGGATTATTTGTTGTATATTTCATTTATTTAATCACCTGTTGGCCAACTTTAAGTGACTGGCCAATCCCATTTAAGTAGTCTGTTATTTGTTGTTTTGGTTTGCCTGCGGGCTGAATTTCCAGAATTGAAAGAACCGTTCCCTTACCTGCGGACAATAATAATTGATGCTTCGTTTTTTCAACGACTGATCCCGGTTGTAAATCAGTGTGCTGATCGATCACTTCAGCTTTCCAGATCTTGGTTCGCTTATCATTAATCATTGTATAAGCGACCGGGTCCGGACGCAATGCACGAATCTTGGCATTGATCATAAAAGCAGTTTGACTGAAGTCCAGGATCTCTTCGTCAGGTTTGATATTTGGTGAAAAGACAACTTGACTTTCATCTTGGGGAACCGGTGCAACGTCTCCGGAAATAACTTTGGGTAATGTTTCCAAGAGGAGGTCTCTGCCCACAAAACTGAGCTTTTTAAACATGGATTCCGTGTCGTCATCATCTTCAATTTTGACAGCTTTTTGAGATAAAATATCACCTGCATCCATCTTTTTAACCATGTAGATAAGACTGATTCCGGTTTCTTTGTCACCGTTCATGATGGCATATTGGACCGGTGCGCCGCCACGATATTTAGGCAGCAGTGAACCGTGAACATTGACGGAAGCAATCTTAACTGCGTTTAACATCTTGGTTGGTAGGAACTGCCCGTAAGCAGCTGTCACAATCAAGTCCGGGTGAAAATCAATTACCCGCTGCATTTCCGGACTGCCGCTTAACTTTTCTGGCTGAAAGACCGGAATATTGTTCTTTACTGCGGCTTGTTTAACCGGACTCTGCGAAATTTTATGTTTTCTGCCAACCGGCCTGTCGGGCTGGGTGACGACACATAAAATATCATATTTTTTATCAAGCAATCCTTGTAAAACTGGAACCGCAAAAGCTGGCGTTCCCATAAATACAACTGTCGTCAAATTAATCGTTTCCTTTCATGATGCAATTACATAAAGTCTAAAGGCTCATTATCAATCGCAATTTGAATGCCCTGGCGCTGATTCTTTTGTGATTGAACCAAGACATCGTCCAAAGTTGCTTTGAGAGTGGGTTCCTTACGATATTTTATAATAATTTGATAATAATACCGGTTGTTAATTCGGGTAATCGTTTTTGGCGTTGGCCCTAAAATAATGGCTTTCGGAGATAAATTTTTCTTGAGAAAATTCATGATCCCAAACATTTCCGAAGCCGTTTGATTCTCACTGGGAGAATTTCCAGTGAGCTTAACCGTGTAATAATATGGTGGATATTTACCCTCGTGTCTAACCCGCATTTCGGTGGCATAAAACTTCTCATAGTCTTGCGTCTGGGCAAGCCGAATGGCGTAGTGATCAGGGTTAAACGTCTGAATGATGACTTCACCAGTCTTATCAGCCCGTCCCGATCGGCCTGACACCTGAGTTAAAAGCTCAAATGTCCGCTCACTGGATCTGAAATCAGGAAATTGCAAAGCTGAGTCGGCGTTTAAAACACCTACCAGGGTAACTTCCGGGAAGTCCAGGCCCTTGGCGATCATTTGGGTTCCTAACAGGATATCTGCCTTGTGAGCACCAAATTTATCAATAATGGCCTCATGGGAGCCCTTCTTTCGGGTTGTATCAACATCCATGCGCAAAACTCGGGCCGTTGGAAACATATTCTTGACCTGCTCTTCGAGTTGTTGACTGCCCATGCCATAGAAACGGATTCGTTTACTGTGACACTTCGGACACATCGTCGGAATCGGCTCTTTATGGCCACAGTAATGGCAATTGAGCGTATGGGTATCTTTGTGCATCGTCAGTGAAATATCACAGTTGGGGCATCGGGGAACGTAACCGCAATCCCGACACATCAGGAATGCCGAATAGCCCCGCCGATTTAGCAAAAGAATAATTTGTTCGTGCTTGTCCAAACGGTCCTGAATGGCATCAGCCAGCTGGGTTGACAATGCACTTTGGTGTTTTGCCATTTCAGTTTTCATATCAACAATTGAAACGTGCGGCAAAGCATGACGGTTGATTCGATGTGGCAGGCTGAGCAATGTATAAACACCCTTCATTGCCCGTGCACGGGATTCCAGAGACGGCGTGGCACTTCCCAACACAACCGGACAATGATTGTAAGCTGCCCGCCATTTGGCAACATCCCGGGTTTGGTACCTGGGATTGTCAGCTTGCTTATAACTGCTGTCATGTTCCTCATCCATGATAATTAAGCCGATATTCTTTAGGGGTGCAAATACGGCTGAACGAACGCCTACGACCACTTTGGCCTTGCCCCGGTTAATCCGCTGCCATTCATCATAGCGTTCACCATTGGACATGGCACTGTGCAGCATTGCTACCTGATTGCCAAATCGACTACGGATTCTGCCGACTATTTGAGGCGTTAAGGTAATTTCGGGTACCAGCATTAAAGCGGTTCTTCCCATTTCAAGTGCATGGGCAATTGATTGAAGATAAACCTCCGTTTTGCCGGATCCTGTGACACCTTCAAGTAAGAATACCTGATCTTTTTTACTTGAAATGGCGTGGTTAACCGATTCCACTGCTTTTTGCTGATCAGGATGCAATTTAAATGGTTGACTAGGCTTTACCGGTCGTAAAAACGGATTTCGGACATGGCGTTTTAAAGTCGCCGTTACCCAGCCCTTCTTTTCAGCACCTTTAAGGGTACTCGACGTAACCCCCATCGATTCCCATTTTGATACCAGAAAAGCATCTTTTGAATGGCTTTTCAGGAGATTCAACAGTTTAATTTGGCCAACCGCATTTTTTCGAACCGTTTTAAGTGCATCGGCTATCTGTTGATCATCAAGGTTGCCTTGATATGCCTTTAACATGATCGGCTTGGAATGGTTGGTTAAATCATACTCAACGGAAATGTCACCATTTTTTTGAAGCTTAAGAATTGTTGATAAACTTTGATTATCAAAATTTTGTCGATCATAGTCAACAACCCGTTGGCCATGGAAAATGGCCGGATACTGGTCACAAATCTGTTGGCTTGTCGCTATCAATTTCTTTTTGTTCTTTGTCCGCATCCCACCAGGCAGCATGGTCTGCAGACAGCTGATTTTAAACGAATATGTCTGATCCGCCATCCATGCAGCTAAATCAAGCAGTTCAGGATTAATGACCGGATATAAATCAATTAAATCCGAAATTGGCTTGAGTTTACCTTCAAAGCTGGACTTATCCGAAATTCCAACAACAAAACCGGTAATTTTCCGGTTGCCAAAAGGAACCTGAACCCGCATGCCCGGTTGAATTTGATCAGCTAAATTATCCGGAATAGCATAGCTAAACGGACTGTTGGTTTGACGTGTTGGCACGTCAACAATGACTTGAGCAACCTGCAAAGCGGATCCTCCTTTCATTTATTCTTGAAATTCGTTTGAAATAATACTGATTAATTTTGTAGCAATCTTTTGCTTACTTTCAATGGGAGTCTTAACTTTTCTCCCATCAGCAAATAAGAACGTGACTTGGTTGTTGTCGGCATTAAAGCCGATACCAGCTTGAGAAACGTCATTGGCAACGATGAGGTCAAGCTTCTTTGACTTGATTTTCTTCTCAGCATTGGCAATTAAATCATTGGTTTCAGCAGCAAACCCGGTTACAAATTGGCCGGGTTTCTTAATAGAAGAAACTTCTTTTAAAATGTCTGGATTTCTAACCAGCTTCAATGTCATTGTTTCATTGTCAGCAGTTTTTTTAATTTTTTTATCAGCAACCGTGGCAGGTCGATAATCTGCAACGGCGGCAGCCATCACGAGAATGTCGGCATCCCGAAACTGTTCCTTAACTGTTTTTAGTAATTCTGAGGCTGTTTCAACTTGGATAACATGAAGATCTGTTGGAATGGTCTTCAATGGATTGGCAGCAATTAAGGTAACTTCTGCGCCGGCATTTTTGGCCGCTTCAGCAACTGCAAACCCCATTTTTCCAGATGAATGATTGGTGAGGTATCGAACAGGGTCTAAAGGCTCACGAGTTCCACCAGCGGTGACCACAACTTTTTTGCCTGCCAAAGACTGACCGTTTGAACTAAACGAGTGATCAACCCAGTCTAAAATGTCCTTTGGTTCAGGCATTCGGCCTTTACCGGAATAGCCTTCTGCTAAAAAGCCTTCTGCCGGATCCATGACATGAATGCCGGCGTCTTTTAAAACCGTTAAATTATGCTGGGTGGCAAAATTGCTTAGCATGTGCGTATTCATAGCCGGAACGACAAACACTGGTGTCGACATGGTCAATAAAGTCGAGCTGACAACATTGTCAGCTATCCCATTAGCCATCTTGGCAATCGTATTTGCCGATGCCGGCGCAACAATTGCTAAATCACTTGTGTCCGCGATGCTTACGTGGGGGATGATTGTCGGATCGCTGCTGGTAAAATCATTCGTTAATACATGATTCTTGCTGACAGTTTGGAAAGCTAAAGGTGTCACAAATTTCTGGGCAGCTTCACTCATAATGACGTGAACCTGATTGTGATTTTTCACCAGTTGCCGAACCAATGTCAATGATTTGTATACAGCAATGCTTCCAGTGACGAACACCGCAACATTCTTGTTTTCAAACATTCTTTCACCCCGTTTCAGATTTCATCTTTTATTGTACCAAATCTGAGGCAGATAAAAATAAGAAGCACTCTAAAAATTGGCGTAAGTCCGATATTCATCAAAGAATACAGTCAACGTGAAAAAAGGACTGAAGGCAAAACATCTGTTTTGCTCCAGTCCTTTCATTTTCAAATGTTATTCAAAATCTTTTCCCTTAGGATCAATCTTTAATACGCCGGCAGCGATTTCTTCCAACGCCTTACCAACGGATTTTTGAGATTTGTAGCTATCAAGCAATGGTTTTGCGCCTGCGTCCAATTCATGGGCCCGTTTGCTTGCCAATGCAATCAATGAGTAACGGGAATCGATTTGATCTAATAATTTATCAACGGATGGGTAAAGTAACATATTATTTATCTCCTAACATTGATTCATAATCGGGCATTACCCGAGCAACTTTTAATCGTTCACTTCTAATAATTGACTTGATTCGGTCAACAGCCAAAGGAACCTTGTCGTTTAAAACAGCATAATCATAATTTCGCATCATGCTGATTTCGCCAACAGCTTTTTTGATTCGCTTATTAATGACATCCATCTTGTCAGTTCCACGACCAACCAGACGATGCTTAAGTTCCATCAGATCTGGTGGGGTCAAAAAGACAAAGACAGCATCAGGAACGTTTGCACGAACCTGCATAGCACCATTAACTTCGATTTCAAGAAAAACATCTTTGCCGGATTCCAATGTTTCATTAACATATTTTAAAGGCGTGCCATAGTAGTTGTCAACATACTTGGCGTATTCAAGCATTTCACCATTTTGAATGTTTTCTTCAAACTGTTCTTTAGAAACAAAATAATAATCGACACCGTTTTTTTCACCAGGGCGCGGTTTTCTAGTCGTCATTGAAGTCGAATATTCAAAATCAACATCCGGTTCCTCGAATAACGCTTTTCGTACCGTTCCTTTACCAACTCCGGACGGTCCTGATAAAACAATTAACATTCCTCTTTTAGCCATCGATAAAATCCCTTCAATTATTTGTAGTACCCATTATTATCGCCCTTTTTGGGTTGTTTGACAAGTCCTGGACGCTGATTTAAGAAATTTAAGGTTAAGGGTTGCACATTCGAACGAATGTTCGTATAATGAAACCACAAACAAATGTTCGGGGTGAACAAAATGCAAAACAAACAATCTTACTTATCAGAAATTACCAGAACGTTCAAAAACAACTATGACCGTTTCTTCGAAATCGTTCGAAACACGCGACAGATTAAGCAAATGTCGACCTTCCAGATTAACTATTTCATTAAACAAACCCTTGATGAGGGCTTCCCTATCACAATCGAATTTAACGATCAGGACGAAGAACAGTCCGGCTATCTTTCCAAGATTTCGACAGATCGCTATATACTCAAATCTGATGATAATCGATTGACTCGGATTGTCAGAATCTCAGAAATAAAAGCAATCAAGAAATATTAGCTTCTGACTGGATCAATTAAATGATAAGCACCAACACAATCAACGTGTTGGTGCTTTTTTTATGCTTGAATCTTTTTCTTCTCATCATCTGCCAGGCGAATCAATTCACCGGCATGTTCTTTGGTTAATTTAGTAATGGCAGTTCCAGACAACATTCTGGAAATTTCCGCAACACTTTGAGCTGCGTTGAGCTCAGTAATGGTTGTGGTTGTCCGGTTGTGGCTGATTTGCTTTTCAATAAAGTAATGATGGTCACTCATAGCCGCCACTTGTGGAAGATGCGTAATGCACAAGACTTGGGACTTTTGAGAGATGGTGTATATCTTGTTCCCAATTGCTTGAGCAACTCGACCGGACACGCCGGTATCAACTTCATCAAAGATAATTGATGTAACGCCGGCCGCTTTGGCAAACATGGTCTTTAACGCTAACATAATCCGGGATAATTCACCACCGGATGCGGATTTGACTAGCGGCAGCATTTTTTCTCCTGGATTGGTCTGAATATAGAATTCAACTTTATCAGCGCCTAAACGATTAAGCGTTCGGTTTTGCTGGATATTAACTTCAAAAACCGCCTTATCCATATACAGATCTGATAATTGTTTATGAACGGCTTTTTCAAGCTTTTTGGCCCACTTTTGTCGAATCTTGGTGATTTGGGTGGCGGCCTTAATCAAATCAGCCTTGATGGCAGCAAGCTGCTTATCAAGGTCATCGTTAGCCGCAGCATCCCCTGACATCTGCTTCAATTCATGCTTGATTTTGGCAAGATACTCCAAAATCTGGGAGACGGAATCACCATATTTATGCTTTAGCTGATAAATCGTGTTTAATCGCTGCTGAACCTGGTCTAATCGGTCCTGGTCAAATTCAAGGTTGCTTAACTGATCAGATATTTGACTGGCGACATCTTGAAGGGCAAAGAACGCCCCCGAAAGATTATCTGAAATTTGCTTAAATTCCGGATCAAGATCCTCTATATCTTGCATTGAGCTCATTGCTGATCCGATCGAGTCTATTGATCCACTGGCATCTTCATCACCGTTAATACCCTCATAACTGGCTAGAAGAGCGTCGTGAATTTTCTGGAAATTATTTAATCGATCTCGTTCGGCAACTAAATCTGTATCTTCATTTGCATGAAGGTCCGCTGCTTCAATTTCTTTGATTTGAAATTTCAGCATGTCGACTCTTTGGGCCCACTCTTTTTCATTTTGGTGCTTTTTCTCGTTAAGGTTTCGCAATTTGATAAATTGATCATACTTTTCCTGATAACTTTGTAGGATCGGTGTCAATTCATCTTCGGCAAAATCATCCAACAACTGGATATGACGTTCAGGACGCATTAACTCCTGATGATCGTTTTGACCCTGAATGTCCACAATTGTCTCGCCAATTCGCTTTAAAGTAGCAATGTTAACCATAATGCCGTTTACCCGGGAGCTATTTCGACCGTTTGCAAAAATGACACGTTCAATGATAACGTTGCTGTCACTGTGATCAATCCCAAGATCATCAAGGACACTATATGTAGGATTATCTTCGTGAAGGATAAAGTTTCCTTGGATAACAGCTTTAGAGGCTCCGGTCCGAATAAGGTCATGTGACCCTCGTCCGCCAACCAAAAGCCCCACGGCATCAATAATAATCGATTTACCAGCACCGGTTTCACCAGTTAAGACAGTCATCCCCGACTGGAAATCGATATCCAAATGTTCAATTATTGCAAAATCAGTAATTGATAATTCAAGTAACATGGATTAAACCTCTCAATGATTATTAATCAGTGCCCAACATGCCATTAATCTGATTTCTGACGTTAAGGGCATCTTCTTCGGTTTTGCCAATAATTAAGACAGTATTGTCATCACCGATGGTGCCAAAAATACCACTATAGTTCATTTGATACATCAGACTGGATATAACCGGCCCACTGCCGGGAAGAACTTTCAAGAAAACCAGTTTGTCCTGAGAATCGACAGATACAAACGAATCGCGAATCGTTTGGACCAACTTTTTTTCTGTGTCAATATTTTTCCGGGTTGGCAGGCTGTATCGATACCCCCCGGTAACAGAAGGTACTTTGACCAGCTGCATATCTTTAATATCTCTGGAAACCGTCGCTTGAGTCACTTTGATTCCCTGTTTATCCAAAAGAGCAACAAAGTCTTCCTGTCTTTGAATATTATTACTTGTAAGTAGTTGTTTGATGAGTCTTTGGCGTTCTTTTTTGCGCATGAAATACACCCCCAACAATTAATTGAATAAAAATACAGGTTATGATCCCTTTAACTCAGAATAAGCGTTTTCAATGACTTTTTCAATCGAAACATTTGGTGACATGACGGGTTCATCAACGGATTCCAACTCAACTAGAAATTCGATGTTCCCTGCACCACCCTTAATAGGTGAAAAATCAAGGTTTTGAACGGAATAGCCATTGGCGACCGCAAAGTTTAAAATCTTTTCCAAAACCATTTTATGAACAGCTGGATCTTTAACAATTCCGTGCTTGCCGACGTTTGATTTTCCCGCTTCAAACTGCGGTTTAATCAATGCAACAACGTGGCCGTTCTTTTTTATGATGCTTTTCAATGGCGGAAGAATGAGTTCCAGTGAAATAAACGACACGTCAATTGAAGCAAATTCTGGTTGGCCTTTGGTAAAGTCAGCCAGTTTACTATATCTAAAATTGGTGTGTTCCATGACGACCACTCGAGGATCTTCACGGAGTTTCCAAACCAACTGGTTGCTGCCAACATCCAAGGCATAACTCATTTTAGCTCCGCTTTGGAGCATGACATCCGTAAACCCACCAGTTGATGATCCGATATCCAAAACAGTTAAACCTTTAACATCCAAATGGAAAACCTTTAAAGCTTTTTCCAATTTCAAGCCACCACGGCTGACATATGGCATTGGTTTGCCTTTTAAATGTAAATCGGTATCCACTGGAATCTTTGTTCCCGGCTTATCCAAGCGTTCTTCGTTATCACCCAGAATTTCACCAGCCATAACAGCCCGCTTGGCTTTTTCTCGGGTGTCAAACAATCCCTGGGTAACTAGTAATACATCGACTCGTTGCTTTTCCATACTATTTCTCGTCCTTATTTTTAAAATAACTGGTAAAATCGTTCAACAAACTGGTATCAATTGATAAATCTCGCCCAGCCTGGCTTAGCGCATCCTGAGCAGCCTTTACCGTTTTATGAAGCATTTCATAGGACTTATCCAAACCCAACAAATTTGGATAAGTATTTTTGCCGGCATCTTGATGAACCGGCTTGCCAATCTGGGCTTCAGTTCCCACGATATCAAGAATATCGTCGTAGATCTGGTAGGCTTCACCAAATTTTTCTGCGAATGTCAACATTGCCTGACGCTTTTCGGGGATCACCCGACCCATAATCAAGCTGGCTTCAACCGCGTACCGAATTAAAGCGCCGGTTTTATTTTGGTCTAATTTTTGAAGGCCTTCAAGTGGCAGACGGGTTCCTTCAAATTCAATGTCATCAGCTTGACCAGAAACCATGCCGTGCGGTCCGGCAGCTTTAGCAAGGGCCAAAACCAATTCAGCTTGGGTCTCACTGTCCAGATCATTGTCGACTAACCATTGGAAAGAAAGCGGCTGAAGACCGTCCCCAGCCAAGGTTGCCATTCCAGCACCAAATTTAACGTGGTTGGTTGGCTTTCCCCGGCGAAGGTTATCGTTATCCATTGCTGGTAAGTCGTCATGAATCAAAGAATAGGAGTGCATTAGCTCAAGCGCACAACTTGTTTTTAAAATGGTGTGATCAATATTATCACCCAAACTTGTCAGGACCGCCAAGGTTAACAGTGGCCGCAATCGTTTGCCGCCAGCATTGACGGAATAACTCATCGCGTTAGTCAGCGTTTTCTGGTCAGTGTCTGGCGCAATTTCGTTTTCTAAGACTTGATTAATCTTAGGTACCCACAGGTTTTCAAACTCAGTCAGTTTGGTTCCCATCATTATCATCCTTCTTATCTTTGGAAGCCTCAAAATCAACTTCGTTGCCATCTTTATCCATCATTTTGGCCATTGTGTGTTCAGCCTTTGTCAGCGTGTCTTGGAGCTGTTCACTTAACTGAATACCCGTTTTGAATTTATCCATGGATTCTTCCAAGGAAACATTTCCCTGTTCGAGTTGATTAACGATGGTTTCCAATTCGTTCATTTTATCTTCAAAAGTTTTGTTATCTTGTTTGTCAGCCATTTTACTTCTCCTTATTCTGGTTAATTTTGTTGACCGATGCGTTTACCGTACCGTCGCTGAAATGAACATCGATTGTGGACGTTTTTAAATCAGCAACCCGTTTCACAAAATCACCTTTTTCATCCGTCGTATACGTATAGCCTCGACTGAGAATCTTTAACGGGCTTAGATGATCCAAAGACCCGACCAGCATTTGATAATGCTGTTTAACATTTCTCAGGTTTTGAGCCGATGCCCGATCAAGGCGTCCCTGCAGTGTCGATAATTTTTGCTGCTGTTCTTTTATCGTATACGTTGGTGCAACCAGCCGTAATCTTAACTTCAGGTCATTGAAGCGATCCTTGCGCTTACCAGTGATCTTGTTCGATTGGTTATACAAACGTTGCGTCAGCAAATCCAGGCGTTGTGAGAACGTCTCATAGATCCGTTGCGGAGAGGTAAACACGGTTGACTGTTGAAGCCGCTTCAAACGCAGCTTATCTTCTTGAATCACTTGGTATGCCGCATTGATAATCCGATTTTGCGTGGTTTTAAGATCCACCAATACTTGATCCAACCGCGGAACAGCAAGCTCCGCTGCAGCAGTTGGTGTTGCGGCACGGACATCAGCAACCAGGTCGGCGATTGTTGTATCAGTTTCGTGACCAACAGAAGAAATAACGGGAATCTTGCTGGCAACAATTGCTCTGGCAACATTTTCCTCGTTAAATGGCCACAAATCCTCAATTGAACCACCACCACGGCCAACAATCAAAGTATCGAAAGTGCCGTTTTGGTTAACCCGTTCAATTTGTCTGACAATATCAGTGCTGGCTTCAGTCCCCTGAACCAGGGCCGGAAACAGAACAATTTGGGCGATTGGGTATCTTCTTCGGACCGTCGTAATAATGTCACGAATGACAGCTCCACTGGGAGAAGTCACAACCGCGATCCGTTTAGGGAACTGTTTTAATGGCTTCTTAGGTAAGTTAAATAAGCCTTCTTGGGACAACTTTTTCTTAAGCTGTTCATATGCTTGATAAAGTTGACCAACGCCATCGGGTTCCATTTGTTCAACGTAGATTTGATAACTGCCACTGGGTTCGTAGACGGAGATATGCCCGACAACGAGTACTTTCATTCCTTCTTCGGGAGTGAACTTGATTCGATTGAACGCGGATTTGAACATAATTGCGCTGATCTTGGCGTTGTCATCTTTTAAACTAAAGTATTGATGGGCATTCGGCCGTAACCTGAAATTGGAAATTTCACCAGTCAGGTATACCTTAGATAGATACGGATCTACGTCAAATTTCCTTTTTATATATTTTGTTAAGGCGCTGACGGTTAAATAATCATTTGCCACGTTCAAGGCTCCATTCTGCCAGATCGACTGTTTGCTGCATTAAGGTTGCGATGGTCATTGGACCAACCCCACCTGGAACAGGGGTGATGTACGAAACTTTATCCAATAAGTCGGCGTAGTCGGTATCACCAACCAGATGGCCTTCTTCATTGATGTTTTGACCGACGTCAATGACAACCGCACCAGGCTTGACATCGTCTTTGGTAACCGTGTGGAGACTTCCGGTAGCTGAAACAATGATGTCAGCATTCTTAGTGTATTCAGTAATATCTTTAGTTAATAAGTGCAGGATTGAAACACTGGCACCGGCATTTAACATTAAGGCTGCCATTGGTTTCCCAACAATTGCACTTCGACCGATCATCACAGCATTTTTACCCTTTAAATTAATGTTGTATTCTTTAAACATTGTCATGACACCCTTGGGTGTGCAAGCAACGGGATAATTTGTTGAATCATCGAGATACAACTTGCCGACGTTAATAGGATGGAAACCATCAACATCCTTTTCAGGAAGAATTGCTCGAGTAATTTCTTTTTCATTGATTTGTTTAGGCAATGGATCTTGAACCAAGATACCGGTAATTTTTGGATTGTCATTATATTCTTGAACAATCTTCAATAACTCTGATTGCGAAATGGTGTCCGGCAACTGCCGAACAAGTGAGTAAATTCCAAGTCGCTTTGCAGTTCGATGCTTATTTCTAACATATCGTTCACTGGCCGGATCGGTCCCAACGATAATGACGACTAAACCAGGAGTGATTCCATTTGTATCTTGGAGTTTCTTAACCCTTAAACTTGTCTGCGAATTCAACTTTTTTGCCAGTGCTTTACCATCAATAATTGTTGCCATCTTAGAAACCGCTCCTTTGTATTTTCGTCTTAAATAAACATATGTACAAAAAAATAGATTTACACATGTGTAAATCTATTTTACCAGTTCTTCTAAAGCATGTGACAAAATCCCGTTAACAAATTTTCTTGAACGGTCGTCACTAAACTTTTTTGCGAGTTCAATTGCTTCGTTGATTGATACCTTGGCAGGCATATCATCTACATAAACCATTTCATAGATGGCAATCTCCAAGATAATCAGATCAGTTCTTGCAATTCGCTCGAGAGACCAACTGGAAGCTAAATACTTTTCAATTGTTTTATCGATTTCAGACTTGTGCTCCAAAACTCCTGAAATTAACTGATGCAAATATTCAGGATACTCATCACCGTATTTACCACTTGTCAAAACCTGAAAGAAATCTTTCCAGTCAGTTTGATCGTTGGTATTTAGGGCAAAAAGTGTTTGGAACGCAATTTCTCTAATTTGGTGTCGTGTTAATTCCACTAGTCCTCACCATTTTCTTCGTCGTCAGCAAACGGGTTATTCGGATCAACGGTACTGGTCGTCTTTTCCGGAATGACACCCTGAACATGGACATTTACCTCTGTGACCTTTAAACCAGTCATGAACAGCAATTGCTGTTCAACTTGACTTTGAATTTTCAACGCAACTTTGGGAACAGATACGCCATAATTCAAATAAACATAAACATCAACTGTCAATTCTTCGTTGGTATACGTTAAAGTGACACCTTTTCCATGTTCTTTTCTGCGGCCCAACAGTTCATTTACACTGTTGGAAAATGAACCGCTCATGCGGTTAACGCCATCAATTTGTGAAGTCGCTACCCCGGCAATAATTTCAAGAACATTAGGTGCAATTTCAATCTTGCCAAGTTTCGGATCATTTGAATGAAGAGTAATATTAGTGTCTTCAGCCATACTAAAGCCTCCGTTTCAGATCAATTGAAATACTATCCCCGTGAAATGTAAGTTCCGTCAGTTGTGTTGATAACCAACTTGTCGCCCTTGTTAACGAAGAATGGCACTTGTAAGGTTAAACCAGTGGTCATTGTTGCAGGCTTTGAGCCACCTGAAGCAGTGTCACCTTTGATGCCGGGTTCAGTTGAAGCAACTTCGAGAGTAACTGTGTTAGGGAGCTCAATACCCAAGGTTTCATTACCGTACTGGATAACTTGAACTTCCATGTTTTCTTGAAGATAGTTCAATTCACTTTTAATTTGTTCTTCAGGAATTGAAATTTGATCATAAGTATCCATGTCCATGAATACGTGTTGATCACCGTCTGCGTATAAGTATTGCATCTTACGGGTATCAATTTGTGCTTGTTCCATCTTAGCACCTGACCGGAATGTCTTTTCTTGAACGGCACCGGTACGAAGGTTCTTTAACTTAGAACGGACAAATGCGCCACCTTTACCAGGTTTAACATGTTGGAAACTTAAAATTCTCCAGATTGCGTTGTCAACCTCGATGGTTAATCCATTTTTAAAATCAGCAGTTGAAATTGCCATGATTGTTCCTCCTAAATGTGATGTAACATATATTGATTATATAATACTTTAAACCAAAATAGCCAATTAAAATGGCATCCTGATCTAGATAATTAAAAAGCTGGGATGCAAAACACGAGTTTTGTCCCAGCCTCTTTAATTAAAATATTGTGAGCTATTTAGCAGCTTCAGCAACTGGATAAACTGAAACCTGACGCTTGTCGCGTCCTTTTCTTTCGAAACGAACAACTCCATCAACTACTGCAAACAATGTGTCATCGTTACCACGCTTAACATTGTTTCCTGGGTAGATATGAGTTCCACGTTGACGATAAATGATTGATCCACTGTGAACTGATGATCCATCAGCAGCCTTTGTACCTAAACGACGACCAGCTGAGTTACGACCGTTGGCAGTTGATCCACCACCTTTATGGTGAGAGAAGAATTGTAAATTCATTGCTAACATAGGTTTACACCTCCAGATTAATTGATTTATTTCGCTGTATTTAACTTAATATACTTACTGTAGCTATCTGCTATATCAGCCATTCCATTCGCAAAGGTATTCAAAACTGCATCAGCTTGAATACTCTTCTTGGAATCGGTAACGACTGGCACATCAACTGATAGATAACCGCCATTTTTATCATCACTATCAACATCAACATCCAATCCAACAACCTCTTGGAGGCCGTTAACTGTTGTGATGCTGAGCACTGAAACTGCTGAACAGACAATATCTTGTCCGTATTCACCAGCATCGGCGTGTCCGGTAATTGTAAATCCGCTAACATGACCGCGATAACGCTTAATGGTAGCCTTAATCATATCAGTCACCTCAAAGTAAATTATGCCTTGATTGAATCAATAACAACTTTAGTATATGGTTGACGATGGCCCTTCTTTGAACGTGAGCCCTTCTTTGGTTTGTAACGGAAGATTGTAATCTTCTTTTGACGACCCTGCTTTTCAACAGTTCCAGTAACTGATGCGCCATCAACTAATGGTGTACCAACTTTAACTGAATCGCCGCCGACCATAACAACTTGATCAAAAGTAACCTTTGAGCCTTCGTCTGCGTTTAACTTTTCAACGTAGATTGCGTCGCCTTCGGACACTTTGTATTGCTTACCGCCTGTAGTAATAACTGCGTACATATCTTGTGCACCTCCTTATTAATTTGCTTAGACTCGCCGAGAACAAGCGCCCCAACACGTGTTGAGAACTTTCTAGCTTGAATCGAGCGGTTGTAGCTGTGGAAGCCACAATTACAACGTTACTAGTATACATAATCGCCGCCTGTTCGTCAATAGAAAGCTGAAAACCATAAAAAAACAACCGTTACTGGCGGCTGCTCTTTTATTTTCTTTGAGCTAAATGCTTGCCATTCTCCCCAATGGTTGTTGAAGAATCGGTAAAATACTGAATAATTCCACAAACTATGAAAATAAATACAATAAAAATTACAAATCCCACAACGTCCACCTCCTATTGATAGGACAGCTTTACGCTGAACAATTCTATTATCTTATTTTTTGTCAAGGGGTTCAAATTATTAGTGTAAAATGGCGAAAACTTTAATAAAAATGCAACATCTTTAAGGAATTCATAATGTTTTCGACGAAATAACCCAAATCCTTTGAATAAACATTGACTACCCCCTTAATATTTCATATAATTATTAGTGTTGATTTGTCGCAATAGCTCAGCTGGATAGAGCAACGGTCTTCTAAACCGTAGGTCGAGAGTTCGAATCTCTCTTGCGACACTAAAACAAAGCAAAATCCCGCTTACCTTTCTATTAAGGTAAACGGGATTTTTGTTTATGATGTTCGTTTGATGCACAAAATAAAGAGCCATCCAGGTCAATTTGACTTGGATGGCTCTTTCAATATAACAATTAATAATTATCGTCTTGGCGATCCTCATTGATTTTATTTTTACGGTTAAATGCGGTCACAATTTCTTCCTCGGTATAGCCAAAATCGACTAAGCCAAATTTTAAGAACAGTCGCCACGAATGGCTGAAGCTATCACCGCTGTGGTTAAAGTAGGCATCAAACAGCATCCGCTTAAGTGCCAAATACTGTTTGTCCAAGTTATCCTCTTTTTTGAATTTCTTGATTTTATCCAAATCTTTTTCTGAATTCAAAATAACGTGATTCCAATTCTTCAGGTTGGAAATCAAGAGGTAGAAGTCCATTGCATCGACATACTCATAAAGCAATGTCTCCCGCGGAGTCTTGTCCGGATCACTTTTGCCTCGATGGATTTTCCAAACTTTAAACCACTCTGAGGTATTGGCCATTTCGGCTAATTCAACATCCAAAGCGACAAAAGCATTCTTTACCCGGCCATCGTTTGACCAGTGAAGTTGTTTTTTTGACTCGATTTGCCGGTTCAAATAAACTGATGAGGCAATCAGTGCTTGTAAATCCATTGCTAACTCCTATCCAAAAACAATTTTGTTTGAAAGAATATCCAACTGCTTTTTATTGTTAAGGTACCAATCCTTGATAAATGGATAATCCAAAAGCAGGTTAAGCCAGCTTTCCTGCTGATCATTATCGTGAATCGTAGCTCCCCACTTTGGACGGTCGTCGTCACCGGCATTATAAACAGTGAGCTTGGTATCGTTATCCAACGTTAATGCAGCGCCGCCATTCTGACCAGACATCAGGATATATTGATTATCAGCTGATTTAACGAACAATTCATCCAAAATTGGTTCTGGAATTTCACCAGCAGCAAATTCATAGAATTCACCATTAACCCCATCGAGGACATTAAAGTCAATCTTGAAGCCAAAGGTCTCTTTGAGAACTTGAGCAGCTTGAATCATGACTTGTAGTGCTTGCTTGATGGCGGAAACGTCCAGTCCCTCAAGATCAACAACAAAGTATTCGATTAATGAAGTTCCATGGAACATCAATTCCTTGTTCTTAAGATTGAGATAGAACAGAGGCCGATTATGAGCTGTTGGCCCAAAGAAGAAGCCGGATTCATTTTTGGTAGATTTGGTGAAAGTAAATGTGTTATCACCCAGTGAACCAAACGTACACAGCAGCTTCTGGACATTTTCAGCATTCGAAATGGTAAATCCATTGGCATTATCAGAGAGCTTCAACAAACGTTCGAGAAAGATCAGTTGAACGTCTTCATCTGAAAATTGATGTGGAAATTCGACAAAATCAGTGTTGAGTCGATAATTGGTTAATTGAACCGCTGCAGCCAATAAATCATTTAATTCTTTGGTTGTATTGAGACTTTCAAATGCATCAACATACTTCGATCCGTTATCCAATCCGGTTTGAATCGCATTGGTATAATTCTTTAAAAGCTCGGTTGTGGTTAAAACCTGCTTTTCAGTTTCATTATTTTCATTACTCACCGTCAGTCACCTGCGTTTCTTTGCTCAAGCTCTGCAAGTATTTGGCGTACAAGTTGTTATTGTTATCAATAAATGCTTCAAAACTGCCAAACGAAGCCCGAATGTTTTGTTTTTCCAAATTATAAATGGTCTCTTCTTTGGATAAAGCCAGAATTTGATTTTCGTTCTTTTTAATTTCAGCCCGGCCATCGGAAGCCTGTTCATCAATGTTGGTTAGCTCCAGCAAAGCATTTTGAAGTTGTTGATGTTCTTCCTTAACTTTTCCAGCTTCCCAAGGCATTGGTGACTTTGCTTCGTTTTCCTTGATTTGCTTTCGGATCTCTTCCTTACGCTGATCACGTTTGTTTTGATCTTCAATTAACTGCGTCAACTTTTCATTCTTTTGTCCCAATTCCTGCATTTGGTCATCATTGACACGCTTGTTTTGGGCTTCAAGTTCAAATGATTTTGCCAAGGTATTGTATTCGTCCTCAGCAAAATTGAATTGAACATTGATGGCATCCAGTTCACCAAACATGCGGTGATCCCACCAATTTCCGAAGTAAATATTGAATTTACCCAATTCAAATTCATGATAGTAAAAGAATGGATATGTAGTACCTAAATAATCAATTAACTTGTTGCTTAAGTGATGACTTAATTGGGCTTTTAAATCGGCAGCCAAGCCAAAGAAATTAGGCTTTGGCTGTTCAGGCTGCTCACCCTTTACTTCCGTTGCAAAACGGTTTGGATCCATTAATTCATAAACTTTTAAATCATTGCCATTTTTGATCGAGTCATTCAGGTCGGATAAATATTTTACCTTTTCAGTGAGGGCAGAAGATAAAATTGTATCGTTTTGGCTGAATGGATCGTTTTCAATTTTGTTATCCATAATATTGCCTCGTATTCCCCTTATTTATACACTTAATGTTATCTGAAAAACGTACATAAATAAAGGGCTAATCGCATTATTTATGAAAGATTTTCCAAAAACATTAGAAAATAATCCGTTAAAAGAAATTAAACAATGAAACCAACATAAAAAAAGACCAGATAATGAACTTATCTGGTCTTTTGAGAAAAACGTTATTTAATGACGTAAACGTTTTTATAGTTATAAGTAGCTCCGGCAGTATTGTAAATAATCCCTTTAACCTTGCTGCTTAACAAATTCTTGCTTGCAGATTGATACAACGGCGTTACGCCTTGGTTGTTGAGTAAGATGTTTTGGGCCTTGGTTAAATCATCAAACCGTTTGTCCTGGTTGCCGGCATCCGTAGTGGACGACGCCTTGATTAAACGATCGTATTCTTTATTGGACCATTGTGGGACGTTGCTTGGATTTCCGGAAGTTAAGATATTCAAGAAAGTAATTGGATCCGCAAAGTCAGCATACCAGTCACCCATGGTAACCTGATAATTATGCGATTTCTGACGGGCAAGCAATGTTTGGAATGGAATGTTGCTTAAATGAACTTTCAATCCAGGCAAATTCTTTTCCAGTTGCGACTGGAGATATTCGCTGACTTGTTTTTGAGCAAATTCATCGGAACTTAGTAGAGTAAAGCTCATCGATTTAATTCCCAATTCTTTGAGTCCCTGTTTCCAAAGGACTTTTGCTTGGCTTGGGTTATACTTCAAAGAATCCGGCTTTGCAGTCGTGGCAGTGAAATCTTTACCGGTTTTAGGATTGATGGCCAGTCCTTTTGACACAAAGCTTTGAGAGTTAAAGGAGCCGTCACCCAAGATCTTCTTGGTAAGTTGATCGCGGTTAATCGACATTGAAATGGCTTCTCTGATTTTTAAATTCTTAAACAGCTTCTTCTTTTGGTTAAACGCAAGGTAGTAGCAGCTTGAAGTCTCTCGAGTCACTAAATCCTTGTTGTTTTTCAAATTCTTGGCTAAAACGCCTGACAAGCCGACATACTGCAGTTTATCGGTCTTAAATTGGTTATATCCGGTTGATGGATCCTTAGTGACCTGATAGTGAAGCTTATCGAGCTTAACGTGCTTCTTATCCCAATATTTGGCGTTCTTGGCAAGGGTCCAGGTCATCCCGGTTCCGTTCCATTTGGTTAATTTAAATGGACCATTGTACGTAATGTCGGAACTTGATGTGCCGTACTTGTTGCCAAATTTTTCAACCACCTTTTGATTTTGTGGGAAAAACAGTGGGAATCCCAACAATAGCTTAAAGTACGGAATTTTCTTCTCTAATGTGACAACCAACTTATAATTGCCATCTGCTTTAATGCCTAAAGTGTTTGGCGACTTCTTGTTGGACTGAATTGCGTCAGCATTCTTAATTCCGGAAAACAGGTATCCGTATTGAGAGGCAGTCTTGGGATTGACCGTCCTCCGCCAGGAATAAACAAAGTCTTTGGCAGTTACCGGATCACCGTTGCTCCATTTAGCCCCTTTTCGTAAGTTAAAGGTGTATTGGAGGCCATCCTTGAAAACCTTGGTTTTTGTGGCCAAAGCATTGTTGATTTTGCTGTTTTTCCCAATCCGATACAAGCCTTCATCAACATTGTTCAGGACTTCGAAAGTTTGCACCGATGTCGTCTTGGACAAATCAACGGTTGAGAGTTCCGAGCTGACCCCGACTGTAAATTCCTGCTTATCGGCTAATTTCCCTGAACCGCTTTTTTGCGAGGAACAGCCGCTCAGTAGCAAAGCAAATGAGATTGTTAACCCAACTGTTAACACATGGTGATTGTTTAACATAGAAAGCACCCCTTACTAAAATTAGATTCCAACAAATAATGTTATATGTTCATGATATTTTGATGAGAATACTTTCGTATACAAAAAGCTCACAATCGTACACGACTTAGTGCACCACTGTGAGCTTTTTAAAGTACTATGCGCTCTTAACAAGTGCGTTTAATTAACTAATTAATTGATTAGTATTTTTCAAGGTATTGATCACGTTCCCAGCCAGATACTTGAGTACGGTATGAATCGTATTCAAGATTCTTAGCTTCGATGAAACTGTTGTATAGATGTTCGCCAAGTGCTTTCTTCATGGTTTCATCAGCTGACAAGTCCTTCAAAGCATTGTGCAATGTGTCAGGCAAGTTGGTGATGTGGCTCTTTTGACGTTCTTCAGCATCCATTCGGTAAATGTTCCGGTCGATACTGTGTTCTGGTTGAATCTTGTTACGCAAGCCATCAAGGCCGGCTTCCAAGACACATGCAATCGCAAGGTATGGATTGGCAGTTGGATCAACTGAACGAAGTTCCAAACGAGTTGAATTGCCACGAGCACTAGGAATACGAATAAGTGGTGAACGGTTTGAACCGGACCATGCAACGTAAACAGGTGCTTCATAACCTGGAACAAGACGTTTGTATGAGTTAACGATTGGGTTACATACCGCAGTGAATGAACGGGCATGCTTCAGCAAACCGCCTAAGAAGTAATAAGCTTCTTGAGAAATTTCAAGTTCGCCATCTTTGTCATAGAATGTGTTGCCCTTGTCGTTGAATAATGACATGTTCAAATGCATTCCTGAACCGTTGATACCGCTAAGAGGCTTTGGCATGAAGGTTGCGTACAAACCGTATTTACGAGCAACGGTCTTAACAACCAACTTGAATGTTTGAATGTTATCGGCAGCTGCCAAGGCATCGGCATACTTAAAGTCAATTTCATGTTGGCCGGGAGCAACTTCATGATGGGCAGCTTCAACATCAAAGCCCATTTCTTCAAGGGTTAAAACAATTTCACGACGGCAATTTTCACCCAAATCCATTGGGGCCATGTCGAAGTAACTTCCCTTATCGTTTAAGTGTAAAGTTGGTTCACCGTTTTCATCCATCTTGAACAAGAAGAATTCTGGTTCAGGACCAATGTTAAATGATGTGAATCCGGCTTTCTTCATGTCACCCAAGACACGGATGAGGTTGTTACGAGGATCGGCTGCATAAGGTTCGCCGTTTGGACGATAAACCTGACAAATAACTCGGGCAATCTTACCACGATCAGTACTCCATGGGAAGATCATCCATGTTGATAAATCAGGGTATAAGTACATGTCACTTTCTTCAATTCGAACAAAACCTTCGATTGAAGAACCATCAAACATTAATTTGTTATCGAGCAACTTATCTAATTGAGTGATTGGAACTTCAACATTTTTGATTGTTCCAAACAAATCAGTAAACATTAAACGTAAGAATTTAACGTCTTCGTCCTTTACCATGCTGCGAATATCATCTTTTGAATAATTATGCTTTGTAGCCATCTATCCATCGCTCCCATCAGTGATTTTATTTATTTAGATTATTCAAATTATTTGGATCATCAAATGACGAAGAAGGCGGCTTCAGTCCGCCGATGTTCAGAAACTCGTCTTCGAGAATCTTTCTGACATCACTGTCGGTCAGACCCTTTTCACGATTACGTTTCCGTTCATCTTCCAACTGAGTTTGCTTTTTGTAGACTTCTCTGATTCCGGAAATATTAAGACCATCGGCAAGATAATCCTTAATTTCCAAAAGCCGATCAACATCATTCAGTGAATACATTCGTCGATTGCCTTCATTTCGAAGGGGCTTAATCAACTCCTGTTCTTCATAATATCTGATTTGTCGTGCAGTCAAGTCAGTCAGCTTCATAACTGTTCCAATCGGCAAAACTGACATTGAACGCCGTAATTCCTTCTCTCGCATTTGTTCACCTCCTAAATCTTGTATTCATAATACCATTCAGATAACCAAAGTCAAGAGCAAATGTCACATTTTATGACATGTGCTCAATTATGAGTGTCCTTGAGCCATTCATTGACATCCTTTTCAACAGTTTTGAGAGTCTCCGGATGCTCAACAAGGTTATACCAATTTGGTTTAGGCTCGGTTTTGTTTCTAAACCAGGTTAATTGTCTTTTCGCATAATGCCTGGAATCCTTTTTGATCAATTCAATTGCCGCATCCAAGGTCATTTGGTGATCAAAGTATGGAAACAGTTCACGGTAGCCGATTCCTTTGCCGGATTGGAAGGCTTCCCCGCCGTTTTCATACAAAGACTTTGCCTCATCAATCAACCCCATCTTCACCATTTGATCAACTCGTTGATTGATTCGTTGATAAAGGATTGGCCGATCGGTGGTTAAGCCAATCACGTAAGCATCGTACTTGTTGCCAGTATTTTGCTGGTCGGAAAAAAGATGGCCGGTTTTTATGTAGACTTCCAGTGCCCGGATAACCCGGCGGACATTATTAACCGGAATTTTAGCGGCTGACTTGGGGTCAATCGTTTCAAGTCGTTGATGAAGTTCGGAATTTCCCTTTTCGTTTGCCTCAGCCATTAATTCTTGCCGCAATTGGTTATCCTGATACTGATCGCCGCCCAGTTCCAGACCGGACAAAAGTGCCTGAAGATAAAAGCCAGTCCCACCAACGACAATCGGTAACTTGCCTTCATGCTGAATATCCGTGATGAGTTTAGACGCCATGCTAACAAAATCAGCTACGGAAAATCTTTCATTGATCTGGCGAATGTTAATCAAGTGATGGGTAATGCCGTCCATTTCCGCTGGGGTGACCTTTGCCGTGCCAATATCCAGGCCCTTGTAAACCTGCATTGAGTCCCCGGAAATAATTTCTCCGTTAAACTGATGGGCAAGTTGAATCGACAGAGCCGTCTTTCCAACGGCCGTCGGTCCAACAATTGCCAAAACTTTGTTCATTCCAGGCCCCTCCCCATTTCTGTCCGCACTTGGATGGCTCGGGCAGGATAGTCGGTAATGATAGCTGCCATGTTCCGCTCGAAGCAATACTGCATGTCCTCAGTCGAATTAACGGTCCACGGACGTAGATTTTGGGCCGGAGCGAAAAATGGATGGCGTTTAAGCCAACGAATGTCAGGATGGAAATCAGCAATCATATGATCTTTCTTAAGGGCTTTGGCCTGCTTAGCGGCTGTTTTAAACAATTTTGCGCCGGCCAACTGAGGATCAAGCTGATTCAGAATTTCCAATGAATGGGCGTTAAAGCTCGAATAGATAAGCTGAAATGGGAAATCAACTGAAGCGAAGTAATTGAATACTGTTTCTTCAATACCCGGGTATTGAATTTTGTTGGTCTTTAACTCCAAATTAAAGATGCCGGTGAAATGATCTTTAATGAGCAGGTCAACGACTTCCTGTAAAGTTGGAACCGCTGTCCCTTTAAATTCTGGACTAAACCGAATCCCAGCATCCAGGTGTTTAATTTCAGCCAGGTTCTTGTCAACAATTCTACCAGAGCCGTTGGTTGTCCGATCGACTGTTTCATCATGCATGACGACCAACTGATTGTCTTTAGAAAAGTGGACATCGGTTTCAATCCCATCGGCACCTTCATCAATAGCGGTCTGAAAAGAAATTAAAGTATTTTCTGGACGGGTCCCTTTGCTGCCCCGGTGAGCAATAATTTTTGTGTCAATTTTCACGATAAACTCCTTTTGAGCGATTAATTAGTCAATTAACTAGATATCTTATAAAAAATAAAGCATAATGAAAGTATCAATGAATATTGGAGGGTTTAGATATGAAACATTTTACTAATGGGCTCATTGTTGGCGTCTTGGGAACTGTTGCTGCCGGCGTTGGTGCACTTCTGACATTCAAAAAGTCAGTTGTTGATCCAATTGAAGACGAAGAGCAAAAGTTCGAAGACAACCGTAAAAAGGCATTGCGTAAGAGCCGAGCCGCCCACCATGGATAATTCATTATCCATTTAATTTAAATCGAAATTAAAAAATAGGACTATCAACAAATTTGTTGATAGTCCTATTTTATCAATAATTACTCTTTTTTTCCTTACCATTCCAGCCTTGATACCCACTTTTTAAAATATAAAGGTCTTTATAACCCTTTTTGTTTAAAAAGAGAGCGGCTCGTTTGCTAATTGTTCGGCCTTGATCGTACATATAAACCGGTAGATCAGGACGAAGCTGAGAATAAAAGTTTTTAATTGTTGAGTAAGGCATGCTGCGGGCACCTAAAATGTGGCCATCTTTAAAATTCTTTTGTTCTCTCAAGTCAATGACTTGGGCTTTACGCATTCCATGTTGGAATTCGTCGTTTTTTAAATATGTAGCAGCCTTCTTGACACGCATGTTTTGGTAGACCGTATATCCACCCCATGCAATCAAGATAACTACTAAAATAATGGTCATAACAGTGTTTGCGTTTATTGCGCCAATTATCAACTAAAACATCCTTCTTTCTCTCTATTTTTGATTAATTTGTTGCTAATGGTTGGTTGTTTCTGAACTGAAGTGCCAAAGATGCAGCACCAATGACACCGGCATCATTTCCAAGTTGAGCCAACTTCAGGCGGGTTGAATCCCGAACTGATGGGAAGGCATTTTCCTGGAAGTATCTGGTTGTCGTTTGAAGCAAAGTGTTACCGGCATTTGAAACACCACCACCGATAATAATGTTTTCGGGGTTCATGGTATTTCCAATGTGTGAAAGAGCCAGTCCAAGGTATGAGCAAACTCGGTTAACAATCTGGTTTGCCAAAATATCACCATTGTCGGCCAAGAAGAACACCATCTTTGAGGACAAGCCTTCATCACCATCAATCAATTCCTTGATTCTTGAATGACCAGTGAAGGTCTTTGCCATATCTTTGGCGATATGAACAACCCCGGTTGCAGAAGCGTATTGCTCCAGGCAACCGCGCTTACCACAGGTACATTGATAACCGTTTGGAACAACCGTGATATGGCCAACTTCGCCGGCACCATTGTTAATTCCGTGGACTAATTTACCGTTGGCAATAACACCACCACCAACACCGGTACCCAAAGTAATGAAGACGACATCTTTTGCCTTGTCACCTGCACCTTTCCAGTATTCACCAAGTGCGGCACTGTTTGCATCATTATCAATCATGATTGGCAAATTGAGGTTTGCTGAGATTGTTGCACCAACCGGTTGCACGATATCCCAACCAAGGTTGTACGCACCAACAACGGTTCCCTTTTCACGATTAACTGCACCAGGAGTTCCCATGCCAATTCCATAAAAATCAGCAGCAGTAAAATCTTCTTTTCTCATTTGATCACTAATCGATTTAACCATATTAGGAACAATGTTACTTCCGTGTTCACTAATATCAGTTTTAATTCGCCACTTTGCAGTGATATTCCCCTTTGTATCAATAAATGCAAACTTTGTGGTGGTTCCACCTAAATCGATTCCAATTAATTTTTTAGCCAATGTACTTTCCCCTGCCTTCGTTTTTTTCTTCAATCCGATGTTCACGGTTTAAAATTAATTTTGCATGAATGAATTCATCTTGACTGATTAATTTGGCATCATGGAGATGATCTAATTCCAGCGCCATGACTTCAATATCCCAGAATCGTTTACCGACATATACATATATATCAAATCTTTTCAGCAACTGTTGAACATCATACAGCGTTTTCATTATCTCACATCCTAATGTAAATTTCTTTCAATTTTACAAAAATTAAAATTTTGCCCGCATACCTATTGTAAACAAAACGAAAGCGATTACAACCAGCATTATCAAAGAAATAATCCGTTTTACCTGACTTGTCTTTGAAAAAGCAACGCCGGTAACGTACGCAACAAGGAATCCACCGGCTAATCCGGCTAGATGACCGGCAATGTCAACACCCGAAACAAAAATATCGGTCACGATATTTAAGACAATAAATAACATGAAAGTTTTTGCCATCGAGACGATGACCGGGTTTTTAGAAAAGCTTTCACCTAACATCATAAAAGCACCAAAAAGGCCGAATATGGCGGTACTGGCTCCGGCAGACAAGCCCGCTGTAAAGGCAAAGCTTCCCAAGTTCCCTAATATGCCTGAAACAAAGAAGATGATCGCAAATCGCCAATGACCAAACAACTCCTCCACATATTGACCAATGAAATATAAAGTAATCCCGTTCATCAATATGTGGGTAAAGCCGATATGAATAAACATTGGTGTAATCAGCCGCCAATATTGACCAGCTCGGATTAATGGATTATATTTGGCTCCAAATTGAACCAGAGTCATGGGATTCTCAGTGCCGCCCATTACAGACATCAAGGCGAACACAATGACCATCACTCCGAGGAGTAGATATGTGACGTATGGTTTATCTCGTAAATTACTCATGAATCCTCCCAAGTGGCTGATTGTAAATGATCTTATTAACTTTAACATCAAAATCGTCCACGTTCCAAATTGGTTCGTCAAATAGCTGAACCGGGGTGGCGATCGCAATGCTTGTGCCATTAAATCCCTTTAAAAATCGATCATAAAATCCCCCACCATAACCGACTCGAAAATGGGTTTTAGAAAAGGCTAAGCCTGGCACCAACAAAGCATCCAACTGATTTTTTGCCAAAACGTTGCCGTTAACCGGCTCGATCGTGCCAAACTTTGTGGTCAGCATTTGAGTATCGTCTTCTAAGAGAACAAACTCCATCTGTCGATGGGGCAAAGTCCTGGGAACTGCGACGCGGATATTGTGTTCCAGTGCCCAATGGATAATTGGCTGAGTATCCAACTCGTCATCCATGCTAAGCGTAATGCCGACGGTCTTACTGTTAGCAAAGGTCGGATCAGCAAATAACGCGTTATATAAACGTGATATTTGTGGTTGATTTTTTGGATCGGTTAGAAAGTCATGTAGGCGGGCAATTTGCTCTGAGCGAACCTCAGACTTTGTTTTACTGCTATTAGACATGAATATCACCTGATTCATTTACCAAATTTTGAATAACTGTGACCGATGTATATAAAAAAGGTTTGGGTGTTTACCCAAGCCTTATTTGGTTTCTCGATGTAATGTTACTTTACGCTCGCGTGGGCAATACTTTTTAAGGGCCAAACGGTCAGGATTGTTTCGACGGTTTTTGCTGGATAAATAAGTCCGTTCGTGGCATTCAGTACATTCCATCGTAATGTGTACCCGCATGGAATACTACCTCCAAACATTTTATAAAGTAGCTGGTTTAATAGCCTCAACTTAAAATATTCTATCATCAATTCTCGTGAATTACTAGAATAGATTAACAATGGTTAAGTAGTTTTACTTAACGGTTGAAGTTGATTGAACGGTTTTCCAGTAGGCTGAATAGATTTGCTTAGCAAGCTGCATGTTGTTACTTTCGGCGTTCACACCCAGGTTAGGCATTGCCAAAGCAACGACAACTTGAGGATGTGTTGATGGTGCGTATGAAGCTAAACTTAAAGTAACGGTTTCGTTGCCGTTATAGAATGTTTGAGCAGTACCGGTTTTTGCAGAAATTTCAGGTTTGATTGTATCGAGTTCACCACCGGTCTTATAGGTGTTGGATCCATGAACAACTCGATATAATCCGGTTTTGACGACGTCTCTTTGGGCTTTCGTCATGTCAATATGATTAAGGACCTTTGGCATAACAGTGGCTTTGACTGTCCCCAATTTACCATCCTTGCTGGTTCCTCTAATTGCTTGAACAACGTGAGGCTCAATTCGGTTACCACCATTGGCAATTGTTGACATGTACTGAGCAATTTGCATTGTGGTATAGGCATCATAGTTACCAAATGACAGATCCAAAGCACTTCCGATGTGTTTCTCACCACTGGCACCTTTTAATCCGGTAGATTCACCAGGAATATCAACCCCTGTCTTCACACCCAGACCAAATTGATTGAAGTATCCGCGCATGGTATTGAAGACGCTTGGCTTCATTGTTAAGGCACCACCTTCAACATAGTTGAAGTGGCCCTCCTTCATAGCCAACTGCATCATATATGAGTTAGATGATACTTGAAGCGCATCACTTGCATCAACGGAAATGTTTGCATGACCACTGTGGTTAAACCATGAAGATTTCTTTACCCCACCGGTCGTGATTGGTTGATCGGTCAGCGTACTATTAGTTGGGGTGATAACGTGATCCATTAAAGCACCTGATACCATGGCACCCTTTACAACAGATCCCATAACAATTGAACTGTTAATGGTTCCTAAAACATTATCAGTAATTTTGGAAGTCTTAGGATTCCGATCAACACCAGCCATTCCAATAATGGCACCATTGTTAGGATTCATGACAACCGCATACGTACCGGTAGAATTACCGCCGGCACCGGATTCAGCAGAGTGAACCAACGATTGAAGCTGTTTTTGGAACTTGGCATTGATAGTCAATTGAAGGTTGTCACCTTTTTGACCGCCATACTTTTTAATCTCTTTTTTAATTTGATTATCACTGTTCAAAACAATTTGAGTCTGTGATTTGGTTCCACGAAGAACTGGCTCATACTGGCGTTCCAAATAGCTTTGACCAACACTGTCGTTTCGTGAATAACCCTGAGCAAGCAATTCATTTACTCGATCACTTGGAAGACCAGACTTTTCATTAGAGACTGTTCCGGTAACTCCTTGAATTGCCCGGCCATTTGGATAGTTTCGACTCCAGCTGGTACCAACGTTTACTCCAGGCATATCCGCCAGATGTTCACCAACCATGGCAACTTCTTTGGTAGAAACGTGGTCATCTTTAATGTTCACCGTAGAGAGTTGATAGGCACTGCTCATTTTAGCGAAAATCGTAGCTGCATTTTTGGTAGCTGCTGAAAATGTAGATGCAGGATACTTTTCTACTTTATCAACGGCCTTATTGTATTTTGCATCGACAGAATAACCGCTGATTCCAGGAATTGATTTTTCAACCTTGGCCAAATTATCTTGATCGGACAAATAATAGTCGGCCAATTGTCGGTGCGTCAGACTACTCGTTGGAACCGTCACGTACTGTGACAGCTTGTTTGCGGTTTTGTACATATCTGACGTAAGAACGTTAACGCCCTTTGTATAAATAATTGCTTGGTGCGCTGAGTTTCCTACCAGCACATGCCCTGTTGAATCAAAAATCATTCCACGCTGCACATTGCCATTTACGACCGAGGTATCAGACCGATTAACTTCGGCTTTAAATTTCGATCCGTACATAACTTGCAAATATGCCAGTTGGGTCAATAATGCAACAAATAAAATACCGACAACGATAAAAATGATGTTTATTCGAAAGGGAAGTGATGCTGCCTTACCACTGTTTTTCTTCTTGGTTCTTTTCTTAAAAATTTTCACAATATTAACTCCTTGCCATGAAACTTATTCTATCAAATTTTACAACTAAAAACTACAACCGGTGGCCAATCTTTAACTTATTATGATATTCTATAGGTTGTTAATCACTTTTAAAAAGGATGTAGATTATGAAATCAAAGAAGACAACCACAATTTCCATATTAGTCCTGTGCTTTTTAGTACCGGTCTTAATTTCCACAAGTTATTTTATTTTTCGGCATTTTGCCCCATTTGGAAACTCCTCAGTGATGACTGTCGATCTTGGTCAACAGTACATTGATTTTTACACGAGCTTCCATGATACCTTATTACATAGTCCAAGCGGCTTTTTGTTCTCATTCTCTAAGGCACTTGGTGGTGACATGATGGGAACCTGGGCTTACTACTTAATGAGTCCACTTAACCTGATTATGTTACTGTTCCCACTGTCAAAATTGCCGAGTGTGTTGGCAATTATCACAATCCTGAAATATGGATTGGCCGGATTGAGTTTTGGCTACTTTTTAATGAAGGTTACCAAACGCAGCAGCTGGGCAATTATTGGTTTCGCAACTTCCTATTCAATGATGGGTTGGATGGTTGCCAACCAATTTAACATGCTTTGGACGGACGTCTTGTTTGTCCTCCCAATGATCTTGTTTGGCCTGTTTAAGATCTTGAAGAATCAGTCAAGCGCGCTTTACATCGTGAGTTTAACGGCCATGTTGATTATGAATTACTATATGTCTTACATGATCGCAATTTTCCTAACCCTCTTCATATTCATTTATTGGGCAGCTAAGGCCCTTCCGGTTGAAAATCAAACATCTACAAAGGCCGTTTTAAAATGGCTGAAAACGTCCATTTTAAGTGGTATTTTGGCCGCCTGGATTCTTATCCCGACATTCTTCTCATTATTAGGAAGTAAAACCCAATATTCCAAAGGTCAATATAAAATTAAATTTGAATACAACCCTTTGGATATGCTCGGCAAGTTCTTTAATGGTTCGGTTAACTTTAACGAACTGCCTGCAGGAACTGCCAACGTGTTTGTCGCCAGTGTGATCCTCATTTTATTCGTCTATTACTTCTTTATCCCAACCATTAAGCGAAACGTCAAGATTGCCAATCTTTCCTTAACTGCTTTCATGATTTTATCAATGTGCTTCCAGCCTTTGGATTTGTTCTGGCACGGAATGCAGTTACCAGTTTGGTATACTTTCCGTTTCTCATACTTGTTCTCATTCTGGATGATATTTACCGCCTTTCAAGCCTTCCTGCATATTTTGGATGAGGGTATCAACTGGAAAGGATACCTGGTAACAGCCGGAATCATGGCTTTAGGTGTCCTCTACGTTGAACTGCGATGGAAACATCTTGAGTACATGCGACACTTTGATTTTCTTTGGGGATGTGTTTACTTGGTAGTCTCCTTAGGAATCGTCGTATTCTTGGGAATCTACCGAAAGAACATTGTTTTGGCAATGACTCTTGCA
The DNA here is from genome assembly GCF_007989105.1 of Lentilactobacillus kefiri. Classification (GTDB taxonomy): domain Bacteria; phylum Bacillota; class Bacilli; order Lactobacillales; family Lactobacillaceae; genus Lentilactobacillus; species Lentilactobacillus kefiri. The sequence continues at coordinate 1,356 of NZ_BJVK01000017.1, read as the reverse complement.
ATATTAATGAGTGGTGAAATGGCACTCAATATGGTGACATCACTTAACCATCTGGATTATTTAAAAGCCAGCAATTACACCTCATTTGAGCGGATCATGCGAAAGCATGTTGACAAGATTAAGCAAAAAGATAAAGGCTTCTACCGATTGGGAACCACGTTCTCGAGAACTAAGAACGATGCCTTTACCGGTAATTACAATGGTGGATCGATTTTCTCATCAACCTTGGAGTCGGATACATCACAATTCTTCAAGAATATTGGTCAGCCTAACGGAGATTCATTTGTTCTTTATTCAAACGGAACCATGTTTACCGACTCATTATTGAATATGAAATATTACATGAGTCACCAGATTCCTGAAACAAATCCTAATAAGAAGCCGAAAAAGCAGTTGCTGACAACCTTGACCAGAAAGCCTGATTACAACAACTACAACCTCTTGGCACAAGATTCATTAATTGGAACTTACCGTAATCCATACGCCGTTCCAATTGGGTTCCTTTCTCCAATGTCCGGTATGAAGCACAATGAAATTGATAAAAGTCCAATTACCTATCAAAACAACATTGCTCATCGGTTGGATCCAAATATTCATAAGTTGTTTGAACCGGCAAAATACACCGACATTCGATACAACAACATTCAGCCAATTTCCAAATTGAACAATGCCGTATTAAAGAAAAAGAATCTATTGGAAATGTCCTACATTATCTTCACCGTTCCAATTGAGAAAAATACGTCTTACTACATGACGTTAGGAACCGAGATTAACAAAGGCAACATTTCAATCTCAGTTGATGGCCAAGCTCAAACTCAGTTCACCCCTTCTGAGAAGACAATTATTGCCAACATTGCTACTGGTACAACGATCAACACCACTGCCAATGTTCAGATATTTGTTAATAAGAACAACGCCCTCTTACAGGATGTTAAGCTTTATAAAGTTCATAACTCAAAGATTGCCAAGTTCTCAAAAGATTTGAATTCAAAACCATATAAAGTCACAAAATGGAATAACCACCAATTAACTGGTACGGTTAACGTCAAATCAAATAATCAGTCTTTGACAACGACAATTCCATTTGAGCACGGCTGGACAGCTAAGGTTGATGGCAAGACCGTTCAACCTAAGCGCTGGGCAAAGATGTTCACTTATATTCCAATCAGTAAAGGCCATCACAAGGTTGTATTTACCTACTGGCCTGAAGGAATCAAAGCCGGGCTCATCATTACAGCGTTTGGCCTTGCGTTCATTGGTACGGAATTCGTGCTGAAACGACGTAAAAGAAATCAAAATCAAAGCTCTGAGAATCCGCAAGAAAGTAAATAGAAATTAAAAAGGATTGGAAATCGA
>NZ_BJVK01000016.1 GCF_007989105.1 Lentilactobacillus kefiri | reverse complement strand
TTTCTTAGAAAACCACTCACTAAAAAGACAACAATGTTTTGAACCACAAATGTCCGATTATCAAATAATTCCATTGGAATCAAAGGATCCTCAGCCATCCGTTCCGTCCGGATAAACATCACCGTGGCAATTAACGCGATCAGGAAACAGACCGCAACAATCTGCCATTTGATTGGATCTTGGCCAACCAACTGAAAGGCATACATAACCACCAATAACATAATTGTCAGCCATGTGGTTCCTTTAACATCCATCTTACTGGTGGAATGGTGTGTATCTTCATGCAAAAATAGCTGAACCATGAGCATGACCACCAACCCGATGGGCAAATTGATAAAGAATATCCAATGCCAACTTAAATGGTCAACAATGAAACCACCCAATAACGGGGCAATGACAGATGCAATCCCCCATGCCGACGAGTTGAGGCCCAGAACCTGAGCCCGTTTCTCCAACGGGTAAATATCAGCAATGATGGTATTGGAAATTGGCATGATTGAACCGGCACCCACACCCTGGATTGCCCGCCAAAAAATTAACACAATCATTGAATGAGATAATCCGGACATAACCGAACCGAAGATAAATATTAAAATTCCACCAATGAACATTGGTTTTCGACCGACACTATCCGCCAGCTTGCCGTATATCGGTGTGGCAATCGCGTTAGTGAGTAAAAATATCGAGAACACCCAGTTCATCAAAGAAACACCGCGAAGATCACCCACAATTGTCGGCATCGCCGTTGAGACAATTGTTCCTTCGATTGCCGCCATAAACGTTGCGACAAACAGGGCAATCGTCACCAGTGTGACATTACTTTTGGTAGTTGCTTTCGTCATGAAATGACCTCTTTTCCTCTAAAAATAAACAAAAAAATGCCCTTGAATATTCAAGGGCGTTTTGCTTGTCAGCTGTTTATAACTTGAAATAATCTTTTAACGCATCAACCTTATCAGTATGTTCCCAAGGAAGATCAATATCTGTTCTTCCGAAGTGTCCATATGCGGCAGTTTGTTCATAAATTGGCCGCTTAAGATCCAACATTTTAATAATGCCGGCAGGACGTAAATCAAATAATGCTCTGGTGGCATCAATTAGTTTCTCTTCAGATACTTTACCAGTACCAAAGGTATTGATATTAATTGAAACTGGTTTGGCAACCCCAATTGCATAGGCCAACTGAATTTCTGCTTCGGTTGCAAGACCGGCAGCAACAATATTCTTGGCAATGTAACGGGCTGCGTAACTGGCAGAACGGTCCACCTTTGTGGCGTCCTTACCTGAAAAGGCACCACCACCATGATGGGCATAACCACCATAGGTATCGACAATGATCTTTCGACCAGTCAAACCGGCATCCCCTTGAGGACCACCAATCACAAATCGACCGGTTGGATTGACCAGATAGCGGGTCTTGTCATCAAGGTACTTGGCAGGAATCACCTTTTTGATAATCTGATTAATCACATCATTGCGAACCTGATCCAAACGCACACCATCGTCATGCTGGGTACTCAAAACCACAGTATCAACTCTGACAGGCTTGCCATTGTCATCGTACTCAACGGTCACTTCAGCCTTTGCATCGGGTCCAAGATAGCCAATTTCGCCACTTTTACGCAATGCAGCCTGTTTTCTCATTAATTTGTGCGCCAATGAAATTGGCAGCGGCATTAATTCAGGGGTTTCGTTGATGGCATAGCCAAACATCAAGCCCTGATCACCGGCACCAATTTGATCCAGTGGATCACCATTGCCTTCACGCTGTTCCAATGCATCATCAACACCCATTGCAATGTCAGGTGATTGACCATCCAAAGAAACAATCACACCACAAGAGTCGCCATCAAATCCATAGCGGCCATCTCGATAGCCAATTCGCTTGATTGTGTTTCTAACAACCTTTTGGATATCAACGTAGGCTGTGGTTGAAATTTCACCAAATACGAACACTAAACCGGTCGTAACTGATGTCTCACATGCTACCCGGGCATCCGGGTCTTTTGCTAACAAGGCATCCAAAATAGCATCACTGATCTGATCAGCAATCTTATCCGGATGGCCTTCTGAAACTGATTCCGAAGTAAATAAATGTTTTTCGCGCATTTCATTTTCCCCCTATTATTTTTTAAGGTTACAAGGCTTCTTCACGTAAAACGCGAATCCTATCGGGAACTCATAACTCTACAATCTTATCATAAATGATTTTATTTTGTAACTGATTTTTTCAACCCGTTGACCAGTGCCATCAAAACCAGTAGGATTATTTTTAGAATTATTTATTCCAAACGATAAGGAGAAAGTGACTTGTTAAACTATAATCGTTCCACTTTGATCCAATCCGGTCTTCGAGTCATCGGGATGTTATTAATTTGGATGATGTTTACCAACATTTCCTTAAAAATGTTCTTTATCAATCCCCGACTATTACATTTAACTTTGATTGGCTTGGTTTTTGCCATCTTACTGAATGAAATTTCACGACCACAAAAAAATTTGATCATCGTGGCGGGTGCCGATGTCGTGTTAGGTATTTTGCTGGCATCCCTCTACCTGGATATGCCAACTGTCAATGTTTGGCTGATTCTGGTGGACTTTGTTCTGGCAAATCTGTTGCTAATATCCAACTTTATTGACGAACCCCACTGCCGCTGGATCATCTTTGGCTTTATCAGCGGTACCGGCTTGGTCTTGCTGTTCACAACGTCTTATCACCATTACTTCTCACTGGTTTCACTCATGTATATCACGTTGATGGTGTTTGCCAACATCTTTTTTTCGTACTACGCATTCATGAAGAAAAACAATCAACTTTCAATGATTATTATCAGTGTCCTGATTTTGATGCTTTGCCTGACGCTGTCGATTTCATTTTTAAAAATCATTTTAATTACCGTTATCTTGGCCTTTTACGTTTATTTTGAATCTCGGGTAAATTTTCGAAACCATGAAAAACGCGCAAACGTTTCAGCCATTTCATTTCTGCTTTTTTCATTTCTGATCTGTTTTTAAGTTTCATTTATTATATTTTTGTTAATATGGTTAATTTTCAGAAAAGAATCAGCATAAATGTTACCAGCGGTCGATCAATCGTGTAGTATGACGTTGATTGATAAACCTGACAAGGACGGTGACAAGCGTGAACATTAAAGTAGTTGGTGATATCCGAGTAGGAAAGATTCAGCCTTCATTGACCGGAAATCCCATTGTTGACGATGTCCTCATTCAACATTTTTGTGATCGACTCAAGGAAAAATTAAATTCATTAAAATTATTCATTGATATTATTCCAGATCATTTCTTTGATGCCACTAAGCCATGTACCGACATCATTTTAATGGATCGACGAATTATTGCCGACCTACCCGATGAACTGTTAATGAACTTTAAGATAATCGACATTGACCATAACGATATTTTACGAGGTAACGTAGCTGGTGCATTAGAAGCACTCAAAAGATTTGATAGTGGTAAACATGTTTCTGCAATTTAATAAAAAAAGGTGCTGACATTAAACGCAAGTTTTTTGTCAGCATCTTTTTTTGTATTCAAATAGCATTTATTTTCGGAAGCGTCGATCCCTTTTGATATAAACAATCATCAATAGGACCATCACAACTGTTATGGCAATGGTATAAAGCCAAGCTGCGCCTTTCCCGGCAAACGGGAGCTGCACATTCATGCCATAAAACCCTGACACAATTGGCGGAATGGCCAAAATAAGTGACCAAATGGTTAAAAATTGCATTGTTTGATTCAATTTATTATTCAAGATATTTCCAAAAGCTGATTCGGTTTCGCCAACGACGTCACCAACAACATCAAACATTGTCTGACACTGTTTATACTCAATGAATAAATCATCGATTTCTGCAGTGACCTCAGTCGTTAATTGGGGTGACATCTTTAAATTACCTTTCATTGTCCCCTGCAGTTCTTGGAGAGCAATCAAGTTGCCGGCAGTCGCTGATCGCAGATACACCAGACCGGTTTTCATGGCTCCCAGTTCATCCAAACTCCGGTTACTGATGGCGCGATTACGCATTCCTTCCAGCTTTTCAGCTTTGTGGCTAATTCGGTCCAACTGATCAAAGTATGGTGAAATCAATGCAAACAAAATAGCTAGGATATGCTCAGCAACCGAACCAGATTCAGTATTTGAACGTTTCTGAACGAGTTCTACCTGCTGAGAGGCGTGACAAACCGTGATCAGCAACGAATCACTAAAGCCTAAAAATATCGGCGATGTGAGCATCCGGCTTTGACTGGGATCGGCAATTGCTCTGACAACCAAGGCACTAAATCCTGATAAGCCGTCAAAAGTTGCCCGGGGCTGTTCATGCCGATCCAACATATAACCTTTAAATTTCGCAGGTGCGCGATACTTGGTCGTCATACTATCCAATTCATCTTCGGTTGGCGAAATGGCCTCAACCCAAGTATACGTATCAAATTTATGAATTTTAATCATCATTGTTCCTCGTAAATCTTTATTTTAGTGATAACTAAAGTCTAATTTTTTCGAAGCGGAATTTCAACATTCGGTTACTTTGCCTTGCCTCGATGAACAGACAATTGATAAATGACCAGCATGGAGCCAATTGAAATCAAGGAAATAATCATCGCAACCCGAGTTGACTTGTTGACCAATAGGAATCCCAAAATAAAGACGAAGAAGAGTAACGTTACATAATCAGTCAATGGATATCCGGGCATCTTGAAAATCTTGGTTCCTTTAGGATGAACCCGACGATACTTAATATGAACGATGAGCAAGACAACCCAAACGACCACGAAATTGATCGTTGAAACGCTGGATACCAAGCTAAAGACGCCAGCTGGAATGAAGTAATTCAAAACAACAATAATCAGCAAAAATGCCGTTGAAAAGTTCAGGGCAATATTTGGCACCCCATTTCGACCTAATTTGGTCAAAAATGATGAGGCGTTACCACCCATACTCAGCGCGTACATTGTTCGACTGGTACTGAACAAACAGCTGTTGGTAGCTGATACGGCCGCCGTCAAAACAACAAAGTTCAAGATGCCGGCTGCCCCGACAATTCCGATCCCAGAAAAGACCTGGACAAACGGACTGGCAGTCGTTGTAATCTGGTCCCATGGATAAACGCTCATGACGGCAATCATCGAACCAACATAGAATAATCCAATTCGAATGGGCAGACTGTTGATCGCTTTGGGCAGATTGGCTTCCGGATCATCCGTTTCACCGGCAGTCAACCCCACCATTTCAATTCCAACGAAGGCAAAGACCACCATTTGAAATGACATCAAAAATCCGTGGGCACCCTTGGGGAAAAAGCCACCGTGACTAACCAATTGAGTAAACGAAGCCGTTGAACCGTCAACGTTGACATGGAAAATTGCCAGGCCAAAACCAACGACAACCAGTAAAATAATTGCAACGACCTTAATCATTGAAAACCATGATTCCATTTCTCCGAATAAGCCAACGTTTACCATATTGGCGCCAAACAGGCACAGGAGAATAACCAGTGGCGGAATCCATTGTGGAACCGTTGGAAACCAGTACTTAATATAAATTCCAGTCGCGGTCAAATCGGCCATTGCCAAGCTGATCCAGCAAAACCAGTAAGTCCAGCCGGTTACAAACTCCCAACGATCACCCAGATACATTTTGACAAAATCTAAGAATGAATGCTTGGATGTATCTGATAACAACAGCTCACCAATGCCACGCATCAGCAAGAAACAAAAGATTCCAACAATCAGATACGAAAGAATAATCGAAGGACCTGATGTATGAATAGCCGAACCCGATCCCAAAAACAAACCGGTTCCAATGGCCCCACCAATTGCGATCATCTGAATATGCCGACTCTTTAACGAACGAGATAACGAATTTGCCTGATTCTTGGTTTCCATAATATCCTCCTTAAAAATGTGAACGAAAAAAGCCCCCAGTACCTTTTACAGTACCAGGGGCGTTCAGTAAACGCGGTTCCACCCAAGTTCCACAATACAATATGTATTGCCTCTAATTGCAGATAAGGCTGCCACCATTAAGTATTGCCATATTAGTTGCTGACTTTCAGCAAATGTCAGCTCTCTTTGAATATTTACTAGTATACGGTTCATATTTTAATTGTCAACCCCAAATCGTCAACACTTGTTCACGAATCAAATACATATTCGGCATTATTCGGCAAAATAGTTGATTTTTAACTGAATAGCGAGTATCTTTGAGCCAATAAAAGTTGATTGGACTTTTAATCATCATTTTGGGAGGTATTTCGATGGAATCACATACTGCATTGCTAATTATTGATTATACAAATGATTTTGTGGCAGATAAAGGTGCTTTAACCTGTGGCAAACCCGGTCAAAAACTGGAACCAAGTATTATCGGCTTGGCAGACAAATTTGTTTCAAATGGCGACTGGGTCATTTTACCAACCGATGTTCATAAACCCAACGATCCCTACCATCCAGAAACCAAGTTGTTCCCACCCCACAATGTTCGTGGCACCTGGGGCCGGGAATTCTACGGTGGCCTCTCCGATTGGTATAAATCCCATCAAAACGACGACAAAGTTTATATGTACGACAAGACTCGATATAGTGCATTTGCCGGTACCGACTTGGATATTCGATTACGTGAACGCCATATCGACACAGTTCATCTAGTTGGTGTCTGCACGGACATCTGTGTGCTCCATACGGCGGTTGATGCCTACAATCTCTGCTACAACATCGTTGTTCATAAAAGTGGTGTTGCCGGGCTTACTCAAGCCGGAAATGACTGGGCTCTCAGCCACTTTGAGCATGTCTTGGGCGCAACTGTGGAAGACTAACCAAATTTGATTTTGCAAAATATCCAATTTTAGTGTTTAATGTTCTTCAGTAGACAAAATATATTTTTGTGTGAAGATGGCATAAATAATAATTTTATGACCATCTTCTTGACGTTTCAAAAATATTTTGGACTCAGGAGGAACGACAATGGCTAATAAAGTATCCAGATACAATAACGACCAGTGGGAAACCGCAAAAGAATCAGTCTTACAGGAATATGAAGATTACAAGCAAACCCTGCGTGATCAAGGGGTGGACTTTACAATTAAGAATGCTCGGAAACTATTGATCTACCAAGACTTGGTTGCTGAATGGCAGCACAAGATCGGCACTGTGATTACCGACCTTGAAGATAACGTGTTTGCATTGAGTGTTTTCGACGACTTGAAGAAGCGTAAAGAAAGCTCTTTATTGGCACGTGGATACGAGCATATTTCGAGTTGGCCCGATTTCAACCCAACTGCTCTGGCACTCTGGCTGGAACTTGAGGAAGACGAAGCAATGGCTTAATTTGCGAGGTGTGGAAAATGTCACATTTTGACGCATCAATGGTCGTGACAATTGCAATTGGTCTGATCTTAATGATTTTAACCAATAATCGTCCATTTGCCATTACCCTGGCGGTCATAGCGATTTTGGCAACGATTATGTTGACCATCAAAAAGATTCTTGATCGCAATCAATCACGCAATCAGCATCATCTAAAGGACTGACAAAGGTCAGTCCTTTTATTTTGAATCAATCTACCTTTCACGAAAATGCCCACATGAAAACACCCCTGATAACCAAATATGGTTACCAAGGGTGCTTTTCGTTATGGGCTTCAAATTCACTATTTGTCTTTCTTCTTGTCCCCCTTACTGTTCTTCTTCATGAATTCTTCACGGGTTTGCAAATCCTTCACGTTGATCTTTATTTCGGTTGGTTTCAAATCAGTCATATCAGAAATTGTTTGGCTTAATTTAGAAATAATCTTTTTGAATACCAGTGGGATTGACTTGCCATATTCCAGGATTGCATCCATGGAAATTTTGACCTCTTTGTCATCGTTGTCTAAATCTACCTTCACCCCCATGGATGGGTCGGTTTCATCACTAAATTTATCAGTGACAGAATCAATCAAGCCACCTTCAAGTGATAATACCCCATCCACGTCACGAACAGTGTTGCCGACAATCTTTGTTAATACATCATCTTCATAAGTCAATACAGTTTCTACGCTGTTGTTGTTTTCTTGTGTCATCGTTTTTTCCTCCATTGGCTACTTAACTCTGTCGTCGTTGACAGTGTTTGCGATGTCATCTTTTTTACGTGCGCTCTGCTGTTCCCACTCTTTTTTTGTCAGGACATCATTAATATTTAAATTAATTTCAACGACGTCCAAACCAGTGTAATTCTTAATCGCTTTTTGCGTTCGGCTGCAGATTTCTTCAAAGATTTGGCGGGCATCCGCACCATATTCAATGGTGGCTTCCATGTCCAATGCAACCTGTTTTTCACCAACTTCGGCATCAATGCCTTTGGTTGGATCTGTCGTTTTGGAGAATCGATCCGCCAGTTCACTCATCATGCCACCGTCCAGTGATAAAACACCTTCCACGTTTCTCGATACCAGTCCGGCAATCTTTTCAATCACTGAATTTTCAAAAGTCAGGGTTTTGTTTAATTCTGGTTTGTTAACTGTTGCATCCATTGCAGTCATCTCGCTTCCTGTAATTGATTTGCTTAATCATCACTCACTAATTGGCTGATGAGACTTTTGATTCCGCCAAATTTCCAGATGACAGCGCCAATTAATGCACCAACCAAGGTTAATGTCAGCACGATCAACATGCCGCTAAGGCCACCAAAGACCCAGACCACACCACAGATCATACCGAAGATGGCACCATACATTATCGTGTTCATAGACATCCACCTCCTAGACTACTCGTGGGCGGCCGGCTTTCTGCCGATTTGACGAAGCGTCAAAAGGGGTCACTTTAACCCGAACCTTTTTAACCTCAACATCCATCAACTGTTGCACTTTTTCTGCGACAATTGTTTGGATGTCTTCACCCACTTTAACTAAATCCTGATTCATTTTATCAACCGCAGTGACATTGACACGGGCAACCCGGTTTTTTGTGTGCAGTTGCATCTTCACTTTGACATCGTTGACATTGCCCTTTTCCATAATGCTGGTTTGTAAAATCTTTTCGACAGCGGCTTTGGAAATACTCAAACGGCCATTGGGAGATTTAAACCTCAACTGGTCTGCTTTTTGGGGTGAAAAGATTGCGGTTAAAATCATAATGATACTAACCAGAATCACAATCGCCGCAATGGTAACTGCAGTTACCAAGATCCAAGGTGTTCCCGTTTGTACCGTCTTATTGACCGTTGATGATAAATGGTCAATCGGGACAACCAGGCCAACCAGCCAAATTGATTGGGCAATTCCAACCAGGCCGACAATCCATATAAGAAGTTTTGTAAACTTATTCACTTTGCGACCTCCTTTCAGCAAAGAGGTAACTTAACTCGCAAGCCCTCGAGTGACCATCGAAACGACCAGGACCAGGATAACTGCACCAACAATTGCCGGTAAGATTGCCATCCCTGCCAGTTGTGGCCCCCAGGAACCAAATATTGCCTCTCCAAGCCACGCACCTATCAGGCCACCAACTATGTTACCAATCCATCCCATGGGCATGTCACGGCTAACAATCGCTCCTGCAAGGGCACCAATCAGTCCGCCAATGATAAGAGTCCAGAGTAAACTAAACATGATAATCATCCTTTCTGTAAATAGTATTTTCGGATTAATAGCTTTTTTGCTATATTTATATTCTACAATAACCGATAACTTATTGTGTGAATAAGATGTGAAGAAAGATAGAAAAGAATATGAAGATTCGCCGGGCAATCTGAAAAACACGGAATTCAGCCATAAAACAGGCATCTGACCCCATATATAAAAAAAGAGCCGACTAATCAGTCGACTCCAGATCATCTAAAATTACATAATTCCAAGCCAAACGCCGATTCCCGACACCAGCGCAGCAATTAACATCAAACCAACCATCATCAGATGGAACTTTTTATGCATCACAACAAATGCCAGATACTCTCTAATCACGGCATTGGGTAAATAGTAAAACGGGGTTTTTGAGCCAATTCCGAAAGCGTTCATGCCAACCTTACGGGCCAGGATTCCAGCCCGTAACGTATGATAGTTGCTGGTCACGAAAATGACCCGTACCTGCGAGGAATTAGCGTCTCCTTCAATGATTTTCTTGGAAAATTGCATGTTTTGATACGTATTGATGGACTTGGTTTCCACCATCATGTCAGCCCGTCTGGCACCGTGCTCCAAGGCATAATCCCTCATTGCGACACTCTCAGGGACCTTCTCGTCGCCACCCTGACCGCCGGATAAGATGATTTTGGCATGTTTATTGGCTTTATGAATTTGGTGATTATAAAATTCAATGCCTTTATTAATTCTGCCGCCAAGTAATCGGCCAACTTTATGCCCATCAATTAATCCGGCGCCTAAAATGATAATATAATCCTTATTGTTGCGGGGAAAATAGAGCTGATACAGGAGCATCGATGATATCGTATTCCAAACCGTCAGCAAGATATACAGGATCAACATCGTCAAAAAAGTCATGATGAAAGTCTGAATGGGCGCCGGCGCGTTAATTGGATTGAAAAAGATCAAAATATCAACCAGTACCACGCCAACTCCGGCAATTAAGGTCAATGAACCACTTAGGCTGTATCCTTCCTTTCGCCAAACAACGATCGCGTTAACAAACAAAAAGACAAAGCTCAAAATTAGTCCTAAAATAACGGCCAGCCCAACGACAATTAAAGCCACTGCCAGTACCAACGCGTAATACTTTTGACCAATCAACTCAAATGACTGGGTCAATAAGACGAGCAACGCCAGTAAATCCAAATTCGTCAACCAGCCAATGACCGTCGAATTCCGATTTTTGATCAAATATGTACCTAAAAAGATTGTCAAAATTGCAAAGACAATCCCAGTCACTGACAACATCCACATTTCTGAAGCCCCCTTTATGATTGAATATAAATCGGCAAAATAAAAGCCGGCAGCAAAACGCACAGTTTTGCCCCGGTCCGAATCCTTATACCCAGTTGATTATTTTTGTTGGTAATCTTTACTGTTCATTTCTTCAGCCGCAAATTCTTTGATAAACTGAAGAATTGCTCGAACTTTGTCATCCCCATAACGACTGATCCAGCTGTCAAATCGTTTAGTAATCAGATCATCAACGTGCTTTTCCGTCTTCTCACCAGCTGGTGTGAGGTGTAAATATAATCTGCGACGATCACTTTCAGCAGGCTTTTGAAAAATATAATCGTGCTGTAATAAAACTTTGATTTGTCGTGAAATTGCGCTACGTGTAACCCGTCGTTCACTGGCAATATCCATCAATGAAACATTTTCTTTTTCGGCAATCGTATGCAAAATTAAGTATTGTTCAAAAGAAAGCCCATACTTCGTTGCCGGCTCGGAAACAAAATTATCTAAGTATTTAAGCGACGACAAATAAACATCAATTGCCTCTTTTAATAATTCCTGATTTGTTTTGCTCATATCTGTCACCATTCCCCTTTAATTATTGAAACTTATATCACCTTAATTATATATTTTAGTGAGCAGTGTCGCAACTAAATGGATTAACTTTATCGTATAGCGGGTTTATGCTTTATAATTATTACATAATAGAAAAGGATTGATACTTATGGCCGATGAAGTTGTTACGTTAATTCACCACATTGAACTCAATATTTTTAAAGAATTTGCCCACATCGCCAATCGACATCATATTAATTACTTTGCAATGGGTGGCACAATGCTCGGTGCCGTTCGTCACCAAGGCTTTATTCCATGGGATGATGACATGGATGTCGGGATGGTAAGAAGCGACTATGACCATTTCTTGAAAGTCGCCAAAAAGGAATTGGAGCCCACCCATTATTTTCTGCAGACCCCGTGGACAGATGACAATTATGCCCTGAGTTATGCGAAACTGCTGGATCGAAACACGTTTATCGAAGAAAAGAACAATGTTAACAATGCTCGAAAAGGCGTGTTCCTGGATATCTTCCCTTTGGACAAGATTCCCGACTCTACGGCCAGACAACGTCGCCAAATTCTGGATATTCGAAGACTGGATAGCCGAATATACCTGAAATTACGGTATAATATTATTGATAATCCAATTAGGAAATTTCAAAATCCCCTCTCTGAAGCTCAAGTGGAAACAGCCGATGACTATAAAAAAGATCGGGAAGAAATCATGAGGATGTACAATGATAAACCGGCTTTGATGAATGTTAAAAATCTTGCGTCACAGTATTCATATGAAAAAGAGATTTTAAATCTTGATCAATTAAACGACATGATTGACTTACCATTTGAAGATACCCATATTCCTGTACCGGCAGATTATGATACAATTTTAACAAGAATCTATGGTCACTATATGGAATTACCACCGGAAAATGCCAGAACAGAGAAGCATATTGTCCGTCTGATTACCGATAACCAAGAGTTTGAACTATAACTAATTACTTGCATTAGCCTAATTTTTTTGGTAGGTTACATACGTTAAGCAATGTAGAAATGAAGGTGCTATGAATGTTTAATCCAAATGAATCCCGATTTGCCAGTTACTCAATCGTCTCATCATTGCCAGATGAAGCCATCGACAATGTTTGGTACATCATTGACAACGATTTGCAGGGAGTCTTCCAATTATCTAATTTAATCACATTCAATTTAGTTAATAATGATGGCAAGCTTTCCTATGATTTTATTCAAGGTAACGAGCTTGTTGCCACCTTTGACTCCCCTTATCCATACGATAATGGCTATCCAAAATCATTGGTTGTCTATGACAGCGGTGATCGCCAAATAATCGCAACCCCATCAGAAATTAATCTTTAATAAACGAAAAGAGAGTGGAACAAAAGGCGTTTTGATCCCAGAATTTAAGAGCATAAATCGATTATTCCTGGGTTTGGAATGATTGATTTATGCTCTTAAATGGCCGGGATCAGCCGATTGTTGCACGTTTTAGCAAAATAATATGACATTACCAGAAAAGGGGGCTGAGGCAAAAGTATAAACTTTTGTCCCAGCCTCCTTTTTGATCCGTTATTTAATTGCTTGCGCACAAACCCATTGATTTTGACCGTTCAATGTAAACCGGTACCAAATAGTCCTGCCGTTAGTGTGATACTTAACGGCTTTTTTATTTGTTTTGACCTTTTGATTTAAGACATCTTTGGAATGACCTGTGACCAGTGATAAGGATGCGGTGTTATAGACATGGTTACGTAAAGCATACTGTGGTTGCTTGATCGTGATTGACTGATTTGAATCGGCAAAGGTCACTGGGTTAAAGTTTAATGCCCGACTGTAAACCCAGTATCTCTGAGCATTTGTCTCTTTGCTGAATCGAATTCGATACCAGGTCGTGTTTGCCGGACGTTTAACGCCACGAGCGTCCACGTATACCTTATGTCCGGGATATACCGGTACATTTGCCCAGCTGTAGCTGAATGCGCTATAACCGGCGTTTTTAATGTGATTATAAAGCAGGTACCTGGAAAAGCTTTGACTCAAAACAGCCGTTTCATTCCCCTGGCCACGATGGTATTTGACTGTCGCCGGCTTGGTAACGGTATTTTTGGTTAACTGTGGGTTGCCGGTCTCGGATGAATTACCATCGTTTGAACTGGTACTATCAGCAGCATAATAGTGCCTTACCAGGGCATAAAAATCGTTCATTGTGTAAGCCTGGCCAAAATATTTCTGCCCGCTCTTGGCATAATAGCCATCAGGATCGACATGATCAGAACCGCCAAGGTAATGGGCAACCGCTTTATGCGACCAAACCGTTCCTTTGCCATCGTTCACGGCATTGTTTAAAGGTAAATTGTATTGATGCAGCAATTCTGCAGTATAGTTGGCAGCATTATTGACTTCTTTGGCAAAGGCCGCTTTACTGTGCACCTCAACCTGCTCAAATTGAATAAACCTGCCATTTCCAGGGAAACCACATCCCCAGGCTAAATAATTGGTATTGGCAATGTTAATAACCCGAGAAGCATCCACATAAGAATGCACAAAAGCATTCTGGTAATTTTTCTTCATATAGGCAATCTCGCCGTAAATGGTTGAATTGGGATTCCCCGTTTCATGGACAACCACCCCGTTGGGGTTACCGCTTGAATATTTATTGGTTGGAAATCCGCTCCAGATGGATTTGGTAACCTTTGCCGGCTGCAAATGATTTGAATAAATATAATGATTAACAGCAGAATCAGCATGGGCATTCAACAATCCCCCGATTGTCGAAAACCCGATAAATACCGTTATCCCCAACATGCCCTGCACAAGGCTTTGAAATAATCCGTGATTTTTCACCGTCTATCTCCCCCAAGATGGAATTCGAAATAATAATTGATCAACGCTTTATTTATATTAATCCTATCATATTCCACAGCGATGTGAAAAGACCGATAAGAACCGCCACTTTTTGATAAAAATGGACAAAATAAAAAGCAGGTTCAACACCTGCTTTTTAGCGACTGCTCCGGCTGGGTTCGAACCAGCGACCTCTTGATTAACAGTCAATTATTCTACCACTGAACTACGGAGCAAAAATATTTTCTTTAAAAACGACATATATATTTATATCATATCCACGGAAAATATGCAA
The DNA here is from genome assembly GCF_007989105.1 of Lentilactobacillus kefiri. Classification (GTDB taxonomy): domain Bacteria; phylum Bacillota; class Bacilli; order Lactobacillales; family Lactobacillaceae; genus Lentilactobacillus; species Lentilactobacillus kefiri. The sequence goes on along the minus strand of NZ_BJVK01000016.1, from coordinate 26,261 downwards.
ACCAATTTATCATTTAAATTTCATTTGTTCACTAACTAATGTGATTTTCTTTAAGAATAATGTCAACTTCTTTTTGCATCTCAGGGGTTTTCTTCCATTCTTCGAAGTGATCCATATCTTCTGTCGGCATCGTGTAATTCTCGTTGATATAATGCTCATATTTAGCAACGTGAGGTGAATGTGGAATGTTTAGCTGTAATATCCTTACCTGCTTGATGAAGCCCCTGTCAGCGGCTAATTCTGCACGACCGTTTTGAACCATGTTACTGATCTCAATATACTTGCTGCCATCATTTCTGGTAATCTCTTCAATTAACGTTAGAACTTCATGACTCTTCAAAAGAAATCCTCCTCTTGGTTTTCTTAGCTCACAAAAACAATTATACATAAAAAAACTGACGTTATAAAGACGCCAGTTTTTTAAGAGAGAAAGAGAATTGATTAGAAGGTATTTATTTAGTACCCGAACATAATATACTCAATATTGTAAGCGCTGTCAACTATAATCACAAAAAAGGCAGCCAACCTTCAAAGTTGGCTGTCTAAAAACGGAGTAATTTGATTATTCCTTACCTGGTAAATGCAATGTGTGCGATGGACGCACAATTGACGTTGGGTTATCGATCACATGCTGAAGTGAATGTCCTGAAACGTTCACTAAGCAGAAGAAGATAACCAGAATTAAGACAGCCCAGGTTAAGAGCTGATTCCAAACCGACATCTTTTCACTGATGACCGATCCGTAGAACCGTTTATGAACTTTTGCCGGAACATCCTTTTCATCTGGATGCGCTGCCTGTTCCTGCTCTGTAATCTGTTTTTGATAATTTTTAATGCTGAAGTTCTTTTGAACACTCTTTCGCTCTGTCTCAAACTTATGCTTCTCTTTTTTACTGAGCTTTTTGAACCACCGGGTAAATTCACGATATTGCTTGGTAACTTCCTTGGTCTCACCAACCATTTTCAGTTCACCATAGTTAATCCAAGCAACTTTATCACACAACATTTCAATCTGTTTCAGTGAATGACTGACAAAGATGATCGTCTTTCCTTCAGCCTTGAACTCGGTAATCTTGTCCACACACTTTTGATAGAAAGTATCATCACCAACAGACAGTGCTTCATCGATGATCAGAATGTCAGGATTAATGTGAACGGCAATTGCAAATCCCAAACGTGATCTCATACCACTGGAATAACTTTTGACAGGTTGATCAACGAAATCACCAATATCGGCAAATGAAATGATATCAGGCATCAATTCATCAATTTCCTCATTGGTTAATCCCTGCATCAAAGATTTAAGCCGAATATTTTCACGTCCGGTTAAACTGCTTCTCAATCCGGCATGGATAGCAACAATCGAAGTTTCACCCCGAACATCAACATATCCAGTCGTTTGTGGGATAATTCCTGAAATAATATTCGAAATAGTTGATTTTCCGGATCCGTTAACCCCGATCAGTCCAAGCGTTTCACCAGGCTTGATTGTAAGTGAAACCCCCATCAATGACCAAAAATGCGGCACATGTTTTTTGGTAATCGAAAAGAATGATCTCAGCTTTTCTGATTGTGTTTTGAACAATTCGTATTCCTTGGTCACATTTTCAACTTTTACTTTATAATCATTTTCCATTGTTTCGCTCCTAATTTAAGAGACTCTGAATTCACGAGTCATATTATAACAAAGTTTGTAACAGAAAAAAGGATTCCCAAATAAACTTTGCGAACCCTTAAACATCTATTTGCGAATAATTCGCTCTAACGGCAGGCTATTAAACTGAATGACCGAATCACCCTGATTAATCTTAGTTGCACCTTTGTCGTTAAAAACGAAGTTGGGAATAATTCGTTTTGGAATGCTATTGATTTTTGACTGGGAGCTTTCAGCTTCTACAGCAGAATTATCTTTTTTCCCGGCCAATTGTTTGTTTAATGAAGCATCAATTTTTGAATGAATGTCTCCTGAACTGGCAGATCCATCCAACTTGTTTAAATCATATTTGGTAATAATCGCATTGAGCTTATTGCCATAATTCATATCGGTTGCATACGTCAAAGACAGTGCCATCGCCGCGTCAGCGGAGCTGGTAGCGTTGGTCGTCCAGGTTCCTGCATAGTAATCCGGATCCGTTAACGTTCCGTGTCTCAACAAATAGGCGTTGTCTTTAATCGACGCCACAACCGTTGGATACTTTTTGAAGGCGGCTGCCGTCATGTAGTGCTTTCCTTTAGTTGTATATTCTCCAGTACTCATGGTCACGGATTGGCCATTATAAGCCCCTTTAACGCCAAAGTAGTTGTTTGCGTCCAACGATAGCTCGGACTGGCCAAAGTCGCTCTCAACGATTGCCTGGGCCATCATAACCGATGGATAGAGATGATTTGCACGACTAACCTTGACAACCGGTTCCTTGAGCTGATTAATAAAATCAGTTTCGACACTGGCACTGGATACATGTGCGGTTACAAAACAAAAGCCGGTAATCGCAGCAACTGCGATTATGGCTTTCGTCAGGCCGTTTTTAATTTGCTTAAAAATTCCAAAAACCTCCAATTACTAACATCAAATCCCTCAGATAATGATATTAGATGTTTCATATTCAATTAAGATAGAAATGTTCCTGAAACCCAGTACTTGGTCGAAGAATTTGGCTTGGTGATTCGATACCAGAGTGAGTGGTCATTAATCTTATAACCAATCTTATCAACTGTTACCTTAGTGCCGACTCGTAAATTAAGTTGATTCAACTTGTAGTGCTTTTGCAGATTGCCGGTTGCATTGGCGTGATCATACAAATAAGTTGAACCGGCATTCTTCGAGATTGACTTGGTTTCTTTGTGGTTAACAATTGCAACCGACCCAGGATATGATACTACATCTGAGCCTTTAATCCAACCTTTTGTCTTGCCGTCAGCAATTCGGCACCAAAGAACGATCCCCTTGGATGTCTTTTGCAAAGCGGTTTTGTTGACATTAAAGCCTTTATTGGCAGCTGCAAGCGTCTTAACTTTCTTTACCGGCTTTGAGAGCGTCTTGGAACCGACAATATGATTATAAATATAGCCGGATGACTTCTTGCTTGGGGTTAAAGCACCGCTGGCTGTTCCGGAATAAGTTGTCGCAAACTGCAATGCAGGTGCACTTACCCAGAACTTTTTAGCCTTGGAACTACTGTAGAACCTTAACCGATACCAAGTCGTTGAACTGTTGGATTTAACCCCACGCATGTCCAAGTATACTTGAACTCGGTTTCTAACACCAAGTTGAGACCAAGTATAACGCTTTTGTGAGGTTGTCGAACCCTTCACATGATTATATACGTAATATTTCTTGTACTTGCTTGAAAGTGGAACCAAATCTTTTCCACTTGCTTTATAATACTTAACCTTTGCTAATTTTGGCGCTGCTGTCGCAGTTGCGGTCGTTGCGCTGGATGCACTAGAAGCACTCGATGCGCTTGAAGACGAACTCTGGGCAGATGATGAACTGGACGATGAGCTGCCGGTTTCACCAAATACCTGATCCAAATTATATGTTTGAATAACCGTGATCAATGACTGACCGTAGTTAGGAGCCGTTGCGTATTTGCCGGTCAAAGCATTGGCAGCATCTTCATAAGTTGCCGCATTTTCTTTCCATGAGCCGGAGTAATACTTTGGGTTCCAACTAGTCCCGTTTCTAAGCGTTGAACCGTTATCCGCAAATGATGCATAAGCTGTCGGATACTTTTTAAAGTTGGCAGTCGTATGGATCATTTGACCATTACTATTATATTCAGTCGTTGCCATCGAAACAGAAGCACCATTGTAGGCACCCTTAATACCAAAGAAGTTATTAGCTTCGGTAGTCAACTCACTTTGACCCCAGCCACTTTCCAATCCGGCTTGAGCCATCATAACCGACCCATACAAATTGTGTTTGGTTGAAGCTTTGGAAACATCACTCTTGTACTTCGTTATAAAGCTGCTTGCTGTGGAAGCATAAGCTTGTTGGTATGTACTTTGGGCAGAAAATGTTGTGAATAAAACCCCCATCCCCGTGACAAGCAAAGCAGTTAATCCATGCTTAAATATTTTATTCAATGATTCACACCTCCGTTTAGGCCACATCACTATCATATTAGATAATTGACTAAAAATGAAGCCCTAACATCCAAATATTCGTTCAAAAACCTTTAAACTTTCTTAATATCTTTACCAACTCTTATAATATATCATTTTTTGATTGAAAACAAAAAAAGAAACTACAATCCAAAAATAGTTTCTTGAACAATCAGGTATTTCAATATAAAAGGAGATAAGCATTTCTGCTTATCTCCTTAAAGATTCAATTTCAATTAGTTTTGAACATTATTCAACAGTGACACTCTTTGCCAAGTTTCGAGGGCGATCAACATCAAGGCCCTTGTTCAAGCTGGTAAAGTAAGCAATCAACTGAGCTGGAACAACACTTAATAATGGTGTGATCAGTTCGTTAACATCTGGAATGACCAAGGTATCATCCTTTTCAGCCAAGCCCTTACGAACAATCGTGAAGGTCGCCGCACCACGAGATTCGGTTTCCTGAAGGTTGCTTCGGGTCAAGTTGGCAGTCCGCTTTTGCGTGATAATGCCAATCACCGGAGTTCCCTCTTCGATCAAAGCAATGGTTCCGTGCTTCAATTCTCCTGATGCAAATCCTTCTGCTTGAACATAAGAAATCTCTTTAAGCTTCAAGGCAGATTCCAGTGAGACAGTTTGATCAATGCCACGGCCAATATAAAATGCCCGGTTAGCTGGAACGAAGTACTTCTTGGCCAAATCATCAATCGTATCTTTTTCATCAATGATGGCTTGCATACCGGTTGCAACCAATCCCAATTGTTGACGAATATCAAATTCTTCGGCAATGGTTTGTTCCTTGGCTTCACCCAAAGCCTTGGCTAAAATGGCTTCGACACCAATTTGGGCAGTGTAGGCTTTTGTAGAAGCAACGGAAATTTCAGGACCCGCATGAAGGAGCATCGTGTAGGTTGCTTCACGGAACAATGTTGAATTCTCAACGTTTGTAATCGTTAAGCTTTCGTAATTATGAGCATTCACGTTAACCAAAACCTCACGGCTGTCTGCAGTCTCACCACTCTGTGATAAGAAAATAAAGAATGGCTTCTTGGACAGCAATGGATTTTCATAAGCAAATTCAGAAGCAATGTGAACTTCGGTTGGGACATGAGCCAACTTTTCAAACAACTTCTTCCCAACCAAGCCGGCATGGTAGCTGGTTCCGGCACCAACAATGTACAAACGGTCAGCCTGCTTCATTGCGTTGATTAATTCAGCATCAACATTTGGCTTGCCTGATTCTTCAGTGTAAAGTGAAGCCAACTTGCGCATAACATTAGGCTGCTCGTCAATTTCTTTGAGCATGTAGTAAGGATAAGGGCCCTTGTCAGTTTCTTGAGCATCCATGTCAACGTGGAAAGTATCACGTTCAACTTTGTTGCCGTCACGATCCTGGATATTAACAGAATCTGGCTTGATAGTCACAACTTCCCCATCGTGCAATTCAAGAAAATCATGGGTAACGTTCAACATTGCCAAAGCATCTGAGCAGACAACGTTGCAGCCGTCACCGACACCGATTAATAATGGGCTCTTGTTTTTGGCAACGTACAAAGTTTCAGGGTCCGTACTGTCAATTAACAGGAAGGCGTAAGATGATCCTTCAAGCAAACTCAAAGTCTTCAAGAAGGCTTCCTTGGTTGTTAATCCTTCAGTCTGAACAAACCGGTCAACCAATTGAACGACGACTTCAGTATCGGTTTGGCTGGTGAAAGTTGTGTTGCTTAAATATTTAGCTTTTAATTCTTTATAGTTTTCAATCACACCGTTATGAACAAGATAGAAACGGTGATCCTCTGAATATTGAGGATGGGCATTGTCAACACTGACAACACCGTGGGTTGCCCAGCGGGTGTGACCAATTCCGACAGAACCGTGAACTTCTGGACCAACGGCAGCTTCAAGTTCAGAAATGCGGCCCTTGCGTTTAACCAAATAATCAATGCCATTTAAATCGTTAACATAAATACCAGCTGAATCGTAGCCACGGTATTCAAGTTTTTCAAGCCCTTCCAATAGAATTGAAACAGCATTATCGTTTCCAGTCACTCCAACTATTCCACACATTTTAGTATTCTCCTCAAGTTTTTAAAATTGGTATATACAAAAAATCAACTTTATATAACACGTATAATCTACCTAACTTCGGCATAAATGTCAACAAAAGATATTAAATGGTATAGCAAACTTTAAAAATTAATATATTAAATTATTTACCGCCATTTGTGGTAAATAAAAAAAGTTGCCGTAAAACTTTCGTTTTGCTTACAACTCTTTTAAAAAACAATCTTCTATTTTAATCCGTCATTCAATCAAAGTTTAGTCAATCCCAAGCTGCTCTTGAACCACGTCGGCAATCCGTTTAGTGTATTCGTCGACCAAATCTTGAGTTGGTGCTTCAGTCATAACCCGCAGTAAAGGTTCAGTTCCACTAGGGCGAACCAATACTCGACCATCACCGTGCATTTCTTCTTCAACCTGGTGAATGGCGTCTTGAACTTTGTCATTTTCCAAAGCGTGCTTTTTATCGGCAACTTTGACGTTGATAAGCCGTTGTGGGTACTTGGTAATTTCGCCAGCCAATTCAGACAGCTTCTTACCAGTGGATTTCATAACTGATAACAGCTGCAAACTCGTCAGCATCCCATCACCGGTAGTATTGAAATCAAGGAAAATAATGTGACCGGACTGCTCACCACCAAGGTTGTAACCATCCTGGTTCATCTTTTCAACAACGTAACGATCACCAACCTGGGTTTTAACACTGGTCATACCGGCACTTTCCATGGCTTTGTACATCCCCATGTTACTCATAACAGTCGTCACAATGGTGTTTTTCTTTAAACGGCCACGTTCAGCCATGTATTTCCCACAGATGTACATGATGGCATCACCATCAACTAATTTACCGTTTTCGTCAACTGCGATACAACGGTCACCATCACCATCAAACGCAATTCCGGCCTGAACGCCCTTATCCAACACAAATTTTTGAAGTTGTTCAGGATGGGTTGATCCAACATGGTCGTTGATATTAAGGCCATCCGGATTGGTTGCCAAGGTTTCAAATTCAATTCCCAAATCAGCGTACAAACTTGTGACTAATTTGCTGGTTGAGCCATTAGCGGCATCAACGCAAACCTTCATTCCGGAAAGATCTTCGGAAATGGTTTGTTCAAGGAAGTGAATGTACTTTTGGCTACCTTCAAGATAGTCGCCGGCAACACCCAATCCTTCAGCTGCAGGACGAGGAAGAATATCTTCGGATCTTTCAAGAATTCCTTCAATTTCTTCTTCCAACTCGTCGGATAATTTATAACCGTCAGCACCAAAGAATTTGATACCATTATATTCAACTGGGTTGTGAGAAGCAGTAATCATAACTCCGGCGTCGGCATCCTGGTTTCGGACCAAGTAGGCAACTCCTGGAGTCGTCACAACACCCAAGTTCAAAACTTCAATTCCAACTGACAATAATCCGGCGATCAAAGCTTCTTCAAGCATTTGACCAGAAATTCGGGTATCTCGAGCAACTAAGACCTGCGGCTGCTTTCTCTCAGAGTGATGAGTCAGAACGTATCCGCCTGCTCGACCACACTTAAATGCTAATTCAGGGGTAAGCTCCTTATTCGCAATTCCACGGACGCCATCAGTACCAAAATACTTCATTTTAAAAATTCCTCATTTCAGTTTCCATATTATTTTTTACTAGCCATTTACTAATTATTTCTGGTGATTTTAACCACAATTTTTTCTGGATCAAAACCTTTAACACTATTCAACTTGGAATCGAGCATGACGCTCTTAGTCTTGGTTTTAGTGACATCACTGGTGTCAACTTCAACCTTAACCGAACTCAGCTTATCCAATTCCGATTTGGTTCCAAATACTCTAACCCGCTTGGTATCCGATGTTAAAGTGAAGCTTTCGTTATCATCGGTAATTCCCTTAGGTTCCAGCTTAATAGGCAACTCTTTGCTGTTTCCCGGCGTGATTGGGAGCGTCACATCAGCGGTGGCTGGTGTGATTACAACATTAACCGTATTCTGCTTGGCATCAAGAGCCTCAATGATTGCCTGACTTGAAATTGACGATTTGGCATTTTGAGGAACATTTAACTGGGCAACGACAGACTTAATTCGATTAATCTGATCCGAAGCACCGGTAATCTTGACGTTCTTCACGTCCGCATTCGCATCGCCTGCCTGGTATCCCGAGGCAATGTTTCTTTGTGAGTATTTGACTTTCAATGGATAGGTCACGGTTTCTCGTGGCTGAATATCAACTTTTATTGTAGCCGGTTCGAAGCGATATCTCAAATCATTATTTAACCCTTCTTGTTGAATCCGAACGGTATGCCGTCCGACTCCCAACTTGGAAAGGTCCGCATAAGCTTTAAAATTCTGGGTATTGGCAGTCGTGGTAACCAAAGCTGACGGGCCAGCCAAATGAACTTTGACTTTTTGCGGGTACCCGGTAACAAAGTATTTATTGCTGTTGACCGTTAAGGAAAGCGGAACAGAAAATGTTTGCGAGCGATTGGATGTTAATGAAGTCGAATTATTGCTTCCGGACTGACTGTTAGTAGTGCTGGTTCGCGTACTGCCGACATACATAAACAGTAAAATAGCGAAGAATAATGACAGCAGCCGGTACGCCCAATTTTTAAAGAGCCATTGTTTCATAATTACCGGCCTCCTTTAAAATGCTTGTCAATAAAGCTGGAGACTGTATTAAGAAGCGTTTTGTGAGTTTGTTCATCCTCAGGCGTAATCAACTGATTCTTGAAATACTTCAAGTAGTCATCACGGGTCATCCCACGGAGCAACTCATTATTTTGAGTAATTGAAACTTCCCCGGTTTCTTCTGAAATGACAACGGTCATGGCATCGGTCAATTCGGAAATTCCGACGGCGGCCCGGTGTCGGGTCCCAAGTTCCTTTGGAATCAGGTTACTCTGTGACAGCGGTAAATAGGCAGCCGCTGCGGCGATCCGATTATTTTTAATAATGACGGCACCATCATGCAGTGGTGTGTTTGGAATAAAAATGTTGATGAGCAGTTCCCCACTGACATCAGCGTCCAAATCAATACCGGTTTCAATATATTCTTCCAAACCGGTATTCATCTGCATGGTAATCAACGCCCCAATTCGCCGCTTGGACATGTACTGAATGGCTCTGTCCAACGCGGTAATCATTTTTTGGGCGTTTTCGTTTTCCTTTCGGCCCTTCACAAAAAGGGATCCGCGGCCAAGGTGTTCCAAGCCTCGACGAATTTCAGGCTGAAAAATAACAATCAGACCGATAACTCCCCAATTGATCACCTGGTCCATTATCCACGACAAGGTCGAGAGCCCAGTGTATGCACTGATAATTTTAACAATTAAAATCAGAACAATTCCGCGCAAAAGCTGGACGGCTTTGGTATCACGAACAATTAAAAGCAAATTATATATTAGGAACCAGACTGCAAAAATATCAATCAGGCTCGTAAAATTATGTAACGTAAAAATATTAGACCAATTCATTGCGCTCTCCCTTAATTAGTTTTCAAAAATATTATATCATTCTACCGTATGAAACTGATAATCGATTGAAAATTCCGGTGATGTTTAAATAAATCATTAAAAATGTCTTGAACTCTAAATTATTAATGGTATTTACCGTCAAAAAATAGTTTAATTAAAGTGTGAGGGGGTTTTGAGGTGAATACGAAAAATAAATGGCTTGTCCGGGGATTATTTCTTATCTGGATGGCAGGATTGTATTTATATTTAAAAACGCCCCCGTTTAACTTTTTAGTGCTCAATACATTTTTGGCGTATATCCCAATTGAGCTCAGCTTCCACATTGATGTGGGCAAGCCGAAAAACGGCCTGCTTTTCTGGGTGATAATCATCATCTGGCTGTTGTTTTATCCAAACACACCCTATTTGTTAACGGATTTGTTCCACTTATCGTTGTTAAATCCTTATGGCATCAATGGATTGCTTAGATTAGATGATGTCATGTGGTTCAAATTCGCGTTACTGTTAATTTCAACACTGTTTTCGACGCTACTGGGATTATGGGGATTGGATACAGTTGCCAACGCAATCACCGCGAGAATTCATGCCAAACACATTTTGATCAAGCACACCGTCGTCGTTGGCCTGACAATCTTGACGTCAATTGGAATCTTTATTGGCCGCTTTTTACGAATTCACACCGTTTACCTATTCCTAACGCCGGAGTTGTTTATTCGGCCGTTAATGAATATGTGGAGTCGTCCGGCAGTTGTGTTCATTGTGCTGTTAACAATCGTCCAGTTAGTATTTTACTACACACTTAAATTAATTCAGAATCCAAGAAAGTAATAAAAGGGATGTGAACCGTCACTACTGACAGGTTGCATCCCTTTTCGTTTGCCAAATTTATGATTTGACCACAAATTTATTTCTAAATTGCGCAATATAGTCGCTTGGCAGATCCAGGCCATTCTGCAGATAATGATCAAACGTCCCAAAGTGATCCAGTAAAACATCTTGAGCGTGCTTCAAATAATCGCTATCCACCATTAAAGCAGTGTGCAGATTATCAAGCTGTTGCTGATTCATTTCACTCTTGAATCGATTCAGGATGTCCTTATTGGCCTGAACACGCAGCTTATTAGTGAGCATATAATCATCCATAATTTGCTGATCATCGGCACCGGCACCTCTGAGAATGACCGCAGCCGCAAACCCGGTGCGATCTTTACCCGCAAAACAATGAAATAAAATTGGGGCATTATCACTTAGTAACCCCATCATAAAGTCATGGTAACCTTTTCGGGCAGATTCACTCAAAACAATCGATTCATAGGTTTTAAGCATATTCTGGCGAACCTGACTGCCATCGGTGATCATTGCGCCCAAACTGGCACCATTGGATGTTTTATCAGACAAGATATCGATATGATAATATTTGGCATGTACAAGATCAGTATCCGGCGCCTGTTCGACTTCGTCGGTACTTCGAAAGTCGTAAACGTCCCTTATCCGACAGTCATTTTGCAAAAATTCCGATTGCTCTGGCGTAATGCCGGAAATCTGGCCGCTTCGATAAAAGTAGTCCGGACGCAACACCCCGGTTGGAACCTTCAGTCCACCAATATCTCTAAAATTGATAAGTCCTTTGTCATTCATCAATATTCCCCCTACTGGTTTTGGTAATCCATAATCAAAACTGTTTCAGAATAGTTAATATATTGTCGGAGATGGGCTGCCATTGACCAATCAATGTTACCCTGCTCCAGTAAAACCTGCACGCCTTCACGTTCAGCCGCCAAAGCTTTGATTCTCAAGCTTTGATAGTTCATCGCCTGATTTTTAGTTTGCTTTTTGGAATGAACCTTAGCTAACTCGATCTGGTTACGGTAATGGACAATCAAATGGTAGACAGACTGGCTGTCAAATCGCTGATTGTCAATATCATCCCGGGCAAAGTAATCCGACAACGCTGAGATTGCAGCTTTGGCCTGCTCACGTTGAATCAACGCCAGTTCATCCGATATATCTTCATCAGTGTTATGACGAATGAGCCACAATGAAATTCGATTTCGCAGCTTTACAAAATTGCGGGCAGTCCCATGGCCAAGCTTAATTTTATGACCGATTGAATGAATCATCCGATTCTCCAAACGCTGCAGCTTGGCTGTGGCAATCAAATATGCCTGTTTGGAAATCTTCTGATCGTCGTATAATTTTTGAACGGCAGCCCGTTCACCACGTAAAGCCACTCTTCGAAGCGCCAGCTCATCAGAGATAATTGAATCCATTTCTTTTTTGTCCTGAAGCTTAAGTTCAAGCCGACGGATTAAAAATTGATAATCCAAAATCAGATCAAAAGCTTCTTTTTGATTATTTGGCCGACGTTCCTCTTCAATTCGCTGAACGGCCAGCTTCATAATGTACACTCGGGCTTCATCCTCTGAAATATATTTTGTCTCTTCATCGTCTTCTTCATCCTCATCGTCAAGGCCGTCGGCATCCAGTTCATCAGGTCCATCCGTCGAATTGGCACGGGTTAACAAAGGTGCTTTATCTTCAGAAATCAACGGCAGCATCACCGTGGCAACCACCAGGGAAATAATGATAACCCCCGCGGCCACGAACAATGCCAGTGATCTGGACGGAAATGGCAGACCATTTTCAACGGCCATTGGAATTGAAAGCACTCCGGCCATGGTTACCGCCCCTCGAACACCAGAGAGACCAGCGAGAAGTGCCGCCTTAAAGGTCGGCATTTCTTTGGTTTTGAGTGACTCGATTTTCTGGGACCGAATACTCGTAAAAGCTTGGTACCCATAAATCCAAATGACACGGATCGCCAGCAGAATAAACCAGGCCACAAATGAAATCCCAAGGGCACTGAAAGTATTAATCCGGTTATTTTGAATGACATTGGTGGTGGCCAACGGAAGTTCGATTCCAAGAATCAGAAACACAATTCCGTTAAGGGTATAAATAATGATATCCCAAGTTTTCTCACTGACCAGTTTTAACTCGGGTTGACTGCGATCTGGCGCAGTTCCGTAAAAGTGAAAAATAATTCCGGCTGTCACAACGGCAATAACGCCGGAAGCATGTAGAAATTCCTCGGTCACAAGGTAAACAACAAATGGGGTTGTCACCTGCAATACCGTACTAAAGATCACATCGTTAATCCCCTGACGGTACAGCCAATTTTCCATCAGTAAAATGAGCCCCATGACAATTAAACCGGAAATGAATCCCATAATACTGATATAAACGAAATCAATTGCCGCCGTCTTGATTGAAAAAACACCGGTGACAGTAGCCGCAATTGCATATTTAAAGGCAATCAGGCCACTGGCATCGTTAATTAAGCTTTCACCACTGACAATGTGCAAAATTCCTTCGGGAAGCTTGGCTCTTTTAGAAATTGATTGAACGGCAACCGGATCGGTTGGCGACAGGATGGCTGCCAACGCAAAGCTGACAGAAAACGGCATTGTTGGAATCAATAAGTGAAAAAGCAGTCCACCAAGGATCGTCGTCAAAAAGACCAATACAATTGCATTGGCCAAAATGGGACCCCGAAGCTTCCAAAGCTCCTTTTTCGGGAACCTGCGCCCATCGTTAAAAAGCAATGGCGCGATAAATAACAGTAAGAACCAGTCGGTTTCCAAGGGGATGGTAACGTTCATAATCAAAGCAGCTCCAAGCCCCAAGACGACTTGAATCAAACTGACTGGAACAGATGGAACAAAGTGATCGACAACATTGGAAAAAACAACCAATGTCATCAGTAAAATGACAGCTTCAAGGATGTGCACGCATTACCAACTCCTAATTTGATTTGGGGTCTTCACCAATGATTCTGACTTCGGTCTCCAAATGAACGCCAAATTTATTGAAAACAGTCTGTTGGACGTGAGCAATGACTTTTAAATAATCAGTTGCCGTTGCACCATCAACATTGACGATAAACCCGGCATGTTTTAACGATACTTGAGCACCGCCAATCTGAAATCCCTGTAATCCGGAATCATGAATCAACTTTCCGGCAAAATAGCCTTTTGGACGCTTAAAGACGCTTCCGCAAGATGGCAGATCAAGTGGCTGTTTCGATGCCCGTAACGCATTTAAATGATCCATTTGTTTTTGAATTTTTTCAGCAATTCCGGTTTCCAGTGAAAAAGTAGCCGAAATCACAATTTGATGATTTTCCTGAACACTGCAGTGACGATAGCCAAAGTCCAACTGCTCATGATCCAAATGAATAATGTGATTGTCCGGTGTTAAAACTTCGGCGCCGACAACAACATTTTCAATTTCACCACCATAAGCACCGGCGTTCATATAAACGGCTCCCCCAACACTTCCAGGAATTCCGGCAGCAAATTCGACTCCGGTCAGTGAATTTGCCTGGGCAGCTTTGGTGACATCAATCAAAGCGGCACCGGCATCGGCAACGACCAGGTTCTCATGGGACGTAATCTTGTTCATCTTGGTTAAGATCATGGTTAAGCCGCGAATACCGCCATCTTTGACGATTAAATTACTGGCGTTCCCAACAACCGTGACAGGTAATGAATGGTCGTTTGCGTAATCCAACAAGTCCTGACATTCTTTAATTGACTTGGGAAACGCCAATATGTCGGCTGGTCCGCCAGTTAAAGTATGGGTGTATTTGGACAATGGTTCATCCAATAAAATATCGATTTCAGGGTACAAATTTACAATGGTTTTTGATTGCATCATTTTCAATTCCTCTATTTCAAAACATATATTATAAGTTTAACACGAAAATCCCCATGAATGTATGATGAGAACCGAATGCAGTCTGGTTGCGTTTTTTGAAGGTTCTTTGTACAATGTGATTAACTTGAGGTGAAAATTATGAATTTTGTTGCGATGGATTTTGAAACCGCAAATGCAAAGAGAGCCAGTGCCTGTTCAATTGCGTTGGCCATTGTTCGAGATAATCAAATTACACATGAATTTTATTCATTAATCAATCCGGAAATGCCGTTCAGCTGGCGAAATATCAACGTCCATGGGATACATGAACGTGACGTCGCAGATTCCCCAACATTTCCAGAGGTTTGGCAGCATATTGCCCCTCTTTTTACTGCCAATAAACTGGTGATTGCCCACAATGCTTCTTTTGATAACAGTGTTTTAAAACGCACTTTGGAACGTTATCAAGTCACGCCACCACATTATTTAACGTTGGATACATTAAGAACTTCGAAGCAATTTTATCCCAATTTGGAAAATCATAAATTGAATACCCTTTGTGATAAATTAAATATTGTTTTGGAACATCACCATAACGCATTAGATGATAGTGTTGCCTGTGCCAATATATTATTAACCGAACAACAACAGTTTGGCAGTGACATGCTGACAAGTTTTGTAAAAGCCATTTAAAAAAGATTGAAAACTGGGAATTCCCCAATTTTCAATCTTTTTTCGATTTATTTGAGATTAACTTTTCCATCGTGATCACTTCACGGCCATCCTGCAGCAATTTACCCGTATCATGAAAACCCACTTTGTGATAGATATGAATTGCCGGCTTGTTTTCGGTAAAAACGGTCAATACCAGCTTATCCAAGGAACTAAAATCGGTTCCCCAATCAATTGCCAGTTCCATCAAGGTGGTTCCAATTGAATAACCTTGATAGCCGGCAAGAACGGCGACCCCAACTTCGCCAACGTCTGCCTTGAGATTGTCGACCGTCACAATGCCGATCAACTCTGTCTTATATTCCGCAACGGCGATTAAATTCGTCAGCGAGTGATTAATGAAATTAATTTGCTGGGCTTCGTCTTTTCCAGTGATCTCATCAAGATCAGAATCCACGAGGAATGTATCAGACTCGTTTTGCAGCACTTTAAGAAGGTCGAGAATTGCCTGGCCATCTTTGGGCTCAGCTAATCGAAAGTTGATTTCTTCTGCCAAATCGGGACTCGCTTCCTATCTTTATTTACCAAGAATGTCAGTGATCATTTTTTCGAATCGATCGCCCTTTGCTTCAAAGGTCAGGGTTCTGACGTTATCTCCCTGGGAATCGTCCCGTCGAAAAATGATTCTCAAATATTTATCGGGCAGCTCATCGGCGACAAACTTTGACCATTCAACGACATTGACGCCGTCACCATTGAAATATTCTTCAAGGCCCAAGTCATCTCCGCCGCCTTCTTCCAAACGGTAAACATCCATGTGATACAACGGGATTCGACCGTCTTGGTATTCACGAATAATTGTAAAGGTTGGGCTCTTGATAGGCTTGGTAATGCCCAATCCCTTTGCTAATCCTTTAGTAAACGTGGTTTTACCGGCACCCAGATCACCGTCGAGTAAGATCAAATCTTGTGGCTGTAAATATGGCGCCAACTTCTCACCGATTGCCATGGTTTGTTCTGCTGATTCAACCTTTATTGTATTTGACACGCTTAAATCACCTCATTCAAAAAGGAAGGATTGTGACCAGAAAGAGTCTCCGTCACAATCCTATCCTGTTTATTTATCACTATTATAATGCTTGAGCAGCTGTGATGATAGCCACTTTATAAACGTCTTCATCGTTACTGCCTCGTGACAGATCTGAAACTGGTTTGTTTAACCCTTGTAAAATAGGTCCAATGGCTTCAAAGCCACCGAATCTTTGGGCAATCTTATAGCCAATGTTTCCTGATTGTAATTCTGGGAATACGAAGACAGTTGCTTTACCGGCAACTTTTGAACCTGGTGCCTTTTTCTCAGCAACGGTTGGCACAAAGGCTGCATCAAACTGCATCTCACCATCAATTGCCATGTCTGGGGCTTGTTCTTGAGCTAACTTGGTTGCTTCTTGAACTTTGGTGACCATGTCACCCTTTGCAGAGCCTTTGGTTGAGAAGCTTAGTAAAGCAACTTTAGGATCGATATCAAAGGTCTTGGCAACCTTACCACTTTCAACAGCAATTTCGGCAAGGGCATTTGCATCTGGGTCAAGGTTAATTGCACAGTCTGCAAATAAGTAACGCTCATCACCCTTTTGCATAATGAATGCACCACTGATTAATTTAACACCGGGCTTTGTTTTAATAATTTGTAAAGCAGGTCGAACCGTATCGCCGGTTGGATGATTGGCTCCGGAAACCATTCCGTTGATTTTATTCATGTATACCAGCGTGGTTCCAAAGTAGTTAGGATCCTTTAACCACTGACGGGCCTTGGCTTCGTCGGTTTTACCCTTACGGCGTTCAACAATTGCAGACACCATTTCATCAATTTGATCGGCTGGTTGGTTGAGATAATCAATAATTTCAAGATTACTCAAATCAATGTCAGCATCTTTAGCAACTTTTTCAACAGTTTCCTTGGCACCCAAAATAATTGGGTTAACCAGGCCATCCTTGGCCAAACGACTTGCTGCGCCAAGGATTCGGACGTCATCACCTTCTGGGAAAACGATACTGATATTCTTACCCTTGATCTTTTGCTTCAGACTTTCAAATAATTCCATGATAAATCCTCCAATTCTACAAAATCATCCTAAGATGTTTGCGATACCTTTTCTGGTAACTGCCAATTAATCGGTTCTTCACCCATTGCTGCCAACGCTTCGTTAGTCTTGGAAAATGGCTTTGAGCCAAAGAATCCACGATGCGCAGACAATGGGCTTGGATGTGCGGACTGAATCACCACATTGGTTTTGGTATCGATTAATGAAATCTTATTTCTGGCAGCTCTTCCCCACAGAATAAAGACGACCGGTTTTTCACGAGCAGAAAGTTTTTGAATTGCGGCATCCGTTAACTGTTCCCAGCCTTTTCCCTTGTGGGAGAAAGCCTGACCATTTCTAACGGTCAGCACTGAATTCAAAAGCAGGACGCCCTGCTTTGCCCAGCTTTCCAAGTCACCGTGAGCAACCGGCTTAATACCGAGGTCAGACTGAAGCTCCTTATAAATGTTCTGTAGTGACGGTGGAATCTGAACGCCCGGCATCACTGAAAAGCTTAACCCCTGAGCTTGGTGAGGTTCGTGATATGGATCCTGACCCAAAATCACAACTTTCACCTTGCTGAAAGGCGTCAGCTGAAACGCTTCAAAAATATGATTCATATCAGGATGAATGTATTGAGTTTTATATTCTGATATTAAAAATTGACGCAGCTGCTGATAGTAAGTTTTTTCAAATTCGGGTTTTAAAACATCCCACCAGTCATTTTTTATAAACGGTTTCATTCCTAACACCTCACGTTTTATTCTACCATATCATTTTTAAAATAACACCAGAGTAAATAATTTGGGAACGTGTTAAAATGTAATCAATACAAGTAAAGGAAATGCGTTTATGAGTCGAAAATTACAGTTGAACTTATCCGAATTGGATCATACCCGTTCGAGTAAAGTAACCGATCAATATCGAGACACAAAGTATTTAATTGTTGGGAAATGGGGCCTAATTTCCGACACTTTTTCAATTTACGCCATTTCCGGGGAAGTCGTGGCCACTGTTCGGCAACAGTCGCTTGGAATGACCCCCAAATTTGACCTTTACTATTTGGATCAATTTGTGGGAAGTTCGGTTGTCCACTTCACGTTACATTACACCACCATCTTCATAAATGGCATTAATTGGCTGGTAACCGGAAATCAGGAAAAACAGACCTACCGGATTATGCACGGCCGAAACCGGATTGCAACGATCAAATCTTACAGCCAATCCGATCAGGTCATTCGGATCATGGATGTTGACAGTACCAACCACGAACCTTTGGTCTTGGCGATTGCCGCCATCTTGAACCACCCTTCATTAGCCCACGCATCCCGACTAAAACTCGGTGTTTTGGAAAAAGCGCCAGTTAAGGCCAAACTTGAAGGAGAAAATATTCAAACTGTCCACAATAAATGAAAATAAGCGATGAAACGAATTGGCATCATGCCAATCGCTTCATCGCTTTTAGTTTACTTGCTTTAATAATGTTTCATAACTCGTTCGATTTGACGCTTCTGGTCACGCCGCTTGATGGTTTCTCGCTTATCGTACTCATGTTTACCAGTTGCTACCCCAATCAAAACTTTGGCAAAGCCATTTTTGAGATAAACTTTCAAAGGAACAATTGTGACTCCTTTATCCTGAGTAATTTGAGCCAACTTACGAATCTGCTTTTTATGAAGCAGCAATTTCCGATTACGCAGCGGATCATGATTAAACTGATTTCCCTGCGCATATTCACTGATATGCACATTCATCATATAAGCTTCATCATTTCGTATCTGGACAAATCCATCTTTTAGGTTGATTCGACGGGCACGAATTGATTTAATCTCAGTTCCGGTCAAAACAATGCCGGCTTCGTAAGTATCAGAAATCGAATAATCATGACGGGCTTTTTTATTTTGCGCCATCAAATTATCATTATTATGCCGATTTTTCCTTTTGGCCATCAAATCACCTCACTTACATTTTAATGCTTATTATGGTTGCGATGTCCATTATTACCATTACCGTGGGAATTATTGTTCCGATTACGGTTATTGGAATGATTCGAGTGATTGGAATGAGAATTACCGTTGGAATTACCATGTCGATCATTATTGCCATGATAATTATTGTGGTAAGTCCGTTTTGGAAGCATGTTGCTGACAGGTGTCTTTTCAGGATCAACAATGTCAAAGTCAACAGCACTCTGCTTAACGTCAACGTTGACAACCTTAACTCTGATTGCCTGTCCCATTTTATACGTCCGTCGAGTGTTCCGCCCAACCAAGGCCATAAATTGTTCAACATACTGATAGTAGTCGTCGTTCATTCGACTAATGTGAACCAAGCCCTCAACCGTATTAGGTAATTCGATAAACAAGCCAAACTTCATAACAGAACTGACAACCCCATCGAATTCTTCACCCAAGTGGTCGTTCATGTATTCGGCTTTCTTCATTGAATCAGTATCCCGTTCAGCATCGACAGCCCGTCGTTCATATTGTGAAGTTGTGGTTGCAATTTCATCAAGGACATTTGCATAACGTTTCTTGGTTTCGTCATTGATGCCATTATCTTTATAGTAATGAATCAAACGGTGAACCATCGTATCCGGATAACGACGAATTGGTGATGTGAAGTGGGTGTAGTATGGTGCAGCCAAACCAAAGTGACCTAATTCCTGGTCAGCATAGCGGGCCTGCTTCAAACTACGCAGCAACATCACAGAAACCATCATTTCTTCTGGTTTACCAACAACCTTCTTTAAAACATTTTGTAAAGTCTTAGGCGTAATGTGCTCAGGATCACCTTTGACATTAATGCCAAATGCCGTCAACGTTTCGAAGAATGTTCGAATCCGGTCGGCATCAGGAGTTTCATGGACACGGTAAATAAATGGCACGTGTTTTTCATAATAATGCTTGGCAACCGTTTCATTGGCAGCCAACATGAATGATTCAATCATTCGTTCAGCAGTTCCACGGACACGAAGCTTAATGTCAATTGGGTGGCCCTTTTCATCAACGATAATTTCTGCTTCATTATCATCAAAGTCAATGGCACCACGTGCTTTACGATGTTTGTACAAAATTTTATGAAGTTCACCCATCGTTTCAAACATTGGAACGAGTTTTTTGTATCGTTCCATTGTCTTTTCATCATGGGACTCCAAAATATTATTAACAGCTGTATAAGTCATCCGAGCAGTTGATCTCATCAAACTTGGATGGATTCGATGCTTGATAATATTACCAGACTGGTCAATTTCCATTTCACAGCTCATGCAAAGACGGAGTTGGCCTTCGTTTAATGAACAGATTCCGTTGGAAAGTCTCCTTGGCAGCATTGGAATAACCCGGTCAGTCAAATAAACTGAAGTTCCACGGCGGAATGCTTCTTTATCAATGGCACTTCCCGGTTGAACGTAATGGCTGACATCGGCAATATGAACCCCTAAATGATAGTTGCCATTAGGCAGTTTCCATGCAGTAACAGCATCGTCCAAATCCTTTGATGATTCACCATCAATCGTAACCAAGTCTTGATCCGTGATATCTTCACGACCAACTTTTTCGGCTTCGGTTACATGGTCGGGAATGGCATCGGCAGCTTGAATAACATCCTCAGGAAATTCGGCTGGAATATCATGAGCATACACAATCTGCAAAATATCAATGCCGGGATCATCAACTGATCCAATGACCTCATCGGCAATTCCAACCATATAATCAGGATGCTTGGAATCTGGATACTCAGTAATTTGAGCAGTGATGACTTCTCCAGGAGTTGGTTTTAAACCAACATCATTAATATAAAACTTGTATTTGGCAATTTTTTTATCGTTTAAAGTCAATTGGCCAATGTAGCCCTTATCGTCATCGCTCTTTTCAAATGGGCCAACAACCCGAGTATACTTGTGCTCGGCAATGGCGGTTACTTTACCTTCTGGACCACGATCAGAACCTGGTTGAGCGGGTCGAACAATTTCCATTTCAACCGTATCACCGTTCAAGGCATTCATCGTATTGTCCGGAGCAATGTACGCATCAGGGGCAGTTTCATCGTATGCAACGAATCCAAAGCCCTTATCATTGGCGTGGAAAATGCCTGAGAGCTTTTGCTTGTCAGGATTCAACTGAAACTTACCATCCTGCGTAACAACAGCGACTTTATCGCGTTCCAAAGAAGCTAATTCTTGAACAATCAGCTTAAAAGCGGCAGAACCGTGTGAGCGTAAAACGTCAGCAATTTTTTCGACAGTAAATACGTTGTCCGGATATGTTCGGAGAACGTTTTCTATTTGATTTTTCAAATCATTATCTTGCAATCTATATTCCTCTTATTATTCATAAAGTTGTGTTAGAAATTGGTTTAAGTCAGCCTCTAATTGCTTATGAGCAGTGTTAACAGTAATCATATGACTGGCATTTGGGTATTCATGGTAACTGACTTGGCTGTTAACCAGGCCGTCACGTAATGACTTGGCACTTTCCGGATTAACAATTTCGTCATTTAATCCCTGGCCAATAAAATATGGCTGGTAAATCTTTGGCAGATCTTGCGCAACTCCAACAGTGAAGTCGGCAATTTTGCCCAGAAGCGTATCAATGTTTTCATCAAGCCATTTGAGTTTTGAATTCATAATGGCTTCATTTGTTTGATACTGGACGAAATTGGCTTTGGCCATCTGCATGAAGGTGTTGTGAACACTAAATTGCCTTTTTCGGACAATTGGTGATCCGAATGATCCGCCACCAACCAGCGAAGGATCATTCTCCAACGTTTTGGCAGCGAAAATTCCACCAAGTGAAATCCCAAAGATACTTGTTTGAGTATAGCCCTTGTCCTTCAGAAATTGAACCGCCCTTTGAGCATCATTCCACCAACGTTCGGGTGTCCCCTGGATTAAAATGTCGCTGAAATCCGAAGTTCCATGCCCCATAAACATCGGTGCATAAACTGTGTAGTTCTGACGTTCCAAATATCTTGCCAACATTCGGACGTCAACGGGACCACTGGCAAAAGCGTGCAATAATATGACTGCCTTTGGCCCGTGTTCGAAATAAAAAGATTTGACTGGTGTTTGCATAGCACCCATCCTTTCGCATCCACATGTTCAATTATAATAAAAATCCTCCTGCATTTAAACAGGAGGATTGAATACTAATGAGATGATATCCAAACTAATGCAAGTGCTAAGAGAAAGAAAATAATCCCTAAAACAAGTGTAGTTTTTTGCATGAATGCTTCAAAGCCACGTGGCTTCTGCTTTGCAAACAAGTCATCGGCCCCACCAGTTAAGGCAGACATGGCGTCATTAGTCTTTGATGGTTGCATTAATACTGCAATTGTGATTAATACACAGTCGATCAGTAATAATGTTAACAAAAAGTTGTACACGTTGATAGCCTCCTACCGTTGAATCGGCTTAATACTACTCTTACTAAACTAACACATTATACCAAAATACGCTACCTTTTGGAATTAAGTTTCTGTTGTTAAGGAAATAATTTGTTGGGTAATTTGACGCTGGTTTTTAGTTGAGACGTTAATAAAAAGCGTGTCTCCCCAGCGAATCAAAGTATTCCCGGCTGGAACAATTTCAACGCCGTTCCGCTGAATTTTTGTCAGCAGCGCACGGTTTGGCCAATGAATTTGGCTAACTTTTTTGCCGTCCATATCGGATCCGGCATAAACCGTCTCCATAATTTCGGCGGTTCGACCCATATTCATCTTGGTTTGGACCTTTAACAACTGCTGAAGCATGGAGTAGTACACCGGCTTGCCGTTTAACATGTCTAAGACGCCGTATGCGATTAATGAGACAACTGCCAGACCAAGGAGATGCGAGAGTGTTCCAACCATCTCTGTGATAAGCAGAATCGCCGTAAAGGGTGCCTTACTAATTGCGGCAAAATAACCGGCCATCCCCATAATGATAAAGCTTGAGAAATAAAATGGACTCATCAAGCCGAGATTAACGGCAATGCTACCGACAATTGCGCCAATCAGACCGCCTAAACAAAGAATTGGCAGGAAAATCCCACCGGGCAACCCGCTACCGTATGAAATCATTGAAAAAACAAATCGAATAATAAAGTACAAACAGAGAATCAGGGTTGGATAATTTGCGGAACTCAACTGAAGAATGATTTTACTGCCCCCACCCAACAGCTGTGGGAAAAATGCCCCAAGAGGAATCACAAGCAGTAATGGAATAATCCCGTTAAAGTACCATGGAATCTTGGTGTGGGAATACCATTTACCCATGCGCAGGATGACCATTTGATAAAGTCGACCCAAGACACCCAAGGCAATTCCAAGTACAATTACCCAAATGAAATACTTAAGTGGTAACGGCTCGCTTCTCATATAGAGAACCGGCTTTAAACCAAATACATATGCTGCAACCATATCCGAAGTGACGGCTGAAGTTAATGAAACGATCCAGATGTTTGTTGAAAAATTGTGATAAATTTCTTCAAGTACAAACAGTGTACTGGCGATTGGCGCGTTAAATGCAGCGCTCAAGCCGGCAGCCGCACCACTGGAAATCAATACCTGACGGTCAAATCCAACCTGCTTGGTAAAATGGGCAACTCCCTGACCCAAGGTAGATCCCAATTGAATAGAGGGCCCTTCCCGGCCAAGATAAAGGCCACTACCGATTGCCAGAATGCCACCGATAAACTTTCGCCAAAGAACCGGCCACCAGCCATAGTTCACCTCATCCAACAGTTGACCTTCAACTTGTGGAATACCGGATCCTTTAATATCCGGCTGCTGTTTTAAAAACCAGCCGACGATCAAGCCAATAATAACGTTGATCACAATTGCCATAAATAAAAAATGTAAATGGTGAATAGAATTAACGTAAAGATACTGCATAATATTCGTCATGTGGCCAATTGACCAACGAAACATTGATACCGCAGAACCTGCAAGAACACCAATGATAATACCATTTACAATTGTTTTAATTTGAGACAGCCTGTAACTTCCTCGTACCTGCAATTCGATCATCCTCTAATTATTTCTGATATCCATCATATCATAATCAAATGTCTCGTTTAAAAAGTTTTTTACCGATTAGACCAAATAGAAGAGCCAAACCGCTTAAGGAACCAAGAAATGAATGAGATTCGCCGGTTTGGGGTAGCTTTTCATTCGACTCGTCAGAATCACTGGAATGCTCATCAGAGACATCCCCTTTCTCGGCCAGCGTATGTTGATGATCATCTTCAGACGCTTTGCTACGAGCTTTATCACGAGTCTTGGCATGCGTTTCATTTGTTTGCCGCTTATCTGATAATTTGGAATATATGAAGGTAACGTCATCCGGTAACAGATTGTCAGCTTTCAAGACTTTTGAGGAATCGTTTACCTGGTAACCTGAAATAATTTTCGGTGTGTAGGATTTCTGATCGCCAAATTCCATCTGGAGAGTTTCTTTAGACAATGTTTTCCCCTCTTCGTCAGTATTGATAATATGGAACGTCACTTTTTTAGCTTGATAATGCAATATGAACGTTTTGGCTTCTTTATTATATTCAGAATCGACTAAATCATAGCCATAGAATTCCACGTTCTTAGCTGGAAAATCGGCTGCATCTTCCTTAGTCAAATCCACCGTTTTGTTAAAAAGTTCCTTGCTATGTGCATCAATGCCACGAAGACGGTATTGTTCAGTTGAAGAAATCTCTTTTCGAATTGATCGTTTCTTGGATTTATCAACGGCCACCTTTTCCTCGCTGACTGACCCTTTATCTGAAATTGATTTAAGAAATGGATCCTCATCAACAGCCTTTTTGTCCACTTGAGGAATTTTCACAAGGCCCGCTTTAGTCGGCTGTTTGGCTTCATTCGTTGTCATTTGTGCATCGTCTTGAGCAGCTGCAGGTAAATCTTTCTCAGCTGGAGCGACACCTTCATTGTTTGGGACCTCTTTTGGGGTCTCAGTTTTCTCTGCAGGCGCTGTCTGATCAGTGTCTTCTTTAGTTGTGGTTGGCTTGTCTCCGCCATCTTTGGTTTCACTTGAAAGACCTTTGGGATCTGCTTTTGCTTCGACACTGGATTCTTTTGCAGCTTCAGTGTGCTTGGCTTCATTTGCAGTCGTCTTTGATTCGGTCTTTCCGTCTGTCTTTGGAGAAACGGCTGGAACTGATTTAGGAGCCTGTTTTGCCTGTTCAGTGGACGATTTGCCGTCATCAACGGACTTAGTCGCTGAGCTGGATGCGTTTTGCATGTTTTGGGTGTCTTGCGTCCTTTGTTTCTTTGAAACATCCTGATTCTGATTTTCAGTCTTCACTGGTTTAACCGACTGGGGTTGATCCTTCTTTTCAGTCTCAACAGCTTCCACAGGTGGTACTGGTAACAGCTTCACATCATTGTGCGGTTCTAACGTCGAGTTGTTCTTCAGTGGACTGGCTTTTGGCAACTCAACTTGAGTTTGACTTTCAGGAGTTGACACTGCCTGCGTTGCAGGAGATTCTTCGGTGTGTTCAACCTTTTTCTCTGGTGCTGGATTATTTGTAACCGCCGATTCAACGGTAACGATGTTTTTTAGTTCGTGGGATTCTTGAGGTGTATCACTCCTTGTGTAAACTAGCTTAATCGTCTGCTCCGTGGAAGATATTTTCCCTTCTGTGGTGTGAGGATTTAAAAGCTTGTAACCATCAATATTTGTAATTTCAGATTTTAAAATATACTACCCGTGCAAGGTACATTTGTCATAATTTTTTGGATCTCGAATTATTTTGCCAGTAACATCTACAAACTTTACTTGTACTTTTGCTGGCGTCGCGTAATAGTCAACAACTACTTCTCTTGTTGACATGGGGTCAACCTTAATAGATTTATGGGAAGGACTATAATCCGGTTCGTCGTCTAAGTATATTTCATTAGACTTTCTTGGATCGAGAGTGACGGACTGATCAAAACCTTGATTGTCTTGGTGTGTCCCAAAAATGCCCCTTGAATGATATACCTTATGGATTGTTACATTCACGGTTCCTGGGGCTTGGTTCACAGTGTCTGCATTTGCCCGCACATCCTGCTGAACCACCACCGGACTTGCAGCGCCCAATACACCCAACGAAACTGATAATAAAATTGCTTTTTTCAAAATAAAATCCTCCATTTTTTGCATGATATAAACTAGATACGCAAAATGGCGGATTTTTATGTAC
>NZ_BJVK01000015.1 GCF_007989105.1 Lentilactobacillus kefiri | reverse complement strand
TTTCTTAGAATAATTAAATAACACAATTGTTATAATCAGTCAATTTCTAAGATTAGAAATTGGCTGATTTTTTGCTTAAAAAATAAATTATGGGCACCCACATAACTAATTTAGTATAGTTACATTTTGTTAGTAACCTCTGATCAATATTTTTCCAAATCAAAAAGTTCTTGTCACTATAGGGTTCTTGCGTTAGGATTTAAATGTACCGATATTCTGTGGGGGAATTTGGACTATAACGTACTGGGAATACGTTATTTTTTATGCATTATTGATGTGTAATAGAACGGTCCAAGTCTGCACATCGGTAACATTGCATCCTAGGGGGGAATGTATGATGAATTTTTATTTTCATCAAATACACGATTTTATTGTTAAGCACGTTCGACTACTGAAAATCGCCGCAATTTTATTGTTGACGTTTGCTTCAGCAGTCACAGTTTCAAACAGCGTTCACGCTGCCAGCCTTGATTCGGCGGTTACCGGATTGACGGCTACTTCCGCAAAGGAAGATGGAACGACAGTTTCACCTGCCGTTTCACAACAGTGGTACGAGGGTCCGGTACATACACTGGATTATGATTTTAAGATTGCCGATGGCACCACCGTTAATGACGGTGATACTGCCACGGTCACCTTACCTTCCGGCGCCGTTTTTAGAACACCGGAAAAGTTCGATCTCAAGTCCAGCAACACCAATGAAACCGTTGGTCAATTTACTGCTGACCCAAAGGCTTCTACTGGTCAGATTACCTTTAGTAACGCTGCCTATTGGGCTAAGTACAACAAGAATCGTCATGGATCACTGGAATTTGCCGTAACTGGGACCCGCAAATTTGTTCCCAGCTATGCAGCCAACGTCTTTCTGGCCAAGAATGGTTGGGGCCTCAACGAATCAGTTCGTTCTAATGGGACATTATCTCAGGTTAACTGGCAGGTTTTGGTTAATCCCAACAACCACAAGTTAAATAACGTAAAGGTTAACGATACTTTGGGCAATACTTCTGCTCAAACTTTGAATACCAAATCAATTTACGTTACTGATGATGCCAGTGGCGCAACAATCGCTGCCAGTCATTACACCGTTACGCCAAGTGCAACTGGATTTAACTTCCAGTGGAACGGCACTTTGGACAAAGCGATTAACATCATGGCCAAGACCGATGTCAGCAGCGACAATGAATACAGCCTCTATGGCACGGAACTTGATTTACCGAACACTGCCACGGTTACTGCCAATGATGTGACGAAATCCGCTACCGGGACTCCGGTAACGACGTCCAACACCAAGACCGTTGTCCTGACAATGGGAAAAGGTTCTGCAGTCGGTGATCATACTGATGAAACCACCAGCCTGATCGTCAAGAAAGTATGGCAGGGGGTTCCGGATGGCGTGAAGACACCAGCCGTTACCGCCAAGCTTTATGCCGACGGTGTGGACACTGGTAAGACAGTCGAATTAAGCTCAAGCAATTCATATCAAGCTGAATTTTCCGGCTTGGATAAATTTGCCCAAGATGGTCATGCTATTAGCTATACGGTTAACGAAGCATCGGTTCCGGATGGATACAAGAGTGATCCCGACGGCAACCAGCCGGTTAGTCCCGACAGCAATGGTGTTGTCACACTTGTTAATGTTTATCAAAAGAAGCCTCAATGCTTCACTTATATTCATGTGACGAAGACATGGAAGAACGTTCCGTTCTGGAAATGTACACCATGTGTCCGGGTCACATTATATCGAAATGGTACGCCATATAAGTTTAGGACCTTAAGCTTTTTGAACTGTTATCAGACGACATTCCGCTACCTGCCACAATATGATCAACAGGGAAACAAATATGTCTATACAGTCGCTGAAAACCACGTTCCATTTGGCTACAAGACTCAGACACCGGGTCAACGAACACCTGATGCCAATAACAATGTTAATTTGATCAACGTTTATCAAAAGAAGCATCACTGCATTATCTTTCCATTCTGGTGCTGATAAAGCGATGCGATCAATGAACCACAGTAATTCCAACAGTTGATTTAATACAGCAATTATTCCCATTGGTAGGGATGATTGCTGTATTTACATAATAAATTGCAATCATGCGCTTAAGACATTTGGAGGTATTACATGGAAATATGGGCATTTATCTGGATCTTTTTATTTATTTCTCTGTTTAGCACAGGGGGATTTGGCATCCTAAATCTCTTCAACATTTTTTGCCATAAAGATGCCGGTGAGCACTTTTCAGCAGATATCCAACGAAAAATTCAACATATGTATATCATGGTTCCGGCTCTTAACGAAGTGAATGAAATTGAAGTGACGGTTAACCGTCTCTTAAGGGCAATGAGCCCACTGCCATGCAAGACGACGCTGATTGTCATTAACGATGGATCAGACGACGGAACAGATGAAAAATTAAAGCAGTTTGAAGATAACCAGCGGGTTCATATTTTAACCAGGAAGCTGCCCCACGCCCGTGAAGGCAAAGGCAAAGCTTTGAATGACGGCTTGGATTGGATTACAACCCAGACCCACGACTTTAATCACACGGTCGTTGGTGTGATTGACAGTGATTCAGAGCCCAGCTTTAAAATTCTATTGAACATTTTCGATGGCTTTACCCATTCAAATTATGACTTGCTGCAAACCGGAATTGCCATCAGCAACATTCACAATTTTTTGACGTTAATGCAGGAATTTGAATTTGGGGTTCCAAACTTGCTCCAGCAGATTATTCGGATGGGCTGGGGAAGTGCGATTGCATCCGGTAACGGTCAGTTCATGACTCTGAAGATGGCTATTCAGATTAAGTGGAATAACTCGTTGCTCGATGATTTGGAGTTCAGCATTAATGGCCTGCTTCACGGATTCAGAGGCGGCTTTTTAGCCAACACGTTTATGCCTCAGGAAGGTGTCAACAGCTATCGACCATTAGTGAAGCAGCGGGTCCGCTGGTGTCAGGGCGGTATGCAGTGCTTACGCCGTTATGGAAAATGCGTCTTTCTTTCAAACAAGATTCCACCTTGCTTGAAGACCGACTTGATTATTTTTATGATTTTGCCGTTCTTCTCAATGCTGTTTACGTTCAGCTCATTTTTGGCAACGATCGTAATGGCCTATCATTTGCTCGTGTTCCCACAGAAGACAATCATGGCGGTCGGCGCAGTTTTGCTATTTGGAATGCTGATTACTTATTTGATGATTCTGGTGGCAAACCGATTTATGAGAATGTCGACTTATCACTTTAGTCGTCGTGACATTGTTGTCATGATTGCAGGCAACTTGCTTTATTCGTGGATGCTGACACCGGTCGCCTTTATTTCCTTTTATCGCCTGATGACCAATCGCTGTGACTGGACGAAAACTGCTCACGAAAGTAAGACTGCTCAGAAATCATTTCACAGATCAATGCCCAAGACGACAGTCCTTGGTAAGTCCTATGAAATGACGAGTACTGAGGATGGGGCGGTGAGACGATGATTAAGCAACCAAAGCTCATTAAAATAACGTATTTTTGTGTGACAATGTTAGCGATCATTGCAGTTGGTTGGGCCCTTGCCGGAACGATTACCGGTTATTACAAATTTCCGTACGATACGTTTCATGCAAATACCAACCAGTTGATCGGGACCATCTTTGGCAGCCTCATCTTCTTAATCCTGTTGTGGTATCTGGCAAAATGGTTCTCGACCAGATTCACGGGTTGGCTGCTGCTGTTTCTTAGCATCATGTCAATTCCCAAGATCATCATGCTGTATTCATTTCGATTGAACCTCATTTCAGACATGTGGAGCTATAATGTTTTGGGCGGTTCCAGGGCCAACGGTGATAGTTGGCGGTGGCTGTACCGCTTGCGGGCACTGGATTTGGACAGTATTTTTCCCCATGTGATTCATATTGGCAACTTCTATCACTATCTTTATAAGGTTGTCGTGAATTCACCAAAGGTCGTTCAATGGTTCAACATTGGGATCAGCATTTTGAGTGCGATTTTAATTATGAACATTGTCTGTTACTTTTTTAACCGCCAGACCGGGATGTTTGCCGCATTAACATTCTTCTTCCTACCAACTTGGTACATTTATACCACGCTTCTGGGAGCTGAACCTGTCTGGCTGTTTGCACTTCTCCTGAGTATGTCTTTGATTAATCGATTGGTTACGTATCAATCACTAAAGGACCGCCACTTTTGGATGGATGCAGGATGGATAGTTGTCGCCCTGTACTTTGCTCAAAATATTCGGCCACTTTCAATGGTAATTGTGATTGCCTACGGGCTGTTTGTTTGGTTTAAATTCAAAGAACCGCTCAAACGCCATGAAAATGCCAAAGCAATCTGGGTGCCACGAATCGGCATCCTGGCAGTTGTGTTGGTATTCTTTGGACTGACTCAAATTGAACCCAAGGTTGACCAATTCTTATATGGTGTGCCAATTGCGAAATCATCGATTGGGCAGGAATATACTCTGGCAACTGGAACAACCGTCAAAACCGGTGGTATGTGGTCCTCAACATTAGTCAAGAAGCTGGAAAAGTATAATCATGATCGGACACTGACACCTGCAGAAAAATTCAGTGGTTTTGACGAAGTCCTTAAAAAGCAATTGAAAGTCAACACAGATGCTTTAAAAAAGAATGGCAAGTGGAAGAGTTTCTTATTCCGAAAGAACGAGATTTTGATGCAGCCGGACTATGGCCCAGTTCTTTTCTGGAACAATACCCGTCGCCCCAATTATATGTGGGAGGATTTAACGCCATTTGAGATCGGCTTTCTGACCAATATGGTGACCGGCTTTCAAATAGCTGTCCTGGTCTTAGTACTCATCGGCTTGTTCTCACAACTGATTCCGAAAGCAAATGATTTATCTGGCATTCGGGAGAGAAACGGGGTGCTGGTTAATGAGATTGTGATGATTGGCATGACGCTGATCTTCATGGCTGTTGAAGTTCAAAGCCGTTATCAAGTGGCTTTCTACATTCCCTGGATGGTTATCAGTAGTCTGGGAATGAGCTACATGGTTCCTGATTTTTCACTAAGAAAATGTGAATCCAAGCCAATGGTAGGTATTACAAATAAGATTTAATCTATATCAAAAATCTTAAGAAATAGCAGGAAGACCGTTAAACATACGATCTTCCTGCTATTTTTATGTATAAATATCAAATATTTACAGAAAATCCTTAACATGATTTGAAATGAGAATACAATGAGATTATAATGCTTTTTAAATTAAAAATAACAACATTGTTCATCATATTTTAATGAACGTACATAAATACATTTTCAAAAGGAGATATTCACGTGGTTGAGACAAAAAGCGACCAATTTTTGAACATCAAAAACGTCAGCACTGCGTTCAAGATTAATGGCCAATACTATGATGCCGTTTCAAACGTCAACCTCGAGGTAAAACATGATGAGATCCTCGCAATCGTGGGGGAATCCGGTTGTGGTAAGAGTACTTTGGCAACAACGATCATGGGCCTGCATGATCCGGAAGAAACTAAGATTTCAGGTGAAATTGATTTTGAAGGAACCGACTTATTGAAGTTGGATGAAAAAGGGTACAACCAATTTCGGGGAGCCAAGATTGGAATGATCTTTCAAGACCCCCTGTCTGCCCTTAATCCATTGAAACGAATTGAAGATCAGATTCAAGAAGTCATGATTTATCACACGAAGATGACAGAACAGCAACGTCATGCCCGGGTCATTGAACTCTTAAACCAAGTTGGAATTGAGGATCCGGAACGGACCGCTCACCAATTTCCACACCAACTTTCCGGTGGGATGCGTCAGCGAATTATTATCGCTATCGCCATTGCCTGCAAGCCGGATTTGATTATTGCCGATGAGCCGACGACTGCTTTGGATGTAACGATTCAAGCTCAAATTTTGGATGTCCTTCGCGATATTCAAAAAGAAAATCATGCCGGAATCATTTTAATTACGCATGATTTGGGAGTCGTTGCCGAGACAGCCGATCGAGTTGCAGTTATGTATGCCGGCCAAATTGTTGAACAGGGAACCGCAGCTCAAATCTTTAACGAACCCAAGCATCCTTATACGCGTTCTTTGCTGCGTTCGATGCCTCAACGGGAGAATGAAAACGATGAATTATACGTTATCCAAGGAATGGTGCCGTCACTTCAAAAGATGCCTAAACAAGGTGACCGTTTTGCACCCCGAATTCCATGGATTCCCGCTTCAGCCCATGAAGCTCAGCCGAAAATGCACGATGTCGGTGACAATCATCTGGTCCGCTGCACCTGCTACAAGAACTTTTATTTTCCAGACCAAGTAAAGGAGGGCGCCGGACATGAGTCTAATTGAAATTAAAGATTTAAAGGTTCACTACCCAATTCGTGGTGGCTTTTGGAATCGGGTTGTTGATAACGTTAAGGCTGTTGACGGCGTTACTTTCAACATTGAAGCCGGTGAAACATACGGCTTGGTTGGTGAATCGGGATCTGGTAAATCAACGACTGCCAAAGCCATCATTGGTTTGGAAAAAGCCACTTCCGGCAGCGTCATGTATAAAGGTAAAGACGTTACCAAGGGTGAGAACCGCCGTAAGTTGGATTACAACCATGACGTGCAAATGATTTTTCAGGATTCACTTTCAAGTCTGAATCCCCGGAAACGTATTGAAGATGTGATTGCCGAACCACTTCGTAACTTCGAACATTTGGATAAGGAGCAGGAAAAGCTCCGGGTTCTTCAGCTGCTGGATATCGTTGGTTTGGATGCCGATGCCCTATACAAATATCCCCACCAATTCTCTGGCGGCCAACGACAACGGATCGGTGTCGCCCGGGCGGTTGCCACTCACCCCAAGTTGATTATTGCCGATGAGCCGGTTTCTGCCTTGGACCTTTCCGTTCAAGCTCAAGTTTTAAACTTCATGAAGAAAATTCAGCGCCAATTTGGTATCTCATACCTGTTTATTTCACATGATTTAGGGGTTGTCCGTCATATGTGCAAGAACATTGCCATCATGACCCGCGGCCGGATCGTGGAAGTTGGAACCAGGGATGATATTTATAATAATCCAATGCATATTTACACCAAGCGTTTGTTGGCAGCCATTCCAGAAACCAACGTTAATCACCGGGATGAACACCGCAAGCACCGATTGGAAATTGAAAAGATCTATCAAGAACAACAGTCAACATACTATGACAAGGATGGGATGGCATTCCCACTTGTTAAGGTTTCGCCAACTCATTCAGTTGCGTTGCCACCGCATCTTGCCAAAGAATTTGAACAACAATCTGAAAATGAGGGGGTAAACGTCTGATGTGGAAAACAATTTTACGACGGGTTCTGATTATGATTCCAGAACTCATTATCTTAAGCATTTTGGTTTTCCTGCTCGCAAAAGCGATGCCCGGAGATCCGTTTACCGGATCGATTAACCCCAAAGCTGATCCTGCTCAAATTCACCATTTAATGGAAATCCACGGCTTGTATGACCCTTGGTACCAGCAGTACTGGAACTGGGTTGTCCATTTGTTCCATGGTGACCTTGGAATGAGTTATGAGTATCAGGAACCGGTTGTCACACTGATTCAGCAACGTGGTGCCAACACTTTGTGGCTGGCATTGTTCACAATGGTCCTGACCTACGTTATTGGCCTTCCTTTAGGTCTATACGCTGCTCATCACGAAGGTAAATTGCAAGACACATTGGTACGTGTTTATACATATGTAACAATGTCGATTCCATTTTTCGTTGTGTTGGTTTTGGGTATTTGGATTTTTGGATACGCTTTGAACTGGTTCCCAACCAGCGGATCGGTTTCCGCAACGGCGTCCGGGCTTGGTGCAACAACCATGTCCCGACTCGGGCACATCATTCTTCCGGGATTACTGGGGGCATTGTTTGGAACCGTTAATATTGTTCAGTATCTGCGATCAGAAGTCATTGATGCCAAACATTCAGATTACGTTCGGACTGCCCGTTCAAAGGGTGTTCCAATGAAGGATATTTATCGTCACCACATCTTCCGAAACTCATTGCTGCCGATCGCGGCATTCGCAGGTTATTCAATTACCGGATTGCTTGGCGGTTCAATCTTTACTGAAATGGTCTTCTCATATCCAGGTATGGGACTGCTGTTCTTGAATGCCATCAACTTCCGTGATTACACCGTTATTACCGCACTTGTTCTGTTATATGGATTCTTGAACCTGATGGGAACACTGCTTTCTGATATTGTCTTAAGCATTGTTGACCCACGAGTTCGGATAGAGTAGGAGGGGTGCAGAAATGAAAAGAGATATTGAAGATGCAACATCAATTTCTGCCGAAGACCTTGGAAAGTTAACCAAAGAGGCCGCTGCAGAGGCCACCCCATCTCGAGCTAGAATCATGTGGGGTGAGTTTAAAGCTGATAAGCCGGCCATGGTGTCGCTATTCGTATTGATATTTTTTATACTATTTGTCATTATCGCTTCATTGTTCATTAATACGCCGAAAATGATTCAGACCAACCTGATGGGATACTATGCCAAGCCATTTACCCCTGAATATTGGCTGGGTGCTGATTCAGGTGGCCGTTCAATCGCCAAGGAGTTAATTGTCGGTTCGCGAAACTCGATTTCAATTGCGATTGGTTTGACGATTATTTCATCCACCTTTGGTATTTGCTGGGGACTTGTTTCTGGTTACTTTGGTGGGATGGTCGATTTGGCGATGCAACGGGTTTATGACTTTATGATGATTATTCCAATGTTAATGACCATCATTGTTATCGTGACAATCATTCCCCATTACAATGCCATCACTTTGACACTGATTCTTTCCATCTTCTATTGGATGGGAACTTCTCGACTGATTCGATCACGAACACTTGCTGAATCACAAAAGGATTATGTTGCTGCATCCAAGACTTCTGGAACCAGTAATTTAAAGATTATCTTCCGGGAGATCATGCCCAACATTTCATCGTTGATTATTGTTGATACCACGTTGTCATTTGCTGAGAACATTGGTGTTGAAACCGGGCTTTCATTCTTGGGCTTTGGCCTGCCGATGGGAACCCCATCACTTGGTACTTTAATTGCCAATGCCAATGATCCGGAAAACATCACCGGTTACTGGTGGACGTGGCTGCCAGCAGCTCTGGAAATTATTATTTTATGTCTTTCAATTAGTTATGTCGGTCAAGTTATGCGACGGGCAACAAATGCTGCTCAACGTCGTGGTAATGAAAAGAATTAAGGATCGTCAATTTTGACATTAAAGGAGATGATGCATTTTTTTGAATGTTGAGGTGAGTTTTCATTAGTTAATGATCAAATAATTTGGAGGGATGTTTATGAGCACAAAGAAATGGCTCACAATTGGAATTGCGACAATGTCCGTAATGGCATTGGCCGCATGTTCTAATAAGAGCAGTGATAAATCAGGAGCTGTCAAACATATTACCATGTCAGCCAAATACAGTGGCCCAGGTAAAGCAACAACTGAAGGCAATAACAGTACCTTGAAGATTGCCGAAGTTAATGACGCACCATTTACCGGTATTGCTTCAGGTACATTAGCTTCAAACGCTGAAGATTCAGACGTCTTTTCACCAGGTGCACCAGGTGGAGCTGATGAGTTGTTCAATGTTACCAAGGATTGGAAGATTGTCGATGGTGGGTTGGCTAATCAACGAATCAACCGAAAAGACAAGACCGTCACGATTACTTTACGTAAGAATGCCCGTTGGTCAAACGGTGATAAAGTTACCGCCAAAGATATCGAGTATCCATACGAAATCATTGGTAATAAAGACACAACTTCACAACAATATTCATCTGACTTTGCCGCAATCAAAGGAATGGCAGCATACCATGCCGGCAAAGCTAAGACAATTTCAGGAATTACATATCCAGATGGTCAAAAAGGCCGAAGCGTTGTGATTCATTTAACCAAGGTGGCCCCTTCAATGAAGTATTCAAGAAATTCATTCATTTGGGGTGGTGTTGAACCTTATGAGTACTACAAAGGCACACCAATTTCAAAGCTTGCTTCATCTAAGCAAGTTCGTAAGAACCCAATCTTTACCGGTCCTTACAAGCTTGATAAAGAAGTCCAAGGTGAATCTACAACTTGGTCACCTAACAAGTACTACTGGGGCAAGAAAGCTCAAATTAAGCACATTACCATTCAAGTTGTTTCAATGAACAACATTGTGGCCGCTTTGAATTCAAAGAAATATGACTTTGTTCTCGGTGGAATCGGTTCGGCGCAATATCCTAAGATTAAGAAGTTAAAGGATTATGGACTTGCCGGAACACCAGCTTTGAGTTATTCATACTTTGGCTTTAATGTTGGACACATGGACCCTAAGACCGGTCTGAACGTCATGGACAAGAACTCTAAGATGGCCAACAAGAACTTGCGTCGTGCCATGATGTATGCGGTAGATATTGATGCCGTTGCCAAGAAGTTTGGTAATGGATTGAGCTGGCGTGCAAATACTTTGATTCCACCAGTCTTTAAAGACGTTTACGATTCAAAGGCTGCCGGCTTCCCATACAATATGAAGAAAGCCAAGTCATTACTTGATAAAGCCGGATATAAGAAGCACGGTAAGTGGCGGACTGATCCAAACGGCAAGAAGTTGGTTATCCATCTTGGTGCCATGAGCAGTTCATCATCTACTGAAGCTACTTATCAGTACTACTTGCAGCAATGGCACAAAGCTGGCCTGGATGTTAAGATGACCGGCGGCAAACCAATGGAAATGAACAGTTTCTATGCAACTTTGCAGAAGCCTAAGCAAAACAAGATGGATGTCTTCTTGGGTGCTTGGCAGACTTCATCAGAACCAACTCCAACTCAATTGTATGGTGTTGATGCACCATACAACATGGGTCACTTTGCAACTAAGAAGAACACTGAACTTCTTAACAGTTTGAACAGCAATAAAGCTTGGAACGCCAAGTACCGTGTTCAACAATACAAGAAGTGGCAGGAATACATGAACAGTCAAGCTGCCGTTGCACCTGAACAGTTCAGCTATTCATGGAGCCCAGTTAACAAGCGGGTTAAGGGTTATGATGTTTCAGAACAGAACAATGAATTCTGGAGCGATATGACCTTAACTGCTGCAAATCCTAAATAATCGATCAATACAGTTAAACAGGATTTAGGCTCAACAAAAGCCGTGAAAGCAAAAATACTTTCACGGCTTTTTTGTGTGCAGTTAAGCCGGTGAACCGGCTTTGTAACATTCTTGACATATAATGTTATTAAGTGTACTCTCACACTAGTTCGGAAAGGTAGGGGAACCTTATGAATGGCTATTGTTTACATAGATTGAAATGGTGTGATTTTGGTAACCATTGGGGATGAGGGCTGCTCAACTACACGGAAAATCGGAAGATTAGAAAGAGGTTGAGAACATGATAAAAGCTAAGAAGTTGATTGTTGGGATCGCCAGTTTAGCGGTTTTATTAGCAGTGACACCAGCTGCCCAGGCTTCATCTCAGAAGAAGCCGGCTGGTAAGGATCCGTATGGCATTAACAAGATTTTAAAGCAGTTGTTGGCGAAGAAGAAACTTTCACCAAACAAGACGATTTCATTGGATATTGTTTTAAAGCCACAGAATGAAGATCAGTTGACCAATCGGGTTTATGCAGTGAATACACCCGGTAACAGTGACTTTAAGAATTTTTATACCCCAACTAAATTCAGGGGGGAATTTGGCCAACCGGCAAGCGTTGTTGGTGAATTCAAGCCATTTTTCAAGAAATACAATTTAAAGTCCCACGCGTTCAGCAACGGATTGATTATTCGGGTTGACGGCAAGGTTAAGAACATCAACAAGGCATTCGCCACTAACCTGCAAACCGCGAAGTATCATTCAAACCCGGTTCAATTTTCAAGTAAAAAGCCAGTGATGCCGGATAATTTGGCCAATCACGTCATGACGATTCTTGGAATCACGACCATTAGTGCCGGTGGAACTGGGATTACGACGAATAAAACCAAGACATCCAAACCATTGGCCAAGTCAGCGCCAAGCAAATTTGTAAAGCAGTACAATCTGCAGTCGCTCTATGACAAGGGTTATGAAGGCCAGGGCCAAACGGTTGGAATTGTGACCTTTGCCGGCTTCAGTAAGAAAGACGCTGAAACCTTCTGGAAGGG
Source organism: Lentilactobacillus kefiri (assembly GCF_007989105.1). Lineage (GTDB taxonomy): Bacteria > Bacillota > Bacilli > Lactobacillales > Lactobacillaceae > Lentilactobacillus > Lentilactobacillus kefiri. Next base: position 42,659 of record NZ_BJVK01000015.1, on the reverse strand, counting down.
TGAAGAAATTGACACCAAGCCTGACCGACTAAGCGTTAAGAAGGTTAAAGCACCGGCTGTTCAAACAACCAACACGGCCAGCAATCAATTGGAAACCGCTCTTGATGTTGAACAATCAGGTGCCATTGCCCCTCAAGCAGACGTTCGGGTTTACCAGTCAAACTTCAGTGACGTTGGAATGGCGAATACATTTGCAACGGCCTTTGATGAAAACAAAGCCAGCTCATTGTCACTAAGCTGGGGACTGAATGAATATCTAACTCATTACTACTATAAGAACAAGCTGCTGACACCTGTTTATGGTCAAGCTATGAGCCTGTTGATGGCTCAAGGCGCCCTGCAGGGAATTTCAACATTTGTGGCATCTGGTGACTCAGGTGCTTACAGTCAAGGAATCGGCGGTCAGTTTGGATCATTCTCAATTCCAAATTACAGTACTTATGCTGATTTTCCAGCTGATAATCCCTGGGTAACCGCAACCGGTGGAACCACGCTGCCATTTAGCAAGAAATTGGATAATGGCATTAAGGTTTCAGTTGATAAGGAACGGGCTTGGGGTGCCGACTATATGTACAAAGCATATGGTCAGAACCGGAAAGCTTTCCAGACCAGCTTAACCGACCTCATGTCACTCTATAATGCTGGCGGTGGTGGCATCAGCACCCTCTATGACAAGCCTCAGTATCAACAAGACGTACCGGGTGTAAATACCTTCAACGCCCGCGAATACCTCTCAAATCTCTTACAGCCGCGAATTAACCCGCCTCTGTTGAGTGGAACTCAGTATGGCCGGAATTATCCTGATGTTTCTGCCAACGCCGATCCAAACACCGGTTACCAGATTTACACGAAAGCAACCGGCTGGCAAAATGTTGGTGGAACGTCCGCTGTTGCCCCTCAATTTAACGGTGCCACTGCTGTTATTAATAGTGGTAAGGGTACCCGGATGGGCTTGTGGAACGCTCAGATTTATAAATTAGCTCAGGATCCTGACAAAGATCCATTTACAGTTCTTGACAGTGATACCAACAACTCAAACTTGTACTACACCGGACAACCCGGCAAAGTTTATAATCAGGCAACTGGTTTGGGAACGGTTAATTTCGAAAAATTATATGATGCTTATCAATAATCGCATTTGAAAAGTGGCTCACCGAAATGGTGAGCCGCTTTTTTTACAATACGAAGATCATGGCTTTGGCAGGTTCCTGCTGATTTTTCTTAATCAGTGGGATCATATTGGCCATTCTTTCCGCAGTCTTCGTGAGCTTTAAAATATGAGCGATTGATAGAGAATCCTGCATCTTGTCGATACCAGACTGGCCTTTTGAATGAATGTAGTCATACCAGCCATGATAGAAGCGCAGCATGATCGCTACGCCAGCATCTTCCGACTGTTTGAATAGGGCTTCGATTTGGTCCAGTGTTTCCTTGGCCCAATCCATGTGGCGAAAGTTGATGTACGTTGAAAAGAGTCCAAAGAGCAGGCTGAATTGAATTTGGGGCATCATGGGAAATGTCTTGCTGATGGTCGTTCGTTTAATGGCAATTTGTTCCAGTTGATGAACCGTTTCAGTTGGGATGGCAAAGTGGCTGACACTGAAAAGGAGAATTTCAAAGGCACTCCAATTTTCGATGTTATAGAGATAGGAAACAATTGGCCGCGTGGCGGTATGGATTTCTTTGAAGAGATCCTTTGTTTTCGGGCTTTCATTTGGGTGGGCCCCAGCTTGCAGAATCAGTCGCTGAACCCGGTAAAGAATTGCCAAATAGTGGTGCCAATCTGAAGATCCCTGACTATCCAAATGAGCAATTGTTTTGGTGAAATACTGATTAATCCGGTCTCTGTCATGTTGATAGTCGCTATCTGAGATATTTAGATCATTCATGAAGGCGACCAGTGGACTCATAAATCCGGCGGTTAAATAAATCGGCCGGTAAGACATAAAAGTAGAATCAATTGCTTTGTTTGCCTGCCGACCATTGATATAAAGAAACTCTTCAACCGAAAAGTTGATTTTGCCCAGTAAATGAATCAGACGATTGAATGAAATTTGTGAATCGCCTTTTTCAAACTTACTGATAAAGGATACACTGTTGAAGTTATCAGCAACCTCTTGAAGGGTTAAATGACGGTCTTTTCTGAGCTTCCGGAATAACTTGCCCCAATCCTGCACTTTGTTCACCTTCTAAAAATTATCATATAGTGGAATTACGTTACTCACATTGTACTTCTGCTGTAAAGTCTTATCAACAGCAGGAAAGAGGGCGTGACACATGCATTCATATTTTAGAAGTAAAGGGTATCGGGCACTGATTAATGCCGCTCTCTTTAATGGCATTGGAAACAGTCTGTTCAACATTGTTTTTATCATCTATGCCGGCAGTTTATCATTTAAAACGTTAGCGGTTAGTTTGGCGTCGTTTGTTGTCTATATTCCCCAGATTATTAATGTCTTCCTGGGATACTATGCCGATAACACGCACCATAAATATGAATGGATGGTATCCTCACGTCTTATTCAGTTTGGATTGTTCATGATGTTGGCATTTCTGATTGGGATGCATGAATCTCTTTGGATCTTTGGAATCTTATTGGCCATTAATGTATCAAGCGACTGTCTAGGGATGTTTGCCAGTGGTCTGGAATTACCTTACTTTAGGCACTTGGTACCGGACAACGAATTAAATGATGCAATGGGCTTTGAGATGGCAACTGACACAACGCTGCAGTTGGCCTTTCAAGGCATCGGGTCAGTAGCCATTGTTTGGCTGAATTATAATTACGGCTTGTTTGGCGTAATTAACGCGTTGACGTTCAGTGTTGCGGCACTGATTATTTGGACGCGTAAATCCATATTTCAGAAGATTGATCCGCAATTAAGCGTCAATCAACCGGATGCCGACATGCATAAGCCGGAACCGATTTTTAAAAGCATGCGGACAACCGCAAAATTTATGTTTTCGAAAAAAATCCTCGTGCTGATTCTATCGTTTGCGTTTGCGATGAATACGTTCTTCAGTGCCATGAATGGGATGATCAACGTTTCCTTACTTCATAATCACAATCTTTGGTTTGGAAATTACGGAACCACGGTTGCCCTGGTAAGTATTGCGACATCTGTTGGGACCGTTCTTGGATCGCTCATTTCGCGTGATTTTTTGGCTCATACGAAGTTTTCGACCATGATTACTTATGTCTGTTTTATGTTGGTTGTCCTGGCAGGTTACTTTGTGACTGGTAAATCCATTCTATTGATAACCATTTTAAGTTTTACAAGCGGGTACGTTTTGGGGAAATTAAACCCCAGAGTGTCGGCTCTGGTCATCAGAATCATTCCTGATGATCGATTGGGCGCCTCAATGGGATTTGTGAACATGGCCGTTTTGATTGGTGCGCCAGTTGGGAGTGCCTTCTTCTTGACGATTGCCAATATTGGCAGCCGGGGAATTACTTACAGCTGGATTATCTTTGGAATCTGTGCCCTGCTGCTTGGAATCGCCGGGGTTATTGCCGGAATCAAGGTCGATGAATCCGAAGAAGACGTGTCGGCAAAATCGGATTTAGCCCAATCCAAGTGATTAAATGAGGTGCCTCAATTCCGAGACTAATAATGAACACTCTCCTATGGATGTGTTTATACTGTAGGTGTTGATAGGAAACGCTTACAGTAAAAAGGAGACATCATTATGGGGAAATTAGATAATAAAGTTGCAATTATTACTGGGGCTTCTCAAGGAATGGGTGCAAGCCACGCCAAATTATTTATTAAAGAAGGCGCAAAAGTCGTTATTACCGATGTCAAAGAAGACAAAGGAACGGAGTTGGCAAAAGAACTTGGCGATAACGCAATGTTTGTTAAGCAGGATGTTACAAGTGAAGACGACTGGAAGAATGTCATTGATCAAACCGTTAAGAAGTTTGGAAAACTGGATATTTTGGTTAACAATGCCGGAATTACATTTGCTAAACCAATCTCTGACCTGACAGTTGACGACTATATGAAGATTGTTAAGGTTAACCAAGTTTCAGTCTTTCTTGGCATGAAATATGCGTCTGCAGAAATGAAAAAGAATGGTCACGGCAGTATTGTGAACATCTCATCCATTGCCGGATTAGTCGGAACACCTAACTCCATTGGTTATACTGATTCCAAGTATGCGGTTCGTGGGATGACCAAAGCAGCTGCTTTGGAATTTGCTCCTTACGGAATTCGAGTTAACTCAGTTCACCCAGGTGCGATTGATACACCAATGGTTCACCAAGATAACATCGGATCAGCGGTTGATGAATTTATCAGCGCAATTCCACTGAAACGAATCGGTAACCCTGAAGAAGTTTCGAAGATGGTCTTGTTCGTGGCTTCGGATGATTCAAGTTACTCAACCGGTTCAGAGTTTGTTGTTGATGGCGGTTCAACTGCTCAATAAAATTTGATAATTTAGGTAACTAGCATTCATCATCCAAAAACCATTCATGATTTTTGGGTGGTGAATTTTTATTTGGGGGCATTTGATTTGTTTGAGCAACAGCTTCAAACCCATTCAAATCCAGTGGCAGTGGTATTATATGAATTGGAAAGCAAAAATTGATTCAATTGAGGAGCGGTTATTATGAGTAGTTGGGGAAAATTTGCCGCAGTAACGCTTGGGGCGTTATTTGCGATTGGAATAAACGGGCAGAAAGCTTCTGCCAAAAAGACGCCACAAAAAGTTGATCCGATCACGGAAACATACTCAAACATGACGTCGGCAAAGATGCTGACACCGACCCAGTTAAAGCCGAATAATACCACAACTTTTGATATTATTTTAAAGCCACGTAATGAAGGCCAGATGTACAGTGACGCGCTGGCTGTTAATACCCCTGGAAATTCACAATTTAAGCATTACATAACTCAGGACGGGATTCGTGACAAGTATGGTCAGCCAACTTCAGTTACAAATGACTGGAAGACTTATTTGAAGAAGCACCATTTAACTGCAAATGCCTTTAAGAGTGGCTTGGTCATGACTGTTAAAGGGAAGATTAAGGATATTGATAAGACTTTCAAGGTCAATATCAACAAAGCCACCTACCATTCAAATCCATTGCAGTTTGGGAAGCATGCCCCAAAAATTCCGGGCAGATTATCTGATACGGTCTACACAGTTATTGGAATGACCGATCATAATAAAAAGTATTTCTATCCTGATTCCAATATGCAATTTGATGTTAAAAATCCAGCAGCTAACCTGTCCGCTGACACCAAAGGTGATTCCGGCTATTACGAAGCCGGTGGCACCAGCCGGTTTGTTAACCGCTACAATCTGGACAAGCTGTATCAGCAAGGTGCCACAGGTAAAGGCCAGACAGTTGGCTTGATTACGTTTGGTGGTGTGCGTCGCAGCGATGTCCTGCACTTCTGGAAACATGAAAATGCCAGCACGGCAAGCAGCCGCTTTACCGTTAAAAATGTTCAGGGAGATATTTTCAATAAGGACTTTCTCAGTCCTGCTGATGATGAAGCAACCATGGATGTTGAGTATGCCGGTTCGGTTGCTCCTCAGGCAGATGTTCGGATGTATGAATCAAAGAATCCACTGCCGAACCTGCAAAATATTACCAACGCATTTTCAACTGCCTATCAGGAAGCAAAGGTTTCCTCACTTTCGCTCAGTTGGGGAACCGGTTCGGATGAGTATTACAATCTTTTGATTAATCGTGGTGTGATGGATCCTCATTACGTCAATTTGTTTAATTTGTTATTTGCTCAAGGTGCATTGCAGGGCATTTCAACCTTTGCTGCTTCCGGTGATACCGGTGCGCCAATGTATTCAATGAGAGGAATCAGCGGTAACCGGGTACTGCTTGACCGTAAGACTGATGTTGCCGATCCAATCAACACCAATCCATTTATCACTTCGGTTGGTGGAACAACCTTACCATTCACGCATAAGCTTGGATCCGGTGCCACTATTTCTGCGTCAAAAGAACGGGCATGGGGTTCCGATTATTATTGGGACGTGCTCCAAAACAATCCCGAGATGTTGAACAGCACCCCCGGCCTATTAATGATTCTGGGTGCCGGTGGTGGCGGTGGTTTCAGCCATCTGTATTCAACTCCTACTTATCAACAAGGTGTCAAAGGGGTTAATACTTTTGCTGCCCGAACCTATCTGTCTAATTTGAATCAACCAATTTTTGGCCAGCCTTTGATCACTGGAACCGATTATGGCCGGAATTATCCTGACGTGGCGGCCAATGCCGATCCAACCACTGGTTATAATGTTTACATGAAATCAAAGCACGGAAATGGTTGGCAGGAAAATGGCGGAACCAGTATCGTTGGCCCTCAAATCGCGGGTGCGACTGCTGTGATTAATAGTTTGTCGGGTCGTCAGCCAATGGGATTCTGGAATCCTCAGATTTATCAATTGGCACAAACCAGCGATTCGCCATTTACCCCAATGAACAGTACAACTGACAATTCCAATATGTACTATACCGGTCAGCCAAACACGATTTATAATCAAGCAACCGGTCTTGGAACCATCAACTTTGATAAATTGGCTAAAGCATACAAGTAATTGCGTCATTTTTGCATGGCTGGGTGATTTCTGTTAAACTACTTCCAATTGCTTTTTTGCAAATGAAAGGATAGTTGTATGAAATTTACCAAAACTGTATCATTCTTGGCCGTAGCACTTGGCGTTGCTCTTGTGGCAACCGAGGCTCAGCCTGCACAAGCAAAGACAACCAGCCACGCCGTTCCCAAGACAATTCAGGGAACTTGGTACGGTAAATATCACGATGACCTATTTGGCAACGTGCCGGTTAAATACCGCCTGACCAAATATTCATTCCGCCAGGGGTCATCGAAGAAGTCTGAGCAAAAAGAAGCCCGAACTTATTATGTGAATGTTAAAAAGTACAATTCAACCAAGAGCCGTAGTTTCCTGTTTAATGTTGCCAACAAAGCCAACAAGCATGGTTACTGGAAGTTGACCTTACTTTCAGAGAACCAGCCGGTTTACTTAAAGCACGTTAAGCATAATGGTAAAACCGCATTGAAGATGTACTATAAATCAGCTGATACTAACAAAGTTCAAACGAGTTATTTTTACCATAAATAACTAAAAGATCACCATTCCGGCTATTCGTCGGGATGGTGATTTTTAATATATTGCGATTTAATTATTAAATTTGACATTAATTTCGATTTTTGGTGAAATAGAAGACAATAAATTGGTATGATGTATATAGAGATACCGCTTTCATCTTTGCGGTATGAATATACCAAAAAACCGATAGATTGTGAGGAATTTATATGAGTAAAATTTCTATTCAAGGCAGTTTAAAGACCGAACAGATCCCAGGCAGCTATTCCGATGTGGAAAAGAAAATTGTTGCGGACTTGGATTCAGCACAGGTGAAAGATGGCAAGAAGCCATTTTCAAAGATCGCTGATGAAGTGGTTATTGAACCATATCGAGACGGTTCGTACGCCTACCACGCAATGCTGACGGAAGCAGCCAAGATGTATGATCTATCACCAGAGATTCAAAAGGACGCTCAGGTATCAAATGAATAGCAGGGTTTCCATTTAGTTGTGCTTAAAACGTGGACTTCCAACAAATCCACAAACCAGATAAAGTTAAATGGCCGGGACAAAAGTTGATGCTTTTGCCCCGGCTTTTTTTCTGTGATAGCAAACTCACTCAAAACATACTATAATGATGTTTACTAGAAATTATAGAAAGTGTGCGTTTCTCCATGAATAAAAAAATCATGTCAGGTTCCTTCTGGCTATCCTTTGGAAGTATCTTTTCACGGGTCCTTGGCATCATTTATTTAATTCCCTGGCTGTATATGATTGGTTCACCTGCCCATAAGAACGTTGCGATGGCTTTATTCAACGCCTCGTATAACCCTTATGGTCTCTTTATTGCCTTGGGAACTGCCGGCTTTCCGTCAGCAATTGCCCGGCGGGTTGCCATTTATAATGGTCAAAATAAATTTTTGAATTCACGTCAGTTAGCAAAGGTTGGTTCGTTTGTCATGCTGCTGTCGGGAATTATCTGCGGAATCATTTTGTGGGTGATTGCCCCGGTGATTGCCAAGAATAGCCCTGTGGTTTCCACTCAGAGTGCGATTACATCCATTCGAGTATTGGTACCCGCAATCGTCATTTTACCGTCCATGAGCAGTATTAGAGGCTGGTTTCAGGGTAACCAGGATTTAAAGCCATATGGTGTTTCTCAACTTTGGGAACAGTTTATCCGGATTGTGTTTATCCTGGGATCAACTTACATTGTGATTAACGTTCTTCATCGCAGTTATATTGAAGCCGTTTATCTCAGTGTGATGGCCGCCTTTGTCGGTGCTGTTGCCAGTTATATCTACCTGGGGATCTATTATCGAAAACAAACCGCAAACTATGCCAAATTGGCTGAAAAGAGTAAGCCGTTTGATTTAACCAGTATCAAGAAGATCTTTACGATGATTGCCTATGAATCAATTCCGTTTGTCATTGTTGGATCCGGAATTACGTTAAGTCAGTTAATTGACCAGTTGTTCTTCAAACAGGTTATGCAGGGCGTTCAGCACTTTTCTGCCGAATATACGCAATATATTTACACGCTGTTTTCCGCTAACCCAACGAAGATTACAACCGTTGTTGTTTCGTTGGCGTTGGCCGTTGCCGAGACGACACTGCCTTTGCTGGCAAACAGTCAGGCATCCAAAAAATCCAACGTCGGTGACCTAATTTTTCAAAACGTCAACATGCTGATGTTTGTCCTGTTGCCGATCGTGACGATTCTATGTGGTCTGTCTTATGAAACCAATGGGATCTTCTTCTCGTTCAGCTTACTGGGCGGCAAATACCTGGCAGCCAACATTCTTCAAAGTCTGATGCTGGGCTTGGCCATTAACGGATTGACCTTGCTGCAGGCACTTCACTACAGTAAGAAAGCCATGTATTATCTGTTCGTCGGGTTGATTGCCAAGTTATTGTTCCAAATTCCTTTGGTCATTCTTCTCCAGGGATTTGGTGCTATCATCTCAACGGCAATCGGCTTTGGCTTCATCTGCCTATTGAGCTATGGTGAGATTATGTATGAATTCCACGTTCCATTTGGCAAATTAAAAGTCAGCGTTTTGGTTAACCTGTTGTTCTTTGCGATTGTGATGGCATTGACTTGGGGCGTTCACCAATTCATTTTCCCAAGCGGGCTCATTTCGGCATTCATGTACTGTGTCGTATTTGGTCTTGTTACACTGGGAATTTACATTTTCATGGCCAATCGCACCGGCTTGTCTGACACGATGTTTAATCATAAGCTTGGCTATAAATATTTCAGATACAAACATTTCCAATAAAAAACGATTCAAAAAGGTCAATCACCGTCTTTATGACGATGGTTGGCCTTTTTATGATAGCCGCATATATGTTTCGTATTTGTTCACTTCGGCAAATGGCAGGCTTTGAAAAATCTTCATGTCGAGCTTGCTGCGCATTTGAAATTCGCCGGTTAAAGTCTGATAGTGGCTTTGGAGCCATTGCAGCTGCTGGTTTAGCAACGTATTCAACGAATTGGCATCGGTGCCATACATTATCCCCAGTTGGGCGGTTTTATCGTCAATTTTGTATAGGAAGCTGAAAGCAGCGATGCTGTGATCGTTATCCAGTACAGCAAATGGGCAGGTTTGAATCGCATTATGGGATACCAACACGTCCCAATCAGTTTGAGCAACCGGAGCTGCCGGATTGAAACTTTGTTGGTTGCGATATTCCGCTTGGCTGGTTTCCAAAACGGTTTTGGATAAATCAGGCTGTTGAAACAGCTTGCCGAAGCTGATTAACTCGATATTTTGTGGCTGATTGGCATTCCCTAATGACAGCTTGCCGAGAGGCAGATCCGCAGTCATTTCGCTGTTGACCAGGCGGAAATGTCTGGACGTCAGCCATTTGTTAAAGGGATGCTGAGGCGCGTAGTCCCGGGTGATCATGCGGTCGTCGGAAAACTTCCAAGCCAGCTTTTCAATATCGTCAAGAATTCGCTTGAAGAGAATGTCCTGATCAGTTGCTTTTGGATCAACGTAAACCGCAAAGTTTAGGGCATTTGGATGTAATTTGTTGTGCCAAAAGACCGACGTGGCGTCAATGCGGCCGTGGGGATGGTAGACTTTGACGTTATCCGGATAGGTGCGCATGGCCATAAAGATCTCGTGTTCGTTGGCTGGTGCGTGAGGGATAAATTCAGTTTTATTTGGAAGAATTGGTCGCATAAGTCGCCTCTGTTATTTAAATGGATGATCGTGAAACAGTTGAGTGTAAAAAGTAATTTCGTGAAAGGCTTCTTTCAGGCGCTGTTCAAAGTGGTCACTGTTATCGGCATTGGTAATCAACTTACCGGCTTCAGTAAAATTATCGTTCGCGTTCCATAACAACACTGGTGTCGGCAAAACGATCATCTTCAGCATTTGAACCGGCTTGTGATCGACTTCAGGGCCAACGTAATCCAGGGCATTTTTTAAGACTCCCGGAATGGCATGGTCGTATTCAGGGGTTAAAATAACGTATCCGTCGTTGTTCTTTAAGCGATCAAGCCACTTCTGTTCACCGGATGTTAAATGGCTGATGGGGTTGGATAATGGTGTTTCGTCATGGTGATAGGGTTCTAGTGGAAAGTCTTCCAACCGAATCCAATCGTAAGTGACTTCTTCATTATCTGAAAAACGTGATTGTAGGTATTTAAGAATGGATTCCCCGAGCTTACTGCGGACGGATCCCAAGATGACTGCAATTTTTACCAATGTATTGGCCTCCAATATTTGAAATGATTTATTGGTTTCAGTATATCATGGGTACAATTGGTTTTAGGATTCCCTTAAAGGATGAATTAGGGCGATATTATGGATAATATGTGTAAAGGAGGGATATATGTTAGGAATTATTTGATATGTTTTGCCGTTTATAGTGGGTGCGTGATATAATAAAAACATAAAAAGAAGCCCTGCGACAACAGGACTTCCCTTGTGGAAACCGTTTAAGACGGTAGCACTTCTTTAGTTAATTAATAACCGCAGACTGGCTAAAGTTATTGGCGGTTATTTTTTTGGCCAAATTTTATCAGCTCCACAACTAATGTCATAAATCCGATGATCAATATACCGGATTTAATTTGGGATAACTATATAAAAATAGACATAAACTCAAGAAAAGTTCCCGATACAATATCGTCATTGCATCGGGAACTCTTTTTATACATTCGCTTTTTCAGTTTCATCAACTGCTGCTCGAATTGATTTGGTAAATTCCTTAACAGCTTGAGGGGCATTTTGCTTTTGCTTGGCAACAATATCAACAATTGCACTGCCGATTATGACACCATCTGCAATGCCGGCCATTGTCTTGGCCTGCTCAGGTGTATGGACACCAAAGCCGATTGCGGTTGGAACGTCAGTGTACTTTTTAATTTCAGCAACCAGATCTTTTAATCCATCGAAGAATTCATTTCGTTCACCAGTGATTCCAAGTGATGAAACGACGTAGATAAATCCGGAAGCGGCCTTTGCGATCTTTTCGACCCGGTGGCCGGAGGTTGGGGCGATTAATGGAATGATATCAATGTCATATTTGTCGGCTATTGGGACGATTTCGTCCCGGCTTTCGTAAGGCATATCGGGAATGACCAGACCGGAAACGTCCAAGTCCTGACACTTTTTACAAAAGGCATCGTAACCATATTTGAAGACGATGTTTAAGTAAGTCAGAAAGACGATTGGCACGTCGGTCTGTTTTCTGGCTGCTTCGACGATTTGAAAGACCGTCTTGGTACGGACGCCGGCATCAAATGCCCGCAGGTCGGCAGCTTGAATCACACCACCATCAGCGATTGGATCGGAGAAGGGAATTCCAACTTCAACAATGTCAGCGCCACCTTCGGCTAAGGCAACAATATTGGCAACAGTGGTATCAAAATCCGGGTCGTCAGCAACGACAAACGGAATAAATGCTTTATGGTTTTTAAAAATTTCAGATAAATTACTCATCGATATCTACTCCTTTGTATTTAGCGATGCTGGCAACGTCTTTATCGCCTCGTCCTGAGAGGGTGCAGACAATAATCTGATCCTTGGACATTGTTGGGGCAATCTTTTCAACGTAAGCAACTGCGTGACAGCTTTCAATTGCCGCAACGATGCCTTCTTGACGGGCAATATATTCAAATGCGGCAACGGCTTCATCATCAGTAATACCAACGTATTGAGCTCGGCCTTCTTTGGCAAGCGCTGCATGTTCAGGGCCAACGCCTGGGTAATCCAATCCGGCTGAAATTGAGTAAACCGGGTTGATTTGGCCGTCTTCATTTTGGAGGAACAATGACTTCATTCCATGGAAGATACCGACTGTTCCACGTTCGATGGTAGCGGCTGTCTTGTCACTGTTAACGCCTTTTCCGGCTGCTTCAACGCCGACTAACTTAACGCTTGGGTCGTCGATGTAATCGGCAAAACTACCAATGGCATTACTACCACCGCCGACACAGGCAACAACCATATCAGGTAATGTGTTTTCCTTGGCTTTGAGTTGTTGCTTGGATTCCTTACTAATGACACTTTGGAAATATTTAACCATTTCTGGGAATGGATAAGGACCCACAGCTGAACCCATTACATAGAAGGTGTCTTCGGAACGACTAGCCCATTCCTGTAAAGTGGCGTTGATGGCATCTTTTAATACCATTGAACCGGTGGTAACGGGATGAACTTTGGCACCCAATAATTCCATCCGGTAGACGTTTAGTTTTTGACGGTCGGTGTCTTCCTTACCCATGAAGATTTCACATTCCATCCCGAATAATGCCGCAATCGTTGCAGTGGCAACACCGTGTTGGCCGGCACCAGTTTCAGCGATTAGGCGTTTCTTGCCTAAATGCTTGGCGAGTAAGGCTTGGCCGATAACGTTGTTGATCTTGTGGGCACCAGTATGGTTTAAATCTTCTCGTTTGAGGTAGATTTTGGCACCGCCAAGGTCTTCAGTCATGTTTTTGGCATAGTAGAGAAGGGATGGTCGGTTGGCGTAATTTACCAGCAGATCATGTAATTCAGCTTGAAAATCAGGATCGTCTTTCAAGGTATGAAATGCTTTATCAACTTTTTCAAGTTCAGTCATCAAGGTTTCGGGAATGTATTGGCCGCCGTATGTATTGGCGAAGATTCCTGGACGTTTAGTTTGTTTTGCTTCAGTTAAATTTTTCATAGCACATATTCCTCTTTCGCGTTTTTTATAAAGTTCATGATTTTTGCCGGATCTTTTTGACCGTTGGTTTCGACTCCGGTCGAGACATCGACGATATCCGGATTGACAACATCCACTGCATGGCGGACATTACTTGGATTTAAACCGCCAGCCAGGATCATTGTTCGGTTGGTGTGGGGAATGGATTCCCAGTTCAGTGTCTGGCCGGAACCTTTTCCGCTATCAACCATCAAGTAGTCTGCGGATGATTGATCGTTGATCGATTGACGTTCAAATACCTGGATAACTTTGAGTCCGGCATCTTGTAATTCGGCAATTTCTTCAGGGGTGCTTTTACCGTGCAGCTGTGCAATGTCGATGGCACCGGCTTGGTGAATCGCAATGATCTCGGCAACTGATTCTTTGACAAAAACGCCAACTTTTTGAATTTCGGGATTTAATTCGGTTTGTAATGATAGGGCAGTTTCTAATGAAACATAGTGTCGGCTGGGGGCAAATACAAACCCGGCAAAGTCGGCTTGAGCTTCATTAACTGCTTGAATATCATCAGGTTTCATTAACCCGCAAATTTTAACTTTAACCATGCTTACACCTCCTGAAGGTTTAACTGATTGGAGCTTCTTTGAATTCTTTAATTAATTGCTGTTTATTATTGGCTCTCATAAGCGTTTCGCCCATAAGAATGGCATTGAAGCCGGCACTGGCTAGTGTTTCAACATCTTCTTGAGTTTTGATGCCACTCTCAGCGACAACCGGGATGCCTGCAGGAATCATTGCCCGCAGCTTCAAGCTGTTTTGAAAATCCACTTTGAAGTCTTTGAGGTTCCGGTTGTTGATACCAATGATTTTGGCGCCGGACTTTAATGCTCTGGTCACTTCATCAGCGGTATAGGCTTCAACGATTGCCTGCATGCCCAAGCTTTCGGCCAGTTCCCGGTATTCCTTCAATTGTTGATCATTGACAATCGCAACGATGATCAAAATGATGGAAGCACCATTGGCTTTGGCTTCGTAAATCATGTAAGGGTCAATGGTGAAGTCCTTTCGAAGGGTTGGGGCTGAGACTTCCCGGCTGATTTCTTTTAAATAATGAAGATGACCATTGAAAAAGTCAGGTTCGGTTAGGACGGAAATGGCATCGGCTCCGGCTTGATCGTAGCTTTTGGCAATGTTTAAATATGGAAAGTCTTTAACGATGGTTCCTTTGGATGGGGATGCCTTTTTGACTTCGGAGATAACGTGAAGTCCTGGCTGATTTAACACATCCAGAAAGTTGGGCTTGGAATCAGCAAGCATCTGTTGAACTTCCTGCTTTAATTCGGCCAACGGCTTTTTTGCTTCATGTCTGTGTAGCCGTTTCTTAGTTGCGGCTACCAAATCATCTAAAATCATGCAACCACGTCCTTGCGTTTGTTGGAGAATGTGATCATTCGGTTGAGTTCTACTTGAGCCTTGCCTTCATCGATTGCTTTGGCAGCCAAGTTGATTCCTTCCTGAATGGTTAATTCCGGGTGGGCTAGATGCAATGCTGAACCAGCGTTAAGTAAGACAATGTCTCTCTTGGGGCCTTTTTTACCGGCAAGAATATCACGGGTAATTTGACCATTTTCTTCTGGTGTTCCACCAACGACATCTTCGCGTTTAGCACGCTTCAAGCTGAATTGTTCAGGGGTTAATGTGTATTTGGTGAGCTTACCGTCACGTAATTCCACAACGGCGGTTTCATCGGTTACGGTCATTTCATCAAGACCGTCACGGCCGTGGATAACCATGGCATTTTTAACGCCTAACTTCTTCAAAACATTTGCCAGTGGTTCAATCAAGCTTTCATCGTAAACGCCCAGGAGTTGGCTGGTTGGATGAGCTGGGTTGGCCAGAGGTCCAAGAATATTGAAGATGGTGCGGATTCCGAGTTCCTTACGAACCGGAGCGACATACTTCATTGATTTGTGATATTCCTGAGCGAACAGGAAGCAAAGGTTGTTTTCCTGAAGGCTTTGGAAGCTGGTTGCGGGATCTTCGTTGATGTCTAAGCCAAGTGCTTCAAAGACATCGGCAGCACCGCTCTTGGATGAAGCGGCCCGGTTGCCATGCTTGGCAACTCTGGTTCCGGTAGCGGCAACGACAATCGCGCTGGTCGTTGAAATGTTGAATGTGTTGGCTTTGTCACCGCCAGTACCGACAATTTCCAAAACGTTGCCGGCTTCTGGGAATTTCAAAGCGTGATTTCTCATTGATGAAGCAGCGCCGGCAATTTCATCAATGGTTGGATTCTTAGCAGTTAGTGCGGTTAAAAGGCTGGCAGTTTCAATTTCAGAAGTTTCACCGTTCATAATTTCATCAAGAACTAATTGGCTTTCTTCAAATGTAAGATCTTCGTGGTTTACAACTTTTTCAATGGCTTGTTTTATCATAATGAGTTCCTCCAAATATTTAGTGAGCGGATCCAAGCGGTTATCTGCTTGGAGCAGCTGTTCTAGTAAGTGTCTAGTTTCAGTAATTTAAAGTTCAATCTATGATTTGCCATCGTTTAATTTCTTTTTTCATAAGTGTGACCTCCATTTATTCAAAAAAATAATCCGTCCATAACAAAGTTGATTGTTAAGGACGGATTATTCCGCGGTGCCACCTTAGTTCAATTAATCAGGGGAGATAGATTGTATCTGTTAAGTTCCCCAATTAATCACTCTTAGCAAGGGACTAACATCCCTCCGACAACTTACGTATGTCAACACGTTTCTCCGTACTCGGTAACTTTCGGAAGAACCCTCAGTGGTCCATTTAATCATCTGCGTTCGACTGCACTCTCAGCAACGGCAGCTCTCTTTGCGTGCACAATGATCTTGATCTCCACTTCATCGGTTTTATGGACGAATTAATTGTTGCTTTGTATATTAGAGCCTTATAATGTGTTTGTCAACAGATTTTAATTAAATAATTTAAAAACATTTCAAAAAGAAGGCCGAATATATGGAAAAACTTGTGAGAGAATACATTGAAAACCAGCCTGTATCAAGGCAAACCAAGCTTAATGAACTTTATCGGATTATCAGTGAGCAAATGCCGGAAAATTATGACGAAAAAATTTCTTACGGGATGCCAACCTTTCACTTTCATAAAAACATTATCCACTTCGCAAACTTTAAGAATCATATTGGAATTTATCCGGGGTCAAAGGCGATTGTTGAATTTAAAAACCAGCTTAAAGACTATCAGACTAGCATCGGGGCCATCCAGTTGCCAGTTGATCAGCCGCTCCCGGTTCATTTAATTCAGGAAATTGTTCGATACAATCTCCAAAATGCCTAGTATTCTTTGCTGGAGTATGGTATCACGGTACATAAGAGAGACGAGGGGATGTTAGTGTGCAAAGTCAGTTGAGTCACCCTGGTGGTAGTCAACTACATGAGAACAAACAGGTATTTAGTGAGGAAAAAGTGATCGGGGATATCGCGACCGTTGCGAATATGATCATGTATATTTCATACATAGGTGAAATCCTGCAAAATTTGAATGGCCAGCCAACGTCATTTATTCAACCTTTCTGTGCGGCAATCAACGCTGCATTATGGGTTGCATATGGCTGGGTTAAGCCAAAGCGGGATTGGATTTTGATTGTGGCAGATGTGCCCGGCGTTATTTTTGGGCTCATCGCAGCAATTACAGCTGTTATATAGTGGATAATCAACACATTGCCAATGATTGGTGAATGTGTTTTTTTGTTGTATAATTTTGGAAAAACGGGGGAGACAGTCACATGAAAATAACAATTGCATTGGCACAGCTTGATATTAAATTTGGCGATCCGGACGCGAACTTTTCGCAGATTGAACCCAATGTTCAAAAGGCGGCGGAACAAGATGCCGACATGGTGGTTTTCCCTGAGATGTGGAATACCGGCTACGATTTAACAAGGTTGGATGAGGTCGCTGATGTGGATGGCGAGCGAACTCAAAAGCTGCTTGCAAGCTTGGCAAAGAAATATCAGATAACGATTCATGGCGGATCGGTTTCCACCTCTAAAAATGATACGTTCTACAACACCACGTATATTTTTGGACCTGATGGCAAACTGCTGACATCCTATGATAAGGTGCACCTGTTTGGCCTTATGCACGAAGATGAGTATTTGGCAGCCGGCTGTGAGGAAGATCATTTTCAGATCAAAGGGGTTAGCGCCGCCAGCGTGATCTGTTACGACATTCGTTTTCCAGAGTGGCTGCGGACATTAAGTCTGGATGACAGTCGGATCTTGTTTGTCCCAGCTGAATGGCCGACGTCAAGGATTCCCCAGTGGCGACGATTGTTAGCTGCCAGAGCGATTGAAAACCAAAGCTTTGTTGTGGCTGTTAATCGTGTTGGCAGTGATCCGGATAATGCATTTGGCGGTCACTCGGGCATTTACAATCCAATGGGTGACGAAGTTCTGACGTTGGATGACCAGCCACAATTAAAGACATTTACCATTGATACTAAGGAAACCGATGATGCTCGAGGATTCATGCCGGTATTTGAAGACCGCCGACCGGAGTTGTATCGGTAGTAATTGAAGGCGGTTTGGTTCCAGAGTTGTTGCGCGTTTCCGAAAAATCATATCAAATGACAATAAAACGAGGCCGAGGCAAAAGCATTCACTTTTGTCCCGGCCTCGTTTTGTGGACCAATGATACTTAACAGAAACGTCCTTCATTCAGCTGTTTTAAGTTATTTATTCTGTTTGATTTCAACGTGGACGCTATCCACATAACTTCTCATTAAGAAGGCGGCACCAATGGCACCAACGATCACAATGACGCCTGATGTGACAGCGACGGCTGCCATTCCATTATCATACGCATGAATGACGATTTTCTGGAGTGCTTTGGCAAATGGGGCGTGTTCCATTCTGCTTGAAAATGCAATTGTGTGACCGGAGAATGGGCCGGCGTTTACCAGGGCATCTTTGATGTTATTCATAATTTTAGCCGGCATTTCCAAGCTGGGCATTCGAGCATTCAAATGATTTTCAAATTGCGCATCCTGAATGAGTCCCAGGCCAACAACACCAACCGTTGTTCCAAATTGCCTGAAAACGTTAAGCAACCCGGATACCATCCCCATATCTTGAGGCAAAGTTCCTTCCATTCCGGCAGTATTCAGAAGTGGGTTGACCATTCCGTTGGCAAGCCCCATCAAAACCATGCCGGGCCAAAGTTCAACGAATGTCACTACTGGGCTGATGGCATTGGCCATTAGGAAGAAGCCGATACCACCAATGACCATGCTGCCGACGATCATCCATTTCTTGGAATATCTGGAACTTAAGATTCCGGCAACTGGTCCGAGAACCAGTGACCAGGCACTAATTGTCAATTGTCGAACCCCAGTTTGAACGGCTGAATAACCGATGTAGTTCTGCATCAGCGCGGTCAGAAATGCGTTGTAGGCGTAAATCCCTGATCCTAAAGCAAAGGCAACGATGATGGTTCCCAGAAAATGGGGGCGTTTGAACATCTTAATATCAATCATCGGATCTTCCACGCGCATTTCGACAAAGACGAAGACGATCATAACGACAATTCCACTAATCAGCAGGCCGCTGACCCGGGCATCCGTCCAAGCCCAGTGAGGATGGCCTTCTTTGACAATCAAACCATAAATGACAGCGAAAAGTCCGATAGCTGAGAGAATCATGCCGACCAAATCAATTTTATGATTCTTACCATAGCTTGGAGTTTCCCGTACGTAAACGACGGTTAGAAAAACCGCGATGATCCCAAATGGGACGTTTACAAAGAAGATTGCCGGCCAGCCAAAATGTTCGACCAGGTAACCACCGATCAGCGGACCGGAGGCTGATGAAACACCAATGATTGAACCCAGAATACCCAGTGCCAATCCCCGTTCCTTACCTGAAAAGTTCGATGCAACCAGGGCCATTGAGAGTGACATCATACCGGCACCACCAATTGCCTGAACCCCACGGCCAATGTCGAGGATGAATAGGCTGGGGGCCATTCCGTTGATTGCCGATGCAACGACGAATAAGATGAGTGATCCCAGGAAAATTTTCTTCCGGCCATACATATCGCCCAATTTGGACATAATCATTAAAGTGACCGCATAGACCAGCGTGTAGGCGTTTAAGACCCACTGCAGATCCGTAAAAGTTGTTTTAAATCCTCTTGCCATTGTTGGGAGGGCAACGTTGACGACGGTAACGTCAAGCAGTCCCATAAACACACCGAGGCCCATCGCAGTGAGGGCAATCCAACGGTCGATTTTCTTTTTCTTTTCCATTACTAACTTCCTTTGAATAAGTTTTTGAATAATTGCTAACGGTTCATTTTTCGATAAATAAGATATAAAACAATTGCCAAGATCAGCCCAAATCCAAGGATCGGCTGTTCTCTAAAAATTAAATGAAAAAAGAATATGGAGTGAAAACCATGAATTCCCACTACAAAAAAATTCGATAAATCCATAATATTTCCGCTTCTTTCTAGTATACTTACAGTATGCATTCTTATTTTAGCCTAAAACAGGTTATCGGGAGGAAAAAATGAACATTGATTGGTCAATGATTTTTAATATCATAGTTGTAATTAACGCCATCCTGGCGATTTTTACCGTGTTCAGGGAGAAACGCGATATCGCAGCAATTTGGGCTTGGCTTTTGGTGCTGGTATTTTTACCGCTGGTCGGTTTTATTGCCTACGCCTTTCTTGGCCGAAAACTGCCAAAGAACAGATTATTTAAATTACATAAACACGTTCAAATGCAGCTTGATGAACGTCTTAAAGAGCAACGTGGTCAGTTGGGGCATGATAACAAAACACCAGCTGATGAAGTCGTTAGTGATGCCAGAACAGCCGTTGATATGTTCATGACAACCGACCATGCATTTTTGTCACGGCAGAACAAAGTTCATATCTTTACCGGGGGCAACGCTCTCTTTCATAAAGTGATTGGTGACATTGAAGCTGCCAAGAAAAGCATCCATATTGAATTCTACACTTTTTACAACGATAAGATTGGAAATGAGATTTTAAATCTGCTTGTCCAAAAGGCCCGTGAAGGGGTTGAGGTCCGGGTCATCTATGATTCATGGGGATCAATGGGAACAACCCGGAAGTTTTTCCAGCCGTTGGTTGATGCCGGCGGCAAAGCCTTTCCATTCTTGAATACCCGCTCAGTTCTTTTGGATTTCCGTATTAACTTTCGTGACCATAGAAAGATTATTGTGATTGACGGAACCATCGGCTACACTGGTGGGTTTAACATTGGCGACCAGTACCTTGGCCGCAAGAAAAAGTTTGGCAATTGGCGTGATACTCATATTCGAATTATCGGGTCCGGCGTCTTCGGTCTTCAAGCACGATTTATCCTTGATTGGAATGCAACAAGTCCGCGGGATCAAATCGATGAGGACCAGGTTGAAGCCAAGTACTTCCCAGTTACAACGACTAAGGGAAATGTGAACATGCAGATTGTTTCCAGTGGTCCGGATTCCGATTTACAGCAGATCAAGATGGGCTATATCAAGCTGATTACGATGGCCAAAAGATACTGCTGGATTCAATCCCCATACCTGATTCCAGACGATAGTGTCATGGATGCCTTGCGGATTGCCGCAATGTCAGGCGTTGACGTCCGAATTATGGTGCCAAGTATGCCGGATCACCCGTTTGTCTACCGGGCAACGCAATACTATGCCCGTCAGTTAGCTGAAGAAGGCGTCAAAATCTATTATTACAACAACGGCTTCTTACATGCCAAAACCATGGTCATTGATGACAAAATCGCTTCGGTTGGTTCTGCCAACTTGGATTATCGGAGCTTTAAACTCAATTTTGAAATTAATTCATTTATTTATGATCGGAAGTTCTCAACGGATTTACGTGACATTTATTTGAATGACATTGATGTTAGTGAGCTGCAGACACCGGAAATGTTTGAGAAACAGTCACTTTGGCTGAAGTTTAAGCAAACGTTCAGTCGGCTGTTGTCGCCAATTTTATAATGATTAGAGGAACAAAAAATGATATTGGAACGAAACAATTTTGTCGATATTAAACAAATAACGAATGATCTCAAGGGATCACCCTTTGAAGGCCAAGTTGAAAATTTAAAAGAACTTGCCCAGCTGTACCAGCTGCGTCATTCCGGTGTTAATGAGATTGGAACAAAGCTTGAAAATCTGGATGATGAGTATTCGATGAATTATGACCATAATCCCATTCACCACATGGAAGAGCGGATGAAGAGTGTCCGCAGCCTTGCAGGGAAAGTTGTCAAAAAAGGATTGTCCATGGACTTGGATACCATCCGAAAGAATATCCAAGACATCGGTGGCATTCGGGTGATCACCAATTATATTGATGATGTTTATCGGGTTGAGAGTGCTTTGACTCAGCAGTCCGATGTCACCTTGTTAAAGCGAAAAGACTATATTAAAAACCCCAAGCCAAGTGGTTATCGCAGCCTGCACTTGGTTGTATCAGTACCGGTCTTTCAGTCCAACGGTGTCTTTGACGTTCCAGTTGAAGTCCAGCTACGCACAATCGGAATGGATATGTGGGCCAGCTTGGAGCACAAGTTGAGATATAAGACAAACGTTCCAAAAGAAAAGGTTGATGAGCACGCTGGTAATTTAAAAGAATACGCTGGTGAGCTCTACAATATTGAAACTAAAATGCAGGCAATTTTTGAAGATCTCCAAGGCTGATTTGTGGGTCGATTTGGTTGTACATTCAGCTAATACATCATATAATAATAGTGAAAGGTGAATGAACTAATCACCTGCAAGACAGACGAGGGACATCCGAAAATAATGTAGGTGCTAAGTCAGCGTGCTTAGATCCGAGTAGTCTGCCGGTCCACCCTGCAGAAGATATTAACGAGAAAAAATACCGACCATGAATTGGTCAATGATTGGTTCGCATGCCTTTCAATTGTATATGTATCAGAAAGGGATCTCATCACTCAGAGGGCGATGGGATCCTTTTTTGTGTCAAATTATTTATTTTGAAAATCTTTACTGTATTCATCAACTGCTTTGATCGCTGCGAAAACATCTTCAGGTGTGATGTCAATTGGCATACAGTCCATCGTGTCGTTCTTATCGCAGGCCTGA
Source organism: Lentilactobacillus kefiri (assembly GCF_007989105.1). Lineage (GTDB taxonomy): Bacteria > Bacillota > Bacilli > Lactobacillales > Lactobacillaceae > Lentilactobacillus > Lentilactobacillus kefiri. The sequence goes on along the minus strand of NZ_BJVK01000015.1, from coordinate 20,294 downwards.
GTAGCAACTTTCATCAAGTCTTCGTCTGAGGCTGCTCCTAAATGAAGATCAGCTAACGTCGTTGGCAGTCCTAATTTGAGATCGAATTTTAAGAACTTTTCAAATCGGGCGTGGTCGCTGTTGTCTAAAATCAATTCAACCAAAGTCCCGTAGGCAACTTTTTCACCGTGAGTGAGATGATGAATATCACCGGTCAACGCGGTAAACCCGTTGTGAATGGCGTGAGCGGCTGCTAAACCGCCGCTTTCGAAGCCTAAGCCACTTAAAAGAGTGTTGGCTTCAACGATGCGTTCCAGTGCTGGCGTCGCAACGTGGGCCTTATTGGCGGCAATTGCCAAGTCTGCGTATTCAAACAGATTGTCCTCGCAAGCTTGACCAATTGAGCCGGCAACGATGGTTTGCTTGGCGTTTAACATGTTGTCGGCATTGGCTGCCCGGACATCAGTCGCTTCAACATTGGTTGCCAAGGCATCTGCAATCCCTGAGATTAGAAGGTGAACCGGACCGCCAGCAATTACCTTTGTATCCAATAGGACAATTTCAGGATTCTTCTTATAGAAACGATAGTGGTCAAAGGCACCGTCTTCCGTGTAGATAACTGAGAGACGGGAGCAAGGCGCGTCGGTTGAGGCAATGGTTGGGGCAATCATGACAGCGATGTCCAAGTTGTCGGCAATCGCTTTGGCTGAATCGGCAGTCTTACCACCACCCAATCCGATGATGATCTGATCTTCATTGGATTCACCAATTGCGGTTACCCGGTTAATCTCGGAGTTGGAGGCTTCACCCTTAAACTGTGCCAGGGTGACGTCAAAGTCATTATTTTTAAGATAGTCAATAAAGTCATTCCCAACAATCTTTAAAACTGTTGGATCGGAAAGCAAGAGCACTTTCGTACCATATTTTTCAATATATTCGGCGCTGTTAAACAGCTCGCCGGGACCTTGGATATAGGTATTGGGACTTGCAAATAATTCTTTCATATTGAACCCCTCCAAACATAATTGTGATTGTGTTCACAGGTACATTTTAGTTGATTTTTTATAGAAGGTAAATTATTTGAATAGACGAAAAAACCGCAACCAGAAATTTCTGATTGCAGTTTAGATTGTTTATTTACTTAAATCATATTTCACATTGATAATGTAAACCAGTACAGCACCAATTGTCATGGTTACAAACTCACCGATACCAGTGGTCAAGTAGGCACCCCAGAAGGTTGGCCAAAAGGCGTTACTTCCGAGATAGGCAATTTCACCGGCCACGATGAACATGTAAAAGGTTCCGATCAGAACGGATGCAACCAGCTTTAATGGCAGTGACTTGATGAACCGGGTGACAATGTTGATGGTCAAAAGGGCAATCAACGTTTCACCAGTTCCCACAACCATGTCCAGAGGTCCAAGAGATGACATCATGTTCGAAATAAAACATCCAAGCGTGATCGCCACAACGTAGCGCTTATTAAAGACAGCAAGGTTATTCAAGCCTTCTGAAAAGCGGAACTGAACTGGGCCAAAAGCCAAGGGTGCAAAGACCATCGTGATAACGATGTAGAGTGCAGCGACAACAGCAGCTTTCGTGAGGTCACGAACGTTGCTGATGCCAAATAAATTAGTCTTAGAATTCATAACAAATTCCTTCCTCGTTAAATATTCAGTTGTTAAACAACCTTTATAGGTTACCGCTTTTGGGAGCTGAGGTCAAAATGGGGTGGTGGCTTACCTTGTTTTTATTTTCTTTTTGCCGAAACGTGTTTCGACGCAACTGAGGCTAACGTGTAAGACCAAAATGATTTAAATCCAAAAGCAGGATTTTAATCATTTCAGCCTTACACACCGCCTCACCCGTTGCTTGTCACACTCTAATTATTTAAAATCCACAAGAAGATCACGAACACAACCGCCAAGGCATACATCATGGCACTGACTTCTTTGCCACGACGAGCTGCAATCATTGTGATTGGGTAGGTAATGAAGCCAAGGGCAATACCATCAGCAATACTGTAAGTTAATGGCATACCGACAAGGGTAATGAATGCAGGGGCAGCAATTTCAAATTGTTCCCAGTGAACATTTTTAAGTGCTTGAGCCATTAAAATACCCACGATAATCAAGGCTGGGGCAGTAACTTGACTAGTAATAACCGTCAAGAGTGGTGAGAAGAAGGTTCCCAAGATGAAGAGGATTCCGACGATGATGGCAGTGAATCCAGTTCGGCCACCAACAGCAATCCCGGCTGATGATTCAACGAAGGCACCCATTGGAGAAGTTCCCAGAACTGAACCAACCAGCATGGTTGAAGAATCGGCGATCAATGCATGACCGATTCGAGGAATTTTGTTATTCTTGATGAATCCGGCTTGTTCAGCCAATCCAACCAATGTACCGGCAGTATCAAAGAATGTTACCAACAGGAACGTTAGGACAACAACGATTAATTGAACAGAATTGATATCACCAATGTGTGACAATGCAACACCAAAGGTTGGTTTCAAGCTTGGAATTGATGAAACCCATTGGTGTGGTAACGGAATCAGGCCAGTGGACATTCCCAGGATGGCGTTTAAAACCATTCCGATGAAGATTGCACCTGGTACTCGCATACTCATTAAGATAACGGTGATTAACAGGCCGAAGATGGTCAGCCAAGTTGTTCCAACGTGAAGGGAACCCAAGCTGACAAGGGTATCTTTGTTAGCTTGAACCAATCCACCATCACTTAATCCGATAAAGGCAATGAACAGCCCGATACCACCACCGATGGCAGCTTTCAAATCGGCTGGAATTGAATCGATGATCTTTTCACGAAGCTTCAATGCGGTCAAAATCATAAAGATGACTGACGCAACGAAGACACCGGCCAAGGCAGTCTGCCAGGAGACCTTCATGCCGATAACAACTGAATAGGCAAAGAAGGCGTTGATTCCCAAGCTGGCTGAAATAGCAATTGGGTAGTTGGCAATAAAGCCCATCATGAAACAGCCAAATGCAGAAGCAAAGGCAGTCGCAGTGAAGACGGCACCCTTATCCATTCCACTTACCCCAAGCACGTTGGGGTTAACGAACAGAATGTAAACCATTGATACAAACGTCGTAATTCCGGCGATGATTTCCGTACGAAAATTCGTATGGCGCTCATCGAACTCGAAATACTTAGCAATTGAATTTAACATATAATAGCTCCTTCTATAGTTCGGATATAATTTAAAAATTACATATTAATTCTAGCATTATCCGTAAATAGGTTCAATAAACGAATTAAATTAAGTAAAAGTCAGAAATTGTTTATAGTTAGGCTAAAATTGTTATGAAAGTGGTTACAATATTTTTGTAAGCAAAAACCCCAGTGATTTGACCACTGAGGTTCATTTATTAATGAGTCATTTTTATATTCTAAATGCATTATCAATTGTGTTGTACTCTTCGTCAGACAGCGCCACATTCATCGCCTTGGCGTTGCTGCGAACCTGTTCAGCGGTTTTGGCACCGGGGATGACAACACTGATATCTGGATTCTTGATGTACCATGCAAGAACAATTTGGGCAATTGTGGCGTCATGGTTATCTGCGATGGGCTGCAAGTTCTTGACCGATTCGGTAATGGCATGGAATCGGCTGCCGGAAAAGTTGGGATCGTCACTTCGCAAATCATCGTCGGGGAAGTTTACCGGGCTGCCATCATATTTACCTGTCAGCAGGCCCGAAGCAAGTGGGAAGAAGGGGACAAAGGAGATGTTCTCTTTTTCCAAATAAGGGAATAATTCTTTTTCGGCATCACGATGAACAAGGCTGTACTGGTCTTCCACAATGTCGACGTCATGATTCTTGTTGGCTTCCTTGAGTTGATCTAGTGAGAAGTTGGAAACCCCGATCGCTTTAATCAACCCCTGCTTTTTGAGATCCACCAGCTTATTGATTGCTTCATCCTTAGGTGTTTGCTTGTCAGGAAAATGAATGTAAAAGATATCCAGGTAATCTGTCCCAAGACGTTCGAGACTACTCTTTACAAATTTCTCCAAGTCGGCAGGTTGATTACTAATGGAAACTTTATCGCCATTGACAATTTGAGCACCCTTAGTGGCAATCACAACTTTTGAGCGGTCATAGTCTTTGAGCACTTTGCCAATGAGTTCTTCAGAACGGCCAAATCCATAGGCAAAAGCCGTATCCAACATTGTGATGCCACTGTCTAACGCAGCTCGAACGGAATCCATTCCTACCTGCTCATCTAAATTTGGGAACAGGTTATGGCCGCCGACAGCGTTGGTTCCAAATCCAAGTGGTGTGCTGATAACATCTGACTGACCAATTTTGACATTTTCGGACATTTTTACGTCCTCCTTTGATTTTCCATTGTTATTATGGTACACATTAATTATGGTACTTTATTCAAAAATTTAAACCATTTAGATGAGGAAGCACCCAATTTGAAAAAACTATTGATCATTAATCAAAATAGTCCAGTTGTTCCACCTTTTACCGATTTATGTAAACCAAATAATGATATCAAAATTCAAGAATATTCTGGTGATTTGGAATCCGCAGAGAAGTATGAAGAGGTGCTGCCAGACACCAACCTGCTGTTTATTGCGGTTGGCCCCAATGACGCCGACTTATATTTGGAAGCATTGTTTGAAGCGGTTGACGAAATCCAGCCGCCGATCAGCGATATCGTAATGCTTTCATATGCCGGAGTGGATGATGAATTGGATGGCTCAGTTGAGTATCCGGATGTAAAAGACCAAGAAGAATTTATAAAACAGCAAAGATATGCAATAAAGATTGTTGATGAATCTGAAATTCCTTATTCTATAGTTAGGATGAGTCAGTTAAAAGATATGCACACAACCCATTATGAATTATATAATGAAGGAAGTAAGATGCCTGTCCGAACTGTTTCACCACAAGCAGTTGCAAAGCTGGCGTATGAGATGTTGATTGAACAAAAGTTAATCAATCATTCGATCGGGATCACTGATAAATAACGATGGGAGGGCGATATAATGGCTATCAAGCTTGATCCGGAACAAATTAAGCAATTAAAAGATCAATTGGCAGAAGCAAATCGGAATTCCCATTTTGTGATTATATCTGCATTCTCAAAGAAAGAACACAGCAATATAGATATGGTGACTGACTGGCGCAATTACCTTAATATGAAGGAAAATAACGGCGATAATTTCGATTTTCATATCATTCGAGATATTCTGCCAATTACCACCAATTTGGTTTATTGGGCGGTTGCCCAGCAGAATCTGCACACGATTACCACCCAGGGAGATCAAGACGACCAGGCGGTTAATGATTTGGAATTCTATACGAATAAAGTGATGGAAGAAAATAAAGTGCGAGTTTAATATCATTCCAATTCAAAAGGAGCAGGCATTTGCCTGCTCCTTTTAGATTGATTAAACAAACTGAATTCCGCCATCGACAATGATGGTTTGACCGGTAATGTAATCGGACTTTGGATCTGCCAAGAATGAAACCAGGTTGGCAACATCGGCTGGGGTTTCACCACGGCCTAAGGCGATACTGTCAATGTTCTTCTGCAATGTTTCACCTATTGGAACATCATAGATTTTGGCCATTTCAGCGTCAATTTGATCCCACATCTTAGTGAGGACAATACCTGGTGCGTAACTGTTTACAGTGATTTTGTCTTTTGCCAACTCTTGGGCAGCCACTTGGGTCAATCCACGGACCGCAAATTTTGTTGCCGAGTAGGGGCCGAGTAATTCAAATCCTTGATGGCCGGCAATTGAGGAAGCACTGATGATTTTTCCACCGGTTCCCTGTTTCTTGAATTGAGTGGCAGCGGCTTGAATACCAAATAAGACTCCTTTGATGTTGACGCCCATAATCTGGTCAAAGTCTTCTTCTTTAGTATCAAGAATTGTTCCGATTTTAGCAATTCCAGCGTTGTTAACCAACACATCAAGCTTGCCAAAATCATCGATGACATGATCAACCAAATCAAAGACACTCTTCTTGTCGGAAACATCTACATAATAACCTTTGGAATTATTACCAATGTCTTCAGCAACACTTCGGGCATTTTCTTCATTCATATCGGCAACAGCGACTGTCAGTCCATCGTTAACCAACTGACGGGCAATTCCTTCGCCAATACCTTGACCGGATCCAGTTACAATTGCAATTCTTGTCATAATTGTATCCCCCTATGGAATATAGTTCGAAAAATTCACAAACGGTAAGCTTTGAACAACAATTATGTGTAAGCGATAACAGTGCTTTATTACCAGGGATTCTATGTGCTTACATTTAATCATGATTTGTTTAAAAACACAATCATTGTGAATTTTAAATTCGAGATTCTGAATGGGCTTAAATAAGTCTGGTTTAGTTGGGGGATTCCGGTTTGTTTTATTTAGTTGAACGGTGTTTTGACGGCTGAAAGTCTGTTTAGCATACTCCGGGGCCAGAGCAGGCTCACTCATTTTATTATCTGGTATCGGCTGCCTCTCAAACACGCTCCGGGGTCTAATTGTGACCTTTTCAGCTTTTCTTCTACCTAGCTGAAACGTGTTCCTGCAGCCCCGACGACCGTGTGAAACACGTCTAGCCTACTTGGAACCCCTAATGTATAAAAAAGGAATAACCACGACGAACAAGTTCGCCATGGTTATTCCTTTCTTATACACCGGGGTTAACCGGGCTTTGTCAAACTCTGTTTTTTATGTACACCCAGTTTTCGCTGGGCGTTATTAGGAGTAGGGCCTATTAGTATCTGAACTTGAAAGACATATTGGGGGTAGATCGTAAATTCTTGCTTCCGATACTTAATCGTGGAATGCACTAATAGGCTCCATAACAAGATCAATGCAAGCATAAAGCTTTCATTTAGGTCAAATAGATGGATGTAGGTTACATCCAACACTTATGATAGACTCTTTTTGTTAATGTTCAATAATAATGTTCTTGAATTTCACAAATTGTTGTGTTAGCTGTAAATACCCTTGTTAAATCAGGACTTTGACGTTCTTTGACCCTTCACAAAGACTTCTCCTGGTTGCCAAACATTAGGAAAAGACTATGTTAAAATTAAAGTAATTTTAAAGAGGTGAGAGCCGTGACACTACAATTTGTCTTGGGTAAAAATGGACTTGATCATCAAGAAAAAATGGTCGAGATCCTCCAAAAACAAAAGTTAAATCATCCTAACGACCAATTTTTTTATTTAGTTCCAAATCATATTAAATTTGAATCAGAAGTCAGTATTTTAAAACAACTGAGTGATCCAAACGACATAACGACTGCCCAAAGTGACGTGCAGGTATTGTCGTTCACCCGATTGGCATGGTTCTTTTTGAGAAACACGCCGGAATATCAAAAGCAGCGGATCAGTACCGCCGGGATCAACATGTTACTGTATCAAATTATTGTTGATAATGAAGATAAATTAATCTTATTTGATCACGAAATCCACAACCCTGGATTTATCGGCCAGATTGCTTCGCAAATTACCGAAATGCAGGCCGGAAATGTTCTTCCGGAAGATTTACTTGAGATGCTGGAGAATTCAGACAGCACCATTACCAACGATTTGCGCGATAAGCTCCATGATTTTGCCATTATTTACTCGCAATACGTCAAGCAAATTTCAGATAATTACTTTGATAATCACACGGTTCTCAACCTACTGAGTGAAAAATTGGCGGACATTGACTTGTCCGGCTACCACTTCTACATTGCCGAATTTTCAAAATTTACCGCTCAAGAATGTGGTTTAGTTCAAACACTCATCAATCAGGCCGCCTCAGTGACGGTTTCTTTGACGTTGGATCGGCCGTATCCAACCGAACTACCTCAACAGCCCAACCTGTTCTTCCAATCTTCCAAGCTCTTTAACCAGTTGTACCGGTTTGCAGCGGACAATCAGGTTCCCTACTTAAAGGCAGTTATGGCTGACCAACCGAGAATCAGCCCCGATATGCAAAAATTGGAGCAGTACTGGATGACGTCCAGCAGTCTGGGGACGTCTAAAGGTGATAACCAAATTTCACCCAAGTCAGTTCAGATTTATCAAGCTGACAATCTCTATTCTGAGTTAGACCAAGTTGCGACGATGATTCATCAAATGGTCGCAAGCGGGAAATACCGCTACTCCGATTTTTTGATTTTGACACGGCACCTGGATGCCTATCAAAATATTTTAGATCCGGTATTAACGACTCAACAGATTCCGTACTTCAAAGATATTCAAAAGTCCATGGCCGATCATCCATTGGTCGAACTGTTAAGTTCATTGTTCGATATTTATGATCCCAATCGAGCACGCAATTATCGCTACGATGATGTGATGCGTTTCTTAAAGTCCGAACTTGTCCTGCCAATGATTGACGGCAAGCCAATGTCAATTGACGCTTATCGTCAAGCACTGGCTTTAACGGATAACCTGGTATTGAAGAATGCATATGCCGACAGCCGTTGGACTCAAAAAGAAGATTGGCAATATGTCTGGCTTCCGGATAACGATGAAGGACAGACAGCAACTAAGATTACCGATCAGGATCGTGACATTTCCCGACAAATTAACATTATCCGTCATCTGGTGAGGGATTTACTGCCAAAATTTTATAAGAAGTTCTATAAAGCCAAGACCAACCGTGAAGCATCCGGTATTCTCTACCAATTTTTGGCGGATGCAGGCGTCATTGACCGGCTCAAAAGTTGGCGTGACGATGCCACTGATGCCGGTGACATGAATCGTTCCACCCAAGTTGAACAGGTTTGGCGGACATTTTGTTCTCTATTGGATGAATGTGTTCAAATTTTAGGGGACAAGCCCTTTGTTCCAGAGGATTTCTGGTCCTTGATCTATGCCGGATTCCAAGGTGCCGATTATTCTCAAATTCCTTCAACTTTGGATCAGGTCAGCATTTCTGAAAGTGGAATGGTTCAAATGGCCGATCACAAGGTGACGTTCATGATTGGGTCAAACGATGATAATATGCCCGATCGGCTGGTTAACCATAACTTGTTTGGTGACGATGATATCAATCAGCTGCAGAGTAATCTTGGCGATGATCAATACTTAAATGACCCGGCGGATGTTCAAATGGCTTTTGAACCTTATTTGAACTATTTGGCCTTCATGACGGCATCCGAAAAATTAATTTTTACCTACACAAATAAATTAAATGATGAAACAGCCGTGAAACTTTCACCATATGTTTCACGGATTCAACGGTACTTTAATCTACAAATTGTTAACAATCCGGCCATTCCCGATGTGGAACACCAGGTGCTGCCATACGTCGGCACCAAGCTGGGGACTCTGCATCACCTGATTCAGGTTGCCCAAAATACTTATAAAGACAACCTCAATTTAAGCCCGGATTGGGCAGGTATCCTGCGCTATTTAACCAATGATTCAGAGGTTGGCAGGAAAACCGCCAATCTTTTAAAGAGTATCCACTATAAAAATGTGCCAAAGAAATTGGATGACCAGATCATTACTGGTTTGTATGGCTCCGAGTTGAATATCTCAATTTCTCAACTTGAAACCTTCTATAAGAATCCCTACGAATACTTCTTGAAATATGGCTTGAAGCTTCAGGAACGACCGAAGTTTGAACTTTCAACGGCTTCAACCGGAACTTTCTACCACGATGCGATGGATCACATTGTTAAGGAAATTCACGCGCAGTCTATTGATTTGGCAGCATTGTCAGATAAGGATGTTGAAGAACTGGTTAATGAAAACGTTCAGAAGCTGATTGAAGATCCTCAAAACTTTGATTATGTTGTGTTGACCAGTTCCAATCGGATGCACTACATTTCCATGCAGCTGCAGGCGACGATTCAACAGATGGTTCGGACACTACGCGATCAGCAGACGTTAACGCCAATGCGGCCGAAAAATACTGAGCTGATATTTGGCCAGCCCAATCAAAAACAGGCCCTTAAAGGATTGCAGTTCGAGTTGCCCAATGATCGTTCAGTTAAAGTTCGGGGTCGAATTGACCGAATTGATTCAATGACCACCAAAGACAAACGGTATTTTGGAATTGTCGATTACAAGTCATCTGACCGGAAATTTGATTTCAATGCGGCCTACGATGGAACTTCAATGCAGTTACTGACATATTTGGACGTGTTGAAAAACAATCTCCAACAGCTTAATTCCGATGATAAGGATGTGGCGCTTGCCGGCGCACTTTATCTGCATATCTATAATGCGGTGTTCAAGCCCGACGAGCTCAATGGCAAATCGTTTGATCAAGCATTGTTGAAGAAGCATGAGTATAACGGGATTCTGGTACAGGATGATGATTTGCTTGGTGATTTGGAAGATGGGTTAAAGAGCGGCTTTTCGCAGATTTATCCATTCCGAAAGACTGCCAAAGGTTTCACGGGTGCCAAGTCGCTGATTGATCCATTGAAATTGGATGCATTTCTTGAGCACACTGAAAAGCTGATTGTCAGCGCTGCTTCAAAGATTTTCGACGGGGACGATAAGCTGTGGCCGTTTAAGCAGGGCCAGGTGACAGGGATGCAATTTACCCCGTACAAATCAATCATGAATTTTGATCCAATCTTACCGGAGAATCAGTACCGGCCGGTGGATAACGATTCAGTTAAAGATATTTTGAAAAAGTTAGGGGAGGACCAATCCGATGGCATTTAATTACACACCTGATCAGCAAAAAGCAATCAAGGACCGACCCGAAGGCAACATCCTGGTTTCCGCTTCTGCGGGATCCGGGAAAACCCGTGTCCTGGTTGATCGAATTATCGATATGGTTAAAAATCAGCACGTCGATATCGACCAACTGTTGGTTGTAACCTTCACCAACGCCGCCGCTAAAGAAATGCGTCAACGTTTGCAAATTGCGCTTCGAGAAGAATTCAGCAACGCCCCGGAGAATGAAAAGAGCAGGCTGCTGACCCAGATTCAAAAAGTTGCCGTGGCCGATATCACAACGATGGATGCTTATTGTCAAAAATTGGTTGGTCGTTACTACTATTTATTAGGGATTGATCCCAACTTTCGGATTTTAGCTGATGATACTGAAAAGGCACTCTTAAAGGATCAAGTTTGGGACGCTGTTCGTGAAGACCTCTATGGTAATGATGATGACGGTTCATTTGCCCGCCTGACTGAAAACTTTTCCAATGACCGCAGTGATGACGGCTTGGCCGACTTGATTTATCGGCTTGATGAGTTCACCAACGTTACCGACGATCCTGAGGGATGGCTGGACGATGTGACCAACTTTTACGATCTCGATGGCAAAAGTTTGTATGAAAGTGACTTTTACCAGACCAACATTGCGCCTAAAGTGAATGAAGTTTTTACCCGAATTAAGCTGAATCATCGGTATATCATTCAGCTGGCTCGAGGCGGCGACTTGGTCGAAGACGAAAAGGCGTTTACAGATCAGTTAAACATTATCACCAGTCTTCAAAGCTCAATTTCAAAACTTACAACATTTGACGGGATTCGTGAGGCACTGCAGGGATTTGAATTTGTTAAATTACCGACCCTGTCAAAGCCTCAGGGCGATCAAAAGGCCTATCACACCCAAATTAAAGATCTCAATAATCAGAATAAAACCGACTTTGGAAAGCTGTACAGTCAATACTTCAGCCTTGACGAAGAAGCCAATATTAATCTGATGGCTGCCGCTAAAAAGCGGGTTGCCAAGTTGATTGCGGTTGTCCGTGATTTCCGAACTGCCTACACAGCCACAAAGCGCCAACGACATTTGATGGAATTCATTGATATCGAGCAGGCGGCTTATCGAATCTTGGATAGTGACAGTGAACAGGCGCAACAAGTCCAGGAAAAGTTGCGAAATCAATACTATGAAATTATGACCGATGAATATCAGGATAATAACCGGCTGCAGGATGCCATTTTGAATAAATTGGCCAAAAAAGACGGTGGCAACCGCTTTATGGTGGGGGATGCCAAACAATCGATTTATCGATTCAGATTAGCCGATCCCTTGATGTTCATCAATAAACAGAATACTTATGCTTTAGCTGATAACAATAATGAATTAATCACGCTGGCCGATAACTTTCGGTCCGCAGAAAACATTGATCATTTTATTAACCTGATTTTTGAACAGATTATGGATCGCCAGGTTGGAGAAATTGACTATTCCGATGCCAAGCTCCAGTTCGGCGCTAAATATTATCCGGATGATCTTAAGGCTGACGTTTCCGTCATGCTTTATAGCGCGAAGAAGCCGTTGACTGATAACGGCGAACTCCCGTCGGAACAGCAGATGGATGCCGATCAGGGTCAGGTTGAAATGATTGCCCAAAAGATTCGCAGCATCATGGATAACCACAAACAAATTGCCGATGGTGATTCCTATCGGCCGGTTGACTATGGCGACTTCGCTGTGATTTCACCAACCAGAAACAGTCAGCTGACGATGTCCCAAGTCTTCAAAGATTACGGTATTCCGGCAGAAATTACCGGTGCCAAAAGTTATTTGAAGACCACTGAAATTCAAGTGATGCTGTCGCTGCTTTCCATTATTGATAATCCTTACCAGGATATTCCGCTGGTTGCGGTTTTAAGGTCGCCAATTGTTGGCCTGGATGAAAACCAGTTGGCTTATTTGCGGATTAATCAAAAGACTGGAAATTACTATGAATCGGTATTGAAATTTTATCGTGAATACCCGCATTCAGAGCCGAACGAATATGGCCAAACGGTTTATCCGATTATTGATATCTTCTTCAAACAATTGGCCCACTTTAAAAATGTTGCCCAGCAGGATGGTTTGGTGGCATTGATTTGGGAAATTTATCAACAAACCGGTTATTTGGATTATGTCGGCGGGATGCCCGGTGGATACCAACGTCAGACCAATCTTCACGCTTTGTATGAACGGGCAGCCGACTACGAGAAGAATGGTTTCAAAGGGCTGTTCAGATTCGTTTTATTTATTGAACGGATGCAGGACAGAGATGATGATCTGGCGACTGCGGTTCCCAATACTTCCGACAACATGGTTCACGTGATGACCATTCATGGAAGCAAGGGGCTTCAATTCCCGATTGTTTTCTTAAACGATATTGGTAAGCAGTTTAACCAACAAGATACCCGTGGCCGGGCGATATTAAACGACCACCTGGGAATCGGCATTTCTTATTTGAATACTGAAACCAGAGAAATTCAAGAGCCATTGCAAAAGCAAGCCGTCATTGACGTGACCAAGAATGCTGGGTTGTCAGAGGAAATGCGGAAATTATACGTTGCCCTGACCCGTGCCGAACAACGACTGTTTTTGGTGGGGAAGGTGAATCCTGCAAGTGGCGATAAAGGGTCGACACTTGACGTTGAATCAGTTGTTGGTGCTTGGCAGGCAAAGACTGAGGAGACTGACCTCCTGCTGCCGACAGCGGAACGGAATTCGGCCAAAACATATTTGGACTGGATCGGCCCGGCAATTTCAAGACATCCGGTTGTGACAAACACCTATGGTGACAGTCAGATATTCAATAAACTCCAAGATGATCCAAGCAGTTTCACATTGACTTTCTATGACAACACCAAAGTTGTTGAAGGCAAAGAACAAGTCGGAAACGCTGCCGTCGAGCCCCAAGAATGGGTTAAACGGCAGAATCAGACCGGCACTGAGGCAAATGGGAATGCTCAACAGATCGTTGACATAATGAACTTCAAATATCCTCATCAGGCTGCCACCCAGACAACCGCTTATCAGTCGGTTTCTGAAATCAAACGATTATTTGACGATCCCGACAATGTTCAACTGGGCAATTATTCTCAAGTCGACAGCAGTCAAATGATCAAGCCTGGCCGATACACCCAGCCAAGCTTGGCAACGCCGACATTTGTTTCCGAAAACGGCACAAAAAAGCCGGCTCCAACCGAGATTGGGACGGCAACTCATTTAGTCTTACAGCAGGTTGATTTGCATCAACAGCCGACCAAGAAGACGGTTGTTGACCTCATCAGCAACCTGGTTAAGACTGGGATTCTACAGGAAAACGTGGCCGCCCAAATCAACGTTGACGGCATTCTCCGCTTTTATCAAAGCCCGCTTGGTCAAGCTGTCTTGGCCAATCCTGATACCACGTATCGGGAAGTGCCGTTCTCCTTATTGATGAAGGCAAATCAAGCCTTTAAGGACTTTGACAAAAATGATGATCAACGCATCCTGGTTCATGGGATTATTGATGGATACGTTGAAACAAACGACGGGGTCATCTTGTTTGATTACAAGACTGATCGCTTAACCCCAAAGACGACGGTTGAAACGATTCTTGAACGATATGAAGGACAACTGCGACTTTATGGGCAGGCTTTGGAAAAAATTCTTGGGAAACCTATTTCAAAGAAGTACTTGTATCTGTTATCATCAGATCAACTGGTTCCAGTGAAGTAGTTCCACATTATGATTAGATAGGAGATCTTTTGATGGTCAAATTTAATACATTATTGGTTCGTGGCGGCAAGCCCAACGACAATTCAACTGGCGCGGTCAACGTGCCGATTTACAATTCATCAACGTTTAGATACCCGAAGCTGGGCTCTGACGTTAAATGGGATTATGAGCGTTCAGGCAACCCAACTCGGGATGCCGTTGAAGATGTTTGTGCCGAATTGGAAAATGGCGACCGCGGCTTTGCCTTTTCAAGTGGGATGGCTGCTATCCACGCTGCCTTGGCCCTCTTTAAGCCTGGTGATCATATTATTATCGGCGATAACATCTACGGTGGGACTTTCCGTTTGGTTAACGATTTCTTGAAGCCTCGTGGACTGGAATTTACTGAAGTCGATACACAGGATATTGATGCCGTTAAAGCGGCATTTAAGCCGAATACCAAGGGCGTGTACTTTGAACCAGTGACCAATCCACTGCTGAAGGTATCAAGCGTCAAACAAATTGCCAAAGTCGCTCATGAACACGATGCTTTGGTCGTTGTTGATAACACGTTCTTGACACCTTATCTGCAGAAACCATTGGATTTGGGTGCCGACGTTGTCCTTCATTCAGCAACCAAGTACCTCGGCGGCCATTCTGACTTTACTGCCGGGATGATTGTTACCAAGACACCGGAATTAAGCGACCGGATTTACGCTGTCCAAAATACGATTGGTGCGGTTTTGGCACCTCAAGAAGCCAATCTACTGCGTCGGGGAATTCAAACCCTGAACCTGCGGATGGACCGTCATATTCAAAATGCCCAAAAGATTATTGCCTATTTGGAAAGTAATCCCAAGGTATCGAGAATCTATTACCCAACTGTTGATAAATCGAGCAATGATTACAAAATTATCAGCGATGAAGCCAAAGGTGCCGGTGGTGTGCTGTCCTTTGAAATTAAGGATGGACTGGATGCTGCCAAGTTCGTTAACAGCTTAAAATTGATCATCCTAGCCGTTAGCTTGGGAGCTGCTGAAAGTTTGGTTGAAGTGCCGGCATTTATGTCACACTTTGAAATCCCCAAGCCAGAGCGATTGAAAATGGGCATTAAAGACGAGTTGATTCGATTGTCCGTTGGTTTGGAAGACGCCGATGATTTGATTGCCGATTTGGATCAGGCATTTCAACAAATTTAAGAACGTGCCGATCAACCGTTTGTGCTGCAATTAATCGAAAAAATAATAAAAAAAGACCGGGCATAAGTGAAAATACTTATGCGCCGGTCTTTTGCTTAATTGACGTTAATTAAATTAATCAGAATAATTCCCATCACCAGGACAATACTGACAAGCCCGATGGAGAACTTTGTAAACCATTTGCCGTTGACTTTATCGAGAACGAAAAATGTAATGCCCAGACAAATAATACCGATGACGTACATTATGATCAGTGCAGTCTTCACGGCAGCATCATCTTGTGCCATTCATATCACCTCATTAGTCATATTGTACCCCAATTTGTCCGGTTACCCAATAACCAGTTGATAGGCGTAACGAGGGGATGCCTCGCCATCGTTTTCGGCCATATAAATGACACCGCGCTTGGTAAAACCGTTGGTGGTAATAACGTGCTGCATGCCCAGATTGTCAGGGTGGGTATCAATTCGAATGTCTTTGTAGCCAAGAACTCCGGAAATGGTAATCAGGCCGCTGATCATTTTGTCTGACAGATGCTGGCCCCGAAATTCCGATGACATGGCGATTCGGTGAATGGCGGTGTAACGACCATGAACACCGTTAACCCATTCACCGTCATGAATGTTCAAATAGTTAACATCCAGGCCCTGGTGAAGGGCGGCAGTTCCGGCAATCTTGCCATCAACAATCAAAACGTAGGTAATTCCGTTGTTGACATCGGTTTCCAAGTCTTCATAAGCTGGATAACCGTCTTGCCATTGATCGATGCCCTGCTTTTTAAGATAGGCTTTCGCCTCATCAATAATTTTTTTAATTTCTGAAAGATCTTGATTAGTTGCTTGTCGTAGATATGTTGCTGCCAATTAAATCACGTCCCTGCTTAAATTTCTAATTCAATTGATTAGATGAAAATAACACGAGACTGAATTATAGTGCATTATTATTTGGCTTGCAATACAAACGGAACAAAAAAATCTGCTTTCTCATTTTTAGACATAAAAACCCGGTATCGCAGCGTTTGCGACTACCGGGTTTCTTATTTAAAATGAGTTTCTAAAAGCAATTGCGAAGATAAAAAGTGATTCAATTGGAAGAATTACTTCTTATCACCTTTGTCATCATCTAAAACATCGTTGACTTTTTCCGATGCTTTTTCTTTTACATCTTCAACTTTATCTTTTGCATTACCGGATGTTTTCTGGGCTTTCCCCTTTAATTTCAACTTATCGTTGCCGGTTACGTCACCAACAGTTTCCTTTACCTTGCCGACTAATTTATCAGTCTCGTTTTTTAGTTTTCCCATGATACACACATCCTTTCCTTATTTGTATCATAAGAATAACTGCTTTTTGATTAAAGCACAAAAATAAAGCTTGGAAATTCAAAAAAATATTAAAGAGTGATTAATTGTGCCTTTGGAAGCATTGATTAGCGCTCGTTTATGATATTATAGTCTTAATACTAGGGGGTGGTTTCGAAATGAATAAAGCCAATCCATCGGCAAATGATTCCGATACCCGTTCAAAACAGCAAAAAATACTGAGCATGTTGGGATTAATGACTTCTAAAGTCCTCGGAGAAAATACATTCGCCAAGAGCTCAATTTATTCTGAACGCATCACCAGAGGATTACGTTCATTTTTACCAAAGCCACTGCTGCCAAGTGCTTCGTTAGCAGAATTTAAAATGTCCAAAGAAATTCAAATGGGCTATTTGGTTGCAGCTAAAGACTTGAAAGATGTGACAATTGATCAATTTAACTACATGTCACTTTGGGCTACTGGAGACAGTGACAGCTCAGTTGTTGACCGGGCTGCGGGGATGAACTTTTCCGAATATCTCAGTCAAAGCAAGACGCCTGACAAATTTGTCGTCGGCTATAAGACGGCCGTTATTCAATTTGTCCGAGCAATTGCGGGGACTGGTGGGGTTGTCTTTCGGATTAATTCTGCCTTGCAGAAACTGGATCTTAACCAGCAAAACGATCTCGTCAACAAATGGTTTAACCAAGTCAATTCGTATATGAACGGGGCCTCTCCCTTTAAACCGATTAACAATGAAACCAAGAAAGCATCGGATTCTGATGAAGCAATTGCTGCCGGAGTTTCGAAAGAAATCAACGATGGGTATTTAAATAATCATCCAGTTGGCGATTCACAGAAGTCACTTCTTGAAAATTATTCCTATAATGAAGATGATTTCACGGATGAGCACGACTTACCCAAGATGATGACTGATTCAATTGGGAAAGTTTCTCTGAGTGGTGACATCAATGCCTTCGTTAATAATACTTTGTCGGGAATGCTGAATGCACTGGCATCTCTAGGCCTCTATGCCCTCGTTTATCAGGACTTCAATCCAGCCAACCCTGATTTGGTCGGTGCTCCGGCGACTGATTCGATTGATCAGGAAACCGTTATATCACAGACGCGAACAGCAATTTTAAAAGTTGGCCGTTATTTTGATTTACCAAAATCCTGTGCTGATTTGGCTGACAAATTAGGCGTTCTTGATTTAAGTAATGCCGGAAGTGCCCGAAATGCCAAACACCAGAATTACCGATTACGATACAGCCGGGTATTGGAAAAGGATCAGCCGGCAGTCAATGATCGTGGTGAAACGGTTAAAGTCAGCTATGGAATCTTTGAAACGACTCATCACATCTTACAAAACAGTTTTCTGCTGCCGCTAATGGTTCAATACACAACTATCCGAAATCAGCTGCTTCAGCAAATTGCTGATGGTCAGTACACAACCAGCCGAAATGTTTCCAAGCCGAACTTTGATCTTGTCGACAATCTTCTTGAGTATGTGGATGCGTTGGCGCGTTATCAAATCGATCAGCTCATGGGATTAGTTGAACGCGGTCAAAAAGACTACGAAGGATTATCACAAGCAGGCACTTTCAGTGCGTTCAGCCATTTAATGCGGGTAGCACCTGAAGTCAAAGCCGTTAATCCGGCATATGCGGATATGACAAAAGCCACCAAGCATTTATATTATTGGTTGTATCAATCGTCATTTAAGGACAGCTTACCTGACGATGAACACGCAAAAATCTAATGTAAATTAAAAGGCCGTCACCAATTGCAACTTGGTGACGGTCTATTTGTATCTTTAAATTAATTTCACTGCAAGAGCGGAACCCATACCGCCACCCATACATAAAGCGGCAATCCCCAGTTCCTGATTTGTTCGTTTCAGATTATGCAGTAGTGTCGTAACAATCCGGGCACCGGAATC
Source organism: Lentilactobacillus kefiri (assembly GCF_007989105.1). Taxonomy (GTDB): domain Bacteria; phylum Bacillota; class Bacilli; order Lactobacillales; family Lactobacillaceae; genus Lentilactobacillus; species Lentilactobacillus kefiri. Next base: position 1,472 of record NZ_BJVK01000015.1, on the reverse strand, counting down.
ACCAAGCGGGTGACCCAATGCAATTGCCCCGCCGTTAATATTGACGCGATCCATTGAAATCCCCAAATCACGAACGACGGCCACTGATTGAGATGCAAATGCTTCGTTAATTTCGTATAAATCAATATTGGATACGTTCATTTTTAACTGAGCAACCAATTTATTAATTGCCAGATAGGGTGCATATCCCATGACAGTTGGATCAATCCCACATTCGGTGTAACCGAGGACTTCAGCCATTGGTGTCAGCCCCAGTTCGTTTGCCCGATCTTCAGTCATCATTAAGAGTGCGGAGGCACCGTCATTTAACGGGGCACTGTTTCCCGCGGTGACTGTTCCACCTGATTTAAACACGGGAGGCAGTTTAGCCAGCTTTTCAATACTGGTATCGGTTCGTATTGATTCATCCTGGTTGACGGTGATTGTACTGTTGGCTTTCCGCTGAGACATTTCGATTGGTACCATTTCTTTGTCAAAGTAATGATGGGCAGTTGCAAATGCGGCTCGTTGATGTGACTGCAAGGCGAATTGATCCTGCTCATTCCGTGACACGTGGTACTGGTCAGCAACGTTTTCGGCTGTCATGCCCATGGGTTCATTTGTCTGTGAGTCATTGAGACCGTCTCGTTGGAGTCCATCGTATAGGGTAACTGGGCCGAACTTGGTTGATTTTCGCTGCGACATGTTCAAGTAAGGGACGTTGGACATACTTTCGGTTCCACCGGCAACGATTGTTTGAGCTTCGCCAAGTAGAAGTGAAGAACATGCTTGATGGATGGCTTGAAGCCCGGAGCCACAGACCTGGTTGACGGTATATGCTGTTTTATTTTGAGAAATTCTACTATTAAGTTCAATTTGTCGAGCAATGTTTTGACCATTTCCGGCTTGAATGGCATTTCCGAATATTACCTGGTCAACCTGACTGGGTGCAATGACAGTTGAAGCCAGTAATTTCTTTACAACTGTTGAACCAAGTTGTTCAGCCGTTAATGAAGATAATGCACCATTTAGTCTGCCAATGGGTGATCGTTTGGCATCAATGATTACGATTTTTTTCAAAAGCTTACAGTTCCTTTCGTGATGATTTCAATTGCAAGTATACAGGTATCCGAGGGGCTTTGGGGAGGTTTTGACCTCACTATTAACAATCTTTAACCTTTCAATTTGTCGATTAATTGAATGAATTTCAAATTAGTTGTTGACCTCGGTTCAAATTCCTGATAATATATTATTCGTTGCTTCAATGACATGAACACATATACCAATTGCCAATTAAAAAGTTTTTGTTGACTTGCAAGATTGGCTGTTATATAATTGTTATTGCTGTTAGAGGCAAGGAACGTAAGGATTTGAATATGCGAACGATTTTCATCGTTTCATCAAAAATGTTTGTGTTTCAATGTAGACCTTTGAAAACTGAACAAAATTTTCGACAAACAAATGTGCAGGGCGCTTCGATCTTTTGATTGAGG
>NZ_BJVK01000014.1 GCF_007989105.1 Lentilactobacillus kefiri | reverse complement strand
CCAGTTAAAAAAAGGAACTCACGGATGGTACGGGGCATCTTGGACCGGTGCGAATGGAACAATGAATATGAAACGCAGTACATATCGAATCAACGGTAAAAAATATGCTGCATTCTACAATATTGATTGGAACTTCTTTGGCAAGCTTCCTAAAAGGACAAAAGTAAATGTTGGGTTTCACCATCTAACCCAAAAAGCTTATTCAGCCCATCCACTTGCAAAAGGGATGCTTCAATAATCATTTTGAAGTTAACCCCGATAATTGGAGATAGTTAAAAACTTTTAAGCCCACAACTGGTCGTTGTGAATTCGGTATTCAATCGAACTCATGGCGGCCAATTTTGCTTCTATGCTACGAACTACCACATTGGTGACAATTTAGTTTTCTCCAGTAAAAATAACGAAACGTACCAACCAAAGTCAAGCCACAGTTATGCGTCGAAAATTTTATCGATAACTACGATCCAAAAAAGTTACCGTCCATGCTTTCCCCTACACCTATGCAACCCTCTGGATCAACTCCTAAAGAAGTTCGAGGACAACTCGGCCACGCTTCAATTATAACCACTACGGATATTTACACACCTACAGGCCAAGGGAACAACATGATTCAGCCAAGGAATTAGCTGAATATTTGAATTTTTAATAGTTTCGGGTGATTTTTTTTATTTAACAGCAACGCGAATTGAACTCAACACATAAAATTTTAGCTTACTTTTTTGCTAAATTGGGGACACTGACAGATAATCCAAAAACAAAAAAGCCCAGTCTCATCAGACTTGGGCTACCTACAAAATCGACTTTAAAAAGAATAATTGGGTATACTGGGGTCGAACCAGTAAATTACGGATTCAGAGTCCGTTGCCTTACCATTTGGCGAATACCCAATGAATATCACAACTAAATATATTAAAGATTTTTATTGCTTTTGTCAACTTTATATTTAAATTTCCCTTGTTGACAAACAGGTCTGATTTAGATAAACTAGTCTAGTGAGTTTGATAGCATTGCCCGCTGGTCAAACTGGTTTAAGACGTCGCCCTCTCAAGGCGGAGTTACGGGTTCGAGCCCCGTGCGGGTGATAATTGAACAATCAAGAGCCGCTAAGCATTGATACATCAGTGTTTAGCGGCTTTTGTTATACCCTCAACATTTTCAAAATTAAAAATCCCCCTTTTCTGCTCAAGGATGTTCAGATCAAGTCTAAATTTCGTAAATCTATCAGTTTCTGTCCCATAAATAGTCAAAAAAATATTTTTCTCATTGAACCGTAAACGATATAATCACCTGACATTTCGTTTTTCAAACAAAATCAAAGGCGATTAGTCAACATGGTGGTATTATTAATTCAGAAAATCTAGGAGGCTTCATGATGGAATTAACAGCAACGGATTATGAAATTTTAAAAGCAATTGCAACCGGTCGAGTATCATCAGGCACACCAGTTACCCACTTTGTTGATTATTGTGACAACGTCATTGGTGGAAACCCCAAACCATTGGTTGATGCCGGTTATATTGAAACAGAAAGAAACGAAATTAACGGACTCACTGAAAAAGGTAAAAAAGCCTACGAAGACCACGCCAAGCAAGAATCAAAAGACTAATAATGAAAAAAGTCATCATCTTCCTCAACTTTGAGATAACTCAAGTTGGAGAAGATGATGACTTTTTTTGTTTAGTTTAGTTTTTTTGTTGAGCCTTTTCAGCAGCTGTCGCATCGGGAATGATAACCGTAAACGTGGTCCCCTTTCCCAACTTGGAAGATACTGAAATTTTCCCACCATGGGCTTTAATTAATTGATGGACAATGGCAAGTCCTAATCCAGATTCGCCATACTTACCGGCACGCCGAGACGCATCGGCCTTATAATAACGTTCAAAAATGTTTTTCTGCTGATCCTCGGACATCCCAATACCTGTGTCGGCTACTTTAACAATAGTTTCGTTATAACCACGTTCACCAGTCACAGTAATGGTTCCTTTGTTTGTAAATTGGATCGCATTGGTCACAATATTAAAGACAATCTGGACGAAACGGTCATAGTCAGCAAAGATTGACAGGTCCTTAGGTGCATTCAAGACCAGTGTGTCGCCGGATTCCTCCGCCTTACTGTTAAGTTGATCAATCACGTTTTCAAGAACCTTGGCAGCATTGAAATGACGCTTATCCAACTGAATGGAGTTCGAACGAATCTTTTCGTAATCCAAATTCTCGTTGACCAATCGAATCAATCTTTGGGTTTCACTGCTCATCAGATCAATACTTTTTGCCCTGGACTCCTGCGGAATGACGTCGTACTTGATCCCCTCAAGAATTCCGGAAATTGTCGTTAATGGCGTCCGCATTTCATGAGCAGCATTGGCCAGAAACTCTTGACGTCGTTCCTCTTGGCGCTGAATCTCATTGTTTGCCTGCTGGAGCGACCGCGTCATATGGTTAAAGTCAATAATCAGTTCCCCAATCTCGTCTTTGGCACCTGGTTTCAAACGAATTTTATAGTTCCCATTTGAAACCTGGTTGGCAGCACTTCGAAGCTTGCTGATCCGGCGATTAAGTCGTCTGGCAATGAAGAAACTGACAAACATTGAAATGAACAATGCAACAAAAAGTGCCTTCAGCAGGTCGCGGTTGATTCGCTTAACATTGGAATTCACATCCGAAATGAACGCTCCAACCGTGACGGCCGCCACTAACTTTTTCTTATAATAATAAGGTTTCAGTACTTCAATCATCGCAGGACGGGTCTTCCCGTTACGAAGTTTGAAATTTTTGTTATTCACTTTTCGAACAATTTGATTTCTTCGAAGATGCTGCCAATCATTCTTGGTAATTCTTGGCGCAACGCCGTTGTTTGGATAAATGACTTGGTCTTTTGGACTAAACACCGTGAAATGAACAGCCTGGTTTTCCAATAAGGCTTCAGAATTTTTCAGCTTTTCTTCATCAAAGGTGACTTTCGCCTTGTTCTTTGAGCTAATGGTCAATGATTGTTGAATAAGACTATCGGAATACTTTTCTAAATTATGCCAAGTGGTGTCATAAACGAATGTTTTCGACATTCGCCCAAATGAAAAACCAAGTAACAAAATTGTACAAGCAATCACTAAAAAGAATGCCAATAATTGCTGATAAATCATTTTCATTTTTTATTATCCACTTCACTATCATCGAATTTGTATCCAACACCCCAAACAGTCTGAATCACTTGAGGGCCAACTCTTTCAATTTTTTGACGGAGCTTTTTAACGTGAGCGTCAACGGTTCGTTCATCACCATAATATTCATAGTTCCAAACCGTTTCCAACAGCTGTTCACGAGAAAATACCTGACGTGGCTTTTGGGCCAAGGTCTTCAATAAATCAAACTCTTTGGGTGTCAGATCAGAAATCCGCTTGTCATCCAAGTAAGCCTCGCGGGTGCTGGTGTTTAACTTGAAGTGATCCGTTTCAATATCAAACGTCCCCTTGGTTTCCTCATCAGTAGGCTTCTCATCGCCTTCGCTTTCAGTATGAGCCCGCCGTTGAAGCGCCTTAATCCGGGCAACCAAAGTAATTGGTGAAAACGGCTTGGTAACGTAATCGTCGGCACCCATTTCAAATCCCAAAACCTGATCACTGTCTGAATCACGGGCAGTTAACATAATAATGGGGACGGTTTGTGACTTGGCCCGAATTTCTTTGGCCACTTCCATTCCATCTTTCTTGGGCAGGTTCAAGTCGAGAGTAATCATATCCCAGCTATCAGGGCTTTCATTAAACTTATCCACAGCTTCAATTCCGTCATAAGCAAAGGTGACATCCCACCCTTCCTTCTGGAAAAACATTTGCATCATTTCAGATACAGATTTATTGTCTTCAATCATTAGCAATTTCATTTTTTAACCCGCCTTCAATAACTGATTGCTTCTAAATTTCCGCGTTTCCAATGTTTCCTTAAGTGCTGTTGTGAAATCGATTCTAATTTACCAGTCCATGGATCATTATAATAGTATGTTTTTCGGTTGAAACCAGTCAGTAAAATTAAGCTTGATTTTAAATTATCCATTCCCGCAACCTTTACCAAAATTGGTCGTCGGCGTAATAATTGCTTATCCAGTTTTCTGAAATTAGCGCCGTTCAAATCACGAATTGAATGCGTCTTTGAAATGATTAAGTCACTTAATTCCATCAGCGATCCGGATCCCGCGTTCCACTTTTCAACATCTGCCTTCAGATCATCGACACTCAGCTGAATGCCGGAGCTTTCAAGCAACATTAAAATAGCCGTGCATTGATTATCAATGTCGGACTGAGTGGCCTGCTTAATTGGATCAACATCCAATCTTCTAAAAGTTTTACGAATGTTGCGTTTCGGCAGCCAGCCTTGTAAATCTCCACAAGTGAAGTGATACCAGACTAATTTATTAAAAAAACTAATTTCATCAATTAAGAAGTCCTGAGCTTTGATGCTATCAGGAACCTTGAGTTTACTTTTTGGATTGACATTTTTTTCACTGCCATCAGCCAAATACCAATGTTCGCCGGGAATTCTTCTCAACCTGACGAAAAATCGGCTGGTTTTTTCATTCGCAATGGTTGTTTTTTCCAATCAAATCACCCCATATGTAATCTATTTTAACAATAATTGAAGAAACTTGCTTGAAAAGTCGCAATATTGTTATGATGGTGGTGTATATGTTTATAAATTCAATCATGAAAAGGATGGCTCACTTATGTATAAAGGAATTGCATTTTTTGACCTTGACCATACTTTATATAACGAACAAACCCGCGTTGACCAGGATGTGGCTGACGCAATGCATCAATTGAAAGAAAATAGCGTCCTGCCAGTTATTTCAACTGGCCGAAACCTTTTTGAAATTCCCAATACAATGCGCAAAACAGGGATTGATACTGTGGTTTCCGCAAACGGCAGCTATGTCATCTTTGAAGGCAAACCAGTTTACAAGGCATTAATTGACAAAAAAGTCGTTAAAGACTTCGTGGCCTTCGCCAAATCGAACAATGAAGCCACCACTGTCATGAACAGCACCGGTGCCAGGATTAATTTCATTAATGACATTGTCCGCGGGAACTACAACTTTATCAACTCACGAATGCCCAACCTGGGGGTTGATGACTTCATTGAAAAACAGGAAGTCGTCATGATGCTCATTAATACCAAGGGCCCGGATGACCGCTATATTGATCGTTTTGCAGATACCCTGACCTTCTTTAGAAATACGCCATTTAGCATGGACGTTGTCCACAAAGGCAGTTCAAAGAAAACGGGTATCCAACAATTGATTGCCAATGCCAAATTACAAGGCATCCCAACCTATGCATTCGGTGACGGCAATAACGACATCCCTATGCTGGACTTTGTGGATCATCCCGTTGTCATGGAAAATGGTTTGCCAAACGTTAAGAAATACGCAGAATACATCACAACTAAGAACACTGAACACGGCATCGTGAATGGCTTAAAACATTTTGGCCTGCTTTAAGTTGGATTACTTCTAAGTTTTGTCTGTTTATGATAAGATATTAGTTGTATCGGGGTCGTTATGGATTCGACGGGTATAGGTTGAGTCCGGATTGCGTTTCGTGCAGCGCCACGTAAAACCGCCCAGTTTATTATAACTGCAAAAAATAATAACAATTCTTACGCTTTAGCTGCCTAATAAGCGCTTAACGTAGATCCTCCTAACTTCGCCCATGGGTTAGATCTGGGTCTTAAATTTAATGGGCTCACGCAGTTTGCTCCCACCTGAAGCGGACTGAAGAGACTAATCAGGTTAGCCTGCTGTGGGTGCCTTGATTTATGGCGTTTCAGCAAGTGAAATTTAAATAATAGATCTATGAACGTAGATATCTGGGTGGCGATATGCTCGGACGCGGGTTCAACTCCCGCCGACTCCATTGAATATTCAAAGTCGGTCATGACAATGTTTGAACACATTGTTGTGACCGACTTTTTTGTCCAGAATCAATTTCTTAATAAACACAGTTGGAGTAGAATTGAAATGGTCAAAAATTATTCATATTTGAAGGGACAATTACTCATGGAAAAAATAACCAAATATGCACTTACCTTTGTTTCTGCCTTTAGTATCATGGCGGTTTCGCAAACACAAAGCAAAGCAGCCTCATGGCACTATGGCACACCGAAGATTCTCAGAGGAACTTACAATCGGACCATGCATGCCGGATCAGGAAAATATCGTTTTAAATTCAAGCAAGGCGTTCAGATGACCCGAAGAACGTATACAGCTTTCGGCTTGGGCGATCCATTTTCAATGAATCGAGTCAGTTATAAACGTTATGGACGTTATACCTACTTATTACGCGGTGTGGAATATGTGTACTCGCACAAATGGAATTACGTTAAATTAAGAGCAACACATTATAAATTAAAAGAACGCATTATTACCCCACATTATGCTGAAAAACATTTCTCCAAAGTTTATTATCGTTAGAATTTCAAAGCACTGACCCCCCTACTTAAAGGGAATTCAGCCGAGTTGATTTTAACTTGGACTTTTAAATGTCTCCATGCTATAATACTTCTCGGTGCCAAACCAAGGTGAGTAAGTAATGATCGGCGCGCAAGCGTTCAGAAGGTCGAAGCTGCTTGCCATTTTTTTATCTAAAGAAATATTTAAAATTCCTGATCGGAAATCATTCATCCCTAGACTTAAAATCATAAATGTTATACTCGACACGTAAATAAGTTCGAGGGGGCACTATCATGAGTAATCAGACACCATCACGGCTAGAGCGGAAGCAAACCAAGAAAGAACAGAAAAAATCAAAACACACTAAATTAATTGTCTTTTTGAGTATTCTAGTGATTCTTTTGTTCGGCTTTTTATACGTTGGCCACCAAGTACATGAACTGACTGATGCCCAACGGCAAACCAACACGATTTTGGACAAACCAATCAAAAATACGGTTGTTAAAATTGTTCAGCCAAAGCTACCGGAAGAGATTCGACCACAAGTTGTCAAAATTATCCAGGAAGAACCCCTCTACCGAATCCAGCAGGCCGCTGATAATCCGGCTCTATTCCAGCAAATTGCCGACAAATATCAAGTACCCGAAAATTATGTTGCACCTGCCAAGCAATATTGGTTCAGCCAGCAAAATACTGCATTACGTTCGGACATCTATCATGCCAAACTCATGCAAATCATATCGGAACTTCAAGCATTAAATAATTCTAATTCATGATTATTAGGGGAAAATATTAAATGAAATTCAAATCACTTTTGTTAATGATCACCGCAGGCACAACTTTGGGAATTGGTATGACAATGTCAATGCCCACGACTCACGCTGCCGGCTATCAGCGTGTCAAAACGCAATGGCAATCTTCACCAGCCTATTTCCAAGTTAAGTCTCAATACAAACATAAAAAAGTCTATATGTGGAACAGTAAGCATACTAAGCGAATTCTTCAGTTAAACAACTATCCAAACACTAATTGGCATCGCAATCATACTTACACTTACAAACATAATGGTAAGCTCTCGATATACTATGGTATCAGTGGCTGGACGCCGAAGAACGATTACACTCGAAAGGGCATTGTTTGGCGCGGATATCTTCGTCCAGGTTATAATACGAATTATAAAGCCTGGAACAATCTGCCACTGGGAAACTTTTCCAATAACCAGGAATATGTTGAATATATTAATGAGTCCCCATCCCAGAAATTTTCTAAAAAAGTCTTAAAACTATTTCCAAACACAAAATTGTCTTGGAAACTAAGTTATGAATGGGCTTCATTCCCTGTTCAAACTGACTCCACCACGGGTATTAAATCACTTCCATCATTCACTGACGTAATTGTGTTAAACTCGGTAAATAAATATTTTGATCGCGCATTTTATAAAAATAATGTGTCTGATAGCCAACGATTAAAATTGGTCAAAACAGCCTTGGATAAAGCTGGCTATGGCCAGACGAAGCGTGAATCATTGAGTGATTATCAAATTGGAATATTCTATTATGATAAACACCATCAAGAAAAAGTTGATGAGTATCCTGGAATTGTTTTAGCTAAACCTATTCAAAAATAATCGAATTTTTTAGATATAAGCAGAGCTACGCGTTAGCTCTGCTTTTTCTATGGAACGGTGTTGGCAACAATTAATCAACCGACTCAACAATTTTTGAGTTACTTTTTAACCATAATCACGTAAAATATTAATAATATGAGATTTTATAAATGTAAAAGTATTGGAGACTGGAAAATGAAAAAAGCAATTATGTTTGTTATGACATTCATCGCGGCTATTTCGCTTGCGGGTTGTGGTGCGCTGGGCCATAAGAATTCTTCCAACAATCAAAGCTTCAGCAAAAATTCCCTTAAGGTTAAAAACTTCCAACTAAAAATTACCAAAACCACTGTTATTCCAGCTGGTGAAACCGGTAATGAGTTTGGTAAAAAGCCAATATTTGCCGTTTGGTATCCCATCAAAAATACCAGTGGCAAAAAGATCACCCCAGTGGCTGCTTCCTCGGTGCTTCATGCATATCAACCAGCGAAGTCAAAGGAAAAGTTAACCGCTGCTCCCCTTCCCGATGAAAAGCTGGCTGCCAGCAACAAAGCTGTTATCAAGAAAAATCAATCGGTAAAGGGCTCGTTGGCATGGAACTTATATGATACAAAATCACCAATTAAAATTCATGCTGTCAAGTATGGCACCAATCAAAAAATCGGTGTTCAAACATACAGCATCAAATAAATGAGAACAACTCAAGGAATCCGGCCACCAACTAATGGCTGGATTCTTTTATTTCTCGGCTCTTTCATGGAACCACACTTGTGCTAAAATTCAACTGTATTCAATTTTTCACGTTGGAGGAATTTTATGCATAAATCAAGTGCTTTAATCATGACAATATTATCCGGATTACTTCTTAGCGGCTGCATGAATGATTCAACAAGCCACTCCCATAAAACCATCGCTAAGGTAACAGCGAGTGCCGTTTCAACATCTTCAGCAAAGCAAACCGCCGAAAATCCAAAGCTATCTACCAAACAACAGACTGCTTACAACGACACAATGTCCCATGCCCTGATCCAGGATCAACAGGATGCTCGTCAAGGTAAAAAGTCGTATAAATGGTCGTTGTACATTAAGGCAATATCATACGATATCGACAATGGATATCTTGTTAAGGTCAACAATCATTTTCAAAGTTTAACAACTGCTCAAAAGACGGCCGTGGGCAATCATGTTCAAAGCTTTGCCCAATCTCAGTTAATGATGATTGGTAAGCATGTTAAAGCGACGGGACCGGTCCCATATCTGGTCTTCAAATTAGATGGCAGCAAGATCGGTCATTCCGACAAAGCAGTGCCCAGCAGCTTTAAATTTTCAACAAAATCAATTCAACAAAAATAGTCAACTCATAACTTTAAATATATTTTTTCGCTCTCACCACCGAGTTGATCATGACCTATAAAAAGAGGACTTGGAAACATCTCAAGTCCTCCTTTCCTATCGTTTTAAACCCCTTCCTTGAAGGATTTCCTTACTGGGATACAACGATAGGCCTTTGCCATCATACGGTGTCCAAAAAAATGATTGACGTGGTCCCCATTGTTTATGTATAGTTAAAAAGCTCGTCAAAATACAATCCAGCATTTTTAGTACTCAGGAGCATCTTCGCCATGTTCCTGGGTCATTTTTTGTCCACAACCGATGACAATAAAAGCCGTAAATATTTCTTGGAGGATCATTATGAACGAAGACACAAAATTTTGTATAGGCTGTGGCAAGGAGATTCCTGCTGCTGCGCAGTTCTGCCCTTATTGCGGTAGCAAACAGTCTGCTCTCAGCGGTAATGCAAATACTCAACCACCGAAAGCTGATTCAAATAACGCAGAAGCAGCCCCACATTCCCTTGCTCGTGAAAATTCGAAGCAACTTTGGTACAAGAATTGGATGGTTTGGGCAATTATTGTTTTAGGAGTTGGCCTGGTTACCTGTATTGCCTTATTAAACAGCGCTCGAACAACAGTTGTCATGCGACCCGCTACGAGTTCGAAAGTAAATAAGAAAAAAACTGCTGCAAAGAAAAAGGATCCAAATGAAATCCCGTCAGATTCATTAATCCACCCATCAAAAGTTGGTCAATGGAAAAATAGTCCGATTATTGGAAAAGCAACATTGATTGGACTGGGAGTCAAACCAAACGAAACTTTAAAGGATGGACCATTATCGATCAAATTCAAACATGCTGAGGTTGATAAAATACATGCAAATACACAAGATCAGCTTCAAGAAGCCAATGATACATTTAATAAAGACAACATTCCTAATGACTATAGTCGAATTAAAATTGAATATGTTGTAAAGAATAATTCGAATCGCGCAATCGAGTTTGGGGGAATTAAACAAGTTGTTTATGCAAATGGATATCAGACAAATTATGACGATGATTCAATGAGTGACACTGGTTCCACCGATGAGATCTCCCCAAACGCTAAAAGAGTTGAATATGCGTTGATCTTGTTGGGAAAATCAACAACCACCCTAAAACCAACCTCAATCAAAATCTTGACAGACGAGTCAGACGATGCAAAATCATATGACGCCGTTTCTAATGGAATCACTTTTTCAGAAGACATTAGCTACCAAGCATAAAACACAAAAAACACCGCCACCAAAATATGATGGACGGTGCTTTACTCAAAAGTTTATTCTTCAAATAACTTTCCTGCTTTAGGGCCTGGATCCAATGTCCAAATCTTGTCGATCGTGATTACGCCAGCACCCTTAGGAACTGGAAACTTTCCAGCTGCCCATTTTGCGGCTTGATCATAGAAATCACCATCGGTGTAAATCTTGGCAGTCCCGCCAAAACGGAAGCCTTTCAGTGCCTTGGCATTAGAAACGGCAACAATTGCTTTTCCGTTATTGTTAATGTTGGCTTGGGTCTGCCCGCCGGTCATTTCATTATAGATTAAATGTTCATCATCCAAAACCCGCATTGAAATCTTTGGGCCAACATCCGGATTACCATCTGCATCAACGGTTGAAATATACGATAATTCTCCGGCAATCATATCTTTCATTGCCTGATTTAACTTTGCCATCATAACATCCCCTATTAACTTTTAGTAAGTATATTTTAGGGCCTGCTGAGTGAAAGGGCAATCATTTACCCTTTTGTCCTGGATAGGTTAGAACGGAAAAACGTTTAAGAAGATTTTTGAGGATGGTATGGGATAAAATCTTTAACACCAGCCAACCCACTAATACGCCGAAGGTATTCGTCAAGACATCATTGATATCCACCCATCTCGACAAGCCGACGCTTAAATCAAGAATCAATTGGAGAAATTCAATTGTGACACTGACACCAACTCCGGTTACCAGCACCTTGCGAAACGAAAATTTAGGCAGCAACAGCCCCAAATAGATACCCATCGGCAGCATCATAACCACATTTTGATAAAAATCCGCCGTGGTACTCCAAAACGGGATCAGGTTAATTGGCGCCGTACCAATCATCATTGGTGATACGTGCTGAGGGCCAACAAACGCGTATGACGTTGGCGCCAACGTGAGATAGCTGACGACCAACACATAGATAATTGCCGATGCAATTGTAAGCAGCTGACACCACGTTAACCGTCGCAAATTCCCCGATTGCATTTTCAGCCAAACCAACACACCTGTAATATTTAATAAATACGGAAGCCATTTAACCATTATTTCCCACCTTTCTTTCTAAAGAGCTGACGTGCTTTTCCAACAACTAACTTCATTCTAGAAAGGATCGGTTAAGTGAAACTTAAATCTTAAGGGATTGTAATCGCCTTAAGATAAACATAATATTAATTGCATAGTTGCCATCGGCGGATACTAATGCTATCTTTACAAGTACATCATTTTTGGAGGCATAACATGGACATCACTCTAGCTATTATCTGGATCATTTTAACCGCGGCCATTTTTGTGATCGTGATTGGCGCATTTTATCTCATCTATAAAAACGCCCGTGGCGAAACCGCCCCGTTCAAATGGCGCCACCTTTTCATTGCCTTGGCAATTCTCAGTTTGATTTTCACGCTGTTTGGCGGCTTATTGTCGATCATCAGCAATCTCTCGTATGGTACGCCTTAATGATATAAGGTGTGCTTTTTTACTCAGGCAATTTGATGAAGTTGAACAACCAACGATTTTGACATAAAAAGGAACGGCACATGCCGTTCCTTTTTCGTCTGATTTATAACCGTTCCCGAATATCAGTGGCAATCTTATCCAGTCGGGCTGCATTTTGAACCTGTGAAATCTTATAGCCGACAAAATACGGTGAGGTCGCATATCGGGGAACAACTTTACAATAAAACTTCCCTGCCATTTGATAAAAGAACAGGTTGTAAGACGTCAACCTGCCACCCATATAATCATTCAACAGATACTTCACAATCACTTGAACTGCGTCTGCCAAACGACCAATTTGGGCAACCCCATCGATGGCGATGTTAATTTCAACAAATCCAATAATCGGATGAGTTGAAATTGTGATTGCGACATCATCATCTTTCACAATCTCCACACCAACAAAATTACTTGGCTTGATATTCTCATACACGTCGTAATTGTTAAGCCCAACGATTTGAAAATGCGGATGCCGTAAACTGCCACCGGACAACGGGCCAAAGCTTTTGTACATAATGGTACTTTGATATTTATTGGAAACAATCATCTGATGCCAACATTTAAACGCAAACTCAAACACTTTTCGATTCTGCTCGACTGAATAAGTGGAGGGTCCGCCTAAATGGTCGCTGGATTCGATCACAACAGTTTGAAATGTATCTTCCAGTGTTCTAAATTTGTTCACCAGCCAAATTCGATCATCATCTTGAGCAAGAATATTGGTCAGGTGGGCAACATCGCAAAATGGACAGTATCCTTCGGGATGGCGGATATTTTCAGGTTTACCTTTGGCAGCTTGATAATCAAAAACAAGCGGTTGATTTGCCAATCTTTTCCCCTTCTTTCTTTTCAGCTTTATGGGTTCATTATATTCGAAAATGTGAAACAATTGGTGAATAATCTTCCTTGAATGAAGAATATTTGACTCTCAATTGGAATTAAAGATAGACTGTTGAGTGAATATTTAAATCATAACCACATTGGGGGAAATCGCTAAATGAAAAAATTAATTCAAATTTTCGGTATGCTGATGGCTGCCGTATTAATAGGACTGATCACGCAAATCAGCCCGGTTCAAGCCGCTCATAACGGTTACCGAATTAAAGTGTTAAAAACCTACCAGACCGATGATGGTGCTGCCAATGCCTATCATGCAAAGCCCAATACTAAAGCATATGTATATAGCAAATACTTTGGTGGATCTGAAGACAAGGTATTCAACCTCAAAAATTTTCAAAAGAAACTCTACAAATTATCCAAGTATCGTTCAACAACCTGGTTCGTTCAGCAAAAAGTCCGAGTTTATCACAAATTGAAGCAAGGAACGTATTACTGGGTTCGCAACCTCACCGCGGGTAAACAAGGCTATGTCAAAACAAGCGCCCTTCAAAAAGGTTTTAGCCCTTATGGATACCAAATTATTTCTAAAAAATATGGTGTCAAAAATCGCGGTGATTTTTACATCAAAAACAAATCCCAGAATGTTTATATGTGGGACTGGACTCACACTAAAAAGCGATTAAATCTTAAAGACTACCCTGGAATGACCTGGGGTTGCTCTCACGTCGCAACTGTTCGTCATCATGGTGTCGACACTCAATATTATTATCTTGGCGGCTATTTGAGAGGCAATGGAAAATATGTCAGCGGCTATGTTTATTCAGGCAACGTAACCGAAGGCACAAATCATGACTATGCTGGTCAAAGTATTGTTTATCCCAACGAATTCTCAAACAGTTCCAACTATCTGCACTATATCCAAACCGGTCATTATCAAAAACTCGCCAGACAGATCGTAAAATTGTTCCCCAACACGCCTGTTGATCTTGGCTTATCAAAGATTGCTGCGTATAACTACGCTGCTGATGATGAAGGGGTCCTATGGTATGAAGATAAGGAGCCTGTTTCAACAAAGGGTTATAGCGATATTATTTCACTCAAATCAGTCAACAATTATCTGTATAAACACAAAACCGCTAGCAATGCGACAAAACTTGCCGGCTTGAAAAAAGAACTTGTGAAGGCTGGCTATCCAGCATCCAAGCGGGCATCGTTATCAGGATATAAACTAGGCATTTATATCGTCAATAATATTCCTGACAAATATGGTGCCGTTATTCAAGATGGCGGGTACGGGCATGCAAGTGTGTTCGCCTTAATTCTGGGCAAGAAAGATGCATCATCAACGAATTAAAGATTACCAAAAGCCTGGACCACCAGTAGAAATATTGATGGTCCAGGCTTTTTTTATGCCAACTTTTATCTGACCGGATGACCTCAAACCAGTAATTGCCACAATTTATTGCCAATCAATTTGATAAAAGTGTTGCTATTTATTAAAATCCTAATATAGTAAATAAGTATATATTTAAGTCTAAAATTCATAAACACCTATTTAACCGAATTTAGCTCAGCTAAAAGGAGGGATTCTATGAAAAAAGCCGCTACATTCACAGTTGCATGCATCGGGACACTTCTACTGGCAGGCTGTACCCATTCCAACACCACCAAGAAATCAGCCAAAGACCATTACGCCATTCAGCAAACCCCCGCTCAATTCAAACATGACCGAGCCGTTGAAGGAATCAACCTGGCCAATTTTAATCGAATCAACATCGGTAATATCAACGATGGTACCGACGGCTCTTCACAACAACAGGTCATCAAGCTGTTCGGCAATCCGGAGCATGTCAGTCGGGTTTTCGTGAAGGGCGTCAGCAAGAAAACCACTCAGTACATATGGAAAGACGTTTCGTCGTCCTTCCCCGTTTCAAAAGTCAAAGTCCAATTTCTCAATCATTTAGCAGTTGGAAAGTCCTACTTTCCGACTTCTAAAGGAAATATCAAAACCATTCCAAAAGCCAAGATTAAGGGCCTCCACCTCGGAACTACTTACCAATCAGTCATTGACGCCCTCGGGACCCCAAATGGCCAAACAATCGTTGGTCAGGGCCCCCTATCAGGGAAATATCTGCTTTACGCTGTTGGTCGAAAAGGTTCAGCCTATGATCTGACATTCACAGATGATAAATTAAACAATAAGTTCAAAACTTCGATATACTAGGGGTGTACATGACCGACTATTTTAGAGGAGGCTGGAAAAATGAAAGTTATTAACGTTGAATTATCAGTTAAACCAGGAATGCAAAAGGATTATGAAGCCTTTATCGATGAGCTCGTGAACGGTTCACGAGGCGAAGCCGGTAACGTCAGTTACAATCATTTCAAAAAATTGCACAGCGATACCGACTATGAAATCATTGAACATTGGAAAGATGCCGATGCAGTTGAATTTCACAATGAAACCCCTCATTTCAAGAAGTTTCTTGCCGGAGTCGGCGATTTTCTAACCAAGGATCCGGTCATTATCAGAATGGACTATAACGAATAATTGATTATCACAAGAATGCCAATAATTGAAGATCTGACACATCAAAACTGTGTCTGGTCTTCTTTTTTTGAATCAGTTCATCCCCACTTTCATTTTTATAAACAAACTTGATTGAGATTTTGTTGTAAGCGCTTATAATATTGGTAAGAAAACTTGGGAGGTTTTAAAATGCCAAAAGATGAAAGATGGGAAAAACCGCTGTACCAAACCGAAGCCGTTAATGATGAAGGCCTGAATGGTCACGCTTATGTTCCCGACGGAATAAAAGTTGAAACCAGTAATCCACTTAATTCAAGACCAGGTACCAACCCGGAACAACTGCTGGGGATGTCTTTGGCAACGTGTTTAGAGGCAACCCTGCAGGCCATTGAACGGGAAAATGGCCTTCCTCATACTGCCGAAGTCCACGTTGATGTCGCCTTCATCGGTGACCGTGCCGAATATCAATTCTTGGTTCACGCGAAGATCCTGATTAAGGGCGTTGATTTTGAAACAGCTGACAAGCTTGCCCAGGAAGCTGAAAATCGCTGCCCAGTTTCCAAATTATTAAAGAGTAGTGGTAACTACACAGCAGAAACAGCCACAAGTTTTGACTAAGTTTTAAACGCCAGTTCACAACGAATAATGGCGTTTTTTATTTGGCGAATGTTCTACATCTCACTGAAATAACTGGTAAAATTTCACAATAAGCTGTAATATTTAGTTGAAATAACTAATTAACTGATTAAATTATTCATGAATATTCGGATATTTAACTGTTTTATGAATTTGACCAATTTGTTAATATTATTTTCAGTTTTACTCGTTTTAATGTATAATCATTCTAAATGAAATTTACTAAATCTCAGGAGGCATTCTTTTATGGATAGAAAAATCCCTAGTATTATGGGTACCCAACATCCAGATAACGCAGGAGTTCCGTTCTTTAAGCACAACGATAGCCCATCTGTTTCCGCATTTCGTGAAATTGATGAAGCCTACCAAAACTTTTCCAAGCTTGGTGCCGACGAATACATGTGGGACTGGGAAGGTAAACACGCCGATGCTTCAGTTATCGACCGTTTATATTCCGAGCACTACGAATATTTCCAAAAGCATCCCCTTGGCAAAGACAAGTTTCTGACTTTCCGTCTCCCCAATATTTGGGAAGAAAAAGGTTACAGCTTGATGCAGGCAATGACCACTATCTTGTCCGCTGAGGATTTTGCTTATGATCTCGGCTTCAAGGAACGTCCATTATTTGAAGCAATTTTGCCAATGACCCAATCAGCCGACCAGCTGATTTCAATGGAAGACAAATTTGCCAGCCTCTCTCACTACAAGTCAACTGAATTTAACACTGGGCATAAAGATTCAGACACCCTTCAAATGATTCCATTGTTTGAAGGTTTTGAATCACAATTACATGCCCCACAAATTTTGAAAAAGTATCTTGAAATGTACAAAGACCACTTTGGCCGCGAATTACACTACATGCGTGTGTTCCTTGCCGGATCAGATTCCGCCCTTTCAAATGGTTTCTTGAACAGTATCATCGGAAACAAGTTGGCATTGACCGGCTTGGCTGAATTCGAACAGGAAACCGGCATGCCAATCTACCCAATCGCCGGAACTGGAAGCACCATCTTCCGTGGCGGGTTGTCACCAATGATGATTGACCGTTATCTTGAAGAGTTCCCTGGTTTGAAGACTGCCACCATCCAATCAGCATTCCGTTACGATTACCCATTGGATGTTGTTGAACCAGCCATCATCAAACTTCGCGAAGGCCTTCAAAAGAGCAAATTCGAAATCATCAACCATGATGATCAGGAGATGCTTTTGGATATCGCCAAGAAAGCCGCTGCAGAATACCACGAAACATTGGATCCACTTATCAACGACTTACAACCAGTCTTCGATGCATTCCCTAAGCGCCGAGATCGTCACCAACACGTTGGAATCATCGGTTACTCAAGAGACGTCGATGGTTACAAGATGCCACGTGCCATCACATTTACCGGTGCGCTCTACTCAGTCGGAGTTCCGCCAGAATTTCTTGGAACCGGCCGCATCTTAAATAAATTAAGCGAAAAAGAATTAAACACCCTGTTGAAGTATTATCCAAACATCAAGCATGATTATGCTCACGTTGCGCAATACTTCAGTAAAGATGCTTTGGAAGCACTCCAAGCAAAGAATCCAGCTTGGAAGGCAGTCGACGAAGATATTGAAGCAATTGAAAAATTATTTGATATCAAAGCCGGTCCTCAAACACCAGAGCAGGAAAAGCATGCCCAATTAGCTTCTGATTTAGTTAAGATTTCTGACAAGGAAACCAAGACGACCTTAATCAGCCGTCAAGCTATTTTAAGAAAGTTCCTGGGATAATTACAAATTAATTGCAAGCAAGGTGAGAAAACCGATTTTGACTTTCTCACCTTTTTTGTTGGCTGAAGAAAGATCATTATTTCTAATCAATCAATTTATCGGGAGAATTTAACATGAAAAAATTGAAAGCGCGGTTAGATGCCTTCAGCGACGCTGTCATCGCAATTATACTGACGATCATGGTTTTGGATTTGACACCAGTTTTAAAGGATAATATCAGTGATTATTTGACATTAGCAAAAGAAATTGGTGTTTATATTATCAGTTTTGCGTTCGTTGCTAATAATTGGTATCAACACGCAACTTTATTTAATGAAATTGACGATATGAGCTACAGAATTATGTTATACGACTTTTTATATCTGATTCCGTTATCCCTCACCCCGTTGGCAACTAACATGATGGCCAGTAACACCACCAGCATTACAGTCGTGGCATATGGAATTTTAGTGGCAATTGTGAGCCTGTGCTTTCGGATTTTGGCGCGAGCAGTCACTAATTTTCAATACACCAACAAGTCTCAAATGCGGGAAATTTACACCAAAATCTACGGTAAACACAATATCTACTTTTCCCTGTTTAACGTGGTATTGATCGTCCTCGGTTACTTCTTCCCACAAATTGTTCTGTGGTTTTTCCTGCCATACCCACTTGTCTACATGGTATTCAGCAGTAACGACCGCCAACAAATGTACGATGCCGCTCAGCTGACAGCAAATCAACGGGAACAGTATTTACAGCTGCCGACCGGAGAATTGCGGAAATTCCAAAAGTTGGTTGAAAATGGTCTGTCATCTACCAGCCCGGATTCATCCACACCTAGTCAGGAAGCTTCGGAACAAGCCGGCCACCATTCATGGTTGGACAGGGCCATCAATCCGGAAAACGAATCAGCCGGCACCAGCCACTTGGATATTGATGAAATCCGTCAGTTGCGCCGCAAGCAATGGCAGCAATTCTTAAAAGATACCAAGACCCAGTATGATTTTAAGAATCATGCACAAAATAATGCCGGACAGTTGGCCAATAATACTTCACACCACACTGAACGTCATCCACGTGACCAGTCTGATGATCACAAGAATTGATAAGTTCTGAGATAGATATTCTGTGATTTTTATGTATTTCGTTTTATACTTAACACGTAGGTTATATCACTTACATTATTATAAAATATCAAGGGAGATAATTTTCATGATTAAGAAGACATTTATGCTCGCTGTTGCAGCACTTAGCTTTGGTGGATTTGTTGCCGCATCACAAACCCCAACTGCTAGCGCCGCTTCAAAACCAATGGTTGGTAAAATGACTTATCACAAGATTAATGCTACTGCCAAGATTGGTAGCAACTACAAAAACTTCAAATTAACCAATCACGCTCAAAACAGTAACTTCAAGCACATTAAGACCACTTCTTGGAAGAAAGCCGGATTGAAGAAAGGCTCAGTTGTAAAGATTGATTTATACGGTATCCAAGGAACTCAATTCAACTGGTACCGAATTTCCAAGTACACCAGCAAGAAGACTGCTAAAAAAGCCAAGGTTCAAAAGTACTGGGTATATGGTCAAGCTTTGGACTTCACAAAGAGCAGCAGTAAGATTGTTAGCTTAGCTTACTAATTGCAATTCAGTTTTAATCCCGTCCCTCAAAGTGGTACGGCCTACAAAAATTAAAGGAATGAATTTATTTGAATAATTTTCATAATGTATCCAGCTGTACAGCATTTTTAGCTGGAAAAGACGCAACTGTTGATGGTTCGACCATGATCGCTCGAAACGAAGACGCCGGGGGCGGAATTAATGCTAAACGATTTGTAGCTGTTATGCCCGAGGATCAACCTCGGGAGTACATATCGACTTTTAACAAATTTCAAGTAAAACTACCCGATAATCCTTTACGATACAGCGCAACACCCAATGCAGATGTCAGCGATGGTGTCTGGGGTGAATCAGGAATCAACACTGATAATGTTGCCATGAGTTCAACTGAAACCGAATTTACCAATACAACCATGTTGGGACTCGATCCTTTAGTTCCCGATGGAATTGGTGAGGAAGCAATGTTGACAGTCACCCTTCCCTATATTCACAGCGCTCGTGAAGGTGTTAAGCGCCTTGGTGCGTTCGTTACCAAATATGGGACATGCGAAAGTAACGGAATTGCCTTTTCAGATTCCGACGAAGTTTGGTACTTTGAAACAGTTGGTGGCCACCACTGGGCTGCTGAACGAATTCCTGATGATTCGTATGCGGTTGCCCCTAACCAAACCGGTATTCAAGAAATTGATTTTAATGATCCTGAACACTACATGTATTCAGATGACTTGAAAGAATTTGCCGAGAAAAACCATTTAAATAAAGGTCGCAAAGGCTTTAACTTCAGAGATATCTTCGGTGAAGACACCCAAGCCGATCACTATTACAACACTCCTCGTGTTTGGTATGGCCAAAAGATGTTCAACCCAGAAATTGAACAGGATCCAGAAAGTCGCACAATGCCATTCACTCGGGTTGCCGATCATTTAATTTCTGTTGAAGACATTGCTTTCTTCTTAAGCAGCCATTACCAGGGAACTGATTTTGATCCTTATGGTAAAACCGGTACTGAGGAATCCCGTCTTCGTTACCGTCCAATCGGCATGAACCGGAACCAGGAAATGCACATTCTCCAAATTCGTCCCGGCTTCCCTGCTGAACACGCCGCAATCCACTGGTTGGCAGAAGGTGTTAACGAGTTCAACGCTCCAGTGCCATTCTTTGCCAACTGCACAGACACACCGGACAACTTCAAGAACACCCCACTTCGAACAACCACTGAAAGTTTCTACTGGTTAAACAAGTTGGTCGCAATGTTGGCCGATCCGTTCTTTGCAGAACATGACCTGGAAGCAATGTTTGCTGTATCAGAAAGCCGCAAGTTTGGCTTTGCCAATGGCAGAGCAGCGGTCGCAACAGCCGATGCCGAATTTAAGAATATTTCCGCAGATAAAGTCACCGACTGGCATAATCAAGTTAATGAAAAGATTGCCAATACGATTACCGAAAACGTCAAGGACCTTCTTCATCAGCTGGTATTGATGAGAGCTGAAAAGATGGTACCAACGTTTGAAAAGGGCGGAGAATTGTAGGAGAGTGTGAAGCAAGCCGGTTAGCTTTCGAGCATTAGTGTAATAACAAGCTTTAACGCTGGTTCTGCGTTGAAGTTTGTTATTGGACTAAGCGGAGAAGGCTGGCTTGGTGAACACGTTTTGGAAGCCGAAGGGAGCAGTAAAGAAAGTCTCTTCACTTCCTAACAAACTAAATAACATATTGAACACAAAAAATGGATTAACCTCCCAACCCAAGTTGAGAAGTTAATCCATTTTATTATCTAAATCACTTAACCATATTTGTCTTAATCCGGTCTAACGGAATCTCTCGTGGTGTAAATTTTTCATCCGTCTGGCCAAGGGTTAATGCAAACGCAGGCTTGAATCCATCAGGAATCACATCACTTGGAATTGATTCCAAGCTGGCCATATTGTAATTAGCTCCTAGTCCCTGATCTTCTGCAGCCAGTTCCATGTTGTGGACGATGGCACCTGTTGAAACTTCATCCGATGCGCTGTCTTCTTTAATTGAAACAACGATCACCGTTGGGGCTTCATAAATACCGTTCAACTTGGATAAAACTTGTGGATCTTGAATCACCGTCAGACGATAATCGTCATAACGTCCCATGCCAACTGGACCAGCATTTGCGGCTACCAAAATTTCGTGTAGCTGATCATCGCTAATTTGACCTGAATATTTCCGAATGGCTTTACGAGATTGAATCATTTTTAATGTTTCCATTTAATATTCCTCCAATTTTGACTCCATCTCTATTGTAACCGCTTTTATAGAAAAAGTATCAATCACATTAACTTTACAGATCTTCGGATATTATTCACTATTTTATTAACTTGTTCTTGTGAAACCGAAAAACCATTGTCGGCCAACCAATTTGTCAGCCAATTTATACTATCAGTGAGTTTTTCATCCCTATTAAATACGAAATGCTGCAGAATCAAACTGCTTTGATCTTGAGTCAATCCGATTTCCCATTGAAACGGCAATTTAAAAGTCGGATTTTTAGACTGAATTTCAGCAATAATATCAACCATAACGCTGTTCATTTGGAATAACACCGCATGTAAAGCAGCTTCACTTTTTTTATCCGTTAAATGAATATCCTGCCAATTATTGGGCATATAACAAACCTCCTCATCGTTAATTTCGTACCAATCTTGATAAGAATCGACCATTCTTTTCACATATTCTTCTGGCATCTCGTACACATTCTGCTGTATCCAATTAGTAAGCCAGCTTTTACTTGCATCAAAGCCATCACGATGATTTTTAAAATAGTCACAAATCTGTTCATGTTCGTCCTTAGTTAATCCGAGGCATTCAATAAACAGCGAGGGCCGATTGTATTGGGGATTAATGGCTTTCATTTCATCAACAATATTGTCCAAAACGACATTTATTTGATAAAGCGCTGCTTGTAAACTGACCTCAGACTTTTTATCGCTTAGTTCAATATCCAGCCTGCTGTATGGCATTTAATATCCTCCTTTAATTCCAAATAAAAAGGTGCAAATTATATTGCCAAGCCTTTAAAGATTCACTTGTTAAATGACTGAATTTTTTATTACCTTATCATGCCTTGATAATTAAATGCAATGTTCATTAACACGATTACGGAATAATATAAATGACCATTTCCAAACACAATCCAAATTTTCTTTTATAATAAAGGTAATACATTGTTAAAATTAAACTCATTGGAGGTTTCCCATGACTAACTATAATTTCTTACAACCAGCAAAATTACGAAATGGTGTCACAATTAAAAATCGGATTGCCATGTCCCCTATGACCGAGATGTCCAGCTTTGAAGACGGCTCAATTACCAATGACGAAATCGACTACTTCCGCATGCGGGCTGGCGGTCCCGGTATGATCATCACCGGCTGTGCCAATGTGAATGATTTAGGCAAAGGCTTTGAAGGTGAACTCAGCGTTGCCCACGAAAAAATGCTGCCGGGCTTATCACGCTTGGCCAATGCCATCAAAATCAACCACACTAAAGCAATTCTTCAGATCTTTAGTGCCGGTCGCATGAGCAATTCACGTGTTCTTCGTGGCCACCAAACAGTGTCCGCAAGTGCAGTTGCTCCCGAACGTTGGGGAGCCGAAACACCCCGTGCCCTTTCTGGTGAAGAAGTTGAGCAAACCATTAAAGATTTTGCCAACGCCACCCAATTAGCAATTAGTGCCGGCTTTGACGGCGTGGAGCTTCATGGTGCCAACACCTACTTGATCCAACAATTCTTCAGTCCCCACTCCAACCGCAGAACTGACGACTGGGGCGGTTCCCTGGAGAAGCGGATGCATTTCCCCTTGGCCGTCGTTGATGCCTGTGCAGACGTTATTAAGCACTCTGATAACCCTTCATTCATTTTGGGGTATCGAATTTCACCGGAAGAAATCGAAGAACCCGGTATCAGGATGAGCGACACGTCGGCCTTAGTTAAAGAATTAAACAAAAAGCCAATTGATTACCTGCACATTTCTTTAGCCGACGCTTGGCAAGGATCAATCGTTGACCATGACGACAAGCAACCGCTCTTCCAAAAGATTCAAGAAGTCCTGGCTGATGATTTGCCATTAATGGTCGTCGGTCACTTGGCATCCCCTGCCCAAGTCGAGAAATTAATCGACGCCGGGGTTCAGTTCGCTGCTATTGGTCGGGAGTTAATCCGTGAACCAAAGTGGGTTCAAAAAGTTGCGGCTGGTGATGAGAAAGCCATCCGTTATACCTTCTCATTACGTGACGTCGATGAATTAAAAGTCACCCCACCATTACTGAACTTCTTACGAACCGCGTTTAAGAAGGGCTTCCCGATTTCGACAGATGAGAAGCAAATTCGAATTTAAAATTGTAACATTCGTTAATCCCAAAGCTGACAGTCATTTCAGCTTTGGGATTTATTTTTCAAGCGTGTTCCCCTTGACGATTAGAACATATGTTCGTATATTAAACGTATGGGGGTGTTTAACATGATTCGAGACGTTCCACGAGATCAATGGCTTTATAACGACCGCGGTATGATGAAGTGGCTGGGTTACTTTTTAAGTGACCACAACCAGGATATGGCTGACAAAAAAGTCGAGGAGGTCCCGACTCATCGGCTGCCGGAACAGGAACCGGAAGTTATCGACCGTATCTTACAGGACAGTTGGCAAAATTCCAAACAAATTACGCTTCAATTAAATGATGATGGCTACTTAAACGTTTATAATATAAGTGGTATTGTAATTGGTGCGAATGATAATTTTATCTATCTTCAAACCGATCAGATGGTTACAATCAATGTAAACGATATTCGCCATGCGAAACTCAAAGAAGGAAGTAAGCTAATTTGAAACAAACCATTAGTGTCCCCTGCACCAACAACGAAATTACAATTATGGTTGACCTGATCAACTACCAGTATCTGGCACTTCGCCGAGCATCATTGGACGTGGCCCCATTCAACTCGGTAAATGTCACTTTGACTGATGAAAAGGTCGACGGCCACGCCTACTATGAAGTTGCCGGTTTTAGTGTCGCCAAGTCAGCCCAACTGGAATCCGTTGATTTAATTCCGGGAGATTATGTGGTTTATCGTGCGCTTCCCGGCAGCGAGCCAAGCATGGTCATTCAATTAGTTCATAAATTTGAACAGGCAAGTTAATTGGAGATGACAATCATGAATAAAGGAACCCAACTGTTGGCAGCCACAATTGTCTCACTGGGATTTCTGGGAGCTGCCACAACAACTCAAGCTGCAACTTGGCATCATGGAACCCCAGCGGCACTTCGCGGTGATTGGAAAGATAAAACAATTAATATCGGTAAACGTTTTGGGATAAAGAAATGGTACAGTTATGAATCTGCACAAGTAAAGAAAACCAGCGTTAGGGCTCATTTGACTCAATCAACCGGATGGTACATTACGAATACCAAATGGAAATACGTTGGTTCAAATGCTTACATGATTGTTGGAACAAATGAAATAAGCGAATTGCCAGAAGTAGCCCGTTTTACATTTAAGCGTGTCGGTCACAGTTATGTACACATCTATTATAATGGCCGGAATATTGCCAAGGACACGCCATTTTCACCCTACTTTTATCGGGTTTCTAAACGAGCATAAAAAGATTATTAAGAACAGAGGCTGGAACATTTTTGTTCCAGCCTCATTTTGTACCCAAAAATTATCTGATAAGATTACGCCAATAATCTCCTCGTCCTCTGGAAAGGCCATCCCCATTTTATTTCTTAATGAATGATTACCAGTCAGCTATAAACCTATTGCAATTCACCCTTTTTAAAATTACACTATTTAGAGTGCTAATTTTAAAAAATACATAATCGGAAGTGCTGTTCATGTCTAAAAAAATTAAATATGCCTTATTTATCATGGTGTTCGGAGCTTTCTTCGGGATCCTCTGCTCAACTCTCATGAACGTTGCACTGCCAACTTTTATGAAAGTGTTCAACGTCCCTTCGGCTACCGTTCAATGGATCAGTAACGGCTATATGTTGGTGAATGCCATCATGATTCCAGTAAGTGCCTACTTTACCAAAAAGTTTACTTTTCGCTCACTCTTTATTGCATTTACCGGCGTCTTCCTGCTGGGAACGGTGGTCGGTGCCATTGCGCCAAACTTCTTTATTTTGATTATTGCCCGAATGATCCAAGCCATTGGTTCTGGCATGATGATGCCGTTGGTAAATACCCTTGCAATTCGATATGCCGAACCAGGAAAAAAAGGTGCGGTGATGGGAATTGTCGGCTTGGCATTTAACTTCTCGCCAATCATTGGACCGACTTTGTCTGGGGTTATTTTGGACTTCTTTTCATGGCGCTACCTGTTTATTCTAGTCATTCCATTTATCGTCGTTGACTTAATCTTGGCGATGAGCCTGTTGCCAAAAGTTCCAACCAATCAGGAACCAGCGTTTAACGTTGAAGGGCTGATCACCATCAGCTTGGGACTATTGGGATTGCTCTGGAGCTTTTCAAATGTCAGTCAGTACTCCATTGAATCAATGACCGTCTGGCTGCCATTTATCATTGGTGTCATACTGATTGGAATCTTTGTCTTCACTCAAAAGGATTCCGATCATCCCTTCGTCAACCTGGCAGTTTTTAAAAACTCTCAGTTTACAACCGCGACGATCGTTAATTCACTCATTGTTTCCACAATGTATGGAAATACCATTTTGTTGCCCCTGTTGATTCAAACCATTATGGGTCAAAGTCCCATCATTTCCGGTCTGGCTTTACTTCTAGGAGCCATGTTAACCGGGTTCATGTCCCCAGTCAGCGGTCGGCTGTTTGATCGTTATCCGGTTCGAATTATTGTCACAACCGGAATCTTGATTGACTGCTTTGGTACTATGATGCAGGCGTTCATTGACGTCAATGCTTCAGTGGGAATGCTGACGGTTGGTCAGACAATTCGTCAATTAGGTTTGGTATTAATTCTGATCCCAATTCAAACTCAGGCACTGTCGTTTTTACCCAATGATATGATCGCTGACGGAGTGGCTGCTTTTAACACCCTGCGCCAAATTGCCGCTTCGTTTGGGACAGCCATCATTGTCGCAACCATTAACATTACCAGCCACCTGTTTATTGGTCACACCCACAATCAGCAAATGGGTATCCAGGCAGGCTTTACCATGTGTCTGGTATTTCTGATCATCGCCCTGTTTATGTCCCGAAGACTGTACACAAAGCACTCTTCAACGCCAAAGATTCACAAACAGGCACACAAACGTTTATCCAATATTTAATTCAGTTATGAGAAAGGAGCCTTGGCATGACAAACTTTGTCTTTGTCTTACTTCCTGCAATTCTTGCCGGAATTGTCCAAGGGGTTACCGGATTTGGTTCCGCCATCGTCTTGATGGTGTTTCTGCCAACCATTTTGCCAATTCCCCAAAGTGCGGGAGTTGCATCCTTAATTATGTCAGTCGCTAATATTATGCTTGCTTGGCGATATCGTCACAGTGTTAAATTCAAGCGAATTATATGGCCGTTTCTGGTCTATGCCAGCGTAGCCTTCATGGCACTCAAGCTGGTTAATCTAATTGACGTCCACCTGTTAAAAGCCATGTTAGGCGGTTTACTGGTTGCTTTGTCACTCTATTTTTTATTTGTTAAATCCGACTCAAAAAAGCATTACCCAATTTACATAGCAATTATTTTTATGGTTGTTTCCGGCTTTTTCAATGGCCTCTTTGGAATTGGCGGCCCACTAATGGCACTGTACTTTCTCTCATTGGCAAAAACCAAGGAAGAATATTTAGCCTGCATCCAGACCTTCTTTTTAATGGATCAGTTATATATCACCAGTGTCCGTTTCTATAATGGTATTTTGGGTGTCAACGATATCCCATTGATTTTATTTGGGGTTGTCGGCGGCGTTATTGGGACAATGATTGCTAATCGAATCACCGTTCACATGAATATCAAAATGATTCAAACCTGCGTCTTCGTATTGATTGGCGTTAGTGGACTGTTTTATTTGTTTCAATGAAGGAACAATTTTTGATCAAAATACCCAACACACAAAGAAGCCAACGATGAACAAAATCTGTTCATTGTTGGCTTATTAATTTATGCTGTGGGTTACTCGTGTCCGGCATATTCTGCTAAACGTGCTTCGGTGGCACTTGTTCCCTGCACCTATCCTAAACGTGCTTCGGCGGCACTGATCCCTGCACCTAACCAAAAAAATTCCTCAAGGAACAAGGACCGTTCCTTAAGGAATTTTTTCAGTTAGGCTACGGGATCACCCGTGCCTAGTCGCACTCTATTCTATCCTTGGGCCTTTTCTGGATGTCCTTGCAGGTAGATTACGTGGGTATTCAAGAATTCTTCAATACCGTGACGACCATCATCGCCACCGATACCTGATTCTTTCCAGCCTGAGTGTGAACCATTCATAGCTTCAAAGTTGAATCGGTTGATGTAAGTTTCACCATCTTCAAGTTCGTTGGCAGCACGCATTGCGTTGTCCAAGTTCTCGGTGAAGATTGATGAAGTCAAACCGAAGTCTGAATCATTTGCCATTTCAATGGCATCGTCCAAAGTCTTGAAGGTCAATACTGGAAGTACTGGGCCAAAGATTTCGTCTTGAACGATTTCTGAATCTTGTTTGACATTAGTGATAACAGTTGGTTCGTAGTAGAATCCGTTTTCGATGTTCAACTTGTGACCACCGGCTGTGATCTTGCCGCCAGCTTCAACTGCCCGGTCAACCATTCCGGCAACCTTATCCAAAGCTGCTTGGTTGATCAATGGACCCATGCCGACGTTTTCATCTTTCATAACGTTGCCGACAGTGATCTTTGACATCTTGTCAGATAACTTCTTGATGAATTCATCTGCGACATCTTCTTGAACGTATACCCGTTCACAGTTGTTGCAAAGTTGACCATTGTTATCAACACGTGAGTCAATGATTGATTGAACGGCCAAATCGATATCAGCATCCTTGCATACAATAGCTGGTGCTTTACCACCTAATTCAAGTGATACCTTAGCCATATGAGTAGCAGCTCCTGCCATTACTCGCTTACCAGAATCAACAGAACCGGTCAAACTGATAATGCCGACCTTCTTGTTCTTGGTAAGTTCATCACCAACAACTGAGCCACGGCCTGAGATAATGTTAACAACACCCTTTGGAATACCAACTTTTTCACAGATCTTAGCAAACTCAAGACCCAAGTTAGGGGTGTCTGATGATGGCTTCATAACGATGGTGTTGCCAGTTACCAAAGCTGGACCCATTTTACGGGCAATTAAGAAGAATGGGAAGTTCCATGGTAAGATTCCGGCAGCAACACCAATTGGTTGCTTGGCAATCATGATGTTTTCGTTCTTGTTGTCTGATTGAAGAATTTCACCTTCATATGTTCGAGCAGCACTTGCCATGTAGTCAAAGTAGTCAGCTGAGAACATAATTTCAGTGGTAGCTAATGACTTGATCTTACCTTGCTCCTCTTGAAGCATTTCAACCAAGTGATCTTTTTCGTTACGAACTTCAGTAGCAACATCGTGAAGATATTGACCACGAGTTGCGGCTGGAACTTTCTTCCATGATTTTTCAGCTTCATATGCGGCGTCGATTGCTTCTCTGGCTTCCTCACGAGTTGCAGCTGGAACTGTTGAAATCTTTTCACCAGTTGATGGATTGAGAACCGTAATTTCATTACCTGATTTTGAATCCATAAACTTTCCATTGATATACATTTGGTAGTGCTTTAATGCAACAGCATTTTGTGCCATAATATTTTGCTCCCTTTCAAGATACCTGTCGGCAACAGTGTAATTGAACGCCATGTGGCAGGAACAAATATTTTAATTTTTTGTGTTAATTTTTGAATGTTTCGCTTTTACTTTGCCGAAACGTGTTCCTTGGGCAATGACTTCCTGCTAAGCACCTCAATTCAAAATCAAACTCGATTTTGAATTGAGGAGACTTAGCATCCAGTCATTAAACGCCCCAACTCACACTCTCTTACTTGCCCGGCTTATAATCCTCATCAATGATCAATACAGGCTTGATTGTCTTACCACTGACAGAATCTGCATTTGCTTGGTTAATTTGATCAAATTTGTAGAACTTTTCAGTCTTATCAAAATCAAACATGCCGAGCTTGTAGAATCTGATCAAACGAGGAATGTCAACTTGAGGAATTGAGTCACCCATGTTAACACCAACGACTTTACGATCGCTGACACATAGGTCGTTCCAAGTATCCAAGTCAACATGTTGGTCAGTAACGGCAATGGTTGCGGTTGTTCCGCCTTGTGCCAAAGCTTTGATGGAATCTTCCATAACAGCTTTAACACCAGTTGTATCAACAGAGTAATCAACACCATGACCATCAGTTAAGTCTTGAATTGCTTTAACAGGATCTTCATCTTTACTATTAATAGCATCCGTTGCACCTAATTCCTTGGCCAACTTCAAACGGTCAGGAACGATATCAACGGCAATGACTTTGGTGCATCCGGAAATTCGGCCGGCCATCATAGCAGCCAAACCAACAGCACCAGTACCGAATACGGCAATGGTTGAACCTGGTTCAGGCTTCAATGTGTTGAAGACTGTTCCACTACCGGTTACATATCCACAGCCAAGAGGTCCAAGTTGACGTAAGTCCAAATCCTTTGGAACTTTAACGGCGTTACGTTCGCGGACAACGGTTGTCGTGGTGAATGATGATTGGTCAAACATATCAGCAACCTTGTGACCATTTTCTGTAAAGTGGGCACTGCCGTCAGGACGAACACCTGACAAGTTGTTTGCTGCGTAATTTAAGCATTGGGTAGGAATACCCTTTAAACAGTTGATACAGTTGCCACATCCATAGAATGAAAGGACAACATGATCACCGGGGTTGAAGTCCTTAACTTCAGGACCAACCTTTTCAACAATTCCTGATCCTTCGTGACCAAGAACGATTGGGTAACCAATTTCAGCGGTACCTTTACGCAAAGCTTCATCAGAATGGCAAATACCGGTGGCAACCATATGAACTTGTAAATCGTCTGCCTGCATATCTGCTAATTCGACGTCATCTTTGATTTCAAAGTCTCCGCCTTTTTTGTTAACAACAGCTGCTTTAATTCGCATAATCACATCTCCAAATTATTTATTTGTTAATTAATGAGCAATTGCAAACAACAGAAAAGCAAATGATTATTCAGCGCTTACAGAAGTACTAATATGTGAATTAATCATTTGCCCTTTTCAAATAACAACCGCTTACAATGCTTATTATAGGCGAGTGTAAATAAATTTCAATGTTTGCATTTTATTTTTTTCTGAAATAAACGATAAAAATCACGAGACCCATACTCTGGCTTTCACTCTCGCAATTTCAAAAAAATATTGAAGATTGTGAATCACTTACTAAAAGTTTATAGCCATTCACCCTGAGTTGGGTTGTTTAGCAGCCGAACTCGGATCATTCCCTCAACCTGATTGAGTTCACTAAGAATATTGGCGGTCTTCTCTTTGGAAATTTTTGCCAAATCCGTATTCACAATTGTATATCCATAACCGTTCATGGTATTCCCCATCATTTCCTGGA
Source organism: Lentilactobacillus kefiri (assembly GCF_007989105.1). Lineage (GTDB taxonomy): Bacteria > Bacillota > Bacilli > Lactobacillales > Lactobacillaceae > Lentilactobacillus > Lentilactobacillus kefiri. The sequence goes on along the minus strand of NZ_BJVK01000014.1, from coordinate 23,808 downwards.
CGGGTAAGTCATACTGACTCATAACGTTGGCAATATCCACCCAGAAATTATCCCGGGCATGGAAAAAGAAGGTTAACCGTTGATTACTCATGAATGGCAAATCAACTCGTGGAAAGTTGACTGAAGCTCTCACCGTGCCATATTCCAAAAAGTCCAGTAAGTTTTGTAAGATCAGATTGGCAGAATGAGTCAATGCCTCAATTGTGTTGCCACCTAAATGAGGCAGTAGGGTAATTTTGGGGTGATCTTGAAGCTCAGTCTTAGGAAAGTCACAGACATAGCCAGCCAGCTCATTATGATTAAGTGCAGATACCACTGCTTGATTGTCAACAATCTCCCCGCGCCCAAAGTTCAGCAGGTAAGCTGTATCTTTCATTAGTTCAAAGTGCTTTGTGGTCAATAAATGCCTGGTAGCATCGGTTAGAGGCAGCAGGACCACCACAAAATCAGCTTGTTCCAATACTTCGTCAATGGTCTCCAGCTGTTGGACGTGCCGTAAATTCTTAAAGCTTCGATTATAGCCGACAATCTGCATCCCCATATGATAACAGGCATCCGCCAGTCGCTGGCCAATGGTGCCTAATCCCAGGATTCCCAGCGTTCGACCATAAAGTTCCTCACCAATAAAGTCGCCACGTTTGGCTTCAGCCGCTTCCTGCAGGTCTTCACCCGGGGCAACTTTGAGTTGCTTCATCATCTCAACAGCACCATTTAAAGGCCGCAAACAGCGAAACAAATTTTGAATGATCAATTCCTTAACCGCATTGGCATTAACACCAGGCGTGTTAAAGACCGCTGTTCCATTTGCGGTGGCGGCGTCAACGTTAATCGTATTGGTTCCGGTCCCGGAACGGGCAATTAAGAGCAGCCGTTTGGAAATCAGACTGTCATCAACCTTAGAACTTCTTACTAGAATTGCATCCGGGGTATCGGTATTGGAGGTTCGAAATACATCCCCGGCAAAATCGGTCAGGTCAAACCGATCAATCGTCTTTACTTCATACATTTGTAAGCTCCTTTTAACTAAATGTTCTGAAAACATATTATAATAGTCTTTGAAAATTAACTTAGGGAAAGAAGTTGGTCGTATGCATATTGATTTTGTAAAGTTGTCAAAAGATAAACCAACAATTGGAAAAATGACTCAAACCAAGAATACTACATTCGGGGAATGGGTGGAAATAGGAAGCAGTAATTTAATCGATAATAGTTCGATTGGTGATTATACCTATACTGGTCAATACTGCTTCATTCAAAATAGTGACCTGAAAAAATTTATCAGCATGGCAGCGATGATCCGAATTGGGCCCACCAATCATCCTTATGATCGCCCAGCCCAACATATTTTTGCTTATAACGGTGGCGCATACGGCTTCGATCACCCGGATAAAGACTTTTTGGAAAATCGGACCCACCTGCGCACCACCATTGGAAATGATGTTTGGATTGGTCACGGTGTCATCATTCAAGCCGGTGTGACCGTTGGTGATGGAGCCGTGATTGGCTCTGGTGCTGTGGTAACCAAAGACGTTGCCCCATACACCATTGTTGGTGGAATTCCGGCAAAACCAATTAAGGACCGCTTCCCTGACGAAATTAAAGCCGATATGGAAAAAATTGCCTGGTGGAACTGGTCCAGAGCCGACCTCGAGAAGTATTATCTTGACTTTAGATTGCCCATCAAAGAATTTGTCGACAAACATTTACCCCGTTCATGATAAATCATTAGAATAACTGTTCCGCACCAGTGTTTTTTTGCTATAATTGGTAGGTATGCTAAACACGGTTCATATTGGAGGAGCAGTTAGAATGGCACAAGAGACAACCAAAAAATGTGTAATGTGCGGGAAGACAATCCCGGCTTACTCAAACTTTTGCCCGTATTGTGGGGCAAAGCAGCCTTGGCTTGAGGATGATGAGGTTCAAAATAAAGATGCAAGAAAACTACTAAAATGGTACCAAAAGCCGGTTGGCAAATTTGTGACCTTAGTCGTTTCTGCAATCGTCATTCTTTGGTTCGGCAGCCTATTTTCCCTGCAAGATGGACCCGGTCATAACAAAGTGGCCCGCGAGCTAACCCAGTACTTTTTTAATGCTCAAGATCATACCCCATACGGTGACAAGCCATCGGTTAAAGCCGATAAGAAAAAAGGCGTCATCGTTAAGATTGATCAATCCAGCAAAGCAATGAAGAATTTGAAAGCCGGCAAACCAGCTCAATGGAATTATTTGGTTAAGCGGGCCCAAAATCGTTCAAAAGCTTTTAGTGGAATTTATGCCGATCAAATTAACGCCAAGTTTAAAGTCGTTGATAAGCACAATCCCAAAAAGGTCCTTCTAAAAGTCAATCAAGGCAAAGTTACTTATAACATTGCAGATAAATACAGTAAATAGTAAAAGCGATTGGAATTTTTTCCAATCGCTTTTTTTGACTGCCAAATTAATTTGCCATGACAATTTCTGGATTGTCAGCCGTTAATTGAAGCAGCTTACCGTCTACTTTGAAATAGTCTTTGCACAGCCGCTGAATTTCTTTAATGGCAATTTCTGATCTTTCTGCTTGGGCTTTGTTAATGGACTCAATATCAATAATTGCGTGGGTCGTATCTTCAGTGAGCTCTGTTCGTTGGCTTTCACGCCAATTAAAGCAACGGCATATTGCGCCTTTATCATCCATGTAACAGATTTCACCTGGAAGAGCCGGCATATCTTCATCTTCACCATACGGAAGAAACGACTCACCGCCTTTCGCTTCTCCCAAATGCATGTCACCAGCGATGGCGTCGACATTTTCACCACCAACTGAAACGCCATACTTTAATGACTGACTATTATAAATATCAACTAACGGGCTGATTGGTGAGAATGTTTTACCATGGCTCACCCGTTTGAGCAGTGCTTCAACCGTTGAACGGGCACCCTTCTTAGTCTTAAATTTACGAAACGCTTCACGCCACTCTGCAACCACCGGATTATCCCGGAAAGGTTCGACAGTAATAAATTGTTCGGCAGCGCCTGTTCCTTCATCCAAAAGCTTTTGGAAGTATGGGTCGTCCTTCTCGTTGACATGATTGTCAATTCCCTCCAAGAGCAAAACATCAATTTGAATATCGGGAAATAATTCTATGGTCTTAGGATCTAAAATAAACTTTTTCATCGTTGATAACTCCTTTAGTTAATCATTTTTTTCATAATTAAATCTCGCTGCTCACTACCACCGAGCGTAAATATGTGATCAGAATACTGATTAAAGCCAAACTTTTGATAGAACTTTAGTGCATCGTGATTATTTTCCCAGACACCAAGCCACACAAAGGACTTATGTAGTTCTCTGGCAATTCCAATTCCTTTTCTCAGCAATTGACTACCCAAGCCTTGATGCTTGTATTGTGAGCGAATATAAATCCGCTGAATTTCCAAACCATCCGATCCCATGTTCTCAGTCTGGACATCCCCCACGTTGACTTTGAGATAGCCGGCAGACCGATTATTAACTTTGATGAAGAAAAATTGGGATTGGGGGTCTGTCAATTCGTTGATTAACTGTTCTTCGCTGTATGACTTTTGAATATACTTTTTCACATTCTCTGGAGAATTGAATGGTCCAAACGTGTCAGCAAATGTTTCCCCGCTGATCTTCTGCAGTTCCGGCAAATCTGAAATTGTACATTTAGTAATAATCGTTGTCACAATCTCCTCCTAATAATGTCGCTGATTGCCTTTCTTCACGTAATGCCAATTCTTATCAATATTTTGACTCACAATCTTCAGCAATCGTTCCAACTCAGTCGCCTGGTCCTCGGATAAAGATTCCAACGCAATTTGATTTGAATAAACATTTTCTCGTTCAATAATGGGAAACACTTTTTTGCCTTGGTCACTCAAGTACAATCGTTTGATTTTCTTGTTCTTTTCATCCGGCAGCCGGGTAATCAGCCCTTTTGTTTCCAATTTTTGAACTGATCGGGCTGCCGTCGTTCGGTCAACTTTTATCATTTCAGCCACATGTTCCTGGATGATCCCGGGGTTTTCACCCACCCTCACCAAATAGAGGTATTGGCCTTTTGTTAAATCGAACTTTTTAAATTCAACGTTGGCAATCGAGTCCAGCGCACGAGCGATGACCCCAATTGGTTTTAAAATTTCTGTCACCCATTTGACCTCCTCATTGTTCATATTTACAAATATCTTACAATGTTTTTGTTGCATTTGCAACAATAAAAAGCCATCCAGTTCATAATGAGCTGGATGACTATATTGATCTTTTTTAGGCGTGTTGCCGATGAGCTTTGATTTTTCGAACAATCAGCTTTCGGAATTCTTCAATCAAGAACAGCGGCACTGGAATACAGAAGAGAAAGATCCATTCTGAAACATTCAACGGTCCTGTATTAAAGACGCCTTGAAGAAATGGCACATACATCAGCAAGGCAATTAAGACGATTTCAACACCAATTCCCAATAGGATTCGATGGTTGCTAAACAAACCGATCGAAAATACTGAAGAAATTTGGGTTCGACAGTTCATTGCTGCGGCAATTTGTGAAAAGACAATTGCTCCCAAAGTGATCGTAGTGGCTTCAGCGTAAACCTGTCCTGACGGTGCCAATGGAATGTTTGGCCAGCCGTTAACGTGGTTGACGAAGAAGTAGGCACATGTTGAAATAACGGAAGCAATTAAGCCATACCAACCAAAGGCTTTCCAAATAATCGACTTATTCAGCAAGTGACTGTTCAAGGGACGTGGTGGCTGATCCATAATCCCTGGTTCGGTTTTTTCAGTTCCAAGGCCCAAAGCAGGCAGCAAATCAGTTCCCAAATCAACCGTCAAAATTTGCATAACAGTTAATGGCAATGGGACCAATCCACGGGTCAGCAGAAAGATCACTGATGGTGCAGCTTCAGGAACGTTACTCGTCAAAATATATAGTAAGAACTTTTGTAAATTACTGTAAACGGTCCGCCCCTCTTCAATTGCACTCACAATAGAAGCAAAGTTGTCATCGGTCAAAATCATATCAGCTGCGTCCTTGGCAACGTCGGTTCCAGTAACACCCATGGCAATACCAATATCGGCCCGTTTGAGCGCAGGGGCATCGTTAACGCCGTCACCGGTTGAAGCGACGACTTCACCATTCTTCTGGCACATTGAAACAATTCTGAACTTATGCTCAGGAGCAACCCGGGCAAAAATCACTTCATGCTTCACTGCTTCTTGAAGTTCGGCATCAGACATTTTATCCAACTCATCACCGGAAATCACCCTGACTTTATCAGATGTAATGCCAATTTTGGTGGCAACACTCTTAGCAGTTACCGGACTGTCGCCGGTGACCATAATGATCCGGATATTGGCCCGTTTGCAGTTCTTAACCGCATCAAAGATTTCCGGACGTGGCGGATCAGACATCATCGCAAGGCCGACAAAGACCATATGCTTTTCGGCATTCTCAGTGGTAAAGTTGCCAACTGATTGATGGGCCAGCGGATCAGTATCATCCACAATTCGATACGAAAAGGCCAGGGTTCTTAACCCCTGCTTTGAATAATCCTCGTTAGCTTGTACAATCTTTGCGCGGTCGTCATCAGTGATCGAACGGATTTGACCATTTTCAAGAATTCGGTCACAAATAGTCAACTCACTGCCCAACGCACCTTTGGTATCAATGACAAATTGGCCATCCGAATCTTTGGTGACGACTGACATGAGCTTTCGGCCGGAATCAAACGGCAATTCTTTCAGACGTGGAAACTGCTTTTGTTCTGCTTTGGCATCGATCCCGGCTTTTCGAGAAAGAATCACCAATCCAGCTTCAGTAGGCGTGCCCAAAATCTTGGACTTCTCGCCTGCTTTGCCTTCTTTTACTTCGGTATCATTATTAATGGTGGCATTTATCAGTAATTTATTGAGATCAGGCTCATTGGCGACATCAACATCCTGCCCATTTACCTGAATTTTGCCATTGGTTACATAACCGGTTCCAGTCACATCGTATTGTTTTCCCAAGAGCCACAAATGATTGATTGTCATTTGATTCTGAGTCAAAGTACCGGTCTTATCTGAACAAATGACCGTTGTTTGACCAAGCGTTTCAACACTGCTTAAATTCTTCAATAAAGCATGCTTCTTAGCCATCCGCTGCGTTCCCTGGGCTAATGACAGCGTGACCGTTGGTAAAAGGCCTTCAGGAATAAAGGCCACAATCATCCCCAACGCAAAGATAAATGACTTGGTTACCGGATACTTCACAAAGAATATGGCCAACACGAAAAATGCAATTCCGATCAAAAGCGCAATGATCGTTAATTGACGGGTCAAATGATTTAACTCGCGCTCCAACGGATACATGGTCTTCTTCTGAGATTCAGTCAACTTTGCAATCCGGCCGAACTCGGTATCCATCCCGGTTGCCAGTGCAATCGCTGATGCCGTTCCACTGGTACAAATGGTCCCGGCAAAAATAATATTTTGTTGGGCAAATTCACCATCACCATGTTTATAGGCATCAACTTTTTCAACCGGCACCGATTCACCCGTTAAAGAAGATTCATCAACTTGCAGGTTGGAAGTGTTAAACACCCGCGCATCGGCAGGAACTGAATCACCTGCCTGAATATCAAACACATCGCCCGGTACCAGCTGTTCAACTTTAATCTGCTGGGATTTACCGTCACGATGAACTTTAACATAAGATGGCAGCATCTTTTTTAATGAATCGGTCGCTTTTTGAGCAGCGTGCTGTTGCCAATATGAGAAACAGCCGTTAATCACGTTAACTGCCCAAATGGCAATTCCAAGTTCAAGCATCCCGGCAAATATTGCAATCACACCTGACACCCAAAGTAAGATGGCCATGAGTGAGGTAAAATTTTCCAGAAATACAAGTAACTCAGATTGCCGTTTGGCTTGCCGAATCGTGTTCTCCCCATACTTTTCCAAGCGCTTTTGAGCCTCTGCCTGCGAGAGTCCTTCATTGCCAGTGTGAAATTGATCCATTAACTGAGTCGGATCCGCTTTGGCATAGTCGTCAATCAGCGTTGACTTATTTTTTTGCATACAAGCATCACCCCAAACTGTTGTCTAGACAACTCAATTATATCGCTATTTAAAATAGTGGGGCTTTTCCCGAAAATGCATGAAAGCAAAAAAGCCAGCCTTTTGTGGGCTGACTTCCATGACAAATCATTAATTTAAAGTTGAACCGGCAACGGATTGTTCATCCTTAACCTTGCTGACATTGGTTAAAACTTCCGGTGAAAATAGATTATCAACCAAAGCATCGGGAAGGAGTTCCTTTTGTTTAACAATTTCTTTAGCCGATTGCTTAGTGGCAAGGGCCTCTTTAATAAGGGCGGTTGTCTTTTCATAACCCAACAGTGGTGAAAGAACAGTGGCGGCGATTGAAGAATGTTCAACCTCATCACGGCAGTAATCCGTGTTAACGGTAATTCCGCTGACACAATTGTCAACCAATGTATCAATGGCCCGAGCCAAATGCTGCTCACTGGTTAAAATACTTTTGAACATGATCGGCTCAAAGGCGTTCAATTCAAGCTGACCGCTTTCAGCTGCCATGGTAACTGTCACATCGTTGCCAATTGTCTCAAAGGCAACCTGGTTAACAACCTCGGGAATAATCGGGTTAACCTTCCCAGGCATAATGGATGAACCGGCGGCTTTCTTTGGCAATTCAATTTCGTTGAGGCCGGCTTGAGGACCGCTGGATAAAAGACGAAGGTCATTACTGAATTTGGATAAATCAGCTGCCAAAGACTTCATCGCACCGGAAATTGTCACGAATGCATCACTATTTTGAGTGGCATCGATCAAGTTACCAGCCTGATGTAATGAAAGATGGGAATATTGATTAAGCGCCGGAACAACGACCGCTTCGTATTCTTCGGTTGCATTAATGCCGGTTCCAATGGCAGTCCCGCCAAGGTTGACTTGTGACAAGACTTTTTCGGCATGCTTCAATCTAGCCAAATCTCGTTTGAACATGGAAGCATATGCTGAAAATGTTTTGCCAAATGTTGTTGGAACAGCATCTTGAAGCTGGGTTCGACCAACTTTAATAGCAGATTGATATTCTTCGGCCTTATCAGACAAAGTGTCAACTAGTTTTTGAATTGATGTCAGTAATGGTGACAAACGTTTTAGCATTGCCATTTTCCCAGCAGTTGGATATGTATCATTAGTTGACTGTGACTGGTTCACATCATCATTTGGCTTAATTTCTGTGGCCGACTTGCCGCCTTGGGCACTTATCCGCATAGCCAACTGGGCAACCACCTCATTCACGTTCATGTTGGTTGAAGTCCCAGCCCCGCCCTGAATTGCAGGAACGATAAAGGCACTGTAGTCATTTGAGAATAACAATTGATTGCAGGCAGAGATGATTAAGGCGCTTTTTTGTTTGTCCAGCGTCCCTGCTTTTTCGTTTGCAAGGGCGGCAGCCTTCTTAATTTGTAAGTAGCTTTGAATAATGGCGTGATCTACCCGTTCATCAGTGATCGGAAAGTTGTGCTTTGCCCGTAGTGAATGGATTCCGTACAACACATTATCCGGTACAAACATTTCTCCGATACAATCTTTTTCAATTCTCATTCTCAATCCCTCATTTCATGTAATGTTTTATAACATCGGTTTACGTTTATTAATATATACCCATTTTTATAAATGTCAATGGTTAATTGAAAATAACGGGATACTTAGACATATACCAATACCTGACATGCAGATGATACGTTTCTCTAATTAAAGCTCGGACAAGCAATTAGGCTAGTTATCTATGTCATATTTCATGACACTTGAGCAGCAAAAATGAGTTCATCGCTAATTTACGGTGGACTCACGATATTGATGTTCTTGAATTTAGCTCTGCATCTGCGGCTTTTATGAAAGCAATTCGGTGATTAAACTGAATCTGATAGTATTCCTCTGTCCCTTGAATAACATTCCCATCTCCAGCCGAATCAAAGTGTGAGTTGAAATAATCTCCCCTGACGGTTCCGCCATATACATATTTCCGTCCAGGTTTAATTTGATAGATTGTGGTTGGCGTGACACCTGATACTTGGTTTTTCTCCAGAATTTGATTGTCCGGATAGGCACAGCCATATATGGGGACGTCCTTTGATCCAACAGATTTTACAAGTTGACCTTTCGAATCGGTTGAATTAGCTCCTCCAGGATTATAAAACCAGGCACTTTGACCGCCATAGTCAATTTCAGTCCAGTCGCCCTCTTCGCCAAGCTTACAAAACTGTTGGCCATAGGTTGCCTTATCACTCCAGTCATCAGCTTCAAAGGTTCCGGTTTGTCTCGAAGAAAAGTCTTTGTCCGAGATAAGACCGGCGGAAAAAGCAGGTCCTTTATATAGGTAAACAAAGTTGGAACCGGTGATGGGTAACTCAGTGCCGTTATCGGTCACTTTTTCGCCACATTGCGGCAAGAGGTTGGCTTTCGGGTCGGGAGTAATGGTGATGATTCTTGAACTGCCGTCACCGGTATTTTGCTTTAAATCCGCTCCCAACAGGTCAAAATAATGCTGCCAGTCCCAATAGGTTCCCGGATCCCAGTGCATCCCCTTTTGTGCCGCTGGCGTTAACCCCGGCACATTATCATGGCCGATGATATGCTGACGATCCAAAGGAATATCGTACTTGGCCGCCAGATATTTGACCAAGTTGGCAGACGTTTGATACATATTTTCAGTAAACCAAGTTCGGCCATCCTTGGCATAACCCTCATGCTCAATGCCGATTGAATGGGCATTTATGTACCAGTTGCCGGCATGCCAAGCGACATTTTGCGGCCGGACCATTTCAGAGACGGCCCCATCCACGGACCTGACAACGTAGTTTGCAGATGTGGCCGTCGGCGTTGAAAACAACCGAATTGCCTCTTCATAGCTGGTTTCAGTATTATGAATGACAATGTAATTGATTTTCATATCGGTTGGCCGATTGGCAAGATCATAGTTACCATACTGCCCCTTATCGAACGCTTTATATAAAGCCGGCTGGACTTGGATGGGCAACCCATCTGGGCCATCCGGGTTTGGACGAAAATGCTCAACATTCAAAATATTCACCTTCAAAAATAGGGGGTAAAATGCAATTATTTTGCATTTTGCCCCCTAACCTAACCTATTTGATATTCTTGATTATTTTCTTGAAATTGAAGATCCGTCAATTAAGCCAACTTGCCACGATCAATAAACTGATCGTTCAAGAAGCTGAATCGTTTTGGATCGCCCATCAATTTAGAGAATGAGTAAGGTTCTTTTCCTTGAAACAAAATTATTTTAATTAAGTAGTTTCGAAGCACCCAAGGCTCTTCAATTCTACAATTTTTTAAATTCATTACATCTTGAATATGTTCCGGTGTGGATTTTAAATCAACTGCTGCCATTTGCAAAGTAATTCCTGATAAATCGAAGTTACCCTGCAGCTCCTGCTTTGTTGCAGCTGCTTCATCTCCAGTTAGTACCATTCTGTCACTTCCTTATCAAATGGAATGTTTCAAACATCTATTTAGATGTTTAAATAGCATGGTAACACATTCCAAGTTGACTCACAAATGAACAGTAAATTTGATATAATAGATGTTGCTTCGCCCAGTTTTTTCATGAAAGGTCGGTTCATCCGATCTGAGATCATGTTAATATATAGACATTGAACTGTTGGCCTCGAAGTTTACTAAATGAATTGATCGAGGTTTAGCAGTTTCTGTAAATATTCATGGGCAAGCTGTTTATTTGCATCATGATGTTTTAAAAAGATCCATTTCAGCACCAGAATGACTGTCTCACTACAATGATCGGCAATCAGTTCAACTGGCAGGCCGGTTTTCGAATAATCAATGGTCTTGGACAATATTTCCTGCATCTTGTCTTTAAAGTAATTAATAAAGCTGTTAACCAATTGACCGGAAAAATCATTGTACTGAAGAATGTTATCCAATAAGTGCTGATTGCTTTTAAAAACGTCGTATAAGCGATCGAAGTATACAATCAGAGATTGATTGGATTTTACCTTAGTGACTTTATCAACTTCAATGTCTTGTGCAATTACATACCAGCAATAATCAACCAGGTCGAACTTATCATCAAAATAATTATAAAAAGTGGCTCTTGGAAAATTACTGATATCACAAATTTTATTGACACTGATTTTTTCGAAAGGTTCTTCCGAAAGAAGTTCGAACATTGTATTGGAAAATAATCCCAAGGTTCGTTGTGCCCCACGCGTTGGTTTTTTAGTTAAATCATATTTCATTTTTAGGCCTCAGATTTTGCAATTATTGAATTTTGTCTAATTTTGAACTAACGCAACAAACTGTCCCTTGCGTCATATCCACGCTGAGTTTATCATCTTATTGTTGCTTATACAAGTGTCTAAATTTAAACAAGAGAATAATATCAATCACTAGATAATGAAAGGAAGAAATTTAATGCAGAAGTTCAAAGAAAAACATATGTTATCGCTGATCATTTGGATTGGATTAATATTGGTTGCACTGTTTACACTTCCAAATATTTCCCAATTAGTCCACGAAAAGGGGGCTGTCCAGCTTCCCTCTTCGGTTCAAAGTGAAGTAGCGAATACAATCGAAAAGAAATATGAGGGGGGCAAGAATGTCCGGACATTGATTGCGGTGTTTAACAACAAACACGGCAAACTCAGTGACGAGCAAACCCTTCAGATCCAAGATGCAACTAATTCCATCAAAAATGATCCGGAATTACATATCACTTCTGTAACTGCTCCAAGTGATAATGAAGCAGCCAAGCAGCAACTGCAATCCAAAGATAACACCACTCAGATGGTGATGATTACAGTGCCAAAGAAGGATAAGGTTCGGGGCCAAACGGACAAGATCTTAAATAAGATCAAAACTCCCGGGTTGAGAACCTATGTCACTGGTAGTGACATTTTGAACGAAGACTTCTCAACTGTCACTGAACAAGGACTTCAAAAGACTGAAATTATTGCGGCAATCTTTATTTTCATTGTCCTGATTATCGTTTTCCGATCCTTCTTAATTCCAGTCATTTCATTATTAACGGTTGGTGTTTCCTATCTATTATCGCTTGATTTAGTCATGAATTTGGCTGAACGTTGGAATTTCCCAATTTCCAACTTTACCCAAGTCTTTCTTGTGGTGGTTCTGTTTGGAATCGGGACCGATTACAATATATTGCTTTATGACAGATTTAAGGAAGAAATTAAAAAGGGTGAAGCTGCCACGACGGCTGCCAGGACTGCTCAACGGCATGCCGGCAGAACGATCTTATACAGTGGTTCATCCGTCTTAATCGGATTTGCTGCACTGTCTCTGGCTAAATTCTCCTTCTATCGTTCAGGAGTCGCCGTTGCCGTTGGTGTTGCCATCTTATTGATGGTCTTATTGACATTAAATATGTTCTTCATGTCCACCCTTGGTAAACGTCTATTTTGGCCAAGCAAGAATCTCGATGCTCATGACCGCAGCTTCTTGTGGAACTTCCTTTCAAAATTCACTCTCTCACACAGTTTTATTATGGTTGGTATTTTGATTATTGCCGCATTACCACTTTTACTTGTCGGCACTCAAAAGCTGAACTTCAATAACGCTGATGAATTACCAAACTCTGTTCAATCAAAAGCCGGGTATAACGTGATTCAAGATCACTACCCTGCCGGAATGTCCGGTCCAACAACGGTTTACATTCAAAACAAAAAACCAATGAACACTCAGGAACATTTAGCTGAGATTGATCAATTAACCGGTTATTTGAATTCAGAACCCGGCGTTAAGAGCGTTGCCTCAGTTACCCGTCCGGGTGGAACCAAGATTGATTCCTTGTACTTACGCAGTCAACTGGAAAGTTTAACAACCGGCTTGAATGAAGCCAACCAAGGAATCAAGAAAGTTCAAAAAGGATTAAAGAGTGCCAACGAAAAGCTGGCCAGTTCAAATACTTCAGATAGTATCGCTCAAGTTGAAAAGCTTGCCGATGGTGCAAGTAAACTTGAGTCAGGTGCCCAACAGCTGAGTCAGGGAGTCACTTCCTACACCGCTGGTGTCAGCAGCCTGGCAAGTGGTTCACAACAATTAAGTTCCAGCACCTCTCAACTTCAATCCGGTGTCGGTCGGCTAGCTTCCGGCAGTCAACGACTTAACACGGGAATTTCCCAAGTCAGGAGTCAAACCGCCAAGCTTAAAGCCCTCCGAGCTCGGATGCGTGCTTTGCAATCAGGTTCAAGCCAATTGTCTTCCGGACTTGGTCGCTTGAATTCACAGGTCTCACCATTCTCCAGCGGTCTTAACCGCATCAGCAGTGGTGCAAGCCGTTTGAATTCCAACAGCGCTTCATTGGTTTCAGGTGCTCAAACCGTTGCTAGTGGCAGTTCTCAAGTTAATTCCGGCGTTCAGACTTTGAGTTCTAAAATGAAGGAACTGCAGAGCCAAATGCAGGAATTACAAACCGGCTTAACATCTGCTAATTCCGGTTTGGATCAAGTTGCCAACGGAACAAACACTGTTAACCAATATCTCAAGGAAATGCAAAAATCTTACATGGGCAACACCTTCTACATGCCTGCAGCAAGTATCAAGAGTTCGTCATTTACCCCATCACTTGATGCGTTCATGTCAAAGAATCGTAAGGTTACCAAAATCACTGTCATCTTAAATTCAGATCCAAGTAGTACAAAATCTGCAAAACGCATTCGAACCATTACGCGTGATGTAAATGCCAAGATGAAGGGAACGAGCTTAAAGAATGCCAAGGTTGCAATTGGCGGTCAAAGTTCACAAACGTCTGACCTGCAAAAGATTGCTAACGGTGACTTCTTCAGAACCGTTGTCATTATGCTGGTCGGAATTGGCTTAGCCTTAATGATCGTAACCCGATCCCTTGTTCAGGCAATTACCATTATCGGTACTTTGATTGTCACCTACCTTGGTGCTCTTCAAATCACCAAGTGGTTGTCAGGATATCTGCTGTTCCAGGACATGCTTACTTGGAACACCCCATTCTTCAGCTTTATCATGCTGGTCGCATTGGGAGTCGATTACAGTATCTTCCTAATGATGAGGTATCGTGGTGACGCGGCCGCAATTCCAGATGTCCGTCGTCGAATTTTGAATTCGGCCACAATCATTGGAACCGTGGTTATCTCAGCTGCCATCATCCTTGGTGGAACATTTGCCGCATTGATTCCATCAAATGTTTTGACACTGATTCAGGTTGCCATGACGGTAATCGTTGGTTTGATTATTCTTGTTCTGACATTACCAATTATCATGTCAGCAATGGTTAAATGGACTTACCCTTACGTCAAAGACAAGATGTATGATAAATCTGTTGAACAACAGGAAAAAGATCATCCAATTCGTCGAACTAAAAATAAAGATTAATCATATCCAGATGTCAAAGGACCACAAACAAAATGTTTGTGGTCCTTTTTTGTTTCTCTTCAACTTGAATAAACGCATGCGATCACCTATCCACCGCTATTTTGAGCAGTTCCATGACAGCTGAATATTTGACAACCCCATGTGCCATAAGTTATAGTTCATGAATATAACCTGGAAATCTTAGTTACGTAGTCGTCAAACAACCCATGTTTGGCTAGTATCCTTTTAGGAGATTTTAAATGAATACCTTACTTAAAATTGCTGCAGCCGCTGCAGCGAGTTTGACCATCACCATTGTTTCAAATACGCAACCTGTTCATGCCGCTGATACTTACTATAAAGTTGGCAAGATCCGAACCACCACCCCCACCAGCTGGCGGGGCAACTGGTATTCCTACGTTAATGGGAAATTTTGCCTGACACAAGTCAATAAGTATTCGGTTACTCAAAAATATAAAGGCAAAAAGCACACCCTGTTTAAATCAAGCTGGAAAGGCTATCGAAAATTAGCTGTCGCTAAAATTAAAGGCACCAGCCGATATACCTTTAATGCTTATGCTAAGAAAGCATACCAAAGTGACAAAGGTTGGCGGATTACCCACCGGACAGTTGAAAAGCAACGAATCAAAGTTCTTCGAGACTACTCCGGTGGAAAAGCTTACGTTGACCTCTTTCGCTCTCCGGTTTACAAATCATACTCGAAATAGTTCAAGGGGCACTTATGTCAAAAAATAAAATTGTTAACGCACTCTCATATCTCTCAATCATGTTTGCACCATTCATCTTCCCGTTCATTGTTTGGCTGGTTACCGATCATAATGACGATGATATGCATGATACTGCCCGACAGGCCTTCGTCCTGCACCTGATTCCGGTTGTTCTGACACTTTTGACACTATTAGTTGTTGGTGTCATGGGAATGGTCTCAAAACAGGCCGAATATACCGGATTCTTGTTTATTGCACTAATCGGCCTGGTTGCTTTGGTCGATTTAGGGATATTTATTTATAATCTGTACCTGGGAATCAAAATATTAGTGAGTGACTAATTCAAAATAAAATAAAGGATGAGGGCAATGATCAATGCCTTCATCCTTATTTTTGTCCACTATACTCAGTTTTGAGAATAAATATTAATACCATTTTCAGTATCGCTAACGTAATAGTACTTCGGCGCGGTAATGACGCGATACAACACATAAAAATCAGCAACACTTCCGGCACCCTGCAAGGCAGCAATCCCCAAAAAGAGGTCTCCCGGAAGCCAATTTATCAGGTACATTGCAATCAGAATTAATGAAAGCGCCACAAATGGGGTCGCAGCAATCCAGGCAAATTGTCGTTTGGTATACAACGATTTTGGACTATTAACATACACAATCCCGTTTTTGAAGCCAATCTTAATCTTCGCATGATGGTCGAACAACTTATATAAGAATCCATGAATCACCTCATGGACAGTGAAGACCACTAATAAGGCCACGATAAGCCAAATAAAGTAGGTCTTATCAAAGTTGAAGGTAACTGACCCGGCAATTGCTCCAAACAGCCACAGAAAGATTATGAAGGCAATAACGGCAGCTACATTTAAAGCGTAAACCAAATTCCGATTATTCATAAAATCAATTTGTTTATAGATATGCACAACGATTCACCTCATTTTGGATAAGTGCCTTTATCTTACCATAACCGTCAAAAAAGCCGGCCGTTTACTGGAAATCGCAAACAGTCGGCTTTATATTCAAACGTCTTTAATTTTAGTAATAAATAAATACTGGTTCCAATGTATGAGTGTTCTTCCAAACCTCATCCATTCTTGAAGGTGGGTTATTTAAGCATCCATGTGAATGGTACTGTGACCGAGCGCTAGGGTTTCCATAAACCGAAGCAGGCTGCCATGGAGAATCATGCATCCCAACCCCTGAATTCGTCAAAGGCTCCCAGTAGCTAACTGGAGATGCATACTTCGAACCATCGCTGTTCTTACCTCTCAATGTTGCATGACGCTGCTTATACATAATGTAAAAGGCGCCTTGAGGAGTTCGATTGCCGCCGGTTATAGTTCCGGACATAATCGGAATATTAGCCATCAGCTTACCATTCTTGTAAACATACTCATGAAGCCGTTGTAAATCGACAGCCACATAAGTCTTACCGGATCCTTTAATACCATAACCGGTACCAACTGCATAGTGACGCAAATTCATTGTAACCGAGCTGGAATGGCCAAGATACTTAACAATGTTTCGAGTCAAAGCCTTTTGGTTAACCTTCCATCCATAGGTTCCACCGGCATGGACCCGAACCTTCTTGCCTTGGTGAGTTGTAATCCAAACTGATTTTCCGAGGGTATCCACTTTCTTGGAGAAGTTGGCAACCCACTTCTTAACTTTAGCTGAATCAAATTTGTAATGACCGCTGGCAGTTGGATAACCATTGGCAACCCAACGTTTGGCAACAAATTTATAAGTCTTGTTATACGTATTCAGTGTAACTGTATTGTCCAAAACTTTTGCCAACTGTTTCTTTTGCTTGGCAATTTGTGAACTGTTTGGCTTGACGTAAGCATCCTTACTCATCTTAACGGAAATCAATAAGCTGGAATGAGCCTGTTTCTTAAATGATTGAACCATTTTGGCTTTATCCAGGGTGCTCCCCTTTTGGCCAGGCTTAACAACAATCTTACCATCCTTCAAAATGACCTTTGAATCAACAGTCTGCTTTCGACCGGTATTGATTTGATCAATCCGATTTTCAAACTTTGGTAACAAAGTCTTCAAACGATAATTCAACTGTTTAGTTGAAACATCTGATTTGGCGCTCAATTTTGCGGAAGTCATGGCACTCATTGAACTACGGTGCTTAAATAATTTCTGAACATCCTTGGAATTCACGTTAATCTTGGAATCCCGAACGACTAAATAATTGCCATCTTCATCAATGTGCGATGTGTTTAATTTCTTAGTTGCTTGAGCAACCGTCAGGCCGGAAACATCAACGTCATTAATTCTTGTAAATTTAAAATGATTTTGAAAATAGAAGTGTGAGCCAATGAATCCGCCAAAAAAGATTAACACGATTCCAATTAAGATCCGTGGTAATAACCTCTTTTTTGACTTCTTAGCGTACTTCTCTTTACGTGACATCGGTAATGCCAACCCCCTTTATAACTTTCTACATCCATATTTTACGAACTTTTCACCATTCAATCTAGCAAAAGCGTTCAACTTACAGAGACTTAACTAAATCTTCAGCTTTTTCTCATAATTAAGAATCATAGGCTTTTATGGTACCATTAATTTGATAATTAATTAAGAGTTATTAAGCGAATTTAGTGATTATTTTAACAGGAGAAGATAATGAAATTAATTGTGGAAAGTTCCAAACCCGCTCGGGCAGCCGCCGCTTACATCCGAATGTCAGTCTTTGTATTGGAACGAGGAATTGCTTTTACGGATGAATTTGACGACAAAGATTCAGATAACATGGTTTATGCAGTTCTTTTTGACGGCAAAGTGCCGGCTGCAACTTGTCGTTTTGAAACCTATGATGACCACACCTTAAAAGTGGGCCGAGTCGCAACTTTAAAACAATTTCGAGGACACGGGTATGGCCGCAAGGTCGTCAGTGCGTTGGAGGATAAAGCGAAGAAGATGGGCTTTACCCACTCCTTAATTCACAGTGAAATGACTGCCGTTAACTTTTATAAGCGCCTGGGATATCAGATCACATCCGACGTGTTTTATGAAGACGGAGTGCCTTGTGTGGTGGTTGAAAAAGATTTATAGAATGATTTAACAAAGTTGGATTGCGCAGTATCGTTTCTGCTTGTCATCTAACGATTCCCAACGAAAAAGGACAGTTATTCAAATCCACAATCAGGATTTGGATCACCGCCTTTTTTTAGTATCGTCTTAACAAGTGTTAATCGTCAATTTAATTTTTAAATGAATGGATTGGCGCTGGAATCCTTCCACCTCGAGAAACGAATTTGGCAGGACTGTTTGTATTGACCGGCATCACCGGAGCAGACCCAAAGATACCGCCAAAGTCGATTTGTTCGCCAACTTTTTTACCTTTAGCCGGAATAACCCGGACCGCCGTTGTCTTGTTGTTAATCACACCAATGGCTGCTTCATCGGCAATCATTCCACTGATGGTTTCTGCTGGTGTGTCACCTCGAACGGCAACCATATCCAAGCCAACGGAGCAAACTGCTGTCATGGCTTCCAACTTTTCCAAGTTCAAATTGCCGTGTTCAACAGCCTTAATCATCCCACTGTCTTCAGAAACCGGGATAAATGCGCCGGACAATCCACCAACGTGTTCGCAAGCCATAACTCCACCCTTTTTAACGGCATCATTCAAAAGTGCCAGAGCTGCAGTCGTACCGGGAGCACCAACACTTTGCAGACCAATTTCTTCCAGAATTTCCGCTACCGAATCACCTTGACTTGGTGTTGGTGCCAACGAAAGATCAACAATTCCAAAGGGCACATTCAAAGCTTTAGCGGCGACGTTGCCAACGAACTGGCCCATTCTGGTCACTTTAAACGCCGTCTTTTTAATTGTTTCGGAAACTGTGTCAATCGGTTGACCCTTGACCTGCTCAAGTGCCCGCTTAACAACTCCGGGGCCACTAATTCCAACGTTAATAACTTTGTCAGCTTCGCCCACGCCATGAAACGCACCAGCCATAAATGGATTATCTTCCACCGCATTGGCAAAAACCACTAAGCTCATACAACTGACCGGATCAATCTCAGACAGTTCTTTGACAACTTGACCCATCTGTTTGACGGCATCCATGTTAATCCCGGCACAAGTTGAGCCAACGTTGACCGACCCGCAAACCCGTTTGGTTTCACTAAGCGCTTCGGGTAATGATTCAATCAACTTGTGGTCACCGGATTGGTAGCCCTTTTGGACCAACGCGGAAAAGCCACCAATGAGGTCAACTCCAAGGACTTCAGCAGCTTTTTCCATGGTCTGAGCATAGGCAACGTAATTGTCATCATGACAGGCTGCGGCAATCATTGAAATTGGGGTAACAGAGATTCGCTTATTGACAATTGGAATGCCATACTCGGATTCAATTTGGTCGGCTACCCGAACCAGATCTTTGGCACTGGTTGTCAATTTATCATAAATTTTTTGACGAGCCTTTTCCCCATCACTATCAATACAGTCGAAAAGTGAAATTCCCATGGTAATTGTTCGAATATCCAGCTTTTCTTCAGAAATCATCTGAATGGTATCTAAAATTTGTTTGGTTTCCATTTTGACGACCTCCTACAGCTTTTGAATCGCATCAAATAATTCCTGACGTTGAATATTGATTGACAGACCGGTTTCTTTGGCCAGATCCAACAATCCCTGTTTAACGACGTCAAACTTCACATCGTCAGTATCCCATTCGCCCATCAGCATCATCGTAAAGTCGCCGTGCATCAGTGTTTGCGAAATGTCCGTGATGTTTACTTTCAAAGTTGCCAGCCGTTGTGAAACCTTGGCGACAATTCCGATTTGATCGTGTCCGATAACTGTAATAACTGCTTTCATTGTTTGCGTCCTTTCACGTTCTGAGAGTCATTTTCTTTAACTATATTTCACTTATCATACCCGAAATTGCCGGTATCAGCAATTTCAATTATTCTTTATCTCAACAAGTAGCCGGATTCAATCATTTGCAATGACCAATAATGATATAATATGAGTTAATTTACAATAAAGGATGGATATTCATATGGCAACTGAAAAAGAAAAATTTTTAGCCGGTGATCCATATTTGGTAATGGACCCCGAATTAACAAGTGACGAAACCAAGGCCCGTCGTTTATGCAAAATGATGAACGAGCTTGATGATACTGCCAGTGCGGAAAAGGATGCCCTGGTCCGTAAATTATTTGGCTCCGTGGGTAAAGATCCATGGGTTCAGCCCAACTTTCGCTGTGACTTTGGCTACAATATTCACGTTGGTGACAATTTTATCTGCAACTATGATAACGTCATCTTGGATATTGCACCGGTAACGATCGGTAATCACTGCATGTTGGCGCCCCACGTTCAAATTTACGCCGCCTATCATCCCCTTGATCCCAAGAAGCGGGCAAACTTTGTCGGAATGGGCAAGCCGGTAACGTTGGGTAATGATGTCTGGGTTGGCGGGGGATCGGTGATTCTTCCCGGCGTAACCCTTGGCAACAACGTGATTGTCGGTGCCAATTCAACAGTCACCAAATCATTTGGAGACAACCTGATTATTGCCGGTAGTCCAGCAAGAGTCATTCGAGAAAATCCATACAAAGAATAATATTTTAAAATTTCTGTTGACAATTTAAACAACAGGGTGTAATTTAATGACAATCATTAAATTCAAATTAAAATGCGATGAAGAGAAAAGTCATCTTGTGCTTGCAATAAGAGAGTTGCTGGTTGGTGTGAAGCAATTTGCAACATTAGACGATTATCATCTCCGAGCTATGTGATCAAAGATTGAGTAGATTACATTGGGTGCACCCATTATTGTGTCAGCGTATCGCGAAAGCTGTACGTGTGAGGTAATTCTAGTAATAGAATTACAAATTAAGGTGGTACCGCGCATGAGCGTCCTTTTAACTATCCATTTGTGGGTAGTTGGAAGGGCGCTTTTTTATTTGAATTTAATTAACATTTTAAGGTGGTGAGGACTTATGGAATCGGTGATTAGCAGCTCCAATGACAATCCTGGTCAGATTCAGATTTTGCATGATTCAACACATAGTTTTAATCAACTCGGTACTATCGGCATAACAACACATAGTTTATTTCACGTCACAGATTGGTCCTCACCGTACATAACGGCGGGGATCCTAAATAAAATATTTGGAGGAATCGCTTATGGATGAACAAGTAACGATGGATTTAACAACTAAAGAAAATGAATTGGCAAGTAAATTATTTAACGCATACGAAACTCATAAACCACTAAAGGAATCCGATTTTGATGGTGTCGTCAAAGATGAGCAGTCTGCTTACCGGGTTCAACGGCGGTTAACCGATCTTAAACAGGAAGATGTTGGTGGATATAAAGTTTCTCTTACCAGCAAGCAGACTCAAGATATGTTTGATTCTGATTCGCCACTATATGGCGCTCAGGTAAAGAGTCATTTTCTCCAATCACCGGTGACCCTTCATCGTGGTGAATTAATGGAACCCCTGGCAGAAGTCGAAATGCTTTTCACGGCCAAGGAAGATTTAAGCAGTAAAGACTCCCTGGAAGATCTGATGCATAAGACAAAAGTTGCCCCAGCAGTTGAGGTTCCCGATTCACGTTTCAGCGATTGGTTCCCAAGCCTGTCAAAATATATGGTCATGTCGGATGCCGCTGTTGGTGGCTATGTCGTGTACGGTGATGAAAAAGACGCCGACCTGCTGTTTGACAACGTTGATGATTTATCAAAAGTTAAATGTGAACTATTCCGTGATGGTAAGAAACTAAAAGATGGCGCTTCATCAGAAGTGTTGGGTAACCCCTTAAAATCACTTCACTGGCTGGTCGAAAGGCTTGAATCACAAGGCATGCCGCTTCAAGCAGGCCAACGCGTTTCAAGCGGCACTTTCCTACTGCCGGAATCTCTCAGCAACGGTAACTGGAAAGCCACTTTTGATAAAGGCCTCGGCGCCGTATTCCTGAAAGTTGCAGGTGATTAATTTACCCATTTAAATTGGAAACCCATTATTTTCGGAAACATTGATCAGATGAATGATAATTGATAAAAATGAAATTGAAGTGCCACTCCTGGAGGCGGAAAACTCTGGGGTGGTGCTTTTTTTGTGGTCAAAGATTTGTTGGCAACCCCCGTTGCTTGTCACACTCTATTCTCAAACGTGCTCTGACACAACTGGCGCTCGTCACACTCTATTTCCAAACGTGCTCTGACACAACTGGTGCTAACGTGTAAGGAAAAGAAAATTTAAATCCAGAATCGGGATTTCTATTTTCTTTCCCTTACACACCGCACCACCCGTTGCTTGTCACACTCTATTTCTTCTTGACACTCCGAACAAATGTTCGTATTATATAGTTACTCCATAAATATCGCAGGTGATCCTTCATGAAAACACCTCTTGATAATCCACAAATCTTACCCGTTCACGACGTGATGTGCATTGACTGCAAGTCTTTTTATGCTTCCACCGAAGCAATTAAACGCGGTGAGCATCCCCTTTCCGCCAAAATCGCCGTTATGAGTCGTGAAGAATCTGCCGGTGGGCTTATTTTGGCTGCCAGTCCCTTTACCAAACAGAACTACGGCGTCAAGCTCGGCACTCGGCGCTTTGAAATTAATGACGACATGGACATCGAGATGGTCGAGCCCCACATGGCCGATTACGTTCAGCTTAATTACAAAATCAATCTTATTTATCGACAGTTTACCGATGATAAGCATTGGTTCCCCTACTCAATCGATGAAAGTTTTATCGACGTCAGTCACAGTCACAAGCTATTCGGCTCCAACGTCCAAATTGCCAAAATGATTCAGGCAAAAGTGTTTAAAGAGACCGGAATTGTCACTACTGTCGGCATCGGTCAAAATCCACTTTTGGCTAAATTGGCTCTGGACAATGCTGCCAAGAAAAAAGCTCCTTGGATTGCGGAATGGCATTACGAAGACGTTCCGGAAACCATTTGGAAGATTCCAAGTCTTGCCGATATGTGGGGGATCGGCGGCCACACCGCAGCAAAACTAAACTATATGGGCATCTATTCGATCAAAGAACTGGCCCACGCCGATATCAAAAAATTAAAGCAAAAGTTTGGCGTTATGGGTGAACAGCTTTATTACCATGCCTGGGGAATCGACTATTCCACCCTGGAAAAAAAGTATCTTCCCCGGTCTGATAATAAAGGTTACGGCAACTCACAGGTCTTAATGCGTGATTATACCGAATTGGTAGATCTCAAAACCGTTCTTGACGAGATTGCCGATCAAGTTGCGACCCGACTACGTAAAAACAATGTCGTCGCAGAAGTCGTCAGTATTTATATCGGAATGGCCAATATCGACAAACAGGGTCGAACCCATTTCTCTGCCCAAATGCATATTGAGCCCACCGATTCGACCCAAAGCATTACCAACGCCGTCAATTATCTGCTGGAAACAAAATGGGATGGCAGTGCAATCCGTAATGTTGGCGTCAGGTGCAATCGAATTTCCCAAAAACGGACAACTCACTTCAGCTTATTTGAAGATCCCGAAACCACCATTGATAGAGAAAAGTTGGAACACACCATTGATATTATTCGAAAAAAATATGGTTACAAAGCTTTAGTCCGGGCGTCATCCAAGACTAAAGGTGGGACCGCCATTGAAAGAGCCGGTCTGCTTGGCGGTCACCAAGCTTAATATTATTTAT
>NZ_BJVK01000013.1 GCF_007989105.1 Lentilactobacillus kefiri | reverse complement strand
GCTTTTTTGTAGAATTGATGTAGGTGATACTTGTTCGCGTTGTTTAAGCTATGTGGACTGATCGTTTGCCGAAACGTGTTTCGACGACCCAGACGCTAACTTCTAAGTGCACTTTGATTAAAGCCCCAGAACCATGGGCTTCAATCAAAGCACCCTTAGAAACCGCGTCTCCCGGGTCTCGTCACACTCTTATCTCTAAAACGAGAACTTATCTACCACTTCAAACGTTACATTCTCATTGGCCTTCAATAGTTTGGCAACTGGGCAAGTGTCCAATGCTTCATCGACCATCTTTTGTGCCTGATCGTCATCCAACTCATGAAAGAGAATTTGGCAGCGAACGACAAACTTGTATCCGGTTGTATCCTTTAAATTATCCACTGCTGTGTGAATAACTGTATCCGGCTTCAAGTTGTGTTTACGTTCAACCAATCCAATAGTTGCGTTAAAGCAAGTGCTCAAGGCAAAGCCAATGAATTGTTCCGGGTTGGTTCCTGGACTACTAATTAATGAGCTGCTTACACCCAAAGCCAAGCCCTCGTTTCCTCGAACGTAGCTTTCACCAACTAATCCGTGTTCATTAACAACTTCAGTATGATAAAGTGATCCGTCAACAGCCATATATAATTCCTCCTATTTAACAAACCAATAACTTCATCCAACGCCTTAATAATATGTGATTTAATGGGTGAAGTCCATCAAACAGCACTTGCAATTGTTACCGCTTACTTTCAAAATAACATCCCCATTCGATTCGATTTTTTGATACACTGGAACGTGGCGCAAAAAATCGAATGAAAGAAGGTCAAATAAATGCCCAAAAATGAAATGAATTTAAAATGGCTGATCATTGGTGCGATGTTCAGTGCGGTTGGAATGAGCTTTGTCTGGCCGCTAACAAGTGTCTATCTTCATGATCGGCTGGGAGTTTCTCTAACCCTGATCGGTGTCGTTTTACTGTTTAACTCGTTGGCCAGCGTGCTGGGAAGCTATCTCGGCGGGTATTTATATGACCGGAAGAACCCCTATCACTTATTGGTTGGGGGCGTATCGTCAACCATCCTCACATTGATCCTGCTGGTTTTCTTCCACGGATGGCCGACTTTTGGGATTATCCTATTCTTTAACGGGATTTGCAGCGGTTGGAATCTGGCCGTTGTCAATTCAATTGGAACAAGTATCACTTCTCAAGACAGCCGCTACGTTTTTAACATGCTGTACTTTGCCCAGAACCTAGGGATCGTCATCGGAACCTCTTTGGTCGGCTTCATCTATAGCATTAGTGTCACCTTAATGTTTGTGGTTGCAACCAGCTTGTTTATGATCTTCTTGATCATTGTCTTTTTCAAGTTCAAACCTGCAGCAAACAAATCCAGAAAGAAAGTTTCGGATACCGAGAAGACCAGTTGGAGTCCCAAAAGCCTGCCAAGGGCCAACGCCATTATGCTGTTCACCTTTTTCATGGCATTATTCATTATCTGGATTATGTACCAGCAATGGGTTTCCAACCTGTCAGTGTACATGACTGGGATTGGCATCCCGCTGCGAAACTACAGTTTCCTGTGGACCATTAACGGTGGTGTCATCGTTGTGAGCCAAATTATCATTAACTGGATTTCCCGCTATCACGAAAATATGATCTTAGAAGTCTTCTTTGGCGTCTTCCTGATGTCATTATCTTTTGTCGTTTTAATCTTTGCGAAGACTTATCCGTTCTTTGTTCTCGCAATGATGACTCTGACCATTGGTGAGGCTACCGCCCTGCCAACAATTCCAGCATTGGTTAATACATTGACGCCCGTCGAAGCCAAGGGGCGCTATCAAGGCCTGATCCAATCATGGGCCTCAGCAGGACGTGCCTTAGGACCTCTGTTTGGTGGTTTGGTCATTGAAATGTCCTCATACACAATTCTGTTCATAATCGCAACTGGAGCTGTTTTACTGGTCCTCATGGGCATTATCGTGTTGTGGAACACGCTGCATGGAAAACTGGTTATGTACCGTTAAAATGATCATCAAAAAGGCCTTCACACATTAGTGTGAGGGCCTTTTAATTTTAAATGATTTAATTTATTTACCAAGTTGACTGTGCTTCAAGCCATAGCCAAAGTATAGTACCAATCCAAATGCAAACCAGATACCAGATGCAATCCAGGTTTCAGCCTGAAGTTGTGACAGCATCAGCATGCACAACAGGCCGGAAATGATTGGCAAAACCGGGTACCAAGGAACTTGATAACCGTGATGATTTTGAATTTCTTTGTTTCGACGCAACGGAATAATCCCAAATGACACAAACAGGAATGCGATCAAAGTTCCAATGTTAACCAAGTTGGTTAACTGTTCCAATGGGACAAAGCCACCCATGAAAGCAATCACGATGGTAATCGTAATCATACTGTTTTTGGGACTGCCCTTTTTATCAAGCCGGCCCAAGAATTTTGGCAGCAGACCATCACGACCAATTGAATAAATCAACCTTGATGAACTGTAAATCATGGTAACCATCATCGTGAACATTCCGGCTAAAGCTCCCAGGGAGATAATTCCGGCAACCCAGTTCAAATGAACGAATTGTAATGCAAAGGCAACTGGGTCGGAAACGTTTAATTTGGTATAAGAAACCATTCCTGTCAGCACAATTGAAACCCCAACATAGAGGATTGTCGCAACAATCAAAGTTCCGATAATTCCGATTGGCATGTTTCTCTTTGGGTTTTTAACTTCGGCAGCGGAACTGGAAACTGCATCAAATCCCAAGTAGGCAAAGAAGACGGCAGCTGCACCACCAAGAACACCACCATGAGAACTGTGCCAGCCAAACGGTAGGAATGGATGCCAGTTGGAAGGCTTGATGTAGAAGAGTCCGACAATGATAAATAAGAGGATAATGGCAATTTTAACAACCACGATAATGTTGTTTAGTCGAACGGATGAACGCATTCCCTGATTCAACATCCAAGAAATTAAGACCACAATAATAATTGCGATCAGATTTCCATACGTCCCCTGACTAGGCATAAACGGACCGGAGATCGCCTTTGGAAAGCCGATGTGGAATCCTGCCAGGAACGACTGGAAGTAGGCGCCCAACGCACTTGAAACCGCAGCGACGGCTAACACGTACTCAAGGATTAAGGCCCAGCCAAGAATCCAGCCGATAATTTCACCGAAGACCAAGTTTCCATATGAATACGCACTTCCGGCAACGGGTAATGCAGAAGCAAATTCGGCATAACACATTGCCGAAGTCGAACACACAATTGCGGCAACAATAAACGAAATGATGATACCAGGGCCGGCTTTGGTTGCAGCGACGGTCCCAGGGAGAATAAAAATACCAGTACCGATAACGGCACCAATACCGAGGGCAATTAAATCAAAAGCTGACATTGTTTTGATGAACTTCTTATCAGTTTCCAGATAACGGTCTAATTGCTCGCGGCGAAAAATTCTTGCTAATAATGACATATACGAGCCTCCACAAGTAAAATGAATGATTGATTAAAATACTTATTCTATTTTAACTTTCAAGACTGCATAAAGTCAATTTCAATCCGTTGATGTAACCGGTTTATTGAAAAATAGTTGTATATTTAGTCAAAGTCGCAAAAGAACCATTCATCCCCAAAGTATTGTATCCTTGTATAGAAGAAACTTTGAAGGGGTGAAGAATTTGAAAAAGAATCGGTTGGAGGCATTTACTGACGCCATTGTTCCTATCATCATGACCGTTTTGGTCTTGGAACTTAAACATCCCGAAGAATTAAGCTGGCACGGCCTTTGGGGGATTCATGAAGAATTAATGTCATACGCCATTTCATTTTTCCTGTTGGCAATTGTTTGGGGTAATCATCACCACATGTTTTTACTGGTTAAAACAATCGACGGCTTTGTCATTTGGTCCAACACGCTACTGCTATTTTTCCTATCATTTGTCCCATTTGCAACCGGCATTGTCGATTCGGATCCACACAGCCTATTTGGTTCGCAGCTTTATACCCTCTTGTTTATCGGCATCAATCTTTCGTGGAACCTTCTGCGGATCAGCTTGGTGCGGGCAAACAAATCGGTTAAAGCCGTTGTGGAATCACTGCACCGGGATCCCAAAAGTATTTATACGTTGGTAGCGTTCATTGCCGTCTTCTTCATATCATTTTACTGGCATGAATTTGGCATGATTGGCACATTCATCGTCATGCTGTTATGGGTAATGCCCTACCGAAAAATTGAGCATGCCGCAAAGAGAATTTAAGTTAAATAAAAATGTGTCCGGTCAAATGACCGGACACATTTTTTAGATTTTAAACGTTTTGTTTAGTAAGATCCTTCAGTTCAATATTACTATCCATAATACCGCTCTCACTGCTCAAAATAATCTGGTTGTTCTTGTAATCCAGCTTCATATCCTGATCAAGGTAAATCTTACTGTAGCCTTTGAAATACCAATCACCAAAATTTGAATCCAAGCTGGTATCATAATCAGGTGTTTGAGCGTCCTTGTCGACCGCGATGATATCATAACTGGTATCAAGTGAACAAACTCCAACTTTGGAGAATGGACCAACACCGTCGTCAAAGCTTAAAAGAAGCCGGCTGTTAACGGGGAAGTTTTTCTTGAGCTGTTTAACAGCTGCGTCTGTTATTGTTAGTTTCATATTCTCACCTCTTCTTGTCATATTAAACCTTTGACCAAAGATGTCAATTAAATTGTGTGCAATCTTTTATCTTCATTTTTAATAATGCCCATTTACAAGTATAATATGAACGAGGTGATCAAATGACAAAGTCCATGAAAGCCATCGTCATTAATGACTACGGTGATCGAAACGAATTAACTGAAACAGAAATGCCCATTCCTAAAATTAATGAAAATCAACTGCTTGTAAAAGTTGTCAGTATTGGTGTCAACCCAATTGACTGGAAAACCCGGAAAGGTTTGCGAAAAGAACGCTATCCGTTCAAATTCCCAATCATTTTAGGTCAAGAAATGGCCGGGGTGGTCTCACAAGTTGGTAACAATGTCGCCGGATTTAAAGTTGGTGACGCGGTTATCGGTTATGGAACCCCAAGTAATCGGGGAACCTATGCGGAATTTTACGCAATTGACGCCAGTCAGGTAGCCCACAAACCAATCACGGTCTCGTTTCAAGAAGCTGCGGGGCTTGGCTTAGCGGGAACAACCGCATGGGAGGCCCTATTTGACGCCGGTCACTTAAAGGTTGGCCAAACCGTTCTTATATTAGCTGGATCCGGTGGCGTTGGCTCAATGGCAATTCAACTTGCCAAACACATTGGTGCCCACGTCATCACAACAACCAGCGCAACGAATGACCCATATGTCAGAAAACTGGGTGCAGATAAAGTCATCGACTATAAAACCCAGGAGTTTGCCAAAGTCTCTCCCGAGGTTGATCTGGTCTTTGATACCCTGGGTGGTCAAAATCAACTGGATGCCTTTAAAGTTGTGAAGCCGGGTGGTCGCATTATCTCGATTGTCGAAACAACCGACCAAGCTGAGGGACTGAGCAAGAAATACAATGTCTTCTTTAAGAAGATCAATGCTCATCCAAACAGAGACGTGATCACAACTTTGAGCAATCAATTGGGCGCAGGTAAATTAAAGGTCCAAGTGGCCACTCAATTGAAATTCAACGCCGAAAATGTCCAGGAATTGCATAAGTTAAGTGAAACTGGTCATATTGTCGGTAAACTCATCTTAAATATCTAGTAATTCTCTAAATCACATCATAAAAAAAGAAGGTCAACTGAATTAATTCAGTTGACCTTCTTTATTACGGCACCTACTAAAAGTAGATGGACTTCTTGGATTCCACAATCCGCTAAAGTCAAACACCAGCAAATCTGTGCCTTAAATTGTGTCCCGCTCGAATTCACATTAATCGCTTGCGCGACAGCATAAATGCTGTGTGATTTCTCGACTCATCGCATAGCAGTATTATGCCATAGATTGACGTAAACATCAAGAGTTCTTTTATTAAGCTACTTGTCTTCCGGCTGTTTCTCGAGATTTTCTTTCACCATATCCAAATGCTCTGAAACCCAATTGTTCATTTTGTCCAGGTATTTGGATACATTGCCGATGTAGTCATCCGCACTGGCAACCTCATCAATTCGTAATCCAGATTTATTAACCCAGGGTGACACAATGACGATGTAGACGTTGACGGGTAGAGTTCCCTGATCCTGCATCATTTTGCTAATAATATTGGCATCTTTAAATGGTAAGTTGATTAAGTTGGTTTCCAATCTCAAAGCAACCTCTTCATCGGAAGCCTTGACCTCACCGTATGCCAATTTACCTAAATTCAATTGTTCTTCCACATAGTCATAGACTGGCTGCATAACTTTTGCGGGATCGGCTTCAATCTCACTCAATTTTTTGCTGAAGGACTTGCCTTCAATCTTTTCATTGACTACATCGTCAACAAAGCTCGCTGCATCTTTTTCCAAATTATTTCACCTATCTTCTTAATCCTTTTTGTTTGTTAATTCGTCGTTGAAATGTATCATGCTGCAAGGCTGCCCGCAATCGAAACGCCAGGATATACCAGTAAACATTTACCAGAATCCCAAATGCCGCCACTGCAGAGACAAACAGCTTAACCAGAATTTCGGCATCACTGTTCAAAAACATGGTCGAAATCATCCCCACAAAGCCAACCGTATAAACGGCAATCACGACCGCCAGCAGGTAATAGCTGCTCTTGACCCTTAGAAGTGCCAATATCAACGTTGCCGCGTAAAATGCAATTGCAATCCAGGTGACTTGCATTGCTTCACCGACTTTAGCCGGCGCATCAAGCTGCATGATCTTTAAAGTCATCAGCCAAGTGACTGCCAGAAAAACCAGCAGTGACATGACCGCCCAGAAAATTGTCTGCTTTTCTTCTTTTTTCATTTAACGTTTTACCCTCCAGAATTCCAACAAAAAAAGATAAATTCGATAATGGAATTTATCTTTTTATTCACAGTTTCAGTTTAACGTATTTAGCCGTTTTAGAAAAGCATATCAAAGAAATCGTCACGAGAAATTCCGGTGAAGTAATTGTTCAGATCAACGTCTTTCAAAGCATCCTCGAAGTCTTTGCGTTCAAATCGGACACCCTTCAATTTATCGGCAACTTCATTGGAATCCTTAGGGCCAAAGTAGTCACCAAAGAATTTAACGTTGGAAACCTTACCGTCATCGACTTGGAGACGGGCATCGATCGTACCGTTGGTGAAGTGTTGACGCTTCTTAACGGTGAATTCTGGTGAATTACCATATACCCAATCCCAGTTATTATAGTAGTCGTCAAAAATCTTGTCGATTCCCTTTTGATCGTCATCTGTTAAGTGATATTCTTTATCTTTAATGAGTGAAAGATCATCAACGTGGAATAATTCTTTCAACAAACGGTCACGGAATTCTGGAGTGGTTAAATTTTGATACTTAGGTGCCAAGTATGGCTTCAAGTTGGTAACCCGTGAGCTGACAGACTTGATTCCCTTTGACTTAATCTTGTCTTCAGGAACATCCAAAGCCTTTGGAATAACGGATAAATCAACATCCAACATCAAAGTTCCGTGTGAGAAGGTCTTTCCGCCTTTGGAGTACATGGCGTTTCCTGAGAACTTCTTGCCATCAACCAAAATATCATTTCGGCCACTGACTTCTGCAGTTTTGGCACCCATATCATGAAGTGCGTCAACAATTGGTTGAACAAATGACTTAAAGTCACCAAACTCTTCACTGTCACTATCCACCACAAAGCTGAAGCATAAGTTGCCCAGGTCTTGGTAAACAGCGCCACCACCGGAGAGCCGACGGGTGACAACAATTCCGTGCTCATCAACATACTTTTTGTTGATCTCTTCAAGGGTGTTTTGATTACCGCCAACAATGATACATGGTCCTTCAATATAGAATAACAACAGTGGTTCATCAAATTTAATTTCATTCATCAAATACTGTTCGGTAGCCAGATTACGTCTGATATCATTGGATTTCATGACATAATAATACATATATAAAAGCCCCTTTTCAGATTATAGTTAATATACTTGAACAATTTGATATTAGCACCATACGAAAGCGATTACAATCACAAGCAATCTTTTGTGAAAGTTTTATTTGATTACATCTAATGCCTCAAAATGGTATAGTTTAGGTATGGTAAAAAACGATTACGGGGTGATTGTAATGGAACAAAAATATCAAAACGTGTTAGTACCAGTTGATGGTTCAGGCGTTACCAATAAGGTATTGGAGCGGGCAATTGACGTTGCCAAAGTAAACGATGCGCATTTGGACATTTTAAATATTTTAGAAGTTAACCAATTTAACCAAACATACGGAAGTGCTGTAAGCGGCGACGTTGTGTTCAAGCTGACTGAAAACACTGAAAAGAAACTTGAAGGATTAAAACAAGAAGCACTTGATGCCGGTGTCAAAGACGTCAATATTCATATTCGTTTTGGAAATCCAAAGCCAATTATTGCTAGAGAATTTCCCAAGGATCACCACAGCGATGTGATTGTCATTGGTGCCACTGGTTTAAGCGCCGTTGAACGATTAATCATCGGTTCCGTTACGAGTTATGTAACCAGAACCGCATCGTGTGATGTGTTGATTGTCCGACCAGATAAAAAAGCTGGAAAGAATCAAACCAAATAATACTTAATGATTGAGCCGTGGCAATAAACATTCTGTCACGGCTCTTTTTTATCTCGAATATGAGGAATTGAACATGATGAATAAATATTGGATATTCAACGAAACCGTTCCTGAATCCATGAACGGCGAATCATTAAAAACGCTGTTAAGTCAATATTGGGAACTTCCAAAACACCTGGTATACAGCATCCGCCATGGCGAAAGAGTATTGGTTGATGGAAAATACCGACCGGTCAACTTCCCGGTTAAAACTGGTGAAAAAGTTCAGCTGACTTTCTTACCAAGCGATTTTGTTTCGCCATTCCCAGATGTCGCAGCGGATTCAGCTGCAACTGTCAACATATTGTATGAGGATTCGAATTTGGCCGTTATCAATAAACGGCGTGGCGACAAGACCCACCCTAATCAACCGGGTGAAGTTGGCGCAACAATCAACCATTTGGCAGCTTATCTGGAAACTGAAAACACCCTTCCCTATATGATTCACCGGCTGGATCAGGAAACAAGCGGGGCAATGATCTTTGCCAAGAATCCGGCGGTGGTGCCCATCCTGGTTCACGACATTGCCAGCAAACAGATTACCCGCAGATATTTAGCATGGGTTCAAGGAACCGGCCTTTCTCAAACCGGCACAATCAATCTGCCAATTGGCAGGGACCCGGAAGATAAACGGAAGCGCAAGGTTAACGGAATGGGCGCCGTTCCTGCAATTACCTATTATGAGGTCATTAAAGAAGTCGGAAACGCCTCACTTCTTTCCATTAAATTAGGGAGCGGACGAACCCATCAAATTCGGGTTCACTTTGCAGCCGTCGGCCACCCTTTAATTGGAGACCCGTTGTATAATTCTAGTAATGAGAGCGATTACTTGCTGCTTCACTCATGGAAGGTCGGCTTGGCTTTGCCCTTTTCAAGGAAGCAAAAGATTGTTACCGCGCCAATTCCAGCCCACTTTATTGAATTTCAGAAAAGACTGGAAAAACGCCATTAGAATTTGCATGCAAGCCATGCACTAAGGAGTTTGCAATGTCAGAAAAGTTATTAGCATCACATTCTGCAACGGAATTATCGAAAATGATCCGTGAAAATCAAATTGATCGAGTGGATTTGGTCCATGAACTGATTGATACCGTCAACGCAAACAATGATCAATTGAATGCTGTTACAAGTTTATGGCCGGAACGCGCTCTAAAAATGGCAAAGGAATTTCATGATACCGGTCAGGCATTCGCTGGAATTCCAATCCTATTAAAAGGGTTGGGCCAATCCTTTAGAGGTCAGCTTGATACTGGCAGCTCGGAGTTGCTGAAAGATAACGTTGCCCCTACTACCAACAACTTCGTGCAGGGATTACTTGCTGCCGGGCTGATTCCAGTCGGCGAAACCAATGCCCCTGAATTTGGCTTCAAAAACATTACCGATTCCAAGCTTTATGGGAATGCTCACAATCCGTGGAATACTGATTTTCAACCTGGTGGATCTTCAGGAGGGTCAGCTGCAGCGGTTGGGGCCGACTGGCTGCCAATTGCGGCTGGAAATGACGGTGGCGGTTCAATTCGAATCCCTTCATCATTTTCAGGCACTATCGGCTTAAAGCCCACTCGTGGACGAGTCCCAACCGGCCCGGGTGAATGGCGAGGTTGGCAGGGTGCCTCCATCAACTTTGCCATTACCCGCTCAATTACTGATACCGCAAATCTGTTAGATGCCCTGACAACCGTTCAAATGGCCGCCCCATTTCAAGTACCGTTACCTGATCAGCCATTTGCAGAGGCTCTTAACCAGCTGCCCAAGGATATTCACATTGCCTATTCAACCACTTCACCAGTTGGGACCCCGGTTTCCGATGAGGCAGTCGAAGCCGTGGAAAATGCCGTCCGGTTTCTCAAGGATGCCGGATATGACGTTATCCCAGCTGATGCCCCCATCGACGGAGTTGGCTTGATGCAGACGTACTATGTCATGAACGCCGGTGAAACCGCCACGATGTTTTCCAACATGCATTTAGATGACAAGATCATCAAGGAACATGTTGAACCGTTAACCTGGGCGTTAAATGTGACGGGTCGTTCGGTTTCAGCAGTTCAGTACAGCAAAGCCCTGACTTTCTGGGACAATATCAGTAGCGATATGGATGATTTCCAGCAGGAATTTGATTTGTATTTGACTCCAACGACTGCTCATCAAGCACCTAGAATTGATCGAGATTTGGTTTCTGAAGCCAACATGAAAAAAATGCAAAATATCGAACAATACGATTCTCAAGAGCAGCTTCAAATCATTTGGGATCAGTGGCTTCCTGCATTGACCCTTTCACCATTTACACAACTCGCAAACATTAGCGGCCAACCGGCAATCAGTCTGCCGACATATGTTGGTAAGAACGGGCTGCCTTTGGGAATCCAGTTTATCGCCCGGAAAGGCCGGGAAAACTTGCTGCTTCAAATTGGGAAATTGTTTGAAGATCAGCAACAGTTCAAATTGTTAAATTAGTTTTGATTTAAGGGGAGGACGATCATGAAGTTACGAAAGAATAATCCAACTTTTAAAAAGTTCACAGTGACGATGGCTGTGCTCACGCTGTCAACACTGGCAGGCTTGAGTACCTTGAATGGCGGCCAACCAACCACCATTCAAGCTGCTCAGACAAAGATATCTGCTTCCAAAGATACCAACGAACAGATTAAACCCAGCAAAGATCCTGCCGATGAGCCTTCACTCGTCAAAGGAAACGTTAAGGGTCTTTGGTCCCAAGGCTATTCTGGCCAGGGAATGGTTATTGCAATTATTGATACTGGAATTGTGAGTCATCGTGACTTTCGATTGTCAGATAACAGTACCGCCAAAATTTCAAAAAGTGACGCAGAGAAATTCATTTCTCAAAGAGGCTACGGAAAGTACGTCAGTCCTAAAATTCCGTTTGCGTACAATTACGTAAACAATTACGACACTGACGTCATGTCAAACGACATGGCCGGATATCATGGCTTATCAACTGCAGGATACACAGCTGCCAATGGTTCAAAAAATAATAAAGATAAGAAGTACGTTTTGGGAATGGCGCCTCAAGCTCAGCTGCTGAATATGAAAGTCTTTGGTGGCTTTTCAGACGAATTTCCAAACGACGTTTCCCGGGCAATTTATGACGCTGTTGCATTAGGCGCCAACGTTATCAACATGTCATTCGGCCAGGGAGTTCCCGCTCAATCCCTGACCAACCAGGAGCAGGCTGCTGTTAAGTATGCCACTGATCATGGTGTGTTTGTTTCAATTGCAAGCGGTAATTATGCTCATTCCGGTTCATTAAACACAGACATCAACGCCGCTTCAGATTCACGGACGACCGTCTTTGATCCTGCCAACTCCGGGACGGTTTCCAATCCAGCAGCTGCCCCAAGCGGCATGGCAGTTGGATCAGAAAATACGCTGTTAGGTGACAAGTTAGCAATGGAAA
Source organism: Lentilactobacillus kefiri (assembly GCF_007989105.1). GTDB lineage: Bacteria > Bacillota > Bacilli > Lactobacillales > Lactobacillaceae > Lentilactobacillus > Lentilactobacillus kefiri. The sequence continues at coordinate 48,079 of NZ_BJVK01000013.1, read as the reverse complement.
CCATGTCAGCATGGGGGCCAACGCCTGAATACTTTATGAAGCCCGACATTACAGCACCCGGCAATTTGGTTGCATCCACTGCCCCACATAATGGGTATGCAATTGAATCTGGGACATCGATGGCTTCACCATTTATCGCCGGATCAGCGGCAATTGTCATGCAGAAGATAATGAAAGATCAACCCAATCTGAAAGGCTCGGATTTGGTCAATGCCGTCAAAATTGCTTTAATGAATTCGGCTCAGCCAATGCAGGATACATTATTCAAAGGCCACGTTGTTTCACCAAGAGTTCAAGGCGCCGGCCAAGTAAATGTTACCAACGCAGGTAATTTGAAATCATCCGTTACGGATGCTGCCACGGGAACTGCATCGGCTGCTCTCCATCAGATTGGTCAATCAAGCAAATTTGCGTTAAACGTCACCAATCATAGCAACACCCAGGAAACCTATACCCTGAACACTTCCAACGGTCCATGGACGGAATCCCGAAAGATGGATAAAAAGTATGGAACCGGAACGGTATATGATACCCGGATACCTGGTGCAACACTCACGCCAGATCAATCGCAGATAACCGTTGATCCAGGTAAAACCGTCAAAGTTGGCTTCACACTGGACCTCGGTAACCAGGCAAAACAAAATAGTATCGCTGAAGGCTATATCAGCCTAACAAATTCAGACGCCACTCAAAACTTGTCTGTTCCATACATGGGCTACTACGGTGACCCAACTGACGAACAAGTTCTCGATAAACCTGCCAACCAAAAGGGCAGCATCTTTGGTGGTGGATACTTGCTGGATCGTCAAAACACCATGTTGGGAATTAGCGATCGAACTTCCCTGTCCGGATATGTCAATAAAAAAGGAACCTATGGTGATTCCCAGATAGCTTGGGGAAATTTGCCACCTAAAATCCAAAATGATAAGGTTGCGTTCTCACCAAATGGTGATGGCAGCCAAGATGCTGTTTATCCATTGGCGTACACCAAGCAGAGCCTTGCAAACGCCCAAATCAGAATTTTAAATTCAGCTGGCAAAGTCGTTCGAGTGGTTGATTCTGAAACCAACATTGATAAATCATTCTCCGAAATTTATGGTGCCCAAATTGATGATATGACCATGGCTGTTTCCATGAGACTTCACCCATTTGCATTTACGTGGGACGGAAAGCTTTACGATCAGTCCACTGGGAAGATGAAAGCAGCACCAGATGGCCAATATCAATACCAGATTGTTGCGACAAATTACAATGACGGCAACAAGAAAGTCCAGACGATGAACTTGCCGGTTAGAGTCGATAATGCCGCTCCAACAATCAATCATGCAACGTATAAGAATGGTAAGTTGGCTGTCAGCTACAACGATGTTGGTGCCGGGTTTACCAAGATGTCTGCCATGGCTACCAAAGTAGGTAAAAAGGCATTTGGTGTCAGTCTCGGAAACGATGGCAATAATAACAAAGGTAACATTAAATACAACTTTACCAAAGCCCAACAAAAGTTGGCGCTGAAGTCAAAGAAAATCAAGCTCACGATTTGGGATGTGGCCGGTAATAAAGTTACCAAGACAATTAAACTCAACAAAGCCAAGGTTCATAGTCTTCCAAGCAACGCCAGCCAAATCAAGTGGAAGCTTCAAACCACACAGCTGCCAAAGCTGGATAACCATGTCATGAACACAGTTACAACCCGTTTTTACCCATCAAAGGGAATTTCCTTCTCAGGCTTAAATGACAATAATATCACGTTGATTAACGCGAACAGTAAGGTCTACAATGCCAATACGCATACGTTAACGATCCAAGGGAAAGTCAAGAATCCTAAAGATAAATTGATTATTCTGAAGAGCGTGAATAAGAACAGCAAGGATAACAAAGTCAAGATCGATAAGTCCGGTAACTTTAAATACACCATCCAAGTAGCACCGGTTGGTCAACGGGGAATCGGATACTTCTTAACCACTCCTGGCAAGAAGAAGTCCACCACTCAAAGTGGAACCCTCGAAGTTATTACTGATACCGTTGCACCATCGCTTGACCTTTCATCAAGCCTGACTGGAAATCAAACTAGTCACAATCAGTATTCAGTCAGCACAAACGATGATACGATTCACATTAAAGGCAGTGTAAATGATAATGTTAGTGGTGTTCGTTTAACCATTAATGGTAACAACATTTACCATCAACAAAATGATGCCGGTTTTACGAACTTAACCAACCCTGGTGAAGATCCAAATCCTTATCCAATTCACCAATTTGATGAAACATATCAATTGAACAATGGCGAAAATATCTTCACAATTTCAGCAGTTGATCAAGTTGGTAATACGGTTACTAAAGTCATTCATGTAACTCGCAACTAATTGAATATAAACAAAAAAAGAACCTCGAAATCTAAATTAGATTTCGAGGTTCTTTAGTTTTAGTAATTAATTATTAGCAATTAAATTACTTCTTGAGGCCTTCCCACTTCCAGTTAACAACTTCTGGAAGATCAGTACCTTCTGAACGAATGTAAGCATTGTGCTTATCAATCGTATCATTCATACGTTGGATGAAGTAACTACCCTTAACTGAGTAAGCTGGAATATCTTGAACAGCTTCCTTAGCAAGATCGAAACGATCCAATTGGTTCAAGACACGCATGTCGAATGGTGTAGTGATATCACCATTTTCACGGTAGCCATGAACATGAAGGTTGTGGTTGTGACGGTCGAAGAAGATATCCTTGATAAGTCCTTCGAAGCCGTGGAATGCGAAGATAACAGGCTTGTCAGTAGTGAACAAGTTGTCAAAGTCTTCATCACTCAATCCACGAGGGTCAACCTTAGGTGAACGAAGCTTCAATAAATCAACAACGTTGATGTAACGAATCTTCATTTCTGGGAATTCCTTGTTCAAGATTGAGATAGCAGCCAATGCTTCCAAGTTAGGTTCTGAACCTGCGGCAGCAAAGACAACATCTGGTTCTTGACCTTGGTCAGTTGATGCCCAGTCGATGTAGCCAAGACCATTCTTAACGAGGTTTTGTGCTTCATCCATTGTGTACCATTGACGACGTGGGTGCTTTGAAGTAACGATCAAGTTGATCTTTTCGTAAGTTCTGAATGCAACATCACCAACAGCTAACAATTCGTTAGCATCAGCTGGAAGATACTCACGGATGAATTCAGGCTTCTTCTCAGCTAAGTGAGTTAACATACCTGGATCTTGGTGGGTATAACCATTGTGATCTTGCTGGAATACTGTTGAAGTATCAACAAAGTTCAATGAAGGATATTGCTTTCTCCAGTATTGTTCTGAAGCTTTACGCAACCACTTCATGTGTTGAGTCAACATTGAATCAACAACACGTCCGAATGCTTCGTAAGTAGCGAAGAATCCATGACGACCAGTCAATACATAACCTTCAAGCCAACCTTCTGCTTGGTGTTCTGAAAGTTGTGAGTCGATAACACGACCATGGTTTGAAAGATCTTCATCATATGGTTCGTGAATGTCTTCCATCCATTGACGCTTTGAATCGTCAAGTAAGCTGTAAAGACGGTTTGACTTAGTTTCATCAGGACCGAATCCACGGAAGTTAGTTGGGTTAAGTTCTGCAACTTTTTCCAACCAGTTTGACCATTCAATCATATCTTGCTTCTGAGTAATACCACGATCGAATTTAACTTCGAAGTCGCGAACATCAGGGAGCTTCAATGGTTCTGGCTTGATACCACCGTTAGTGATTGGGTTAACTGACATACGCTTGTCACCCTTAGGAGCAACGGCGCGAATTTCTGGTTTAATAGTACCATTTTCATCAAATAATTCTTCTGGCTTGTATGACTTCAACCAGTTAATAAGCAAGTCTTTGTGTTCCATTGAACCTGCAGCAACAGGAATTGGAACTTGGTGAGCACGGAATGAACCTTCGATTGGGTTACCATCAAGATCCTTCTTAGGACCAGTCCAGCCTTTAGGTGAACGAAGAATAATCATAGGCCAGTGTGGTAACTTAACGTTATCAGGTGTTTCGTTTTCACGAGCATTCTTTTGAATTGATTTAATTTCTTCAATAACATGGTCAAGAGTCTTGGCAAAGTCTGCTTCAACCTTGGCATGGTCTGTATCAGCGGTTGCTTCAACAAAGTATGGATCCCAGCCCATTCCTTTGAAGTAACTAGTTAAGTCTTCGTCACTCATACGTGAAAGGATAGTAGGGTTAGAAATCTTGAAACCATTCATGTTAATGATAGGAAGAACAGCACCATCAGTAATTGGGTTGATGAACTTGTCAGAGAACCATGAAGCAGCCAATGGGCCGGTTTCTGATTCACCATCACCAATTTCAACAGCAGCGATTACATCTGGGTTGTCTAAGATAGCACCGGTACCATGTGAAAGTGAGTATCCAAGTTCTCCACCTTCATGGATTGAACCTGGGGTTTCTGGTGCGGCATGAGAAGCAACTCCACCTGGGAATGAGAATTGCTTGAACAACTTAGCCATACCTTTTTCGTCTTGGCTGATATTTGGATAAATATCTGAATAACTGCCATCAAGGTATGAGTTGGAAACCATAACTTGGCCACCATGACCTGAACCTTCGATGTAGAACATGTTCAAATCGTATTTGTTAATAACACGGTTCAATTCTGCATAGATAAGGTTTTGAGAAACGATAGTTCCCCAGTGACCAATAGGCTTAACCTTTACATCTTTAGCTTCTAAAGGTCTCTTAAGCAATGGGTTGTCGCGCAAGAACAATTGACCTACTGAAAGGTAATTAGCGGCACGCCAGTACTTATCAACTAGTTCCAAATATTCTTTGGAATCGTAATCTACTGTCATTAATTAACACTCCTTCTTCGATTTAGCAACAAACTTCTGTATAGAATGTTCGTAAAAATTCACCAATATGAATTGATCAATTTACATCACTAATACTAAACGAAATTCTCAAAAAGTCAACCTTTTAAAAAATTGATACGGTCCAATATTTTGTGACTCAAAATCCTATACTTATAAGCTATTATGGACGATATCAAATCGTTAGTCCACCATTATCGTTGTTTTGTAACAAAATTTTCAGAAAATTTACACGGTTTCATTTTGAACAAATCCAAATGCAATTGTAATCGGTTTTTTTTAACTAACATCGTAAGCATGTACCCATTAAAAATCATCGGTGAAACAGCCGTTTACAAGGCTTTTCAGTCCACAAAAAATCGGAAATCGATTGTTAAAATCAATTTCCGATTTACATTTATTTTAATTTTTAGGTTTAAACCAATTCAAATGACTAATTAATTCGGTTCCCTGTGGGGTTGCAACCCAAATGGCAAACAAAATGAGAACTAATCCAATTGCTGCCAAAATCCATTTAACTGCTGCACGGTCTTTTTGCCGGAATCCATAAACAATCAATTCCAATCCTATAAAAGCCGTAATTATTGTGATCCAAAGACCCATCGTTTTTCTTCCCTTCATCAGGTTAGTTGATATTTCGCTGTTTCATTTATACACTGCTCACGTAAACACTGTCAACGTGTTCGTACCGCAACGCCGTGGCTATTTATCTTCGTCCAAGTTAACAAACGTGTTGTAGTTCAAATATTTATAATGAATCCGCATATTTGAGACTTCGAATGGGGTTCCGTCATCCAGGAAGAAGATACCTTCCATCACGCCGACCGGTTCCACCGGCTTCAAGCCAAGCAGTTCCTGATCCTCTTTGGTTGACGGATCGGCGGTGATTGTCATAAACGATTTGGTAACGGAAGTTCCGGTTGCATCCTCAAAGTAGTTGAAGATTGAGCCTTCCACCCGTTCACTGTTGAGTTCCGGTGCAACCCGGATTGGGATATAGCCTAATTCGATCATGAACGGCTTGTCGTCAAAAGAACGAAGTCTTTTAATTTCGTACACAAATTCACCCGGGTTTAGGAATAGTTCGGTTTGAAGCTCCTTACTTGCGGGGACAACTTTGAAGTCCAGCAACTTAATTTGGGGTGTTTGGCCATCACTCTTAAAGCTGTCGGTAACCCCCAGGTTGGACCCTTCGTATTGAAAAATTGTTTGATTCTTTTGGTAAAGCGGATTAATAAACGTTCCCGAACCACGTTTTTTGAAAATGATCCCCCGGTTTGCCAAAACATTCAAAGCGCGTTTAATTGAACTGCGGCTAACACCATAAGACTCGCTGAGGCTTCGTTCATCAGGCAGCTTCTTTGATGCAAACTCGTTTGCCTGAATACGATTCTTCAAGTCCTTCATGATATTGCGATATACTAAATCAGCCATTTGTGCTCCTTATTAAATCGTTAAATTGATCTGCTGAAATAAAGTATAACAGATTATCTTCTTTTGTTCAGACGGATTACCCACCCGATTGTGATAAAATATTCCTGAGGTGTTATGAAATGTCAAAGAAAAAGAAGAATAAGGTTCATAAAACTTTAGTTGAACAAATTTTAGATAAACACAAAATTCCGTTTGTCCAAATGGAATTTCCAACCCACAAGGAAGGCGACGTTGAACAAATCAGTGTCGACCATGTAGATACGCCCGAACATCAGATTTTCAAGACTTTGGTGTTCTCTGGTAAGAAGACCGGTCCGGTTGTCGGTGTTGTTCCGGTTGATGAACACTTGGACGAAAAAAAGCTCGCCAAAGTTTCCGGCAACAAAAAGGTCAACCTGGTGCCATTGAAGGATCTACTGAAAACCACTGGCTACCAACACGGTGCCAACACGCCGATTGGGATTTGGGAAAAGTTCCACTACCCAATTTACGTTGACCAGGAAGCCAAAGAAATGGGTGAAATCATCGTTTCATCTGGTCAAATTGGCCGCTCAGTCAAAGTTGACGCCCAACAAATGGTCGATCTCATTGGCGGAAAATTTGCCGACATAAAGGAATGACTTAATGCTTACAAATATTTTGACAAACATTGGATTGGTACTCGGACTCACGATCGGAGTGCCATTTCTTTTTATCTTTTTACTCTCATCAATCAACCATCGCACCAAGCAGCAGATTGCCAACCGTTTTGGAATTGGCGGTCAAATTGGCTTCGGCTTTCTGGGAATTATGATTCATGAAGCCAGTCATCTGCTGATGGCACTTGTGTTTGGCCACCATGTTGATCAATTCAGATTAGTGCGCATCCCCACCGCTGACAACGACACCCTGGGGTACGTTCACCACACCTGGAATAACCGCAACCTTTACCAAAATATGGGCAACCTCTTCATAGGTGTCGCCCCAATTTTTGGTTGCTGCCTGACAACTTTATTATTGGCCAAATTCACCATTCCTGAAGTTTACCAATCATTGATCATGTCCACCCACCAGTCATTTAGCCAAATGACCTTCATAATGCCAACGTTCAGCTGGCCTAAAATGCTGATTTTTCTGGTGGTTGCTGCCAATATTTGCATCGGCGGCTTTGACCTCAGTCAGGCTGATTTTGAAAATTCCAAACAAGGCTTCTGGCAGGCAGTGCTCTTTTTAGTCCTGCTAACGCTGGTTATCTCAGTCACACCATGGCAGGAAAGTCTGTTCAGCCTGCTGTATCACTTCACTGTTATCATCGTGGTTATCTCATTATTTAATTTGCTGATTTCATTGGTCATGAACCTGATATTTCGCTTTATTTAGTGCCATTCCATTCGTCAACAAATTCAGCCACAAAATCACGCATGACCTGTTGACGATGCTCGGCAATTTTCTTGGCAGTAGGCGTATTCATCTGATCCTTTAATTTGAACAGCTTTTCGTAAAAATGGTTGATAACCGTACCGTGTTTGCGATACTCAGCCTTATCCATCCCCGTCCGCGGCATAATCCGTGGATTATACATAATTTCGCCAAAGTGGCCTCCAAAGTAAAATGTGCGGGCAATTCCGATGGCGCCAATGGCATCCAATCGGTCGGCATCCTGAACGATTTGGCCTTCAAGCGACAATTTGTGATGGGTTTTTAGATTGGCGCTGTATGACATATTATCAATAATCTCAAACACTTTTTTAACAAAGTCCTGATCATACCCAACCCCGATTAATTCATCGGCAATGGCTTTTCGCTTAGCTTGCGGATTGGTGGTGACTTTGTCATCACTGACGTCATGAAGATATGCCGCAATAATGACTAAGCCTTCATCAGCATCTTCACCCTTTAAAATTAATTTGGCCAAGCTGACCACCCGCTCAATGTGGGTGTAGTCATGGCCGGTCGTTTCATAGCCGAGTTCTTTTTGAACGAACCCGCGAATTTGTCTCAATCTATTTATCATGTGGAACTCCTTTAACTTACTACAAATATTGTCAGGAAATGAATCCAACTATTAACAGTATATCTGTTCTCATTTGAAAAATCTTTAATCGGCCGTAGATAAAGACTATCAGAATCAAAGCCCCAGCTAAACGGAAAAACGTTTAACCGGGGCTTTAGTAATGCTATATCAAATCTCAATATTTCGTTTACTGGATTGCATACACGGATCGATTCTTCAAAGCAGCTTTATAAGCCGCAACAGCTAAGTTAACCTGGCCAACCCCGTAAAGTTGGCTGGTGGCTTTTTTGATGGATCCGGAATTATTAACATATCTCAGCATCGCATATAGCGGAGTGGCTTTCTGACCTGTCCGCATAGCGGTCGTGTTGACGTATTTTTTGGTGGCAGAATTGTTGGATAACGCAATGATCGCTTCAGCTGTTGAATTAGCGTTGGGCGTAGTCTTACCAGCATAGGTATAACCAAAGGCACCGTTCCCTTGCGCAAGTCTGTAAAGGAACTTTTGGCCCTTTTGAATACTTGATTCAACTGTTGAAGTGTTGGATTTGCCCCGATAAAGCCCCGTCAGCACCATACTGGTGACATCAGCATCTTTGGCACCTTGAGCATTATTGTAAGTCCAACCGTTATTTTTCAATTGCGATTTAACCAACCGGGCACTCAAGCTGGCCTTGCTAAACTTGGCACCGCTTGGTCGCTTAAATCGACTGCTCATGGAAACAGCAATTAAGGTCTCGGCTTGGGAACTGGCCGTCTGCTTTGAGATGCTTGTCCGATAAAGCCGGGAAACAAGATTTGTCCCCTTCTTGTGATGATAAAGTTTGAAATTAGTGGCATTCATCCCCATTGCCTGAACGGCCATGACCGCATTGGCCAAGCTGGCGGCAGGCGTGCTGCTTTTAACAACCAGATTTTTGCGTAACAAATTCTTTTCGTGACTTGTAAATTTGTAGTGGTTGCCTCTTAATCCAAGTAGAAAGTCGGAATAGCCGGATGCTGCTCCGGTGTCCGGATATAATTTACGGCTAAAAATCGCACTGGTTTTGCCGGATAAGCCCGTCTTATTTTCTTTCAACATCTTTTTGGCATAACGATACGTCAGTGCGGTACGCCGGTGGATCGTAGAAGTGGCCGCTTTATGGACGGAAGCGTCAGCCGCGCTTGTTGTAAATGTGACAGTTGCCAGAATTGCTGCAGTCGATAACAGTATGTGTTTTAATAATTTGTTCATCATATATCCTTTCTTGACGAGAATCGAAATGCTACTTGTTATAATTCATCGAAATCTTGTCGCCATCCTTCACGACATATACGCCCATTGAGCTGTTGGGCTCACTGCCGTTAACGGAATACAGCCAACCCGTCATGGTTCCGGCAGGGCCAGCGTTATAGCCATTGATACCTTTAACATAGGCGGAAATTCCTGAGCCACTGATTGTGACTGCCAGATTGTTCTTGGCTGCCAATGCTTTCAATGCATCCAGAGCAGTCGCACCTTTGGTAAGGGTGACACTCCCGCTGGCAAGCACGGATCCATTCGCATTAACACTAACGGTAACCGTTTCGTTGGTGGTATCAGTGTTTGAACCGGAATTGTCATTTGTTCCAGAACCATTTGTGGAATTGTTGGTAGAATTGCTTGTCGATGATCCATTTGTCGGTGTTGTTGGGACTGTTGGCGTTGTTGGAACGGTTGTTGATGTCGACGTCGACGTTGATGATGAGCTTGGTGTGGTTGGAGCTGGCGCCACTGTCGTTGAACTGTCAGTTGTTTGATGACTGGTCTTGGCAATTTTGGTTGCCATCACCAGTTTTTTGTTGCCTGAAACATAACGACCGTTAGTTAACAATAAACGGCTTGTGCGGCCGTAACCAACGACTTTTCGAACGGCCAGTGACCGATTCTTCTTAACATGGTGCTTTTTATTACTGAGATAGCGATTGCTATACTCATTAATCCCTTTGGAACTGATAACTTTGATTCGGGTAACTTTAGCAGAATAATAAGCATTTGCAAAATGCTTACGAGAAGCTAGCGTATAACCGGTCTTGCCGCTGTTAACATTTCTAACCTTATAAACGGGTCTTCCCTGGGTGTTGGTTGTTTGTCTGATTACCAGGAACATTGGGCGTTTAGTTCTGCTTTGCTTATGATAAATCTTGGCTAAATGATGCTTGGTAAAATGAGTGTTTCGATATAATTTAACGGTTGTTAATGCGTATACATATGAACCTTTGGTACTCTTGTGCTTTGTCGGAGTGGTTGGCTTAACAACTGGTTCAGCCGAACTGCTTGAAGCTGCTGACGAACTCGACGAACTTGATGAACTTGGCTGATTGATAATGGTGGTGTAATTGTTATTAATAACGGTGCCACTGGTTGAGCTGCTGTTGTCATTTGTATCAACGATTTTAATATTGTTAATTGAGGCAACTCCAACTGCCCGGTCGGCAATTGCCGCTTCACTGGTCGTGTCGCCGTTGATCTTGGTAATGTACGTTTCAAGCGTTTGGTTGATTGAATTGATTGCCGTTGTCTTGTCGGTTGTTGACGCCTTTGAGTCATTATTAATGGCCTGTCTTTGAGCGGCTGCTGCCGTATTTAACTTTGCCAGTTCACGGGCTCTGAAAGTTGGATTTTGGGCAAATGAGAAGATCCAACCCTGACCGCCATCTTTGGTAAATTTAGCCTGTTCTAAGGTGTAAGTAGCTTGTTGCAGCAGCATGGAGTTGCTGTCGGAAGAAACGTCCTTTTGATCCAGTAAGCGCTGAACAGGTGCTGTATAGCCGGACTGCCCGTTTAACGAGGTGTACACATCAACACCAGCTGCAGCTAGACCATTAGTCATGGTGATATTGTTATACTGGTCTTCCTTGTTGGCGGCATCACTGGTACCAAAGCCACCATCTTTCAAATAATAATGATTTTCAACTTCAGTCACCGCTTTTTGAATTGCAGCGGGAACTCCTGGTTGACCCATGTTCATCGAGAGTGCCAGAATAGCCCGGCCAGTAGGATCAACATCACCCCAGCTGGTCTTCCAAACACCTGTCTTGGAATCTTGGGCAGCCAGCAGGCGCTTCGTCAACGTGGCACGGGCAGTTTCACTTGCCTTACCATAATTGCCGGTGCTTAAACCTTCCAAGTCATTGATAATGGTGTACAAATCAACTTTATCGCTCTTAAGTGCGGGATCGTTAATAACTTGAGCGGCCAGATCCTTCTTTTCCACATTTGCTGGATCTTTGCCAAGTGCGCGAAGCCCAATCATGCCGGCAACGTTTGAGACACCAGCAAGGTCTTGATCCTTTCCGCTGATAAATCCGTTTGTGGTAATGATGGTATTGTAAGCATTTTGCGTCTCAGCATCAGTAATGCCATTATCGCTGGTTGCCAAAATTGCGGCATCCCAGGCATCAAGTGACGTCTTTTGGGAAGTCAGCTTAACTCCGGTCGTAATGGCTGAATCTACATCAGCAGCGGTGTCTGCTTTGACAAAATTACCACCGCCAACAAATAGCAGGAACATCCCTACTACCAGTGATATCCAATAAACAAGCTGTTTTTTCTTCATGTGTCTGCTCTCCTCCAAATAAATAGTGATGAAACCCTCAACAAAATAAACAATTGAACACAACAAAAAAGCCCAGCTAGTATTGCTAGCCAGGGCCGTTTCTTTAATCACTAACAACCTATATTCAGACATTGAATTTGAGCATACGAAATATCCGATAGATACGCTATTAATTGACAAAGCCGACCCTAAGAAGCTTTGCAATCGGCATAACAAACGTATCCTGACTTGATCTCGTCCTACAACTGTCCTCTTTCCAGGGTAACCCAGTGAGTTCTGACAGCTTCGTCAATCTTACAGTAGCGAAGGGGCTGTAAAGGATTTTCACCTTTTTCCGTTTTATTATGCTTCTTTACACTGAAAAGTATAGCATATCATCACCCATAGTTTATGGGCTTTTGGAAATTTGACTAAAATATCTCAACACAAAAATAACGGCGTGATTCCAAGGAGAACTCGGAATCACGCCGTTAAAGAAACGAGATTAAAGTTTTAGTTATTTGTGAAGCCAAACACTCATCTGGCCTTCGTCCCGGTTAGCCCATGAGTAATAAGGAATCAGGGTTAACTTGGTTGAAGCTCTTCTAGGAGCCTTATTGAACTGGTAAAGGCTGTCAGAGTCGTCTTCTGTTTCAACTTTGGTTGCATCGTTGGTTGTCAGGACACCGACACCATTCAATAAGTCATCTTGATATGCAAAGTCAAAGTGGGGAACCGTGTCGAGTTGGTAGTTCCAAAGATTGCCGGGGTTATCAACCTGTTCTGCACAGTATACGAGTGGGCCGCGTTGAACAGCAACATCATCCGCATTTGCCCGTACTTTAGAATTGGCATAAATCAAATTTGTCTTCATATCCAGGACAACTTCAATAGATGTTTTTTCGTCAGTGATCGGAACAATGACAATGCCATCTTTTCCGTCCGCGTCAATCACCTGATTGTTAACAGTTATCTTAAATGAATCTCTGCTCCAGTTGGGAATTCGAACTGCAAAATTAAAGTGAACATTTTCCGGATTGGTAATCTCAAATGTCGCGGTACCATCCCATGGTAAATTACTTTCTTGATCCACTTTGATTCCATCACTAAAGGTTGTTGAATTAGCAATATACTGATGGGCAAAGATAGTATTGTCCTTAACTTCGTAAAGATAACGATCCATAGAAGCAATCAATCGGGTAATGTTTGATGGGCAGCAAGCTGTTCCAAACCAAGCTTGACGGCGTGGCAGAACATGTTTCTTATCAGGATTCTTAGCAGATTCGCTTGGATTAACTTCCAACGGATTTACATAGAAATAATGGGTTCCATCTAAAGCCATTCCACTTAATGCGCCATTATAGATTTCTTTTTCGATTACATCCCCATACTCACCCTTAAAATCACCGGCAAGCATCTGACGAGCAAAGAAAGTCATCGCAACTGAAGCACAAGTTTCGCCGTAGTCGGTATCGGTTGGCAGGTCATAGTCAAAGGTGAAGGCCTCACCAGTGGATGTTTGGCCGACGTTACCAGTAATATACATTTGTTTTTTGACAATGTCATTCCAAATTCGTTGAGCCGCGTCTTTTAAGTCTTGGTCGCCAGTTACCCGGGCAAGGTGAGCCAAGCCGGTTGCCAAATAAACACAGCGGACAGCGTGACCGTGAGCATTGGTTTGTTCCGTTACAGGCTTATCTGCGTAGTAATATTCATTACCAATCGTATTGAGATCTGGCCAAAAGGCATTGTCCCAACCATCGGCTTCATTTTGCTTATCGAAGAAATCCGGATCCTGACCACGTTGACGAATGAAGTAATTTGTCAGATTCAAATATTCTTTCTTTCCAGTTACTTCGTAAAGTCGCATTAATGCCAATTCGATTTCAGGATGACCACCATAACCGTGGATCTTGTTGTCTTCAAGGCCAAAGTTGTCCTCTAAACAAGCCGCCATCTTTTCAGCGATATCAAGGGCCTTTTGATTGCCAGTTGCTTCAAAATAGGCAACCCCGGCTTCAATATAATGACCCATTGAATATAATTCGTGAGATTGTTGAAGTCGTTTAAACTTTCTTTCAGGAAACTTGATTTGGAAAATTGTTGAAAGATACCCATCCGGCTCTTGGGCCTTGGCGATCAAATCAACAACCGCATCGGTTTCAGCCTGTAAGTCCTTGTCTGGATGATACTGAAGTGTGTAAGCTGCTGCTTCCAGCCATTTATAGACGTCGGTATCTTGGAAGTTCATGCCGACATGTTTACCTTTGCTGATTCCTGCAGCAATCTTCAAGTTTTCAATGGCATGGCTTTGCAGGCCGTCTTGGTAAGCTTCCTTATCAGTAAATGCATCATCACCAATTGTCGTATCATTTTTGTCGCTGATTGTTTCGTATTGATATGGGACCACCACGTTAGCGACCAAATCGCGGTATCTCGTCCAAAAGTCAGACGTAATTTTTACTTTATTAATTGATAATTGAGTTGTTGCAGTTGGCTTTTTCATTTGAATTGTCCTTTCATATCCAAAAAGCAATATCCATAATATAGCTTATATTGTAAGCGAATTCAGATGGCAATTGGGGAACGTTTTCAATAAAAAAGTGACAGTTTTTTAGTCATTCACAATGGGCCCTCAAATTCTGGATAACCCCATGGCATCAACGCCTAGGCTCTAGATTTGTGAGCTTAGGCAACTTTATTTTTAACAGTTTTAATAAAATGATGGGTTATTTTGACCAAGTAAGTTACCAGTCCAAATGAGGCAACCGCAAACACTGCGGCACCGATTCCCAAAGCAGACAATCCACCAGTTGAAAGGATTGCTGATCCAACAGCTGACCCGACCGAAATCCCCAAATTTGAGAAAATCGAATTAAACGAGGACGCCAAGACCATCGACTGGGGATAATCGGACTCTGCAATCTGCATAAAATGAATCTGAATTGGCGCATTTAACAGATACATCGCCATTCCCATGATCAATAGGAGTGGAAATCCCAGGGTTTGAGAATGAATAAAAAACGGCATCATCAAAAACACCACTGACTGGACAATATAGACCCATGGCATCCGAGTCAGACTTCCGTGACTGGCAAGAAAGCCTGAAAATTGATTGCTGAATATTGACGCAACCCCATAAACGGCCAGCAGCAAGCCAAGAGAAGCAACGGAAAATTTCATCATCTCCGTTAAAATAGGTTGTAAGTACGTATAAACAACGTAGGTCCCAGCCAAATTGCACATGACCAGCGCAGAGCCAATGATGACCCGTCTGTCACGCACAATCGCCAACTGACCCATGAGTGAACTTTTTGTTTGCTTGATGTGCTTAGGCAAGAGCCAGACAACGGCCGCCAGGCAAGCAAGTCCAATAATCGTGATTAATAGGAAAGAATATCGCCAGTTCGTTGAATTGGCGATCAATGTTCCAACCGGAACCCCGACAACTGAGGCAATACTAAATCCGGAAAAGATCCAAGATACCAGCATTGGCCGCTTTTGAATTGAGACAATGACCGTTGCAAAAGACATTGCCAGTGAAATAATTGGCCCTGCAGTTAATGCCGTGATTACCCTGGAGGCAATCAACTGATTAAACGATGGTGCCAGGGCGGTGTAGGTATTGCCGGCAATAAAAATTCCCATCAATATGACGAGTACCTTGAACCGGTTAAATTGACTGATAATCGTATTCACAATTGGCGTGGAAAATGCGTATACCAACGCAAACAAGGTCACTAAAAATCCGGCTTGCGATGTTGACACATTAAAGCCACGGCTGACATCTGATAAAATTCCGACAATGATAAATTCATTGCACCCCAGAACAAAACCAATTAAAACTAAAACAATTGATTGCAATTTGGTCTTCATATTCGTTTTCCATCCTTGATTAAATTCATCCGCACCCCATTTATGCAGTCGCCTCGTTGACTGCAATATATCGAAAGAGCGCATAGCTTGACCTATGTATTTTAATCGTTTAATCTAAGTTTGAAAATACACATTTTTTAATAATTAGTCGCATTATTTAAGGGGCGAAGAATCATGAGTTATCTTGCATTGGATATTTCCAAACCAGCCTTTTTATTCTTCATTGGTGAATTTTCGTTTGACGGCCAATGGGAACATCCCGTCAATCAGCATCAAGCGGATTTTGAATTGATATTAGCGGAAAAAGGAACGCTATCCATTCTCGTCAACGACCGGCCGTTTATTCTTAAACCCGGTGACGTTATATTAGTACCACCCTATGCCAAAGTGACTGGCAATGGGAAGATGACCCAGCAGATTAATTTTTACTGGCTTCACTTCTATTGTGATTACAAAGTTGTTGATTCAATTGACGACGAATCAAAAGACCAACTGATTTTTTCAAGCAAGTTTCACGTTAGAGATATCAATGACATTCTGATTTTGCTGAGCGAACTCATGAATATGGAAATGGACAGAAAAACCAACGAGCTGCCATTAAACCTCTTAACAACAACTATCCTTGCACGACTGAACATTGAATGTTCACGCAGGGCAAAGAACACCCACTTATCCGCATTGGTAAGTCAGTCGATAGAATGGATTCGGGCTAATATAAGTACTGATTTGTCGATTAAAGATGTTGCGCAGCACTTTGAGGTCTCAAATGCCTATCTTACGCAACAATTTAAGCACGATTTAAATATCACACCACTCCAACACTTGTTGGGATTAAAGATTCAAGCCGCAAAGGTCTTGTTGGTGAAAACCAACCTGCCAATTTACGAGATTAGTGAGAACAGCTACTTTAGAAACGAGAAGAACTTTATCCGGGTTTTTAAAAAGCACACTGGGATCACACCATCCAATTATCGCAGGCACTTTGCCTATCATCACCAAAACAATCCATTTGTTGATCCCAGCATCCCGATTCCTCGGGAGATGCAGGAGAAATATCATATTCAATATAAGTAGTTGATAAATCGTTTGTGTAGAAAAGCCGTTAGCCACATTGTTTGTGGTTAACGGCTTTTGTCAGTTGATGATTGGATTTTCTGCTAAGATATTGCAGAAATTTGCTACATTAGATTGGATATTTTTGGCTCTTTTCTGGTTTAGTCGGCCTTTGAGGACAGCTCCGACGGCCGGTGGAACACCTGCCTAGTCCTGTGGGCGACGACCCTGGTCCCTACTACATAACTAAAAAAAGCCAGTGATGAGTAAATCACTCATCACTGACTTTTTCTAGTTATGCTCCGGGACCACCCAGGTCTCGTCGCTCACTACTTTTCTACATTCGTTCCTTCATAATCGTCAATCATAATTTGCTTCAGATCGGCAATCAAAGGTTCCTTAGGGTTGGCAGTTGTGCATTGGTCTTCGTATGCCAATACTGACAGACGATCAAGAGCTGCATCGAATTTGGCTTTGTCTACGCCCCAAGCCTTCAAGCTTAAGGTTACGCCTACTTCGTGGGCCAACTTGATGATTCTTTGAACCAATCCTTCGATTAATTCATCGTCGGTCTTGCCTTGGATACCAACGTAACGGGCAATTTCTGCGTAGTCTTTGTTGGCACGGAAGTACTCGTACTTAGGCCATGCGGCGATCTTTTCTGGTAATTTGGCATTGTAACGGATGACATGAGGCATGGTGATTGCAATTGCGATACCATGGGTCAAGCCAAACTCACCGCCAAGTTTATGGGCAACTGAGTGGGTAATTCCAAGGAATGCGTTGGCAAATGCCATTCCGGCAAGAGTTGCGGCGTTATGCATTTCTTCCTTGGCGTGCATGTTTCCATTGTATGAATCTGCCAAGTTGTCAAATACCAACTTGATAGCTTGAAGTGACAATGGACGAGTGTAATCTGATGCCATTGTTGATACGAATGATTCGATACCATGGCATAACGTATCCAAACCTGAAGCAGCAATGTTACCCTTTGGTACAGTTTCAACAAATTGTGGGTCAACGATGGCAACATCTGGTGTCAATGCGTAATCAGCCAATGGGTACTTAACATGAGTCTTTGAATCAGTAATAACAGCGAATGGTGTAACTTCTGAACCAGTACCTGAAGTGGTTGGGATAGCGATCATTTGAGCCTTCTTAGGCTTCTGGAAGCGATAAGCACGCTTTCTGATATCCAAGAACTTCTGCTTTGCACCGAAGAAGCTGGTCTTAGGGTCTTCGTAGAATAACCACATGTTCTTAGCGGCATCCAATGGTGAACCACCACCAAGGGCAATGATTGTGTCAGGCTTAAATGCGTTCATTTGACGAACACCTTTTTCAACGGTGTCAGTTGTTGGATCTGGTTCAACACTTGAGAATAATGAATATTCGATTTCATTTGGACGACGTTTCAATTCATCAAGAACCTTGTCAACGTAGCCAAATTCAACCATTTCTGGACTGGTTACGATAAATACCTTATTGATTCCAGGCATATCCATCAGGTAACGAACTGAAGTCTTTTCAAAGTAAACACGAGGTAACTTAATCCATTGCATATTATTTCGTCTCTTTGCGATAGTTTTGATGTTCAAAAGGTCATAGTCGGTAACGTTATGAGAAATTGAGTTAGCTCCCCATGAACCGGTACCTAATGTTAATGATGGTGTCATTTCGTTATAAAGATTACCAAGACCTCCGAAACCACCTGGTGTGTTAACAAGCACACGGGCTGCCTTCATCTGTTCACCGAACTTGAGGGCCAAGTCGTCATCCAAAGTTTGAATGCCGGCAGTGTGTCCCATTCCACCGAAGTGAAGTAATTCGTCACAGAGCTTAAATCCTTCTTCATGGTTCTTAGCTTTGTAAATTGAAATAACTGGGCTCAACTTTTCAGCTGATAATGGGTATTTAGGACCAACGCCGTTAATTTCAGCAGCTAAAACTTTGGTATTGTCGGGAACTTTGATTCCAGCCAACTTAGCAATAACCTTGGCTGATTTTCCGGCAATCGGGCCTTTAACGGCACAAGTCTTAGGGTTGAACATTGCTTCAGCCAACTTGGCTTGGTCTTTCTTTTCTACAAAGAAGACACCGTTCTTAACTAATTGTTTCTTAACTTCAGCGTAAATATCAGTATCAATAACTGCACTGTTTTCAGTGGCACAAATCATACCATTATCAAAGGTCTTTGAGAGAACCAAATCATTTACGGCACGAAGAATGTTAGCAGTCTTTTCGATATAAACAGGGCCGTTACCAGGTCCAACACCTAAAGCAGGCTTTCCAGTTGAGTAAGCTGCTTTAACCATGCCTGGGCCACCAGTAGCAAGTGTACTTGCAACGCCTGGGTTGTTGATCAACTTATCAGTTGCTTCAATACTTGGCTCTTCAATCCACTGGATACATCCTTCAGGAGCACCAGCAGCAATGGCAGCATCACGAACAACTTTGGCAGCTGCAATTGATGACTTCAAAGCTTGTGGATGGAAACTAAAGATAATTGGGTTTCGAGTCTTCATTGAAATGATGGACTTGAACAATGTTGTTGAAGTTGGGTTGGTAACTGGTGTAATTCCAGCAAGGACACCCAGAGGTTCAGCAACCGTAATCAATTGGCGTTCCTTATCATCTTTGATAACACCAACAGTCTTGTGGTCGCGAATACTGTGCCAAATTTCTTCAGTAGCGTACATATTCTTGATAGCTTTATCTTCAGCAACACCACGGCCAGTTTCTTCATAAGCCATGATTGCAAGATCCATATGTTTGTCTTGGCCGGCCATTACCATTTGGTGAGTAATGTGGTCAACTTTTTCTTGGTCAAATGAATCCATAATTTCAAGAGCTTTTTGTGCTTTTGAAACTAAACCGTTAATGACAGTATCGACATCAGTCTTTGCTGCTTTTGTTTCTTTTGCTTTATTATCAATCATTGATTTTCCTCCAATGAATCGTTTGTAGGTTGTTTGAAATATGTTATCTTTTTCACAAGACTTATAATATCACGTATTGAAAAAATGTAAACACTTTTGTTCAAAAAATCACAATTTATTTTTTGTAAGTGCTTCCAAGCTGATATAACAGCAAACAAAATAAAAAGGACTTGTTAACCAAGTCCTTTTTCTATGAAAGCGGTTCCATTATTTATATGTGAACATATTCACGACTTCTAATTATTTGGTTACTTTCGTCAATGGCTTCTGAATAATCGATAAAAGCTTTTCAGATTGAATTCTGTCAATAATGACATTAACTGCAACCTGCATTAATTTATCATTGAGATTTTTTTCTTCCAGTGCCCGGCTGTTGCGGCTGTCCATGTTCTTAAATGAAAATAGCAGTCGTTTAATGAACGTGTCATATGCCTGTTGTGGGTAAATATTGGCAGTCACCTGATCGATACCGTGCCGAATAGTCTCTAAGGAGAATGCCGGCTTCAACAAACTGATTAGGATGACATCGGCAACCTGCATGGTCTGATACTTTTTCTTAACCGGCGCCATAATTGCCTTGTTTTTAACGTAATTGTTGATCATTGCCGGAGTGACTTTGTCGATTCCGATTGGCCCCAAGGTTTCATTTACCAGTGCGACAAGTTGATCCATATATAATTCAAATTTTGGCAAATCGGCCCAGAGTGGCAGTTCTACCAATTTCAGCTTTTGTTCCCACTGTTCATATTGTTCTTCGTTGTATGACATGATATCACTCCTTCGTGTTTATTATACCACGTTATCTAGTTGTGGACACTAGCTAACGTCGAATATAAAAATAACGGCTTGGAAAGATTCCAGCCGTTGTACAAGCACTATTGATTGTTATTCCGTTTCTGCATCCGCTTCTTCTCCCGCTTATCAAGCACGTTTGCAATCACGCCCTGCATGAACATGTAAAGTGGGTAAGCTGTTGCGATCAATGGGACAGCATACAGCCAAATGTCTTTATTGAAGAAGGAGACAAGTGAAAAGATATTGTTGAAGAAAATGATGATCGACAGGAATGCCACTAATACCAATATATCCAAGCCAATCTTTAGCCGGTTAAGCGGTCTTGAAACCATGACCAATGCCAGCCAACAAATCGCCCCTGTCAAAAGCACACATAGCGTTGACGTAAATTCATATTTCAGGCCAAAGAACAGGCCGATCACTTCAATCAGCATGATATAACCAACGATACAAACGGCCGCAGGGGTTGAAATAATCAAGACCTGCTTCATGAACTGATTGGTGATTTTATTGAAGTTGGGTTCCAGCGCCAGGAAGAACGATGGAATTCCAACCATTAATGAAGTAATCGGTGTTAACTGAATCGGTTCAAACGGATACCCCATGGCAAAGAAGACAAAGATAAACGACAAAGCAACCGAGTACATCGTCTTAATCAAGTACATTGAAGCAACCCGCTCGATGTTGTTGATAACCCGGCGACCTTCTTTTAACACATCAATCATCGCGTCAAAGTTGGAATTGATCAGCACAAAGTCTGCGATACTCTTAGTACTTTCACTGCCGGAAGCCATGGCAATTCCACAGTCGGCTTGACGCAACGCAAGCAGGTCATTGACACCGTCTCCGGTCATGGCAACAGTATGCTTGCGATCTTGAAGTCCGGCAATTAAGCGTTTCTTCTGATCCGGCGTTACCCGGCCAAAAACCGTATTGTCAGCTGCAAGTTTGCCGAAGTCATCGTCATCTTTAACCGTTGTCATATCAACATTGTTTTCTGCATTTTGAATTCCGGCATGCTTGGCAATTGTCGAGACCGTTGTCGGATCATCCCCGGAAATAACCTTAATTGTCACATCTTGATTTCTAAAATATTGAAATGTGTTCTTGGCATTTGGCCTGATCACATCTGAGATCAATACCAGACCAATCAGCTTGGGATCTTTAAGCGGATCACGGGGATCAAGGTTGTCCACTTGGGCAACTGCCAATACCCGATAGCCCTTCTTCGCGTTCTGAGTAATTTTAGCTTGAACCGGCTTTTCGATATGTTTGAAAATAAATTGTGGTGCCCCAAAAACGTAATCGTGGCCGTCACTAAAACCGACCCCACTCCACTTTCTATCAGAAGAGAATGGAATGATCTTTTCGGTTTTAAGTTCGGGATCATCAATCGCATTTTTGATTGCGTTGGCTGTTTCATTGCCATCCCCGGTTCCATAAGTGATACCGGCAACGACTTTTTCAACTTCGGCAGCTGGCACATTTTTCATCATTGGAATTGCTTCAACAAATTTCAAATTGCCGCTGGTAATCGTTCCGGTCTTATCCAGACAAATGACATCAACTCTGGCCAATGTTTCAATTGCCGGCAAATCCCGCACCAGCGTCTGCTTGCGGGCCAAATGCATGGCCGACACTGCCAGTGTCATCGACGTCAGCAAAACCAATCCTTCTGGAATCATCCCGATCATTGCGGCAGAAGAGCCCAAAATTGCCCGATTGATTCCAGTTCCGCCATAGACTTTGGCAGCAAATAAAATAATGCCCAGCGGAATAATGACATAGGTCAGCGACTTGATAATCCGATTGATGGTGTTCAGCAAAATGCTGGATGTATCTTCACCCTGCTTGGCTTCACTGGATAAATGATTAACGAATGTATCCGCGCCGACTTTGGTAACCCGCATTTTACCCGAACCGCCAATAAGATATGTACCTGAAGTGAGCTTGTCACCGATATTTTTCGAGATAGTCTCCGACTCACCGGTAATGGGTGATTCGTCAACTTCAATTCCCCTGGACCTGACAGTGACACCATCGACTGGAATCTGGTCCCCTCGCCCAAGCTGAATAATATCGCCTAAGACAATATCTTCAGAGCGAATCTGCATGTCCTGACCGTTTCGCAGGACATTGATCTTTCCCTCGGCCAGCAGAACCATTTTGTCGACTTGCCGTTTTGAACGGATTTCTTGAATGATTCCGATTGCGGTGTTAAAGATTGCAATTCCTAAAAACAACAGGTTTTTGTAACTGCCGGTATAAAAGATCAGCGCACCCAAAACCACGTTAATCAAGTTAAACAGTGTAAACGTGTTATCCCGGAAAATATCCGAGGTGCTTCGAGTCAGAGACTCTTCTCCGGTATTTTGATTACCATTATGAATTTGCTGCTGAACCTGTGCATCACTTAATCCAACATCTGGATCAGTTTGTGGAATGTTGACGTCTGCCATTCTCTAACACCTCGCTTTAACATAATTGTACAAAATAAACGGAAAAAATCACATTTATTTGAAATCTTTCACCCAAGTTTATAGGATTCTTAGTGATTTTGAATGAAACCATCGTCAATCATTGGCTGGCGGGTATGCTAAAATAAATTTAATTAACTCGCAAGGGGGAACTAATATGTTTCAACCAGATAAAAGTACCTATAAATTAGCCGACGGGCATGAAATGCCTCAGCTCGGATTTGGAACTTACAAAATCGACAATCCCGACTTAATGAATCAGACCATTGCCACAGCATATGACAGTGGTTACCGGATGTTTGATACTGCTCAGCTCTATCGAAACGAAAAAATGCTGGGAGATGCCATTAAGCAGGTCGCCCGAAGAGAAGATGTCTTTATCATCGATAAGGTCACCGAAATGAATCAGGGCCACGACTTAACAATCAACAGCACCGACTTTTCCCTTCAGCAATTGGGAACCGATTACGTTGATTTACTGCTCATTCATTGGCCGGTTGCCGATCACTTCTTTGAAACATGGTCAGCAATGGAAGAGTTAAAAGAACAGGGGAAAGCCAAATCAATTGGTGTCAGCAACTTTACCCGGTCCCAGCTTGAATTACTCAAAACCCAGGCAGACGAAATGCCGGTCGTCAATCAGATTGAAACCCATCCTTATTTGACGCAGCAGCCGATGATCGACTTCGATAAGAAGATGTCGATTGTCACTCAAGCGTGGAGTCCACTTGGCAGAGGGATTGTCTTGGACAACCCAATGCTCGCCAAAATGGCCAAACACCATGGCAAGACGCCCGCCCAAATCATTTTGCGTTGGGACTTGCAAAGAGGCGTCTCCATCATTCCAAAATCCAAGACACCGGAACGAATCAAGGAAAACACCGAACTGGACTTTGAATTAAGCGACGATGAGATGAGCATGATCGACGTCATGAACAAGAACCAGCGAACTGGAAACGAACCGGAACTCGTATATGAATTAGGAAAACAGTATTAGGACAGGACGATGGTTTGCCCAAACACAGGCAAATTATCATGACTCACTAAGCTAAAATCACAAATTGAATTGGAAGTGACAGCATGGCCCTTGGTCAACTAACGAATCAGATTATATTAATGTTTGTCTTAATGTTAATCGGTGTTTTAATCAACAAAGTTGGGTTCATGCACACCCAAACTTCAAATGACTTAACCAATATTCTTCTATATATTGTTTCGCCATGTTTGATTATCGGTGCATTTGAGCAAAACTACTCCGCCAGCCGGATGAAACAACTGATGCTGGTCTGTGTCGGCATCTTTTTGTTCTACATAGTTGAAATGATCATCGCCAAATTTTCGTTTGGCAGAATCAGTAACATCAACCTCCAGCGGATCACCAAATACGGCAGTATCTATTCCAACGCTGGATTCATGGGAATTCCACTAACCAGTGCCCTGTTTGGCAATGCCGGCGTTTTCTTTGCCGTTGCATCCCTTGCCGGCTTTAACATCTTCAGCTGGACCCACGGTGTTTCATTATTTAAAACATCCAATAAGGGAACCGACCACTGGCAGAATTTCCGGGAAATCATCATCAATCCAAACATCATTGCCATTTTTGTCGGCCTGATCATTTTCCTGGCATCCTTTAAAATGCCGGTCCCCGCTGACCGGGTCATTCACTACGTCAGCTCAATCAACACGCCGCTTTCAATGATCGTGATCGGTAACAGCCTGGGAAATATCAAAATTTCCCGACAATTAATTGATTGGCATCTATGGTTGGCAATTTTTCTTAGAAACCTGCTGTTTCCAATTCTGGCAATGTTCATTCTTCAGGCGCTTTCGGTTTCCGGAGTTGCGCTGGCGACAACCGTCTTAATGGCAGCCTGCCCAACCGCCGGACTTGTCGTTTTGTTTACCCTGCAGGCTTATGGCGATGCCAGCCCGGCAGTGGCTTTAATGAGCTTATCGACTATTTTAAGTTTAGCGACAATTCCAATTGTGTTTGCTTTAATGGCCGCATTTTAAATTCAAATTTGTTTGAAATAAAAAAGCAGGACAGGTAACCGGTTCCCAATTAATGGGAACCGTTATCTGTCCTGCCTTTTTGTATGGTAAAGCTCGCAATCTTAACTGGATTGTTAAATTTACCAAGCAAGGTTAATTTAAAAGATTAACGAACGATCTTTTTGTTCAAGACTTCGGCCAACTTCTTCAAAGCATCGTCACGGGTCTTGATAACATCCATGTTCCAAATGATTGTGTCGATTTCTCCACCGGCATAGTCAAACTTTTCGTAATAGATGTATGGATCCTTGTCGCTGTCTTTGAATACGTCATCGATTTTGGCAGCGAATCCCTTTGACCAGTCATCGTCGTCCATTTCAGGAATATCCTTTTTAGTGACATATCCTTTTTCGTTAATCAGATCAACTGCTTTTTTAATTTGATCGTCGGTGTATTTGAGGTCTTTATCATTATCTCGTTCTTCGGCATCGGCTTTCTTTTCAGCAGCACTTTCTCTTACTTTTTCAGCCATGATAACATCCCCTTTATTTTGATCTACCTTAATGCTAGCACTGATTCGGAATAAAAGTTAAGAAAAACATCCATTAATAGTCAATAAAATCTCAAATCACTTAAAAAATACCCGGTTGGAGCGTATAATGAAAAGTAATCTGTATATTGCAGATTACTGTTGTTGTTACTGTACACATTTTGCGAAATGAGGAATCGAATTTTGGACGATAGCCAGATACTGACTAATCTAATTATTGTCATAGTTACATTTTTCTTTGCTGCCTTCTTTGTGGCAAGTGAGTTTGCTTTGGTGCAGACCCGTCCGAGTGCATTGGACGAGCGCAAAAAGAAGCTTATTGAGACAAAAGGCAAGCAGGCAAAGGGCATTAAAAAGCTTAATCGCCAGCTTCACATGGTTACCAATCTAAATGAATATCTTTCAACAACCCAAGTTGGTGTCAGCTTGGCAGGTATCATCTTAGGTTATTTGGGTGAATCATTTGTTGTTACAATTCTGGTTGACATTATGGAAATCCATAACTCACCAATCGATCCAACGGCTGCTCATGCCGTTGGTGCTGTTGTCGGTATTATCCTATTGACTTATTTGGAAGTGGTTTTAACAGAAATCGTTCCAAAGAACATCAGTATCGATATGCCAATGCAGGTACTTTCCTTTATCAGTACACCGTTGCATTACTTCCACGTCATCTTTTACCCATTCGTTTGGCTGCTCAATATTTCTGCCAATGGAATCGTCAAGATGATGGGCTTGAAGGTTGCCAATGAAAACGATGAGTCATTCTCTCAAGCGGAAATCTTGAGTCTTTCCAGAAACGCCGTTAAGAGCGGTGCTTTGGAACAGAATGATTATTTGTACATGCAGCGTGCCTTCCAGCTTAACGATAAAGTTGCCAAAGATATCATGATTGACCGAACTCAGTTGATTGTGATCGATATCAAGACAACCGTTAAGCAAGCCGTTCAGGTTTATTTGCAAAAGAAGTTCAGCCGGATTCCGGTTGTTGCCAACGGTGATAAAGATAAGATCCTGGGTTATGTATATAACTACGATTTGATTCGCCAATCCCAAGTTGATCCAACTATTAAGATCGACCGTTTACTCAGAGATATTTCAACAACCCCTGAGATGACGCCGATTACCGATGTTCTCCACCAGATGATCAAGAAACGAACACCAATTGTTGTGGTTGTCGATGAATATGGTGGAACGTCAGGAATCATTACTGATAAAGATATTTACGAAGAGTTGTTCGGAACTGTTCGAGATGAAATCGATCCATCCATTACCGACTACATTTTCAAGCAGCCTAATGGTAGTTACCAGGTTAACGGAAAGTTGACCACGCATGACTTTGAGCGTTACTTCGATGCTGACTTCCCTGAATTTACTAATTCAGATGCCGTAACTTTGGCAGGGTATTTCTTGGATAATTACCCTGATATTAAAGCCGGCGATGTCATTGCGTTTGAGAACTTCGACTTCAAGATTATTGATTATGAAAACTCATTTATCAATTGGTTCGAAGTTACCAAGCACAAGCCAAGAACCGATGGCGACACCGATGATAACGAAAAAGATTAATTTTTGAAACTTCAATAAGACTGTGACAAGACATTTGTTTTGCGAGCAGTCTTTTTACATATAGCAACGATTTAAGAAAGTGTCGCGTTTTGACACAAACAATTTCCTAAGGGGGAGCTAATAAGTGAAAAAGCTATGGCAAAAAACACCAGCTTGGATCACATACACGGTACTGTTTACCGCTTTGATCTGTGTTTTAGTCGGCTGCTTGTACTTAACAGGTAGATCAATGATTTGGGAACTGGATGGGATGGCACAACATTATCCGATCCTGCTTCAGCTCCGGCACATGATTATTTCATTCCTGCACAACCCTAGTGGTGGCTTCACTCACTGGGCATGGAATATCAGTTTGGGCTCGGATCAACTGACCAACCTTTCATATTACGTCATTGGTGATGCCTTTAATTACCTGATCGTCTTATTTCCAAAGAATCAAATGGAGAATGCCTTCGCTTTTCTTGTATTCCTGCGAATGTACGTCTCTGGTCTAAGCTTCATGCTGTATTCTTCATCATATAAATTTAAAAAGAGCAGCCGGATTATCGGTTCGTTGGCATATGCTTTTAATGGCTATGCTTTAGCAACCGCTTTGCATCACCCATTCTTCATCCTGCCGTTAATTTTCTTTCCACTTCTGTGCTACGGAATTGACCGGGTTCTCCACAACAAGTCTTGGCTGCCGCTCATGTTTGCCGTATTTCTGGTATTTTTAAGCAACTTCTACTTTGCCTGGATTCTTGGATTCGGCTCAATTGCCTATGTCATTATCAGAATGCTCAGTTTGAGAAAATGGCGTGACTTTAAGCCTCTAAAATCTTTTGGCAAATTAGGTCTTTCAGCGGTGATTGGTCTTGGAATGGCAGCGGTTGTCTTCATTCCAACCATCATTCTAGCAATGGGATCAACCCGGCTGAATGATAACTTTGCCAATGGCATGCTTTTCTTCCCACCGCAATATTACCTGGATATTCCAAGTGCCATTCTGCCAACCGGCCGGGCAATGAACTTCTGGCTGGTGATCGGAATCTCCGGCTTGTCCTACCTTGGCATGGTCTACATGTTGAGGCACTTTAAACATTACCTATGGGAGAACGTGGCACTCATTACCATGTTCATTGGAATCATGATTCCGGCTGTTGGCGCCATCATGAACGCCATCACAACACCTTCAAACCGTTGGGTGTTCCTCGTTAACATCTTATTTGCATTTGGCACAATGGTCTTTGTCGATCATATTGGTACCTTTACCAAAAAAGATATTGCCTGGTTTAGTGGTGCTTCAATTGGACTAATCGTGCTTGTTTGGGCCCTGGGCGGCTTCTGGATGAATCTCCAGCCCCATGACTTTGTGGTTTATGGCTTCTTGCTGCTGACGGTCATCGTGATCCTGTGCAGCTTGATTTTCAACTGGAAACAGTCGACCAAAGTTGTTTTGATTTCCACCGTCTTTCTGTTGAATATATCCGCAAATATCATTGGGATTTATAGTCCCCATTCCAGTAAATTAGGGCTCCAGCAGTTGAACCGCGGCTTGGCTACCCGCTTTAGCAACGACTACTTCAGCGGTGCCCAAAAGTATTTGGAAAAGATGCCCGGATTCTTCAGAGTATCGATGAATCCGCATTACCACTACAATACGCACATTCAAAATTTAGCCAACTATTCAAATACCAATACCGACTTTCCAATCAACAGTGGTCTTAACGACACAGCTGTTTACCTAACCCTTCAAAACGGTTATCTTGGCAAGTTCTCTCAATCCGTCGGCAACAGCCAGTTCTCAATGAACACGCCAATTGCTCAGGGTGACTATCGAACTTCCTTCAATAACCTGTTGGGTGTCAAATACGTATTTGCCAAGGCCAACACCAAGAAGGCGCCGGTTGTTCCTTATGGATATAAGCCGGTACGCGACAAGAATGGCCAAGTCAAAGTATTCCCTGCCAAAGCCAGGACAAACGCTGTCCAGGCCATTGAGAACATGCATGGAACAACCATTTACAAGTCAAACAACGCCCTGCCGCTTATTTATACCCAATTCAAGACCGTTTCACCGTCTGCATATAACAAGATGAGTGAGGTCGATCGTGAACGGGTCATGACTCAAGGAGCAGTCGTTGACAACTCTAAAGACAATACCCATCCGCTTAAATATCATTCACCTAAGAAGAACATCGACTACACCGTTAAAATGGACACTTCAAAGATTGTCTATAATGGCCGTCAATTAACCAAATATCGACTGGGAATCATCAACAAAGCCAACTCTGACAAGTTGGTCGACCAGCCGCATGAACAAGTCAGCCTCGGTGCCAATTTGGAGAAGACCAAAGACCTTCTGGCAACCAATCGATCCATCATTGAATCAAACCATTATCAAAACATCAATGGTCTTAAAGAAATGACTTCAGACGTTGTCGGCAATCCGATTAATTACCTTCTGAAAGTTAAAAAGCCGAAGACCACCAAGAATGCGGAATTATTCCTGGTACTCAAAGGCATCAAGCAGACCGACGGCACACCAGCCGAGCACAGACAATGGATGGCTAACAAATTCCTGCTTGATAATAAGCTGTATTCCAAGATGGGTAAAATGGATGAATATCGTCACAGCATATTGAAGCCAACGTTTGGCGGTTATCTGTTCAACGCGACTGCCAAAGGCTTCAAAAATGGCTACAATCAATACGATAACAATAACCTTTCCAATTACCGTCAAATCAGCAACATCGTGTTGAATTTGGGTTATTCAACCCACCAGCGAAAGAACATTTTGCTGAAGTTCAACCAGGTTAAAAACATCAAATTCAAATCAGCTAAGCTGGTCGCGGTACCGTTTAACAAGTCATATGGCAAGCAAATGCAAAAGCTCAAGCAAACCAAGCCTGCCAACTTGAAAGTCCATGAGAATCACGTAAGCGGCACAACCAACAATTCGAAGTCAGGCACAATGGTGACATCAATTCCTTACTCAACCGGATGGAAGTTGACCATCGACGGTAAGCCTGTGAAGACCTTTGTCGTCAACAAGGGATTTGTTGGAGCCAATCTTCCAGCAGGTACTCATCGAATTAAGCTGGACTACACAACACCGGGAATTAAAGTCGGTAAGCTGTTGTCAGGCATCAGCTGGTTGGCATTTATCATCTTATTGATAGTTGGAATTGTTGGGAGATTCATCCCTAAGAAATCACCAAGAAAACATGCCCCAAAGCACACTAAGAATTCATCGGATTAAGCTTGCCAACGCCAATCGCAATCGGTAAGATAATGAGTAACAGATTCAAAATCATTATGAAATTTATGAGGAGGCCCACCTTGAGTCCAATAAAAATACTGTTCATTTCCATTGAAGGTAACACCCGTGCGTTTGTTAAAAACCTGGCCAGTTACGCTGCCGGAATGCATGATCAGGATGCTGACAATCCACTTGTTGAATCCAAAGAGATCAGCGAACAAACCGATTTCGCAGATGAAACCGACCCCTACTTTGCCTTTGTGCCAACCTACTTGGATGGTGGCAATGGGATCGATAATGGTGTCAAAGAATTGATGACTAACGCGCTTGGTGAATACATCGCCTACAATGACAATTCCAAGTTGTGCCACGGAATTGTTGGCAGCGGTAATAAGAATTTCAACGAGCAGTATTGCTTGACTGCAAAACGTTATGCATCCCAATTCAACGTTCCCTTTCTTGCCGATTATGAACTCAGAGGAACCGGCCGAGACGTTGAACGAATTTACAAACTGTTAGCAAAAAGTTAAGCCGTTAAATGACAAAGAGCAACTGACCAAATAATCTGGTCAGTTGCTCTTTTTGTTTTATTTATTTAATTCGTCAATCAGGAAGCCAAACTATTCCTGACCCTCAAGCGGTTGATGATCCACAAAGCAATCACACAAGCCAGAATCAGTCCCGCCGCAAATGAGAACAGCTCCCGGTATGATGCGTAATCAAGCACCATCCCACCGATCAGTGGTCCTAAAGCCCGGCCACAGGACATAAACAGGTTGTACAGCCCTTGAAATTTACCCCGCTGCTTGGGTGTCGACAAGCTGTCGATCCAAGCAGGAATTCCAGGAAAACCAATCATTTCGCCAATGGTTGTCATGATCATGACCAACACGAATGCGGTATAGTCACGGGCAAATATCAACCAAATGAATGAAGCAGCAAAAATAGCCACCCCGGTGTAGGTTTGCGTACTCAGCTTAAAGTGACTGCCAATCCGGTTAACAAACGGCTGGCCAATGACAATCATCAAGCCATTTAATGTCCACAGTAAACTGTAGTTTTCAAATGGAATATGGAGATTGGTCATATGAACCGGAATGACACTTTCCCATAATGCGTATGCCAGATAAACCGACAGCACAACACTACAGATTGCCAGGATAATGCCGCCAACCTTGGTTTCAACAGGTGCGCCCGGCTCAACCGGCTTGGTCGAAACTCGACGGTCCACATGAACGTTGAACTCTAAAATGGTGAGGAGTACCAAAGCCGCGTAGAAGGCCGAAGTCACGGTAAACACCAGTGTAATACCGTGCTTTAATAGGAATCCGACCATCAATGTTCCAATCACAATTCCAAGGTTCTGGCCAATATAGAGGATATTAAAGATCGCTCTGGTTGACCGGGTCTTGATACTTGCCGCGTATGAATTTAGCAGCGTCATACAGGCCCCGTCGCCGAACCCCACGGACAGCAGCATAATTCCAAACATCGGCCAGCCATGGAAAAAGACTAATGTAAAGATTGCCGAAGTGGAGATTAAAGAACTGATAATCGTTGCTTTATAAGGCGACCAGCGATCAAACAAATAGCCACCAAGGTAATTCCCCAACATCATAAAGCAGGACATGGCAAGTAAAACCAGTCCAGCCAGGGTCAATGATTTATGGAGGTAATTATGCAAATACACAGTTACCAATGGCCACATAAAAGAAGCCCCTGCGTTTAAAATCAAAGAATAAACAATAACAGAATTAAATCTAATTTCACTTCGCTGCTTTATCAATTAATCAGTCCCCTCAGCACTTTATTGTTGTTACTAAATCATGAATCATTTATCTCTATTTTCGCATATTACGGGCATAAACCATACGAAAACAAGATGATTATTAAAATAATTCTTTGTGTAATCGAATGTCGTCCCTATCGGTAATTTGCCGTAGGACGCGGCAGGGATTGCCGACAGCCAATGAATTTGCGGGAATGTCACGCGTCACAACGCTGCCAGCACCAATAACCGACCCATTGCCGATTGTTACCCCACCAATGACAGTCACGTTGCTGGCAAGCCAACAATTGTTTTCAATGGTGATTGGTTTGGTATATTCCTTACCCGGCAACGAATTATCCGCAACAAAGTTACGATCCTGGTAGCGAAGCGGATGCATGGGAGTGACCAAGGTAACGTTGGGTCCAAATAAGACGTTGTCACCAATCGTAATTTGGCCGCTGTCTAAAAAGGTAATGTTGGTATTGCCATAAAAGTGATCACCAATTTTAATATGAGTTCCATAATCAATAAAAATAGGACCCTGAAAATAAAGTTTATCAGAAGAATTGGGCAGCAACTGCTTTAACAGCCGTGCCCGCTTTTCTGTTTCATCATCAAAAGTGTCGTTGTAAAGCTTCGTTAAACGGTGAGCCAATCGCTGTCGTTCAACCAGCTTTGGGTCTCTTGGGTTAGTCAATTTACCAGAGAGCATTCTTTCTTCTTCGCTCATATAATTGCCTCCAGTTTCCGTGAACTTTATCGATACAGCCATCATATCATAAAAGCAGCGGGTGCTTCTCGACATTTGACCAACAAAAAAGGCTTGGAGATTAAATGACCTCCAAGCCTTTTTGAAATCTGATTTGAATTATTTTACCAAAGCAAACTTGTAGTAATGAAGTGGTGTATTAGCATACTGCACTTTAATCGCATGGTTGGCTTTGTTTACAATAATGAAGTGGGTGTTATCAGTAAATCTTAAGTAGAACTTGTGGTAAGTCTTGCTTCCACGTTCACGATAAGTGATTCCCCAGAACGTCTTTGAATAAGTTGTAACTTTGTAATTGGCGAAGTTGATCAACTTCTTCTGGAACTTACCATTCTTGTACAAGCCTTGATTCAAACCACCCTTTTGGCTGAAGTTGGTCACAACGCTGTAACCGTTGTTGTTACCTGATTGCCAACGGCCGGTAGGTTCAGAAATCTTGATCTTGCTGCTTGATGATTTTGAACTTGAGTTGGTTGTCGTATTAGTAGAACTCTTAGGTGTCTTAACAGTCATAATTCTGTAGAAATATGAAGTTGATGACTTACGGGCATAAACGTAAAGCTTTTGATTGGCTTTAACGTTGGTATGCAGTTCGGCACTGAATTTACCAGTTGTGCTGCTGGCAGTGGAGCGGGCAATTGTCGTCTTTTTAGTATTTCGAACGATAATTGAAACCCCTTTGGTAGCAGTTCCGGTAACAGCCTTTGAGGTACTGTAAATATTATTGACTTTGAGTGACGGAGAACTTGCAGAAGCGTTGACACTGAACCCAATTAAGAATGATGCAAGGACAGCGAAGAACGCGATAAATTTAAATTTCTTCATTTGATATTGCTCCCTAATCTTTATTTTGCAAGACTCATTATAAATGATAAGCGCCCAAAAGCCGTCAAAACAGTCTCCATTTATCCTTTTCTTAAGAAAGCCGTCACGAAATAGTCATATATTTTGACGTTATAATCATGAAAATGGTATGCTTGTAAATTTTATTCATTTACATCATGAATTCGCTTTCGTTGGGTTAATATGTGTTATATAATGTTGGGGAACTGGTATAGACATGTACCATATTACTTAGTTAATATTTTGATAGGAGTGAATATTTTGCCAACTGAAAGACGTTCTTTGATTATGCTCTTTGGAGCAACTGGTGACCTTGCCACTCGTAAACTTTATCCTGCAATGTTAAAGCTTTTCGAGAAAGGAAACATTCGTGATCACTTTGCTGTGATCGGGACTTCCCGTTACAAATTTGATGATGAAAAATATCGTGAGATGGTTGTAAAATCTGTTTCTAAAGAATCAACCAACAAAAAACA
Organism: Lentilactobacillus kefiri; assembly: GCF_007989105.1. Lineage (GTDB taxonomy): Bacteria > Bacillota > Bacilli > Lactobacillales > Lactobacillaceae > Lentilactobacillus > Lentilactobacillus kefiri. Next base: position 13,890 of record NZ_BJVK01000013.1, on the reverse strand, counting down.
AATTGAGGACTTTGCAAGTCATTTCTACTTTGTTACCCATGATGTGACTAATTTACAACACTATTCTGCATTAAGAGATAAAGCAAATGAACTTGATAAGAAGTATCAATTAAATGGCAACCGTGTGTTCTACATTTCAATGGCACCTAATTTCTTTGGAACAGTTGCTAAAAACCTTAAGGCTCAACACCTTCTATCAGAAGGCAGTGGCTTTAACCGCTTGGTTATTGAAAAACCATTCGGCCGTGATTATGAATCCGCAAAACAATTAAACGATGACCTGAGTCATGCATTTGAAGAAAACCAAATCTTCAGAATTGACCACTACTTAGGTAAGGAAATGATCCAAAACATTGAAGCAATTCGTTTTGGAAACACCATTTTCGAAGCTCTTTGGAACAACCGTTACATCGACAACATTCAAGTTACCCTTGCCGAAAAGCTGGGTGTTGAAGAGCGTGCCGGATACTATGACAACTCAGGTGCCCTTCGTGACATGGTTCAAAACCATATCATGCAAATCGTCAGCTTGCTTGCCATGGAACAACCAGTTGCCTTCAAGGATACTGATATCCGTGCTGAAAAAGTTAAGGCACTGCGTAGTCTCCGTGTCTACAACGTTGCCGAAGCTTCAAGCAACTTCGTCCGTGGCCAATACGCAGCTGTTGGCAATGGCAAAGAATACCGTGAAGAAGACGGTGTTCCAAAGGATTCAAATACTGAAACCTTTGTTGCCGGTAAATTATTATTTGATAACTACCGTTGGTCAGGCACCCCGTTCTACATCAGAACCGGTAAGAAGCTTGCCGATAAGTTCACTCGTGTCGATGTTGTCTTCAAGAAGCCGTTGGTTGATATCTTCGCCTTCCCACAAAGTGGAAGCGCACCACTTAACGCCAACGTTTTGACCATCTTCATCGAGCCTAACCAAGGCTTCTCATTGATGGTTAACGCTAAGAACAGTGAACAAGGATTCCATACAGAACCCGTTCAACTGCAATACCTTGAAGATTCAAAGAGAACCAAGGAAACACCACAACCTTATGAACGTTTAATCCACGATGTTTTGAAGGGCGATGGGACAAACTTCGCCAGCTGGCCAGAAGTTGCCAATGCTTGGAAGTTTGTTGATCAAATCCGTCGTGTTTGGGATATTCAACAACCTATGTTCCCTAACTACATTCCAGGATCAATGGGTCCAGTTTCAGCCGATGAATTGCTTGCCCGTGACCACCGTGAATGGGTTTACAAATTAAACAAGTAATCTTAAATAATTGGGCAGGTAGAAAACAGCATTCGTTTTCTACCTGCTTTTTATTTTGAAATCATTTCGATGAAAATTTTTACCATTTATTTGAAAATGCAGGTATAAAATTTGATTTTGGAAAAATGATTTAATCCCTTTACTTGTTAAGGTGGTGTCATTTTGAATTCTGAAAGCGTTCACACGAAAATGACTTTTCATTTTCACAATCTTTCATTCAACAAATTCCCCTTGCTGTTCTAACAGGTTTTTGTTTCACTTTTAATTTGTGAGATGGTAAACTTAGTGTGTAGTAATTCTTATATAGAAAAGGATGGTTTTGAAATGGCTGAACAAAAGGCAAACATTGGTGTTGTTGGTATGGCTGTTATGGGTAAGAACTTAGCCCTTAACATCGAAAGCCGCGGTTACACTGTTGGAATCTTCAACAGAACCGGCTCCAAGACTGAAAAAGTTATGAAGGATCATGGAGACAAGAAACTTGTTCCAAGTTACAAGATCGAAGATTTTGTTAAATCACTTGAAACACCTCGTCGAATTATTTTGATGGTTAAGGCTGGAAAACCAACCGATGCCGTCATTGATGAATTACTTCCACTTCTCGATAAGGGCGATGTCCTTATTGATGGTGGTAACACAAACTTCCACGATACAATGGCTCGGAATGCCCGTCTTGATAAATCAGGAATCAACTTTATCGGAATGGGTGTTTCCGGTGGTGAACTTGGTGCCTTACAAGGTCCATCATTGATGCCAGGTGGCCAAAAAGAAGCATATGATTTAGTAGAACCAATTCTTAAGAAGATTGCCGCAAAGGCTCCTGCAGATGGCGAACCATGTGTTACCTACATTGGGCCTAATGGTGCCGGCCACTATGTCAAGATGGTTCACAACGGTATCGAATATGGTGATGAAGAGTTAATTGACGAAAGTTATAACATTTTAAGAAACCTTGCCGGTTACTCAGTTGATGAATTAGCTGACATCTTTAAAGACTGGAACAAAGGTGAACTTGACAGTTACCTGATTGAAATTACCGCTGACATTTTGACTCATAAAGATGATATTGGTGCTGACAAGAGCAAGCCAATCGTTGATATGATCCTCGACCGTGGTGCCAACAAAGGTACTGGTAAGTGGAGCTCACAAGATGCCCTTGAAGTTGGTATCGATCAATCAGTTATTACTGAAGCTGTTTACGCACGATTCATTTCAATGTTCAAGAAAGATCGTGTTGCAGCATCAAAGGTTCTTCCTAAGCCAGAAGGCAAAGTTGACTTTGATAAGAAAGAAATTGTTGAAAAGGTTCGTGAAGCCCTCTACTTTGGTAAAGTTATGAGTTACGCTCAAGGCTTTGACCAATTGAAAGCTGCTTCACAACAATACAAGTGGAACATCAAGTTAGGCGAAATGGCCAAGATTTGGAGAGCCGGATGCATTATTCGTGCCCGCTTCCTTCAAAACATTACCGACGCCTACGACAAGAACCCAGATTTGCAAAACCTGCTTCTTGACCCATACTTCACTGATATTGCAAAGAAGTATCAAGAATCAGCACGTGATGTCGTAGCATTGGCAACAAAGGCCGGTGTACCAGTACCATCATTGGCAGCCGCCGTATCATACTACGATTCATATCGTTCAGAAGTTGTTCCTGCAAACTTGTTGCAAGCACAACGTGACTACTTCGGTGCCCACACATACGAACGTGTCGACCGTCCAGGCAGCTTCCATTATACTTGGTATAAAGAACAGTAGTGAGCGACGAGGGCTGGGTGACGCGGTTTCTAAGGCAGAACTGATTAAAATCCCGGGTTTGGATTTAAATCAGTTTTGACTTAGAAGTTAGCGTCAGGCCCGTCGGAGCTGTCCTCAAAAGCAGCATGTTCCGGAATATAACTAAAAATGCCAATCAATTTTTTGAGCATTAATTGATAAAAGACCATAATCGCTGGTTTTGTGGTTATGGTCTTTTATCGGTTAAGCGGAGAAAGCTGGCTTAAATGGCACATTTCGGCTAGGAAATGGTCAAGCGACAAACTTATAATCCATATGTTTTGAGAATGAGGAACAGTAGTGAGCGACGAAACCCGGGGACAGGGTTGTCGCCAAGTAGGCTAGGCAGGCGTTCCGCCGGCCGTCGGAGCTGTCCTCAAAAGCAACATGTTCCGGAATATAATTAAAAATGCCAATCAATTTTTGAGCATTAATTGATAAAAGACCATAATCGCTGATTTTGCGGTTATGGTCTTTTATCGGTTAAGCGGAAGAATCAGATGGGTTGGAGCTGTCCTCAAAAGCAGCCGAATTTTTCAAAACCATAGAATATTTTAAAGAGGCTGACCAAAAGTCTAAACTTTTGTTTCAGCTTTTTTGCGTTTCCACATTATTTATGTGTGAACCTGCAACAATCGGCTCATCCCGGCTATTTATTTGTTGCTTAAAATGTCGGTTATCTTATTTCGCAATTCATCATCTCGCTGAGGATCGTACGCGTATGTATCATCATACCAATAATCCGGACTATACAACCAAACGGGCTTTTTCAGTCGTTCAGGTGCTTCTGTCTGATATCTCGGAAAAACATGGGCATGCAAAAAGTTGTCAGTATTGCCTAAAATATCGTAGTTAACTCGCAGAGCACCAGTGGCCTTAAGCACGGCATCCCCCAAAATACTCATGTCACGGAGAAAGACCGTTCTTTGCTCAATTGATAAATCATTTAAAGATGCCACTTGCCTTTTGGGCAACAATACTGAATATCCAGGTAAAAACTGGGTATCACCAAAAACTGCAAATCCGCCAGGAAGTTCGGCCATTACCATGGGATTAGTTCCGTTGATTGCTGATGCAATTCGATTTTCCCGCCAATTGTGCATATTTTATCTCCTGTCTGCTATAGCCGATCACTGCCAAATCTTGTACTTTCTTATCTTCATTAACTTTGCAACTCTTTATATCTGAATGTGAGCACAGCAACATATTGATCATCTTCAGAATTAACACTGAACTTGCCACCCAATGTCGTAACTAAAGATCGAACAATATCTAATCCTAACCCAACACTCTGATTAGTCCGGCTGGCATCAGCAGTTACAAACCGGTCCGTTAATTTACTATCCAATTTAAATACGGCTGGTGTTTGATTCTTAAAAACAATTTCAAAATGATTCTCATCCTTCTCCTGGAGTGAAATAGTCACCTGTTTATCAGCATATTTTAAGATGTTACTGATCAGGTTCTGAAAGACTCGTTCCAGCAAGGTTTTATCTGTTCGAATCGTGACGTTCGGTCGGATATCAATTGCCACCTGAAGCCCCTTGGCAGTGAGGTCATCATAGTAATCAAATAATTCTTTCTCCAAGGTTTCAGAAATATTCACTTCTGAAATGGATAACTGTGAATTCTTCTCTTGAAGCAAATTAAAATCCATTAGATAATGCAGATAATAATTAACTTCCATGAGATTGTTCTCAATTCGTTGATATTCCTTTTTGTTTTGATCGTCATGTCGTTGTTTATCCAGCAACTGTATATAGCCAATTGCCACAGTTAATGGCGTTCTGATATCATGAGTGAGGTTGGTCAGCATTTGCTTAATTTGCTTTTCCTGGTCAATCTGCTTGATACGCGCAGTTCTGGTCTTATTAAGGCTATAGTTAACGGCTTGGGCCAGTTTACTGAAAAGTGGCCAACCGGTATTGGTTGTCACCTCTGCATTGGTATCATGGGAATTAATATACCTCAGTTCCCGATTAATTCGCCGAATTTCCACAACCATCAGACCGATGATGCCGATCAGGATTATACATATTATCATCAAAAATAGCGTCATCTCATCACTCCTGACTAAACAAAGCGCACACCAATTCCCCAAATTGAAATAATATATTTGTTACCGGTTCCCGCCAAATCATTAACCTTGTTCCGCAGGTTGCTGATATGAACGTTTAAAGTATTCTCCGCGTTCATATAAGGCTCACCCCACACGGTTTCGTACAAATTCTCTTTGGTAAAGACCTGCTTAGGGTGACCCAAGAATAATTGAAGGATTGCAAATTCTTTTTTGGGTAAACTTAATTCCTGACCGTTCACATAAACACGATGAATTGTTGTGTCCAAGGAAATATTGTCATAGGTCAAATTGGTCTGCTTAGGCTGTTCAGTAGCCCGTTGGCGCAATTGAACCTGAACTCTGGCAATTAATTCATCGATATCAAATGGTTTGGTGAGATAGTCATTGGCACCCTCCTTTAAGAGGGAAACGACTTTTTGCTTGTCCTGGATTGCAGTTAATACTAATACAGGTACATTTGAAGTCTTGCGAATCGTTTTTAAGACACTCTCACCGGTAACCTGTGGCAACATTAAGTCCAAAATAACTAGATCGGGATTTTCAGTATTAAATTTTGCCAAAGCACTAACGCCATCAACTGCCTTGACTATCTGATAGTCTGCAGCTAAGACATCACTTAACAAGTCACGGACATCTTGATGGTCTTCCACAACCAGAATTTTTGCATTCGCCATATTTTCGCACCCCTTTATTCAGTATTAATTTTAACCTTAAAAGCTGGGCACCACAATTAAGGATTAATTAAGGATTTGTTATGTCCGGAATTAATATATGCAGTTTATGATTAAATCATAAGTTAAGTCAACCAAGGAGGAACAACCCATGACCGAAACAGTTCTGGATTTTAATCATGTGAGTAAAAAATTTGGCCGATTCCAAGCTCTAGACTCAGTGTCTTTTCAAATTAAGAGAGGAGATATCTATGGGCTCATTGGAGAAAATGGTGCCGGTAAAACGACCATCATGAAATTAATCACCAAAATATCGCCACTGCGAACAGGATCAATTTCATTATTTGGTGAATCAACTTCCAACTATCAACAAGCCCTTAAACGAACTGGGGCAATGATTGAATCACCTGCAGCATTCAACAGCTTAACAGTGATTCAAAACCTAAAGGTAATTGCCAAACAAAATGGCATTCAGTCAAAAACTGCTATCGACGACACAATCGAGTTTGTCGGATTAAGTAAGAAGCGGAAAACAAAAGCAAAACACTTATCATTAGGTCAGAAACAACGGCTTGGATTAGCATTTGCAATTTTACCCCATCCCGACTTTTTGATTTTGGACGAACCAATTAATGGCTTGGATCCATCAGGAATTATCGAGATCCGGAAGTTACTATATAAATTGAACCACGAACAGCAAACCACCATTTTAATTTCTAGCCATATCCTGACCGAATTATACCAAGTATCCACAAAGTTTGGCTTCATTCATCATGGCAAGTTTATCAAAGAAGTCACCAAAGAAGAACTGGATAAGGAAAAGGAATCGGGAATTCTTCTGGATGTTGACGACGTAGCAAAGGCTTCAGAAGTTCTGGACTCCTCAAACGTCAAACCTTTCTCAATTCAAAACGACCACAGTATTTTCGTAAAGGATAACCATCTCAATACAGGAAACCTGAGTCAATTGTTGATCATGAATGGTGTCGCATTAAACGGAATGACCAAGCAAGAAGGCTCATTAGAACAATATTATACTCAACTAATGAAGAAAACAGATGAAGGTGAAAAATAATGATCAATCAATTAAGAGCAGACACATACCGCATAACCCACTCAATTGGCTTTTATATCACATTGCTCCTGGTGATTAGCTACAGTGTCTTGATCACCGAATCCAAATCCATTGGTGGTATTATGGTGAATGCTGACCAGAGTCTACTGGCCCATCTAGCCAATTCAAATTGGACCATTCTGGACAGCATCCGGGGATTAACAATGTCATCAAGTGCCCTAATGTATGTCATTATGAGCCTATTTGTGATCATCATCGGGTATGAATTCAGTCAGAAAACTTATAAAAATACCTTGGTATCTGGGATTTCTCGATTTAAGTTCATCATGGCAAAATATGTCATGCTTCTCTTTACCATTTTTATTAATATCTTTATGTACTTTCTCACGGTGTTGGCTACCAGCATGATTCTCGGTCGAAAGCTTGGAGCCTCATGGCCTCATTTAATCAACATTTCTTTGGTCACCACTCTGGCAGTATCGTTTTTTATCAGTATTGTTTTCAGTATTGCCATTTTGGTTTTAATGCTGACAAATTCCATCGTCATCAGTTCAGTCTTCATTGTTCTTTTTCCATTAGCTGTTTCAATGCTGCATGTTTTTGTAAAATGGAACTGGTTAAAATATATTGATTTCTTCGGTGCCAGTAATAAAGTCGCCGTTGGTACTTTGACAGCCTCTCATTTTGGCCCTTACATCTTGACCTGTGGGATCATCTTGGTGGTCTGCATTGGATTGTCATTGGTGACAATTAAAGAAAAGGAATTATAGCCTTATTATCAGAACACAAATTTTCAAAATAAAGTACTCCAATATATGAATGAAGATGTAAATATGATCAATCAATTAAGGGCAGATACTTATCGCCTGATCCACTCAGTTGGTTTCTATGTAACCTTAGGTTTAGTCATTGTATATAGTGCACTCATCACCAAAACAAAAACTGTCGGTGGTATTATGGCTAACGGCAATGAAGAATCTCTTGATCGTCTAGCTCGATCGAATTGGACGATTCTGGATGGCATACGAGGATTAACAATTTCTGCCAGCCTTCTTATGTATATGGTCATCGGACTATTTATCATTACTATCGGTTATGAGTTTAGCCAGCAAACATATAAGAACACATTAATATCCGGAATTTCAAGATCAAGCTTTATCCTATCAAAATATATTACGCTATTAATTACGATCTTTATTTCCATTACCGCATACTTTCTTACTACTATCATTATGAGCTTAATTCTTGGCAGGTCTCTCGGTGCATCATTGCCAAACTTATTGAGCACTTCTGTGTTAACAGATATTACCATCACTTTCTTCATTAGCATTGTTTTTAGTATGGGGATTCTAATACTAGTGGTCACAAATTCAATCGTTATTAGTTCAATATTCATTGTGGTATTTCCGATAGGTGTCACAACGGTTCGAATGCTGGCAAATTGGAAATGGTTAAAATATATTGATTTCTTTGGTGCCAGCAACGAAGTAAGTCTTGGAAACTTGTCAATCTCAGAGTTTGAACCATATATCGCAACTTGCGGGGTTCTCTTAGGTGTTTGCATTGTCTTGTCATTGGTATCAATGAGAGAGAAAGAGCTTTAATATTGATGAAAGGCAGTGACCGCAAAGTCAGCGGTTACTGCCTTTTAAGTTATGAAAGAAAATGGCGTGTATGCCTGTCATCCCTCAACTAATTACCCGTAAGCAATCCTAACGCAAAATAAACCAACACACCCACCAAAACCAAGAAAATGGCCGACAACAAAACACTTATGTAGACATTCCAACCCCTTCTGGTAAGGACAATCGCTACCAAATCAGCCCATCCAAACAATGAAATATCCAAAATAATTGATGCAACATGTTGGAGAGAATCAACAAAATACAGACCGAGAGAAAGTAAAGTAACAAAGCCAAGTAGAAGTGGCAATCTTGCCAAAGTTTTACCACCAAATTGGTTTGTGATGTTATCGGTGAACTTTTGCGTGATTTTCAAGTTATTATCTCCTTTGCAAATTATACCAACCAGAAGAATGTTCAATTTGTATATCTAATATGTAATCAGAAAATTTGAAACGTTATTTGTGCTTATTAATAACTACCAGCACATAAATGATTATGATCAACAATCCAAATAGCTCCAACCATCTGTGCTCAATAAAATATGATCCAAGTAGCCACAGCCCCATCACAATAACAAAGATATTTACTAATGTTTTCTTGTTCACCAACTTCAACTCCTAATATGTCAACTTGTTTCGTTTAGTGCCAGTCACCACCAATCGTCGTATTTTACAGACAAATGTCGGTATCCAACAAAGTCGGCCCCCCTTTCGGCAATATAGTCCGAAAAGCGGCTGGCTCCTTTGTGTATAAACAATTTTATCAGGTTCAAAGTAATCAGTAAACTCAGGTAAAAAACCAAGTGATTTTAAAACTAACCATCATCAGCAGCCGTTGCCGCCATCTTTTGCTTAAATATACGAGAAATGATTAAGTATCCCATCGTGGTCAGCAAAAGGCCAAGGATTGCTGTAATTGTCCAGGCAACCCCAATAGAATAAACGTCCGACAACCAACCATTGATGCCAAGTACAAGCAACGTTGCTGCGGCATTCAAAGTGTTGTTAAGTGAAATTAGCGTTGTTCTTTTGGATCCACTAATTTGTTGGTGTAATATTGTATATCTCACAACTTCGTCAGAGGATGTAAATAATACATGAATCAAGAACAACATAATTGCTAATATTTTGAGCCCAACAGTTGCGGCAAATATAATTGTTCCGGCATTGACAATAGTCAACCACGTTAACAGAACAATCTGTCTTTTAATTTTTAAAAGATAGCCCGCAATATACGCACCAAATATCCCCAACAGGTTAACACCCACTAATATCCATCCAGTTTGGACAGTTTTAAGGCCTTGCTGAAAGAATAACTGCCATTGATTATATGGGCCGGTGGAAATTAACGTTATTGGCAAAAAGGCGAGACTATAGCAGAAAAAGGTTTTATTGTTTCTGACGATATCCTTGATTGATTTTAGATTAGGTAGTTTAGCTTTAAAGGCATGCCTAAAGTTTTGAGATTTTAGTTGAGCTGGATGTTCGAATTTTCTTTCTCCCCAAGCAAACGGGATTGGGCATAGAAGTAAAATTGCCCCAGCTAATATTGGGTATCCTAAATTAATATTTGCAAGAAATTGCGCCCCAACAAATCCGGTAAGCAAGGATACTGCCGTCGAAAGTGATGTTGTTAGTGAAAACGCATGATCAATTTGGTAATTTGGATTAATAACCTTCGCTTTGTCAACAAACCATGAGTCAAGTGTGCCTGAATACAAAGAATCTCCCAATGCCGTCAAAATTCCACTTATGCAAAGAAACCAGCCATTTCCAGTATCAAAGAAAAGAAAGAACAATCCAATACTTCTGGTTACGCAGCTCGAAATGAACACATTGATTCTGCCAAATTTATCTGCCAAAATTCCAGATGGTAACTCAGCAAAAAAAGTCACAACCCCAAAAATAGCCAAAAAAATATTAATATCCGCATATGTATAGTGAATGTGTTTCATAAATAAGTAGATTGTGCCACCCCAAACTCCTAATGCCGCATTGTATAACGATGTGAGCAAGATGAATTTAATTAGGAGTTTCATTATCTTTTCTTTCATCCCTTACCTCCTTCCTTGAAGCTCCATAATTACAGCTTCATCATCTAATCCTTTAGCTTTTAGTTCCATCGGAGTTATTCACTAACTCGTTTACGTTTTTGGAACCAACATTGAGAATATTTTACCAAAATCTGCCATCTATAACCATCCCAGTCGAACATTATTGTCCAAGAAAGGAAAACCTCCCAAAGTTAAAGTACTCGCTTTAACTTTGGGAGGTTATTTTAATTTCTAGTATTATTTGTAAATCTCATCAATCTATTTTTCTTCCGCCTGAATCTTCTTCCCAAAATCAGTCTCATCAAAATGATTAATCACATTCTGCAGATCAGCTTTGGTCAAACTGGCACCAAACAATTCACTGCCAGGCTCAGTCATAATGCCATCAGCGATATCATAGTGAACCACGGTGTCAAAGCCCATGGTATCCACAAATTTAGCCACTTGATCAACGGCTGCTTTGTCATCACCAGTCACAAATAGTGCCTTACGATTCTCGGCACCGGCCGGCTTGGCCTCTTCTTGAAGGTTATGGTAGCCCATGTGGTTAAAAGTTTTGACCACTGTGCTCTTATTGAAATACTTTTGAACCTGCTCACTAGAGGTTGACGATGGATCCAAGACTTCTTCTCGAATGCCGTCAGTTTCCCACCAGTAGTTCATGGCGTCGATAACCAATTTGCCTTTAAGCAGCTTCGACTTGATGTTCTTGTATCGACTCAGTGGAATTGCCAAAATAATCAAATCACTCTTGGCGACCACGCCTTGGTTAGTAGCTGGAGTTGCACCCGGCACCAGAGTCTCAATGGTCATGGCAATCTTTTCAACCGATCCCGATCCGGAAATCCGGACGTGATAACCGGCCTTTAATGCCAACTGGGCTAACACAATGCCTACTTTTCCGGCACCCAGAATGCCGACATTTTTAATTTCTGTCATGATTAGTCCTCCTCGGACAAGATTTCTTTAACACGAGGAATCACTTTGGTTCCGTATAATTCGATCATGCGTTCACGTTGAGCGGCAGTTTGGTTTCCTGCACCATACACAAGGTCAAAGCGGCCCAAGTTCATCAAATTGATAGTCCGAGCCATTCTTTGAGCAACGTGTTCCGGATTACCAACGTAGAAGGAACCCACCTTAGTTTCACCATCGAACTGCTCACGGCTCATCGGTGCCCAGCCTCGAGTTAACCCGATGCGGTCAAAATTGGCCTTGATGTTCTTCCAAGCAACTTCAACAGCTTCGTCCTCATCATCGGCGATAAAACCATGGGAGTGAACGGCAACGGGTTGAACCGGCATATTATATTTTTCGGCTGCTTTTTTGTATAAGTTCAAGTACGGTACGAAGCGGTCAGCCTGCCCACCGATGATTGCCAAGATGACCTTGTAGCCATATCTGGCAGTTCGGATAATCGATTCTGGTGATCCGCCAATTCCGATATAAGTTTCGATGCCGTTATAATCCGTCTTTGGATAAACATCTTGATCTTTAAGGGATTGGGTAAATTTACCATGCCAAGTGATCGGCTTTTCTTTGATCAGTTGACTGTACATCTCTAATTTTTCATTGAATAAATCATCATAGTCGGTTAAATCATAGCCAAACAACGGGAAGGATTCCGTGAACGAGCCACGACCAAGCATCACTTGTGCACGGCCTTCGGATAACCCCTCAAGAGTGGCAAACCGTTCGTATACCCGAACCGGATCATCGGAACTCAACACAGTAACAGCTGTGGCCAGCTTGATGTGTTCAGTCACCGATGCGATCGAGCCCAGAACAATTTCCGGACTTGAAACACTGTAATCAGGACGGTGATGTTCGCCGACACCGAAGACATCAACGCCCAACTTGTCGGCTAATTGGCCTTCTTTAACGATTTGGCGAATTGATTGGCCGGCGGTTAAAAGCTCACCGTCTTCAGCGGAAACAATATCACCAAACGTTTCCAGTCCAAATTGTAATTTATCTACGTCAACCATGCTCATGCTTTTTCCTCCTGTCGCTTACCTTTTGTAAGTATGATAACAGACTATAGTAATTGACGGTAAAAAGCAACTAAAATGGCTGATGATTTTGCTTCAAGAGGCTCGATCATCTCCCGTTGCAAATTTGCAGCACTGCCGGTATACTTGCATCTGGAGGTGGAAATATGAAAACCCCAAATTTTGGCATTAAAAATATTAAGCCCATTTCTGAGCTGCGTTCATATAATAAACTTTTAGAGGAAGTAACGCCCGACAATCCTGTCATTCTAACTAAAAATGGCTATGGTAAGTATGCAATTGTTGATATTGATGAATTCGAAAAGTTTGAACAAGAACAAGTAGCTAATGAGTTAATCCAGATTGTTGACCACGCACGCAAGGGCTCCTTGCATTCACTAAAAGATGTTGAAAAGGAAATCATGGACCGATGACGTATTCTTTAAATCTTTATGATGATGCCCTAAATGATCTAAAATCAATAACGACGTATCTGGATAATCAATTTGACAGATCTGTCAGTGACAAAATATTATCAAACATTTTTAATCAACTTGATAATTTGAAAAAAATTTCGAAGGCTGGTAAACCAATAGAAAGGATCATAGGAGAAATTAGTTTAGCTGGGGTTTACTGTCTTAGGACTCCCAGAAACTCAATTTTATATGAAATTGACGATAAAAAATCATCAATTAATATCCTCCGCATTTTGGATAACCGCCAAGATGTTACTGTTCGATTGACTAAATATCTGGTTGATTATAAATCGAAAAAATGATGCATTTACAAAAATCTCCCAGCAACTGCTGAGAGATTTTTGTGTGACTCTTAACTTACATGATTGATTGCGTTTAACCTGAATATACTTGTTTTCCGACGGCCTTTTGCCAATTTTCAGATTTGACCAGAAAAGTTACCCGATCGCTTCTTTAATCGCGTCCTGCAGCTCCCGAGCAGCCATTTTATCAATTTACATAAATTGCATTTATGAGATCAGGATTCTTCCCCAACAACTGAATCAGTCGGCGTGCAGATCCGTTTGGCTTACTTTTACCAATCTCCCATCCCTGAACTGTCCGGACTGAAACTCCCAGGAAAGCAGCCAGTGACTGTTGGGTAAGATTTTCTCTTTTCCTGAGCTCTTTAATATCACTCGGCCGAGTCCTCGGAACTTCCAAGGAAACTTTCTGAACTTCAACGTCAGAATCATCCCCATGATCAAATTTATTAAGCGCTTCAATACTTTCAAGTAGTTCTTTATCAACCATTACTTCCCCTCCTCATCTTTTTAATGTATTTATGGATCAGGTTCCGATCCTCATCAGATAAATTTGCTTCATCTTTTTTTGCATGGC
>NZ_BJVK01000012.1 GCF_007989105.1 Lentilactobacillus kefiri | reverse complement strand
CCCCACAAAAAATAGGATCAAGACAATCATCAAATTGCCTTGATCCTATTTTTAGTTAATTGAATTACTTTTTATAAATTGACTTTGGAATCCCGTAACGTGAACGGCCCCAAGTCTTTTGTAACCAAGGAACGCACCAGTAGTCCAAACCAAATGAACGACCAGAACCATTCATTAATGCAATGGCTGCAAAGACAATCCATGCATGTGGCCAAGTGGCAATTCCCATAAAGAATACGATGATCAATGCGAGGTTGGCAATCCATGTGAATAGCCCAAAGAATATCAAGCATCCAAGAATCGCTTCAATTGCGGTTAAGCCAAATCCAACTGGAATGATGACGTTGGCTGAAAAGGCATCAACCATTAAGACAATTCCCAAGAACATTCTTAGCGGAACGCTCCACAATGCGTTACTTCGACGAGCGGTAATACCAGGAAGAACTGTTCGATTGTTGTTGACTCTGAAGAATTCTTCTAAGATGTATTGCATCATGAAGTAACCGGAATGAATTCGCATGAAGTAAAGGAGGTTGGTCCCATGCTTCATAATGGTTGCGATCCAACCACGAATTCGTTTGCCGCCAAAGACTTGAGCGATACCATAGTAGGCACCAAATGAAACGGTGAAGCCCATGTTTTTATCATGGAATTCCGTATAGTTGTGATTGCCTTCAATATCAGCGGCAATGTTTGCGGCAGAAACAACGGCTTCGTTTTCAGCTTCCTGAGCAGTTTGTGGAACGGCACGTTCTGCGCCTTCCTCAGTTGCGTTGGCATCATCACCGGCAACGTAGATGCTCTTATCTTCAAATCCCTTGGCTTGAAGATATTGGTTGGTAACCAAACGGCCACCACGACCGGCATCAATCCCAAAGCTGTCGGCAACATGATTGGTTTTAACTCCGGCAGTCCAAATTAACGTATTTGTTGGAATTGAATCCTGATCCTTAATATCAACACTGTCTGGATTGACGGAAGTGATCATTGAAGAAGTGCGAATTTCAATGCCGTTCTTCTTAATGAACTTTTCAGCGTGAGCTGCATTGGTTCGATCAAGCATGTTAATAATGGTAGGTGCGGCTTCAACCAAGAGGATGTGGATCTCGTTTGGATCCAGCTTGTAATCCTTGGCCAAAACCTTCTTATAATCAATTAATTCACCGATTGTTTCGGCACCGGTAAATCCGGAACCACAGACAACAATCGTTAACATTGCCCGACGCTTCTCAGGATCACGTTCGATGGCACCTTTTGCGATGACATCACGGATGTGGGCCCGAAGACGAAGTGCATCTTCCATTGACCATAATGTGTAGCCGTTTTCTTTAACTCCGGGTGTTCCGAAGTCGTTGGGTTCACCACCCATACTAATTAGCAGGCTGTCAAATGGATAGGTGCCATTCTCACCTGTGACGACCTTTTTCTCCTTATCAACAGCAGTCACATTATCCGTAACCAACTGCACGTTTTTCTGCTTGTGAAAAATTCGTTGCAGATCGTACTGGATACTGCTTGGATCAACCCGCTCAGTGGCAACTTCATGTAATCGGGTAAGATAGGTGAAGTATGAGTGACGGTCGATTAATGTAATCTGGACATCGGAGTTGCTCTTAAAACGTTTTGCCAACTTTTTAGTCGCATAAACGCCGGCAAATCCAGCTCCAATGACGACGATGTTCTTTGTCATGAAAAGATTCCCCCTTTGAGATAATTGCAATAAGATTGCTTCTAAAAATTACAATAATAGCATAAACTAATCTTATCATCCTTATTATAAATGCGGGGTAGACAATTGTCTAATGAAAGCCATTGCAACAATTTCACAAGTCAATTTGAGGATCAAAATAGATTGATATTCTAAACGATCGATGACGCTTTCACTTTTATGAGTGGATTGTATCCACTGTGGGCTCAAATTATGAATATTTACTGATAATTATTCAGTCTTTTAATTGAATGTTGACCGGTTTCTATATACAATAGGTGTATGTGAGGATAACTCATTAATATTTAGTAAGGGGGGATACAACAATGTTAAATGTCGGATTGTCGATGTTGGGGTTGTCACGTTTTCAATTTGCGATGACCACTGTGTTTCACTTCTTCTTCGTACCATTTTCTATTGGTTTAGCTTTTATTGTTGCAATTATGGAAACATGTTACGTTGTAACGAAGGATGACACATATAAAAATATGACAAAATTCTGGGGGAAGATTTTCCTTTATAGTTTTGCTGTAGGTGTTGTTACTGGTATTATTCAAGAATTCCAGTTTGGTATGAACTGGTCGGATTATTCAAGGTTCATGGGGGATATCTTTGGTGCACCACTAGCAATTGAAGCTTTGGCTGCATTCTTTATGGAGTCAACTTTCATTGGCCTTTGGATGTTCACATGGGATCGCTTCAATAAAGTGGTTCACTGTTTATTCATTTGGTTAACAGCTTTTGGTTCAACCTTATCTGCACTTTGGATTTTGGCAGCCAACAGCTTTATGCAAAACCCAGTCGGTTATGCAATGAATGCTGCACAACACAAAGTTGAAATGACCAGTTTCTCTGCTGTTATTATGAACCGTCAACTATGGAATGAATTTCCACACGTTATCTTCGGTGCATTCTTAACAGCTGCGTTCGTTGTTGCTGGATGCTCAGCATGGCGTTTACTTAAAAAGGATCACGAAAACTTCTATCGTAAGTCAATGAAGTTAACGTTGATCGTTGGTTTAATTGCCTGCTTAGGTTCTGTTTGGTCAGGTGATACTCAAACCCGTTATTTGATTAATAACCAACCAATGAAGTTTGCTGCTATGGAAGGCCTTTGGAAGAATTCAACTCAAAAAGGTAATTGGTCAGTTATTCAAGGTACTAAGAACCACAAGACCACTTGGTCAATTGAAGTTCCATATGCTTTGAATATTCTTGGTCACCATAGCTTGAAAGGTACCTTTAAGGGTCAACAACAAGTTAACAAAGAGTTGAAAGCTAAGTACAACAAGAATGGTCAGACACGTAATTACTACGTTCCAACCCGTACCTTGTTCTACAGCTTCAGAATTATGGCTGTATCAGCCGGATTGTTTGCACTTGTTGCAATTGTTGGATTATGGTTCAACCGTAAGAAGTCTCAAAGTATTATGAGACAGCGTTGGTTCCTATACCTGATGGGCTTAATGGTTTGGCTTCCATTTATCGTTAATACCTGTGGCTGGTTCGTCACTGAATTTGGCCGTTATCCATGGGTTGTTTACGGACTGCTGACCATTGCCGATGCGGTATCACCAACATCTACCGTCGCAAGTTTGCTGTTTACCAACATTGTTTACTTCTTGATCTTTGCTTCCTTGGGAGCTGTCATGATTATCTTGAGTCACCGGGTTCTCAAGCAGGGTCCAGATTCAGTATTGACTGACGGATACTCAAGCAAGCCTCAAGAATCAGACAAAAAGGTAGATCCATATGAAATGGGGGCGGCTCATAATGACTAGTTATCAATTTATTTGGTTCTTATTGATTGGCGTGTTGTTTAGCGGCTTCTTCTTCCTGGAAGGTTTTGATTTCGGTATTGGAATGGCCGTTCGATTCTTTGCTAAGAACCGTGACGAACGTGATACTGTGATTCAAACAATCGGACCGCACTGGGATGGAAATGAAGTTTGGCTGATCACTGCCGGTGGTGCAATGTTTGCATCATTCCCAATGTGGTATGCTTCATTGTTCTCAGGCTATTACATTGTTTTGTTCTTAATTTTGGTTGCTTTGATTTTCAGAGGTGTGTCATTTGAATTCCGTGCTAATATGCGGACCGATACTTGGCGCAACTTCTGGGAATGGGCATCAACTCTTGGTAGTTTCTTCGCCGCATTCCTATTTGGAATGATGTTCACCAGCATGATTCAAGGTGTTCCGATTGATAAGAACGGTGACATTTTTGGTAGCTTTACCACATATGTCAACTGGTTCTCTATCGTCGGCGGAGTTGCCGTTTCACTACTTTGCTTCATTCACGGATTAAACTTCCTGCGCTTGAAGACAAGTGGCGAATTAAGAGCACGTGCCGAAAAGTGGAGCAAGATTCTTTATCCGGTATTGCTTGCCGGTGAAGTTGTCTTTGTTATCTTGCTTTACTTGACCACTGATTTCTTTGCTCGTAAGCCAATGTCAACCTGGGCAATCTTAATTGCCTTGGTTATCTTCACCTTGGCAGCATGGTGGGGCGCACAATCCAGTCACGACTGGGCATCATTCATTGCCAGTGGACTTTCACTGATCAGTGTTGTTGTCTTAATCTTCAACGGATTGTTCCCACGAGTTATGATTGCAACGAACAATGCAAACTCAATTTTAATTAAAAATGCATCAAGCTCTCCATACACTTTGCATTTGATGACCATTTTGACCTTCACGATATTGCCAATTGTCTTGGTATACTTCATTTGGAGTTACTGGGTATTCTACAAGCGGATCAAGTCACCAAAGCAAGTTGCTTAATAAAGTGAGTGATAAATTCCGGGTTGTTCCTGGAGTCTAATAGTTGAAAGGCAGCAATGAACAAACATATTCATTGCTGTCTTTTGTTTTGCCCGGAATTTGCAATCAGTAGTCCTGGACTTCAAAGAAAACCATAAAGAAAAGCGCTCACATATTTCATTGTGCGCAATAATTCTTTATACTAGACACTGTAATTACTTTTTTATGGGGGAGTGAAAAGTTTGATTGATAAAAGATTGTTTGATCTGCCGGGGATGAAAAAATATGCCGGTATTTTAGGTGTCTTGGTATTCATCCAGGCAATCGCAATAATTGTCCAGGCTCGGGCATTGTCAATCGCGATTGTTAATTTATGGAATTTGCAGTCATTTAATACGGTCATTGTGCCGGCAATCGTGTTTACAGTTGCCTTCTTGGCTCGACATTTATTAACGGTGACAGAAAATCGCGTGCTTTTCCCATTCGTTGCCAAAACGAGTGGTGATATGCGGGAAGATCTGATGGCGAAAATTTTCCGTCTGGGACCTGCTGAAATTGATAAGCGCGGTACTGGAAACATCGTGACCATGGCACTTGAAGGAATTGACCAAGTCCAGACTTATTTAATGCTGGTCATTATTAAAATCTTGGATATGTCGATTACCCCATGGCTGATTTTGCTTTATGTATTGTTCCTTCGTTGGGAACAAGCTATTTTCTTATTTGCCATTTTTCCAGTTATTATTTTATTTATGATTATTCTGGGCCTCGCAGCGCAGAGTAAAGCAGATCGTCAATATGAGGGCTACCAAAGGCTGTCCAACCACTTTGTCGATACATTAAGAGGGCTGCCGACTTTAAAGCAGCTGGGGCTTTCCAAGCGGTATGCTGATAATGTTTATGAAGTCAGTGAATCATACCGGAAGGAAACCATGTCAACGTTAAAAATCGCGTTGACGTCTACTTTTGCCCTTGATTTCTTCACGACGTTGTCGATTGCCGTTGTTGCGGTCTTTCTTGGTTTTGATTTAATGGATGGCAAGGTCATGCTTCTGCCAGCCTTAACAATTTTGGTGTTGGCACCAGAGTATTTTTTGCCTATTCGAAACTTTGCCAATGATTATCACGCAACTTTAAACGGGAAAAACGCCATGAGTGCGGTGCTGGCTGTCCTTCACGAACCTGAAATGACGGAACGGGAAGTTCTCCCCGATCTTAAGTGGAACAATGATTCTACCTTGAAATTGGATCACGTTTCTTTAACGTATCCGGATACCAAACAGCCAACGCTGAAAGATATTTCGATTGATATTAAAGGGATGCAAAAAATTGGGATTATCGGGGCTTCCGGTTCAGGTAAATCCACTTTGATTAACCTGATTGGTGGCTTCCTATCACCAGACGACAAAGGCCGGATTTCAATTGATGGCCAGTCGCTGCCTCATTTAAATCAGGCAAATTGGCAGAAAAACTTTCTTTACATTCCCCAAAATCCATACTTGTTCCATGCAACTTTAGCGGATAATATTTCGTTCTATGTTTCAAACGCAACTGAATCTGAAATTAAAAACGCTGCCGATAAAGCCGGGTTGAGTAATTGGATCAAAACGTTACCGGATGGGTTGAACACCATGATTGGTGAAGGTGCCCGAACGGTTAGTGGTGGTCAGGCGCAACGGATTGCGTTGGCCAGAGCATTTCTTGATCCAAGCCGAAAAGTGTTGTTGTTTGACGAACCAACCGCCCATTTGGACATTGAAACTGAAGCAAGCTTGAAGAATGATATTTTGCCGGTCTTTAACGACCATTTGGTATTCTTTGCCACTCACCGGCTTCATTGGATTGGCGACATGGATTATGTTTTGGTCATGGATCATGGCCGTTTGGTTGAGCAGGGAACGCCTGATGAGTTGGCTCAACGAAATGGTGATTACGTCAAGCTTCGTTCAGAAATGGGGGCGGCAGACCTATGAAAAATTTGAGAAAAACATTTGCGAATGATACATGGGTTATGCCTTATCTCCGTAAATATAAGGGCTTGTTAATCCTGGTTCTGTTCTTGGGGTTCATGACGTTCTTCTCCGGCGGTGCTTTGATGTTTAACTCCGGTTATCTGATTAGTGAAGCCGCCCGTCAGCCATCCAGTATTATTTATATTTATGTCCCAGTTGTTTTGGCAAGGGCATTCGGAATTGCCCGACCAGTTTTTCGATATATTGAAAGATTGACCAGTCATAACTGGGTTCTTCGGATCGTTTCCGATTTTCGAAAGAAATTGTATCAAACTGTTGAAAGTAAAGCATCTGCCATTCAAAGATCTCATCAAACCGGTGATATCCTAAGTATTTTGGCGGATGATATTGAACATATTGAAAACCTTTATCTTCGAACCGTGTTTCCAATGGTCATCGGTTGGCTGTTGTACATTTTCGTGGTCATCGGTGTCGGTTCACTCAACTGGGTTGTCGGCCTGCTGATGCTTTTGTTACTTGGTGTTATTACAGTTGTCATGCCATTGGCGTCGGTTGCAACCAACGGTGTTCGTGAATTCAAGCAGCACCAGATTCAGCATGAATTTTACACAAACCTGACTGATGAAGTATTGGGACTTGGCGACTGGCTGATTTCAGGGCGTTATGACGATTTCATTAATTTACAGAAAAAGCCGATTAAAGAAATTGCCGCGCTTCGTAAAAGGGATCACTACTTCCAGTGGTGGCGTTCATTCTTCGTTCAGTTTATGGTTCTGTTGACAACGTTGACGCTATTGATTTGGTCAGCAAATCAATTTACCGCCACAAAATCGTTGGCTAACTGGGTAGCAGCATTTGCCCTGGCTATTTTCCCAGCGGTTTCGCCATTTGTGAACATGAGTCAAGGTGCCAGCGAGTGGCCGGTATATCGGCGCTCAATTGAACGGGTCAACGCGTTGGATTCAGGAGACAAAGAACCAGTTAAGCAGACTACTTTGGCGGAACCTTTCAAAGAACTGGCAATTAATCATTTGACGTTTAAATATTCCGACGGTAATCGGGATGTTGTTAAGAATATTTCGATGGATATTCATCCTGGTGAAAAGATCGCATTGTTAGGACCTAGCGGAACCGGGAAGAGTACTTTCTTGAAATTAGTTGTCGGTGATTTGACACCTTCTGAAGGTCAGGTCTTGGTTAATGATCAAAACATTTTGAACCTCCAAGATGTCCGTTCGTCATTGTTTGGAATTTTGGATCAACAACCATACTTGTTTGATACCACGGTTATGAATAATGTCCGGCTGGGAAATATTCATGCCACTGATCAGCAGGTCAAAGACGCGATTGCTGCAGTTGATTTGAAGGATCTCATCGAATCACTGCCGGATCAGTATGATACTCAGGTCCAGGAAGCCGGCAAGCGGTTTTCTGGAGGAGAGCGTCAGCGATTGTCACTGGCCAGAATTTTGCTTCAGGACGCACCAATTATTATCTTGGATGAACCAACGGTCAGCTTGGATCCAATTACTGAAAAGAAGTTGTTGGACAAAGTGTTTGAGCTGTTGAAAGACAAGACAATTATTTGGGTAACTCACCATTTGGCAGGAATTACCCATGTCGATCAGGTCCGTTTCATGGAGCATGGTCAATTCGATATGCAGGGCACTCCACAGGAATTGTACAAGAAGGAACCTAGATTCAGACAGTTGTATGATTTGGATAGGGGAAGATAATAGAGTGTGAGCCAAGCCGCTTAACTTCTGAGCATTTATGTAATAACGGATTTTGGCACGGTTCGTGCCGGAATTCGTTATTGGATAAAGCGGAGGAAGTTGGCTTGGGGAACACGTTTCAGCAAACCAAAATTAACCCACAAAACAAAAAAGATTGCCACCCTCAAGGAAAATATCCTCGAGCAGGTGGCAATCTTTTATTTTAAATACTTATTGCTTGCGGGTCAGCAGCATCTTGGTCAGCTTTTCAAGATCATGCTTGGCCTTTTGCTCAGGCAGCTGATTGATCAGCCCCAATGCTTTGTCCGTCAGGGAATCAGCCGTTTGAATTGCTTTTTCCAATCCACCGGAACTGATGACAATTTTTTGAATCTTGGCAATGTCTTCATCCGAAAGCTGTTCGCGTTTATCTAATAATGGCTTTAAATCCTGATGATCCAGTTGGTTGGCAAATATTAACGGAAGTGTGTATACCCCAGACTTCAAGTCTTCCAAGACCGGTTTTTTGGTTTGCTTGGAACTCCCACTGTAATCCAAAATATCATCTAGAATCTGGTAGGCTTGACCGATTGTGAGTCCAATCTCACCACCGAGTTCAACGATTTCGTCAGATGCATGGGTGATGATCGCACTTTGTTGGAAACAAAGTTTAAACAGTTCGGCTGTTTTTCCGGTAATCTCTTGGAAATAGTCGGCTTCAGTCATTTTTTGATTGAAATTGTATTGCATTTGGTCGAGTTCACCAGCCAGGATGATTTGCATGGCGTCCACGTGTCGCTTCATATCAGCCGGTTCTTGGGTGGACTTTAACACTTGGGTAAAGTAACACGTAAAGAGGTAATCACCGGCGTAAATGGCGTGTTTTTGGCCATATTTGACCTGAATTGTCTCAACGCCCCTTCGAAGTGGTGACTCATCGATGACATCATCATGAATGAGGGTCGCCACATGCAGCAGTTCGACCGCTGCCGCACCAGCTTTGACCTTTGCCGGGTCGATTTTTTCACCAAACTCAGAATAGATGTAAAAGAAGCCGGGGCGCAAAAACTTTCCGCCGGACTTTAACAACTGGGTGATTTTGTGGTGAATCGGCTGATTGGAAAGGTTAACTGCCTTTAGCAGATAGGGTTCCAAAGCCGTTAATTTTAAATTAATGCGTGGAAATTGACGCCAGAGTGCATGAACCATGGTATACCTCAATTGAATAAAATTTTAACTACATCATCTAAGATACAAATTCCGCAGGGACTTGTCAATTAAGGATACGTGGAATTATGCTTGAAGTGTTCTACAATGGATTTGAGATTTATCCAGCACAAGCACTTAATACTAATAATTAATGAATCGTATTTTCATTATGACGGAGGGGTATTTGATGACAAAACAATATGATGTTGTCATTCTCGGTGGTGGTGTTGCCGGTGGTTCTTTGGCGCACTCATTGAGAAGACAAAAAAAGACGGTTGCCGTCGTTGAGGACAACCTATTTGGAGGGACTTGCCCCAACCGCGGGTGTGATCCCAAGAAAATTTTGTTAGCTGGGCTTGAAGTGACCCAGTTGGTTGACGATATGCAGGGAAATGGGATTTCAGGTAAGGTTAGCGTCAACTGGCCTGATCTGATGCGCCACAAGCGTCAATATACGAATCCAATTTCAAACGCCACCCAAAATGGGTTAATTTCTGATGGAATTGATACCTACCATGAACATGCTCATTTTAATCAAGATGGTCTGATTGAAGCTGGTAGTGATCTTCTTTCCGGAGATAAATATGTCATTGCCACCGGCCAACGGCCATCAATCTTGGATATTCCGGGAAAAGAACTGTTTAAAACCAGTACCGACTTTTTGAACCTTGATCAAATGCCATCTGACGTGACATTTATTGGTGGCGGCTACATTGGGTTTGAATTGGCTGGAATCGCGCATGCGGCTGGCGCCAAAGTTCACTTGATCCACCATAATGATCATCCACTGAAACAATTTGACCAACAACTTGTCAGCCAAGCAGTTGATCACCTTAAAAAATTAGGCATTGATTTTCACATGGATACTGACGTGAAGGAAGTTACTCAGGTGGGAGACCAATTGGTTCTTTCCGGAGATGATTTCCGACTGCCAACAGATATGGTCTTTTGTACCGCAGGCCGGACACCAAACGTTGACACGATTGGCCTGGAAAACGTGAATGTCAAAACTGATAAACATGGGGTCGTTGTGAATGACTATCTGCAGACATCCAATCCCAATATATTTGCAATGGGGGATGTCGTCAGCACCAAGCGGCCAAAGCTGACACCCGTTGCCGGTTTTGAAGCCGGTTATTTGGCTAAATACTTTAACGGGTCGACTGATAAGATTCAGTTCAAATCAATTCCGACCATTGTCTTTGGCCAGCCGGCACTGGCACAAGTCGGACTGCCTTCCAGTATTGCTACCGATGAAAGCCGATATATGCTGATTACCAATGATATGTCTGCCTGGTACAGTTACCACCGATTAAACGAACCGCTTGCCAAAGCCAAAGTGGTTATTGATCGGGATACGGAAACGGTAGTTGGAGCCACAGTTTTGAGTAATCATGCCGACTATCTGATCAATATCTTTACCTTGATGATTGATCAGCAAATGAAAATTAGTGATTTCAATAAAGAGATCTTAGCTTATCCAACCTTTGCCAGCGATGTTCAGTACCTGATATAGTCAACTTGGTTGGGACACGTGTTGGAAGAAAGATAAATACAAAAACCGGGTCATAAGTATTTTTACTTATGACCCGGTTTTTGAATACTGTCTATTTTACTTTTTAATCTGCTTTTCAATTTTGATTTTTCTATCAGTAACACTGTCATCTGAAATCAGTGGGGTAACATCGCCCAAACTGATCAGCGTCAACTGGTGCATGGCCCGGGTAATGATTGTATACAGGGTTCCCAGAAGGCTTTCATTTGGATAGTTCTT
This sequence comes from Lentilactobacillus kefiri, assembly GCF_007989105.1. Taxonomy (GTDB): domain Bacteria; phylum Bacillota; class Bacilli; order Lactobacillales; family Lactobacillaceae; genus Lentilactobacillus; species Lentilactobacillus kefiri. Next base: position 55,144 of record NZ_BJVK01000012.1, on the reverse strand, counting down.
TTCGGAAGTGTCCCAGGCGATGACGGAATCAAATTCCAAGCCCTTTGCCAAGTAGATCGGCAGAACCAGAAGACCTTTTGGCAATGTTCGGTCGGCATCCTGCAGCAGTGTCACGTCGCCCAATGCATGCAGCTTTTTGTAAACCTGTTCAGCTTCCGCCATGTTTTTGGTTAAAACGGCGACGGTGGCATATTGCTTTCGTTGGTCTGCCACAACCTTGCGGAGTTGTTTGATGCCGTCAGCAAAGCCACCAGCCAAAATCAACTCGGGGATGCTGCCGGGGCGGTTGAACGCTTCAATATCATCGCCGTTTGGCAAAATTGATGTGGCAAAGTTGGTAATCGGCAGGGTGGATCGATACGAACGCATCAGGCTGATCAACCGTGACCGACGCACGTGGAAGGCGGCATTTAATTTATTGAGGATTTCTTCAGGCTGTTCAACGTCTTTGAATAATGCCTGCTCGCTGTCACCCAATAAAGTCCATTTGGTCTTTGGAAAGGCGTAACGAAGGTATTTCAGTTGGGCAACCGAATAGTCCTGCATCTCATCGACAAACAAATATTTCATGGTATTGTTTTGGCCACTGTTACACATATAGTCGCGCATATAAAGAAGTGGGGCACAATCATCCAACTTAATTGAGTGAAATTCGATTGAGTGGTTAAATTCATCAACAGATTGTTGCCACTGTGGTGTTTGAATGTTTTGGGGCAGGTCCACTTTCTTTAAGAAGTCTGCATATTGCAGGTAGGCATCAAAAAAGTTGTCATTGAAAATCGCATCATAGACGACTCGCAGCCGGTCACTGACAATCTTGCGGGCGATGTAAAAGCGTTCGGCATCTTCGTTTTGAAATTCGCCAAGCTCTTTTCCACCCAACAAATCGTGATATTTTTCGTTACTCAACTGGTCGATTTCATCGTTGACCCAATCTTCTTTGGTTTCATCATCAATTCTGTGCTTGAGGCGTTTGATCAATTCATTCTTGGTCTGCAAGAAGCGGTCATAAATCTTGGCAGCCTTTGGAAAACTGTCGAAAATGTCTTGAATTTCTTTTTTACTGAAAAAGGTTGATTCGTTAAAAATGATGTCGCTGAAAAAGATTTGTGATGGCTGTAAATTATCACAGTATTCCTGAACTTCATCCATAAACTTGGCAGATTCCTTGAATGCTCGAACCAATCGTTGCTGTTCGGACAAGTCGCCATCGGTTTCATAACGTTCAAATAAACTTTGAACGTTTAAGCCCTTTAAACGATTATCAATAAATTCATCAAAAGTGACCTGCCGCATGTTGCGTTCACCCAAACTTGGCAGGACTTCTGAAATATAGTGGCTGAACAATTTGTTGGGTGAAAACAGGATAATCTGATCTGCTTCCAAAGTGTCTCGACTGTGGTACAGCAGAAAAGCAATTCTCTGCAAGATTGCGGAGGTTTTTCCCGAGCCGGCAACTCCTTGAACAACTAACAGATTACTCTTGGTATCTCGAATAATATCGTTTTGCTCATGCTGAATGGTGGCAACAATGTTTTGCATATACTCGTCATTTTGCTCACCCAAGGCACTTTGCAGCATTTCATCACCAACGGTTTCGTTGGTGTCAAACATGTTGCGGATTTGGCCGTCAACAATTTGGAACTGACGTTTTCGCTTGAGAGTCGTTTTCTGTTCACCCATCGGCGTTTCATAACTGACCTCGCCTAAAGTTCCATTATAGTAAACACTCGAGATTGGTGCCCGCCAGTCATAAACGAGGAACTCACCGTCTTCATTTTCAAATGAGGCGATGCCGATATACAATCTTTCGGTTTCCTCTTCGTCGTCATCTTGAATATCAATTCGGCCAAAGTATGGTGACTTCTTTAAATCCTTTAAAGTCGAAAGCTGATTTTTTAAAATGCTCTCGTTTTCAGTTAACCGAGAAACCAAGCCCCGTTGTTGCTGGAGTTCGGCACTGGTTTCAATTCGGTCATCAACTTCAAAATAGTTAACTGAAGTGTTGTCGGAATAGGTCTGTTGAACCTTTTTGGTTTCTGCGTGGGCCCGATTCAATTCATCGTCGGTACTGATGATTTTCTTTTCGATTTTTGAAACGACTTTGTCCACACGCACTTGTTCATTTTTTTGTTCATTATTTTCCAAAAGGGTTCCTCCATTCGGATTCGTGACGTCGGTTAATTAAGAATGCTTCGACAATTTTAGTTGGTATTTCAGGGGATGTCAATGTAGTCGACCATTGAATTTTGGTGAACGGCTTTTCTGTTTTTGAATTAATTTGAAGCGTATAATTTTAGGTGTGAAGAAAACGGAAGGGATGGGAATATGAAACTGTTAAATTTATTTGGTTTGACGGCTGAACAGATCTCCAAACTCAATAAATTGGGGAACGTTCAAGTTCTTGACTCAACTGATTTAAATTCTGAAAATATCAGTGATATTGACGTGATTTATGGTTGGGGAAAGCCGGCAATGGAGGTTCTTTCCAAATCACCAAAGCTGAAGTTGGTCCAATCCAACTCTGCCGGGGTTGACTACATGCCATTGAGTCAACTGGCTAAGAAAAAGGTCACATTGACCAATGTCAGCGGGATTCACGCCGAACCGATCAGTGAGATGGTTTTGGCCTATGTTCTGTCATTTGCCCGGGGCGTTGTGACCAGCCAGGCTGCCCGTCGCGATAAACAATGGGTTGGTGACAAAATTCGAATGAATAATTACACGTTGCCCAATCGGACGGCAGTCATTTTTGGAACCGGTCATATTGGCAAGGCAATTGCTGAAAAGCTGCAGGCATTTGGTACCAAAACAATTGGTGTCAGCCGTCACGGAAAACCCGTTGACCACTTTGATGAAGTCGTTACAGACACTGAGGGAACCAAGCGGGCCGCCAAAGCCGACTTTGTGATTAACATTATGCCGTTAACCTCAGAAACCAAGCACTTTTTCAATCAAACATTCTTTGATCAAATGGTCAACCAGCCGGTCTTCATCAACGTTGGCCGCGGCCCCTCAGTAGATACGCAGGCATTAATCAACGCATTGAACACCTCCAAGTTGGCCGGTGCCGGCCTGGACGTGTTCGAGTCCGAACCACTGGAAGCTGATTCACCATTATGGGGGATGGACAATGTCATTTTGACTCCCCATATTTCCGGTGGCTTTAAGGAATACGGTGAGGAATCCTTTGACATTTTGTATAAGAACCTTGCCAGCCTGATTCAAACTGGTGACGCAGCAATCAACAAAGTCGATTTATCAGCCGGCTATTAGGAAACAAATTTTCATTATAAATCCCATGAATCAGGGTTTACATTTAGCCGTTTTATAAGTAAAATTAGAGTGTTATTAAAAAGTGAGTAGAATCGTCAACGACAGAGAGGTCGATTTGCTGAAAACGGCCATGACGAAACGAATTGGATTATAAAAGGGTGACACCCGTATCGTCTTGAGCGGTAACTTGATAGTAGTTACAATTTAGGTGGTACCACGTATAAGCGTCCTATTGTTAAATCAATAGGGCGTTTTTTGAAAGGATGGTTTACGATGACAAAAAAAATTATTTTAACAGGTGACAGACCCACTGGTAAGCTTCACATTGGCCATTACGTTGGTTCATTGAAGAACCGGGTTGAATTACAAAATTCCGGTGATTACGAAACATTTATTATGATTGCCGACATGCAGGCGTTAACCGATAATGCCCGGGATCCAGAAAAGATTCGTCACAGCTTGATTCAAGTTGCCTTGGATTACCTGGCCGTTGGAATTGATCCTAAGAAGTCGACAATTCTGGTTCAGTCACAAATTCCCGCATTACCTGAATTGACCCAGCACTATTCTAATTTAGTCACAGTTTCTCGATTAAACCGAAACCCAACTGTTAAAACAGAAATTCGTCAAAAGAAGTTTGGCCAAAGTGTTCCAGTTGGTTTTGCAATGTACCCAATCAGCCAGGCAGCTGACATTACCGCATTTAAAGCCACAACTGTTCCAGTCGGTGACGACCAGGAACCAATGTTGGAGCAAACCCGTGAAATTGTCCGGACATTTAATTCCGTTTATAACGATGACATTTTGGTTGAACCAGAAGGCTACTTCCCACCAAAGGGAATGGGTCGAATCCCAGGCTTGGACGGTAATGCCAAGATGAGCAAATCATTGGGCAATGCCATTTATTTGTCAGACGATGAAGATACCATCCAAAAGAAAATTATGTCAATGTACACCGACCCCAACCATGTTCACGTTGAAGATCCCGGTCAGGTTGAAGGCAATACTGTCTTTACCTACCTCGACATCTTTGATCCTGATAAGAAGAAGGTTCAAGAACTCAAGGATCAATACAGTCATGGTGGTCTTGGTGATGTTAAGATTAAACGTTACCTGAACGATGTTCTTCAAGCTGAACTCAAGCCGATCCGTGAACGCCGTGAACAATACGCAAAAGACGAGCAGGGTGTTTACGACATTCTTAAAAAAGGCAGTGAACACGCAAACGTTGTTGCCAACCAAACACTTAAAGAAGTTCGTGATGCAATCGGTATTAACTATTTTGACTAATATGTCCAGAAAGGGTGGCAGGGATGGAAAACCTTGTAATTTTGGATATTGGTTCAAATTCTGTCAGAATGGCGATTAACCAAATTTCTGATGACGGTAGTTACCGTGAGATCAAACGTATTAAAAGCGATAGCCGATTGTCCGAAGGCATGGGCCGGGGGAAAATTTTACAGCCGGCTGCCATGGAACGAACAATCAAGTCGTTGGCAGATTTCAAAACGATTTATTCTCAATACGAGGCTAAAAAAGTCATTGGAATTGCGACGGCGGCCGTTCGTCAAGCAAAGAATCAAGCTAAATTCCTCAGAGCTGTCAAAGAGCAGATTGGTATTTCACTCAAAGTTTTGTCTGGAAACCAGGAAGCTTATTATGACTATCTTGGGGTGATCAATCGTTTGGGGATTAAGAACTGCCTGATCTTGGACATTGGTGGTGCTAGTTGTGAGTTGATCCGCGTCAACAACGGGGAGAGCTCCAACCTTACCAGTATTCCCGTTGGAGCGGTTAATATTACCGAGCGATATCATTTGAATGATAATATTACCGGTGCCAATTTATTTAATGCGCAGTTTAACATCCGTAAAATTTATTCAAAAATTGATTGGTTGAACCGTGCGACCCATCAGCCGCTGGTTCTCTTGGGCGGCGCTAATCGGACGCTGGCCCGAATCAATCGTAAACGTCAGAATATGGTTCGAATTGACGCAATTCATGGCTACCATTTGACCTCTGAACAAGTGAACCGAACATATTTGAATTTATTAAAAGGCAATGTCAACCGCCGGCGCAAAATCCAGGGACTGGAGCACGACCGGGCGGACATCATCGTTGGCGGCCTGTTGCCGTTGATTGTATTGATGGATAAGATTGACGCTAAAAAGGTCCTGTTTTCCGAAAGCGGTGTTCGTGAGGGAATCATTACCGAATATATCCAAAAAGAATATGGTACAAAGTAGAGCTGGTTATTTCACCAGCTTTTTGTGCTTCTTACAGATTTGTGGTGATATGATGGAAAATAAGTGGGATCATTTTTATAAAAAAAGTTATTCTGAAAGATTAAAGCTGATTGCGCAATCTGTTGGATTGACCGATGAGCAAATAGCGACCATTACGCAAAACCATGATGTGGTCTCTGGTGAACTGATTGAAAATAGTTTGACCGATTACGCGTTGCCGGAGGGAGTTGTCACCGGTCTGGTGGTTAATGGCACATCTCATTTGGTGCCAATGGTGACCGAAGAGCCTTCGGTTATCGCAGCGGCAAGCAACGGTGCCAAACTGCTGTCAGCCGGATCCGGGATTCAGTGCGTTGTTCCGCATAAACTGGTTAACGGTCAGGTGATTGTCAAAAACGCTAAATTTGCAACCCTCTCGGCTTTTATTGAATCCAATCGCTCTCAATTGATAAGCTTGGCTGATCAAAGCCACCCCAGCATTTTAAAATATGGTGGCGGAGCACGAGACATTCGGCTTCGAAAATTATCCGATCACTTCGCCTCAATTGACCTTGTTGCCGATACCGGCGAAGCGATGGGGGCAAACATTATGAATACCATGCTTGAAGCCATTGCCCATTTCATATCCGATCAATTAAAGGTCGAAACAACCATGGCAATTTTGTCGAACTTTGCCGATTCGGCAGTGGTTCAGGTAACTGGCAGGGTAAACGTTTCACGGTTAGCAAGCCAGTCACTTTCAGGACAGGTAGTTGCCCAGCGGATTGCTGACGCTAGTGATGTTGCTCAGCTCGACATCAATCGGGCTGCCACTCACAACAAAGGGATTATGAACGGCGTTGATGCTGCGGTCATGGCCTTTGGCAACGATTGGCGGGCCGTTGAGAGTGCTGCGCATTCGTTTGCTGCTCATGATGGCAGATATAAGGGCTTGAGCACGTGGCAGGTGACCGGCGATCAGTTAATTGGTAAAATGGTTCTGCCGGTGCCAATTGGCTTTGTCGGCGGTGCCAGTAAGGTTCTGCCGATGGCCGTCATTAACAAACAAATTGCTCAGATTCACAATTCAAAAGAAGAAATGCAGGTTATCGGAGCCGTTGGCCTGGCACAAAATTTAGCCGCGTTAAAGGCACTCGTGACCGATGGCATTCAAAAAGGGCACATGAACCTCCAATTAAAATCCCTGGCACTTTCAAATGGTGCCACTACGGAGGAGCTTCCGGCCGTTGTTGAGCAATTGCAAAAAATGGCCAATCCAGATTCCCAATCAGTTAAAGAAATACTAAAAACAATGCGTAGATAGGAGATCAACATGGATAATAATATTGATATCGAATTAAACAAAGACGTCCACGGACTCATTGATGCCGTTAACAGCTTTTTCCCGGGGACCGTTACGGTTACCTTTATTGGTAAGCTGCAGTCCGGTTATGTTCGCCACGATCAGGCCCAGACGGTTCAAGACGGCAAGAACATCATTGTCCAAATTGCCGATTTAAGTGCGCCAAATTACACCGCTTCTCATGAACTCCTCCATCTTTTGATGGTCCTTCGGGGCTTCCCACAGGTGTTTTATTCACTGACCACCGGTGACGATACGTTGGATGAGCAGTTGAAGATGATGGGAACGGAACTGTACGACATCGTTTCACATTTTGTGGTTGTTTCAGAACAGCGAAAACACAATCTTATTAATGACGACATTGAGGAGATGTACCTCAAAGGTGTTTACGCCACGATTAAGCCTGAACCGGATCCATTGGACGACCAGATGATGCTGCGGTTGACGACTTTATTGGATGCAATGGTCTTCTACGGTGACGGGATTGATAAAGTTGCCGATAAATTCAAAAAGGATTTCCCAATTTCATTTGCGGCTGCTCAAAAGCTTTATCAGGTCATTACTGAAAAGCCGACGGATTCACCATTTGGCCTTCGCCGAAACGTTGTTAAATTGTTCAAAGCATTTGATGAGCAGTTGAAGGACTGGGAGTTACCGGCACTTCACAACACTGAATTTACGACGGTCACCAGCGTGTTATCAGAACGTCAGCTTGGCCTGAAAGTGAAGCAGCTGTTTGAAATTTATCATTCTGATTTGATTGAAGTGAAGAGCAACACCAAGGGTTACGTTGGATTTAACCGAGTTGATGATCAAAACTCATTTGTCTTGGCCAACCCTAAAGGAACCGGTGATGACCCCGAGTTCTTCAAAGGCGTCTATAATAAATCTGTAAAGGAATTGTTTGACGGCCTCAAAATGCCTTATATTATTCGGAAATAATGAACATTTAAAGGAGAAATACGATGATTGATTCTAAAATTCAAGCTGAATTTGATGATGCAAGAAGGATTGTCTTTCTGACTGGTGCCGGGGTTTCTACCGCATCGGGGATTCCTGATTATCGTTCAAAAAACGGGTTGTATACAAACGACAAGTCTGATAAACCCGCTGAATACTATTTAAGTTCTGATTGCCTTCGGAGTGAGCCAAAAGTATTCTGGGAATACGAAAAATCGAATATGTATTATCCGGATGCCAAGCCAAATGTGATTCATGAACGTCAGGCTCAGTTCACCCAGCAACGGGATGCCACTGTCGTGACCCAAAACATTGACAGCTTGTATCGAAAAGCGGGCACTAAAAACCTGATTGAATTTCACGGCAACTTGTATCACGTCTATTGTCAGAAGTGTCATAAGACCGTTGACTATAAAGACTACCTAAAGAGTATGTATCATGAAAACTGCGGTGGCATTTTACGCCCAGACATTGTTTTATATGGTGAAGGACTTGATCCGGTCGCCATTTCAAAGAGTGTTGACGCTGTATCAAAAGCTGATTTGATTGTCATTGTCGGTACCTCAATGCGGGTTTATCCGTTTGCAGGGTTGATCGACTATCGTTCTCAGAATGCCGATGTTCTGGCTGTTAACGAAGAACAGCTGCAGTTCAGCTTCCCATTCACGATGGTCAAAGAAAACGCGGTTGATTTCTTCAAAGATTTAAAGGTGAATGCCTAACCACTTGGGAGGTGGGATGATTGATTACAATTGGATTAACGACGTTTTCCGATCATCCTTCGCTGATTGACGGGGCCAAACGAAAAGTTCGTTTGTCCGAATACAGCGGTTATTTTCCGGTGGTTGAACTGGATACGCCGTTTTACGCGATTCCAAAAGTTGAAGTCGTCAAAAATTGGCAGCGGCAGGTGCCGGATAACTTTCAATTCATTTTAAAAGCCAACCGGGTTATGACAATGCATGACCAGGGCAGTGCGGATCCCGTTGATAATGAGCAGCGGTTTGTTGAGTTTAACAATTATAAACGCGCGGTTGCCCCGCTGATGGAAACCGGCCAGCTCAAAGCCATTTTGTTTCAATTTCCACCGTATTTTGCCAGAAGAGTGGCGACCATCCAATACTTACTGCGAATCAGCAATCTCATGTCCGGATACCCGGTTGCAGTCGAATTTCGGAATTCCACCTGGTATGGCGAAGAAATTACTGAAGACGTTGCCGGATATCTTAAGGAATTGGGGATGACAATGGTTGCGGTGGATGAACCTCATACAACCAATGCCGGCGTGCCGTTTGAACCGATTGTTACCAACGAAAATTTGGCATTATTAAGGCTTCACGGCAGAAACGTAAAGGGATGGACTGAGCACTCTGCTGACTGGCGTTCCAAACGAACATTGTATCGATATTCGCAAGATGAGCTTCAAGAATTTGCCAAAGTTGTTTCCGATTTGGATCAACAGGCCAACGAAGTATGTATTATCTTTAATAACAATAGCGGTGGGGACGCGGCGGATAATGCCCTGCAGCTCAAAAAAATAATGGGGATCGACTTTGGCGGTTTGTCCCCGGTACAGATGGATTTATTCTGAAAATGATGAGGTTTTTAACTGGCCAACAAGATTATTGGTATGTTAACAATCGTTGAAAAATGATTTTCCAAACCATTGTCACATCAAGTTCAAATCCAATCGCCATTCCAAAAAATATTTGCTATACTGGATTGTAATATCCTATAGAATAATAAAGCATGAAAAGAGGTACTTTCATGGCAGAAAGTAAGCCAACATTTTATATCACAACACCAATTTATTACCCGTCTGGAAAGTTACATATTGGGAATTCATACACGACAATTGCCTGTGACGCAGAAGCACGTTTTAAGCGGGCAATGGGTTACGATGTCTTCTTCCTTACCGGAACGGATGAACACGGATTAAAGATTGAACAAAAAGCTGAACAATTGGGGATGTCACCTAAAGATTACGTTGATAAGATGGCAGCTTCAATCAAGCAGTTATGGAAAAAGTTGGAAATTTCCAACACTAAATTTATTCGGACAACCGATGATTATCACGAAAAAGCGGTTGCTGATATTTTTCAGAAGTTACTCGACAAAGGCGACATTTATCTGGGTGAATACACCGGATGGTACTCAGTCTCTGATGAGGAATACTTTACTGAAAGCCAATTAGCTGAAGTTTACCGTGACGAGAACGGCAAGGTTACCGGTGGGAAAGCACCTAGTGGCCACGAAGTTCAGTTGGTTCACGAACAGTCATACTTCTTTAAGATGAGCAAGTATGCCGACTGGTTGCTTCAGTATTACAAAGATCATCCAGATTTCATTCAGCCATCCACTCGAATGAAAGAAATGATCAAGAACTTTATTGAACCAGGTTTGGAAGATTTGGCTGTTTCTCGAACAACCTTTACTTGGGGTGTTCCAGTGAAGTCAGATCCAAAGCACGTGGTTTACGTTTGGATCGATGCGCTGACCAACTATATCACCGCTTTAGGCTACGATAGTAAGGACGACAGCAATTTCAAGAAGTACTGGCCTGCAAATGTTCAAATGGTTGGTAAGGAAATTGTTCGATTCCATACGATTTATTGGCCAATCATTTTGCATGCGCTTGGTTTGCCATTACCTAAGACCGTTTATGGTCACGGCTGGCTGCTCATGAAAGATGGTAAAATGTCGAAGTCAAAGGGAAATGTTATCTATCCTGAAACTTTGGTTGACCGATATGGTTTGGATGCGCTTCGTTACTACCTGCTTCGCGCAATGCCATATGCCAATGACGGCTTGTTTACACCGGAAGACTTTGTTGACCGTTTGAACTTTGATTTGGCCAATGATCTCGGAAACCTGTTGAACCGGACCGTTTCCATGATTAACAAGTATGATGATGGTGTCTTGCCAGCCTACAAAGCTGGGGTTAATGACGCCGACAAAGAGTTGGAAGATACGGCAGAATCAGTTATTGCCAACTACAAGCAATTGATGAATGATCTTCATTTCTCAGATGCGTTAGCTGAAGCATGGAAGCTGGTTGCCCAAACCAACAAATATATTGACCAGACCGAACCATGGAACCTGGCCAAGAATCCCGACGACAAAGCCAAACTGGATGCCGTTATGGCGCATTTGGCCGCCGGATTACGAGTTATTGCCGAATTAATCAGTCCGGTTATGACGCATGCTCCTAAGGAAATTTTTGCCCAGTTGGGAATTAAAGAAGATATTAACCTTGAAAATCTGAAATTTGCCGACGTTCCTGCCGGCGTCAAAGCTGTTGCCAAGGGAACACCAATTTTCCCTCGGGTTGATGTGGATGAAGAAGTTGATTACATCAAGCAGCAAATGACCAAGACGGATAAAGCAAAGGGCCGAGCAGCGATGAAAGAAGCCGCTGAAGCCGAGTTTGATCCGGAAGAAACCAATTTGAATCTGACCAAAAAGCAGGTTCGCTTTGACGCTTTTGAAAAGATTGAGCTTAAAGTTGCCGAAATTAAAGATGTTAATAAAGTTGAGGGTGCTGATAAATTACTCCAATTCCGTTTGGATGCAGGTGATGATGGTGATCGCCAAATCCTCTCAGGAATTGCTCAATGGTATCCTGACTATAAGAAATTAATTGGCAAGAAAGTGATCATTGTTTCCAACTTGAAGCCTCGAAAGATGCGTGGCCAAGTCAGCCAAGGCATGTTGCTGTCAGTTGAACACAAGGACGGCGACGTTGAATTGGTAACCGTTGGATCACACTTGGAAAATGGTGTCACACTGGAATAAATTGCCGATTTGTGGCAGAGTAAACATAGTGAAAGACTAGGGATTGGAAACAAGACGTAAGTTTTGTCACAATCCCTATTTTTATCTAAATGGTTTGGGAGTAAACGATGAAAATATTTGATTCACATACGCATTTAAACGATGAACATTTATATCCTGAGGCAGATAAGTATTTTAAACACGCCCAAAGCTTGGGAGTTGTTAAAATTGCCAACGTTGGGTCGAATCAAAAATTAAACGATCTGTCATTGGAGTTATCCGCCAAGTACGCCGATATGTATTCGATTATTGGCTGGCATCCGGAAGACTCGATTTATTATCACGAAGAACAAGAAAAGTTGTTGATTGAACAGCTGCAAAGCCCCAAAGTGGTTGGCCTTGGTGAAATCGGTCTGGATTATCACCAAACAACTGCCCCTCGTGTGGTTCAAAAGCGGGTCTTTAAACGTCAAATTGATATCGCAAAGCAGCTGCATCTGCCGATTTCGGTTCACAATCGGGATGCATTTGAAGACACTTACGCGATTTTAAAAGAGATGAACGTTTCCGATATTCGCGGTGTCATGCACAGCTTTAACGGTGATTCCGAATGGCTCAAGAAGTTTTTGGATCTGGGGATGCTGGTTTCATATAGTGGGGTTGCCAGTTTCAAGAAAACCCATGAAGTTCATGACGCGGTCCGCAACACACCGTTTGACAGCATGATGGTTGAAACCGACGCACCATATTTGTCACCAGAACCGCTGCGCGGCAAACAAAATGAACCAGCTTATTCACTGTATACTGTTGAAGCACTTGCCCGAATTTGTGATGTTAATCCGGACGTCATTGCTGCCCACACTTATGAGAACACCATGCGTTTATTTGGAATTGAGGAATAATGAAAAAAATTAAAGAAGTCATTGTCGTTGAAGGAAAAGACGACACCAAAAGAATTCAAAGAGCCGTTGATGCCGATACCATTGAAACCAGAGGATCGGCAATTCCGGAAGAAACCCTGGAGTTGATCAAAAAGGTTGCCAAAACCCGTGGCATCATTGTTTTTACCGACCCGGATTTTTCCGGCGAAAAGATTCGCAAAGCCATTTCTGCAGAAGTTCCGAATGCCAAACACGCATTTATTACCAAGAAGCAGGGGGTTCCCAACCGTTCAGATGGTTCACTTGGCGTTGAACATGCCAGTGTTGAGTCCATTCGTGAAGCGCTCAGTAAGGTTTATACCGAGGATGATTCAGCCAGCGAGATTATTTCCAAAGCCGAATTGATGAAATATGGCTTGATGGGGAATCCCAGCGCAAAGAAGCGCCGTGAACGACTTGGAGAAATTTTACGAATTGGCTATGTCAACGGTAAGCAGCTCCAGCATCGTTTACGGATGTTTGGAATTAGTCACGAAGAATTTTTAAATGCCGTTGAGCAGATTGATAAGGAGGAAAGTCATGACTGAAAATCCACAAATTGCCAGCCCAATTAGAACTCAGGCGATTTTAAATCGATATCATTTATCTGCCAAGAAGAGCTTGGGGCAGAACTTTTTAACGGATCTGGGTGTGTTGGACAATATTGTTGAAGCCGCTGAGATCACTAAAGATGATAACGTGATTGAAATTGGTCCCGGAATTGGTGGTCTGACCGAACAATTGGCCAAAGCTGCCAACAAAGTACTCGGATTTGAAATTGATGCCAATCTGCTTCCGGTCCTAGACGAAACTTTGGCCCCTTACGACAACGTTGAAATTATCAATCAAGATATTTTAAAGGCCAACTTGCCTGACATTATCAGCCAATCGTTTGATTCTGATAAAAAGCTGAAGGTGGTTGCCAACCTGCCTTATTACATCACCACACCAATTGTGATGGATTTGATCACTGGGCAAACGCACTTTGATGCCATTGTTGTAATGATGCAAAAAGAAGTGGCCGAACGGATCAACGCCAAGCCTTCGACCAAGCCATATGGGTCGCTGTCGGTTATTGTCCAGGAATTAAATAATGTCGACATTTCGTTCATTGTTCCAAAGACGGCATTTATTCCCCAGCCAAAGGTGGATTCAGCAATTGTTAAGCTGACTCAACGGACTGATAAACCGGTGGAACCTTTTGATCAAAAGGCGTTCATTAGTTTTGTCAGGGGATGCTTTATGCATCAACGAAAAACGCTGTGGAATAATTTACAGGGGGTATTTGGAAAAACACCGGAAATCAAGGCTGAAATTAAAGACGTTTTAGCGGCAGTTAAAATTGACGCCGGCGTCCGACCTGAGAATCTCACGGTTGAACAGTTTGTTGACCTGGCCAATGCGTTCCATACTTTGAAAAATTTAATCTAATTTTTAGCGTTTTATTATTGCCAGTTTGCATCTTTTGTGGTAAAATTATTGCCTTTCTATAACTTTTAGGGTATAATGAGCTATCGTGAGGTGAGTAGGATGCCAGTGACTTTATCTGTAATCAAGCATAAGATGGACGATCATATCGGCCAACACGTATTAGTAACTTCTCAAATTGGGAGAAGAAAAACAACGAAACGTACGGGAATTTTGAGGGAAACATTTCCGGCCATTTTTGTTGTTGAATTAGATCCAGGAAAAGCCAGCTTCGAGAGGGTTTCGTATAGTTATACAGATATCCTAACGAAAAACATTGAAGTTGACTTTGATAACGCTCAAGCAGTTTAATTGCTTGGTGCTAAAACATTGTTGGGGCCGATTAGGCCTTTTTGTTTTGCCCATTTGTTACCTAAACACTGACATTTTATTAATAATTTAGTATAATTTTGTTATTAATAACCAGTGAGGGGGGTGGATCCAAGTGAAACGCATTGTTCGCGCACCAGCAAAACTTAATTTGGGCTTGGATGCACCATTTGTCCATCCGGATGGTTCGATCGAGTGGCGGATGGTCATGACCTCAATTGGTTTAAGTGATCACTTGCAAATCGAAACGACCAACCGGCATTCGAAAATTCGGATTTTTTCCGATAGTAGTTTTTTGCCTAACGATAAACGAAACCTCGCTTATCAGGCAGCACATCTATTTTTAACGAAAATGAACATTCAAACCGGCTTGGAAATTTCGATTAAGAAAAATATTCCGGTTGCTGCTGGTTTGGGTGGGGGATCTACTGATGCCGCTGCGGTTTTGAGGACCCTAAACGAAATCTTTGAGACCGGATTGTCGTTTGATGAACTGGCTCAAATTGGTGCCCAAGTGGATTCTGACGTTCCGTACTGTGTCTTCAGTCGAACCGCTCTGGTAAGTGGACGCGGGGAAATTGTGACGCCACTTAAAAAATTACCCAAAATGTGGTTTGTGTTGGCGAAACCAAACATCAGTGTTTCGACGCCCAGAATTCTTAAACAGGTCGCGACAACTCCGGTCAGCCATCCGCCGATCGATGAGTTGTTGGCAGGAATTGAAGATTCCGACTATGATCGGATTGCTGCAAATATTGGCAATTCTCTTGAATGCATCACATCGGCCAGCCATCCACAAATTGATACCTTAAAGTCCCGCTTAATTGAGTATGGGGCGGATGGTTCCCAAATGAGCGGCAGTGGGCCAACAGTATTTGGCATTTGCCGAACTGAATCCCGGGCCCACCGGGTTTACAATAGTCTCTCCGGATTTTGTCATGAGACTTATATTACTCAACCGGAATGCGATACTCATCCAGCATTTTAAATGACCATTACAGGGTTGCTGACAAAGCTTAAGTTTTGTTCAAGCAGCCCTTTTATTCTGCGGTCGGCAATTGACAAAAATTTAATTTAATCTAAACTAAAATAGTAATAATTACTTTTTACAAAGTTGTGGAGGTATTTTCATTTGAGTGAAACGTTAATTTCGGTTCAAAATTTATCGTTAAATTTTCCGAATCATCAGGTTCTCTCTAATCTGAGTTTTGACATTAAAAGAGGCGAGTTCCTGGGTGTGATTGGGGAAAACGGGGTTGGTAAAACCACCTTGGTCAGAGTCATCTTGGATCAGCTGAAACCCTCAGCTGGGAAAATTAAGATTAAAAGTGGCCTTAAGATTGGTTACGTTCCGCAATTTAGAAATGTGGATGTTGAATATCCACTGTCCATTAAGGACTTCATTTCCTTAAACTTCACAGGAATCAAGTTGCCATGGCTCTCGAGAAAAGAGAAGCAAAAGGTCCAAACGGTTATTAAACAGGTGAACCTTGAGCATATTTCAAAACGCCCGCTTGGACTTGCTTCCGGCGGGGAAAAACAAAAGGCATACCTTGCCCAGGCGCTGATAAACGATCCGGACTTGTTGATTTTGGATGAATCGACAGCCAGTCTTGATCCCAATACCAAGCGGGAACTGCTTGACGTGGTCCTTAAACTTAACAAGCAGTTGGGCTTAACGATTATCTTTGTTTCTCACGATATGCAAGTCATCCATGAGTACCCGGATCATTTTTTGTGGTTAACCAAAAATGGTTATACAACGGGTCCAATCAGCGAGCTTCATAATGATTCAAAGGAGGGCGAGTATGTTTAGTTTTGAATTTATGCGTAATGCGTATTTAGCAGGAACTTTAATTGCCATTGTTAGTGGTATTATGGGTGTTTTCGTGGTTGCCAGAAATATGCCTTTCATGACCCACACTCTGTCGGAAATTGGATTTGCCGGTGCGGCTTTCGGAATTTTTATCGGCTGGACCCCGTTAAACGGAATGCTGGCTTTTACAACTGTCAGTTCAATTTTAGTTGGTGAACTGAGTGGTGCCGTTCAATCGCGGCGGGAATCGGTGATTAGTGCAATCTCCGGGCTGTTTATCGGGCTGGGAATCCTCTTCTTGTCGCTATCCAACAAGAATTCGAGTTATGCTACCAACATTTTATTCGGGAGTGTGATTGGAATCAGTCACCAGGAAGTCATCCAGATGGCGACTTTATCAGTTCTTGTCCTGGTTGTTTTATTTTTTATTTTTCGAAATTTAAAGGACGATTCGTTTGATTCGGTTGGTGCAAAGACAAACCATATTCACGCTGCCCTTATTTCAATAGTCTTTTTGGTATTATTGGCATTCAGTGTCAGTGTTGCCGCCCAAATCGTTGGATCGTTGTTGATCTTTGTTCTATTGACGCTTCCGGCAGCCAGTTCCAAGTATTTTGCCCACAGTGTTATTTCAATGATGATGTTGGCGATTGGTTTTGCCATATTCGGGGTTTGGTTTGGACTTTACCTTGGGTACATCACAAACTGGCCGGTCACGTTCTTCATTGCCAGTATTGAAGCCGTTATATATGGATCTGCATTGCTTTATAATGCGATTGCCAACAAAAGTAAATAATTTTAAAACGTTACGACAATTTTCATGAAATTCCCCCTAAAGCCGAACATTTATGATAAAATCAAAGAGATATTACATAAACTCGAGGTGGAATTTTTGAAAGTAAGAAGAAGTGATCGACTGATCGATATGACCCGCTATTTGCTTGAACGGCCACATACACTTGTGCCGTTGACGTTTTTTGCGGAGCGATACGATTCAGCCAAGTCCTCGATTAGTGAAGACTTAACTATTTTAAAACGAACATTTCAAAACCGGGGGACCGGTCTGCTTGAAACAATTCCTGGTGCCGCTGGTGGGACCAGGTTTTTGCCGTACATTCTAAAAGAAGAAGCTCAAGAGGTTGTCAATAAACTGATTGAGGAGATGTCTTCGGACACCCGCTATCTTCCAGGTGGCTACGTGTACATGTCTGATTTATTGGGCAGCCCGGCAACCTTAAGACAGATTGGCAGAATTTTTGCCACCCAGTATCTCAATCAAAACGTGGATGCCGTCATGACGATCGCAACCAAAGGGGTTCCAATTGCCCAGAGTGTGGCCGATTTCTTGAACGTTCCGTTTGTGATTGTCCGTCATGATACTGAAATCACTGAAGGCTCAACCGTTAACGTTAACTACGTTTCCGGATCATCTACCAGAATTGAAAAGATGTCGTTGTCCAAACGCAGTTTAAAGCCGGATTCAAATGTTCTCATCGTTGATGATTATATGCGTGGCGGTGGAACCGTTGGCGGTATGATTTCAATGGTCGAAGAATTTGACGCCAATCTAATTGGTGTCGGGGTGGTTGCTGAAAGTACCGCTCCAAATGGAAGAACGATTGGTGACTATACGTCACTTATGAGAGTCGATGCTGAAAACAATACCGTTGTTTCACAACCTGGTAACTACATCGAAAAAATATTTAATTAAGCATTGGGGAGACAAATATAATGGCAACAAAAAACACAATAATATTGGCTGCGGGTAAGGGGACCCGAATGAAATCCAAACTTTACAAGGTTCTCCATCGACTTTGCGGTAAGACAATGGTTGATCATGTCCTGACAGCAGTCGAAAAGGCCAATATGGATAACATCGTGACAATCGTTGGCTTCGGTGCCGACGCTGTCCGTGAAAACTTGGGTGACAGAACCCAATATGCCGTTCAAGAAAAGCAGCTTGGAACCGGTCACGCCGTTTTGCAGGCAGAAAAGCTTTTGGGTAATTTGGATGGGATGACCATGGTTGTCAGTGGGGATACACCACTATTCACAACCAAGACCTTTGAAGATTTATTTACTTATCATCAAAATAAAAAGGCCAAGGCCACCATTTTGACTTCCAAGGCACCGGATCCAACCGGTTACGGCCGGATCGTGCGCAACGATTTGGGCATTGTTGAAAAAATTGTTGAACAAAAAGATGCTACCCGCGAAGAGCAGGCGATTGATGAAATCAACACCGGGGTTTATGTATTTGATAACCGGGCTTTGTTTGAGGCATTGCACAAGTTAACCAATAATAATGCGCAGGGCGAATATTACTTAACCGATGTCATTGAAATCTTGAAGGCAGAAGGCGAGACCATTGCCGCTTACAAGATGGATGATTTTGATGAGTCAATGGGTGTTAATGACCGGATTGCTTTAGCTCGTGCAACCAAAATTATGCGCATGAGAATTAACCGTCAACATATGATGGACGGCATTTCGATGATTGATCCTGAACGGACTTATATTGATGCTGACGTTAAAATCGGTTCGGATACGATTATCGAACCCGGCGTTCAGTTGAAGGGCAAGACGGTTATCGGTGATGACTGTTATATCGGTGCCAACTCGGAAATTCGTGATTCAATTATTCATGATCACGTCACCGTTACGTCATCGTTGATTGAACAATCAGAAATGATGGACCATTCCGATATTGGTCCAAACAGTCATTTACGTCCAGACGCCTTAATCGGCAAGCATGTTCATTTGGGTAACTTTGTTGAAATTAAGAAAGCTTCAATTGACGAAGGCACTAAAGTGGGTCATTTGACCTATGTCGGTAATGCCAAGCTTGGCAAGAATATCAATGTTGGCTGTGGTGTGATCTTTGCCAACTATGACGGGGCCCACAAACACGAAACCACGGTTGGTGACGATTCCTTTATTGGCAGCAATTCTAACTTAATCGCGCCATTGGAAGTTGCCGATCATTCGTTTATTGCTGCCGGATCCACAATTAATAAGACAGTTAATAAGTACGACATGGCGATTGCCCGTTCACGTCAAACGAATAAACCCGGTTATTATAAAAAGTTGCCATATCAGAAAGATTAACTCTGATTTTTAATTAAAACATTGTATAATTAAATTATTGAGAAATTGAGTTAACAAAAAACACATTGGAGGATCATATGGCTCAGCAATATTTTGATTCGAAACTAAAGATTTTCGCTCTTAATTCTAATCGTCCCTTGGCTGAGAAGATTGCGGAAACTGTTGGCGTTCCTTTAGGGAAAACTTCAGTTGATCGATTTAGTGATGGAGAAATCCGTATCAACATCGATGAAAGTATCCGTGGAGACAATATCTTCATCATTCAGTCGACCTCTGCTCCAGTCAATGACAATTTGATGGAACTACTGATTATGGTTGACGCATTGAGACGAGCTAGTGCGGGCACGATTAACGTCGTTATGCCTTATTATGGCTATGCCCGTCAAGATCGAAAAGCACGCTCACGCGAACCAATTACTGCCAAATTAGTAGCTAATATGTTACAAACTGATGGTGTTGACCGATTGGTTGCACTCGATTTGCATGCTGCCCAGATTCAAGGGTTCTTTGATATCCCGGTTGACCATTTAATGGGTGCACCGTTGCTGGCTGATCACTTTATCAAGCAAGGCTTCGGCTCCGACGACGTGGTTGTGTCACCCGATCATGGTGGTGTTTCAAGAGCTCGTGCTTTGGCCGAATTCTTAAAAGCCCCGATCGCAATCATTGATAAGCGTCGTCCTCGAGCAAACGTTGCCGAGATTATGAACATTATTGGTGATGTGAAAGGTAAACGCTGCTTGATGATCGATGATATGATCGATACTGCCGGCACCATTACCTTAGGTGCGCAAGCATTGATGGACGCTGGTGCCAAAGAAGTTTACGCCTGCTGTACGCATCCAGTGCTTTCTGGTCCGGCAATCGAACGAATCAAGAAATCGCCAATTAAACAATTGGTTGTGACTGATACCATTCAGCTGCCAAAAGAAAAGCACCTTGATAAGATTGAACAAGTTTCAGTCGGCCCATTGCTCGGGGATGCTATCAAACGCATCAACGAGAATAAGCCGGTTAGTCCATTGTTCAACAATCGATTCCGTGGTGCTGAGAATTAATGGTTGATTTGATTAAAAAATCTCCCGTTTGGTCTTCAGTCATTGCAGTCGTGATTATCAACGTCGTTTTAATTCTATTTAGAATGCCTCGAATGGTACTGGGGAATCTCGATTTCCTGGTTGGATTATTTTTAATCGTTTTAGGCTCGGTATTCATTGTGGGTGCAGGCCATCTGTTCACTGGCTGGCGGTTTCATATTCGTAAGAAGACTGACCTGGAAGCTGAAAATGATCCAAAGCATCCGAAAGCAAAGGATGTTGCGTCAATCAAGAATCAGCCGATCAAAGTTAACAAATATGCCCGCTATTGTTTGGGTGTCGGTGGCTTCTTGATTGTTCTGGGAATTGTATTAACTAGTATTTAAAAATAAATCATAAAAAAGACCTCAACCGGAATTAACCGGTTGAGGTCTTTTTGTCTATCGAAACTTTTATTTGTTGACATATTTGTTAATGGCAAATGCAACGCCGTCTTCAGTATTCGGTTTTGTAATGAATTGGGCAGCGTTCTTAACTTCATCAATCGCGTTTCCCATGGCAACCCCTAATCCGGCATAATCAACCATCGTTAAATCATTTCCCTGATCGCCGAGGGCCATCACATTATCTTTGGTTAGATTTAACTGATCGGCCAGTTCGCGAAGCGTCTTTCCTTTACTTGCCTGTTTGTTCATCATTTCGATGAAGAAAGGTTCAGTTTGAACGACGTACATGTTTTTCTTTAATTTATCCGGAAGTAACTTTTTGGCTCTGCTGATGTTTTCCGGAAAATCAACAAACATGGCTTTGGACATGACCAGGTTGCGGGGGATTTCTTCTGGTGATCGGAACTTGATTGGCAGTCGAACCAAAAAGCTTTCGGCGATTCCATATGGGTTGGTATCACGATTAGTCGTGTAAATACTGTCCGTCGTTTCAACTTGGTAATTGACATTCAGTTTTCGACTCAGCATTTCGGTTTCCAAGAAGTCGTCATAGGTGATTGTATGGTTAACCATCACATTTCCATCCAAAGTTTGAGCCATTGCCCCGTTAAAGGTGATTGCAAACTCATCGCTGCCACTAATTTGGAGCTTGTCCAAATATGGCTGGACGCCACTCAAAGGACGCCCGGTACAAAGCACAATCTTGATTCCTTTTTTACGGGCAGCAGTGATTGCGTCAATGGTTGGCTGGGCCAATTCGTTTTTTTCGTTTAAGAGGGTGCCGTCAATATCGATGGCAATGAGTCTGATATCCATGGAAGTTCTCCTTTAATTATTTAATTAATTGATCATTTCTGATATGGCTGTTGAATTCGTCATATTCCGGCTGGAATAAATCAACGTTTTCGTCAGGCTTCAAGATTTCTCTTGGGAAGAAGAAGCGGTTGTCACCGGTTTGACGATCTGAAATGGCTCTAACCAGTGGACTGACAGAAGATAATGAAACCAGCGTGCCATCTTCTTGCATCAAATGAATTTGTTTCTTATCGGCCTGATAGGCATCATATGGCAAATCAAAACTGTTATCGGTTGCGGTGTAGTAATCCGGATTGAAACCGGACTGTTCAATAATCTGTCGCAGACGGGGAAGTAAATCAACCGTCGATTTATCAAACTTCACGGACTTTAAAGGCTTTCGGTCAATGAATCGGCTGGCCAAATTACTCAAAATGTCGTCCGGGTATCGCTTCCAGTGAATAAAGTAGGTGTTCAACACGCCATCATCCAGTTGAAGATAATCGTCTAGATTAAAGTCGCCTTGGAAGAATGGCAGAAGCAGGTAAGGGGTCTGGGGATCTTTATGAACCTCTGAACTAAAAATGACTTTTGCCCGTTTCAGCAGCCGGTTCAAGACAACTTCCATTGATCGGGAAACCGGGTGGAAGTAAACCTGTTGATACATTTGGAATCGACTGACGATATAGTCTTCTACCGCGTGCATCCCGCTCATTTCAAAGCAGATGCCGTCTTTATATGGCCGCATGACTTCCAGGATTCTGGAAAGATCAAACGTCCCGTATTTAACACCGGTGTTGTAAGCATCCCGTAACAGGTAATCCATCCGGTCGGCATCGAGTTGACTGGAAATCATTTCGACAACCTGTTTATTCGGATAGGTTTTATTGATCACACTGGCGACCTTTTCAGGAAAGTCTGGACTGACCCTTCGTAAAACCTGGTTAATTTCCGTTGTGGGCGATGTTATGATCTCTTGGGTAATCTGTTCATGGTTGGTGCCAAAAATGTGCTCAAAGGTGTGTGAGTACGCTCCATGGCCAACATCATGCAATAGGGCAGCACAGAGGGTCACTAATTTTTCGGAATCATCCCAAAGACCGTCGCCGGGTTCTTTGGACATAAAGTTTTTCTGGAAGGATTCGATAATTCTTCTGGCAATTTCATAAACCCCGACAGAATGTGAAAATCGGGAATGTTCGGCGCCATGGAAAATTAACGACGTCGTGCCCAACTGGTGAACCCGACGCAGCCGCTGAAATTCGGTGGTGTTGATCAAGTCCAAAATGACTTGGTATTTAACGTAAACGTAGTTGTGAACCGGGTCTCGAAAGACCTTTTCTCTTTTTAATTGTTGATGTGCGTAATCCAAAAAATTGCCTCCTTAGACAATTGGTAATTGTTCATTTCTGAGTTGAATCTTGCGCAGCTGCTTGGCGCGTTCTTCATTGAACGCTTTGGATATCAAAAGATCCGAGCCGCTGGTTAAATCAACTGAAATGTTTTGCTGATTAACACTCGCCAAAAATTTATGTTCAACATCGCTGGGAGTAATATCTTCGAATCCCAACTTTTGAACAGTGGTCATGGTTGCTTTATTGACATGGGGAAATGTCCAGCGTGACTGAGAATAGGCATCAGCTGCATTGTAAAATGCGGCGACTGTTTGACTACGGGCATCCTGATCGCCGTTAACGCTTAGATACAGCATTAAAACAAGCGCGTTGGTTGTGCGCCGCTGGGCAATTCCGGCAATCTTTTGACCGTTGACGGACAAATCATATTTGCCGGGGCAATACGAATTGGTTATCTCATAACTTTTGATTTCCAGTTGTGGAAATGACATGCTGATGAGACCTTTGATAATCTCGTAAGCCTGGTCAATGGTATAAACGGTATCCGGTTGGGGAATGAATAATGAAATATTCAAGATTCCCGGATCACTGACAACTGCCAGCCCGCCGGAATTTCTTAAAAAGTAATCGTAATGGTTAGCGGATAAACTTTTCAGTCCGTCTGCCAGCTTAGGCAGGCGACGGTCGTTAATTCCCAATATTAAAGTCGGCTCGGCAGTCGTCCAAAAATGAATAAAAGGCGTCAGCCTGCGGTCGCAGATTTCCAGTAAAGCATTGGTATCCGCAAACGTATCAAGCTTGGTACTTTTAGAATATATTTGATTAATGACTGTAATCGGAACGTTTGTAAAAGACATTGTCCAACTCTCCATTTCATAAAGCAATCAATCTATTTAATTATAACAGACGTACTCAAATTAATAGGGAAAGTTATTGGAAATCCTCAAGCAAACATTAGTGCAAAAAGTGGTGGAGGGTTATATAATAAATAAGTTAGTAGTAGATGTTAAAGAAGGTGTATTATGGACAATTTAGCAACTGGCGTTCCAGTTCAAATTCATCTGGAAACAAATATTTTGCAGGAAGGTCAGAAATCAAACTTTGTTTTTGATGTCACCGGTCAATTGGTTAGAGTTGGCACAAATATTTATATCCGATATCAAGAAGAAACCGATAAAGGAAATGTTCCTGTGACAATTAAAATTACCGACAACGGTAACGTCAAACTTACCCGATCAGGGGAAAACAGACTGCAGCTGTTGTTTAGTGAAGGCAAGCGGATTGCTGCCCGATATCGAACACCGTACGGTCTGATGGATATTCAAACAGTCACTTCGGCATTGGATATGGAGATTTTGGATGCACCGCTTCGGGGAAGTATCGGAATCGATTATCTGCTGTATGCAGGGGATGCACTGTTGGGTAAATATAATATTAGATTGCAATTTACTATTTAATCGAGTATAGTAATTTTTAGACTGTTGTTAGACTGTTGAAAGGACGTGTACCAGTTTGGAATTAGAAGTCTTTAAAGGCCAAAACAAGAATGAACTATCGATGATCGAGGTCGCACACGCAATCTTGGCACAACGTGGAGACACCATGCCATTTGCTGATTTAGCCAATGCGGTGCAAGAGTATTTAGGCGATAGTAACAAAGAAATTCGTGACCGTTTGTCGCAATTTTATACTGATTTGAACATTGATGGCAGCTTTATTTCACTTGGTGATAATCTTTGGGGCTTACGAACATGGTACCCTTATGAATCAATTGATGAAGCAACTGTTCATACAGAAGAAGACGAGGATCGCCCTAAGCGTAAGAAGCGCCGTAAGGTTAACGCCTTTCTTGCCGATGCTTCCGATGATGACGATGTCATTGATTACGACGACGATGATCCGGAAGATCAAGACGATGATGACTTTGATGATGATTCTGACGACGATGATGATTCAGATGACGACTCAGAAGATCTTGGCAAATATAACAAAGATCTTCAAGACATCGATGACGACACCGATAACGATGATCTTCCCGATGGAATTGAGGGTCAACTTAACGAATTGAATGATGATGACGATTCAATGGATGATGACGATGATGATTTCAATTCAAAAGATAGCCATTAATTCTTGACTAATAATTAAAAAGTATGTATTATGTTTTTTGGGCCCCTTGAGATTTCAAGGACATCTGAACGATGATTAAATTGTTCCCTATTCAGTTTTGGATAGGGAATTTTTTTATTTGTGAATTCCCCGGCTAACGGCTAACTTGTAAGAGGAGAGGATTATATAATGACCAAATATATTTTTGTCACTGGTGGAGTTGTTTCATCCTTAGGTAAAGGAATTGTCGCAGCATCACTAGGCCGATTGTTGAAAAATCGCGGGTTAAATATTACTATTCAAAAATTTGACCCATATATCAACGTTGACCCGGGAACTATGAATCCATATCAACATGGAGAGGTTTTTGTTACCAACGATGGTACCGAAACGGACCTGGATCTTGGCCATTATGAACGGTTTATCGATAATAACCTGAATAAGTATTCCAACGTTACAACAGGTAAGATTTATGATGAAGTTCTGCGAAAAGAACGTCATGGTGATTACCTTGGTGCAACTGTTCAAGTAATTCCTCATATTACGGGAATGATCAAAGAAAAGATTATGCGGGCTGCCAAAGTTTCCGATGCAGAAATTGTGATCACGGAAATTGGTGGAACCGTTGGTGATATTGAATCACTACCATTCTTGGAAGCCATTCGTCAAATGAAAACCGAAGTTGGCGATGAAAATGTCTTCTACGTTCACACGACATTGATTCCATATTTGCGGGCTGCCGGTGAAATGAAGACCAAGCCAACTCAACACAGTGTTAAAGAGTTGAGAGGATTGGGAATTCAGCCAAACCTGTTGGTTGTTCGTTCTGAAAAGCCAATTACTGATTCAATGCGGAAAAAGATTTCATTGTTCTGTGACGTTAAGCCACAGGCCGTTGTGGAATCACTCGATGTGCCAACGCTTTACACCATTCCATTGAACCTGCAGAAGCAGGGGATGGATCAACAGATTTTGGATCACTTTGGAATTGACAAGCCAGCTGCCGATATGACTGAATGGAAGCAGTTGGAACACCATGTTCAACATTTGAAGCGAACAATCCATATTACCCTTGTTGGTAAATATGTCGGTTTGCAGGATGCTTATATTTCTGTTGCCGAGGCATTGAAGCATGCCGGTTACGTTGTGGATGCCGACATCGATCTTGAAATGCTTGATTCTGAAAAGATTACTCCCGAAAATGTTGACGAATTGCTGGCACCGGCTGACGGAATTATTGTTCCTGGTGGATTTGGCGATCGTGGTATTGAAGGAATGATCACGGCTATCAAATATGCTCGTGAAAAGGATATTCCTTATCTTGGTGTATGTTTGGGAATGCAAATGGCCTGTGTTGAATTTGCCAGAGATGTTCTTGGCTACCCTGATGCCAACTCAACTGAAATGAACCCACGAACTGAGCACAATGTGATTGACTTGATGGCTGATCAGGAAGATGTTCATGATATGGGTGGTACTCAACGACTTGGGGCTTATCCTTGCAAGTTGAAGCCAGGCACAGTTGCTGCCAAGGCCTATGACAATGCTGACGTGATTTCCGAACGTCACCGTCACCGTTATGAATTTAACAATGCCTACCGTGAAGCAATGGAAAAGAATGGCATGGTTATTTCTGGAACTTCACCAGACAATCATTTGGTTGAAGTTGTTGAAATTCCTAAGAACCGATTCTTCGTTGGTTCACAGTATCATCCTGAATTTATTTCCCGTCCCAACCGACCTGAAGGATTATTTAAAGGTTTCGTTGCAGCGGCAAATGATTTATACCTTGAAAAGAACAAGTAATTCTAACTTTTAATTGGGCAGTGGCAGTCAAATTTGCCACTGCCCAATTTTTGTAATAAGGTGTATTTAAGATTATCCTAACAGCGTTTCCATAGCGGTTAATCCTACCAACTTGTACAGAACAATTGTTTTAATTATTACAAATTGTATAATTCAAGTGTAGACCTTGTATTTTGCAGGTATTTTGGATAATATATTTCTTGACATGAAAAATGCGCGAATACAAAAAGTGAGGAAAGTTTCGATGAGTAAATTAATCATACACGGAGGGAAACCACTGTCCGGAGAAATATCAATCGGCGGTGCCAAGAACAGCACCGTTGCATTGATTCCGGCAGCAATATTAGCGGATACGCCCGTTAAGTTTGATTCAGTCCCAGACATTTTGGATGTTCACAATTTGATGTTAATTTTAAAATCGATGAACGTTTCGTCTGAGTTTAACGGTGACGTGCTAAAAATTGATCCAACTAATATTGTAGAAGCACCATTGCCAAGCAAAGCTATCAAGAGCTTGCGGGCATCATACTACTTTATGGGCGCACTGCTTGGAAGATTTCAGCGTGCAACCGTTAGTTTCCCTGGTGGCGATAACATCGGGCCGCGTCCAATTGATCAACATATTAAAGCCTTTAAGGCTCTGGGTGCTGAAGTGAGTGAACACGATGGCACCGTGACCATCAGTACCGGCCCAGATGGTCTCCATGGGGCCCAAGTCTTCTTGGATATCGTTTCAGTCGGAGCCACTATTAACACAATCCTCGCTTCTGTTAAAGCACCAGGTACGACGATTATTGGGAATGCCGCTAAGGAACCTGAAATTATTGATATTGCGACTTTCCTGAACAACATGGGTGCTAACATTCGTGGTGCCGGAACCGACGTCATTCGAATTGAAGGCGTGCCGACTCTTCAGGCTCGAACTACGCACACAATTATTCCTGATCGAATCGAAGCCGGAACTTATTTGTCATTAGCAGCCGCTGCCGGAAATGGTATCCTGATTACAAACATTATTCCCGAACATCTTGAGGCATTTGTTGCCAAGCTCGAGGAAATGGGCTGCGATCTGACCGTT
Source organism: Lentilactobacillus kefiri (assembly GCF_007989105.1). GTDB lineage: Bacteria > Bacillota > Bacilli > Lactobacillales > Lactobacillaceae > Lentilactobacillus > Lentilactobacillus kefiri. Next base: position 27,279 of record NZ_BJVK01000012.1, on the reverse strand, counting down.
TATGAAGACAGCATCTATGTTGGTGCTTCTCATAATCTGAAGCCGATTCGGATTAAGGTAATGCCTTACCCTGGATTTGCGACGGATCTCCAGCAGCCGCTGACACCGTTACTATTCAAAGCCAACGGTCGAAGTGTCATTATTGATACGATTTATCCTCAACGAATTAAACACATTACTGAGCTCAATAAGCTTGGTGGGAAAGTGAAATCCGAAGACACCGACGAAGGCATCATTGTTGTGGACCATTCACCGAAGTTGGTAGGGGCGAAGGTCCAAGCAGGTGAGATTCGTGCCGGGGCTTCATTAGTGATCGCTGGTCTGATGGCCAGTGGGACTACCGAAATCTGCCACGCCGATAATATTTTGCGTGGTTACGGGAATATTGTCGACAAACTCCGAGGAGTTGGCGGAGATGTTTCCTTGGAAGTTGAAGAAAGAGTAAATTGATTATTGATTGCCATTTTCATTTATGGTACACTAACAAAGTTGACTAATCGATAATCTCTGGGTCATCAAATTGATTCAGGGCAAAGGAGCGATATATAATGAAAAAAGGAATTCATCCAGCATATCAACAAGTTGTATTTCAAGATTCATCTACAGGTTTCAAGTTTATCTCAGGATCAACTAAAACCTCTGACGAAACTATCAAGATGGACGATGGCAAGACATACCCATTGATCCGTGTTGAAATTTCATCAGATTCACATCCTTTCTACACTGGTAAGCAAAAGTTCAACCAAGTAGATGGTGCCGTAGATCGTTTCAACAAGAAATACGGACTTTCAGACAAAAAGTAAGATGTTTAAAATTGAGGGCCTTCGGGTTCTCTTTTTTTATTCAAAAAATTTGGCACAGTGATTCATGGGTTAATTGATGATCCGGTTTTGATTAACATAAACGCGTGATGCCTGCACATTTGCCCACCGGAATTAAAGGGGGAAAGGGCAATCGGACCAACCAAACAAAACAACCGATTATCCCAAAGCTGGAATAATCGGTTGTTTTTGAATGTGGAAATCTTCAAAATTTGGTTTCCCGTTTATTTTGATTTAATGATAATATATTAAAGGTTCCGGTTAGCCTGTTTTCTGGCTCTGCGCATTTCTTTGGTGTTATTAAATACCAGGCTCAGGTTGATAACCACCAAAACGGCTGTGGAAATAAAGACGCCGGCATAGTCAAACGACGTTGCAACAACCGATCCAATCATCGGACCGGCAACGTTTCCCATTGCCTGAAACGACTGGTTCCAGCTAAACACTCGGCCAGTAACCTGAGGTGGCGTGTTTTTGGCTAAAATTGATTGAACGGCCGGGAGCATTGAGGCGTTGGCAACGCCGATCAAGAAGCGCAATCCGATTAACTCCCAGACATTGTTAACAAAGGCCATTGGAATGTAAACGGCGATTGCCAGAACAAATCCGACCATTAACACTCGGTCGGCACCAATTCGGTCACCCAAGCGGCCAAGCATTGGGGCAGCGGCCAATGTCGCAATTCCTGGGACAGCCGCGACAATTCCACTGTAAAACGTCGTAGCCGGGCTGTTATCCATGATTTGGCGGACGTATAATGCTAAAATTGGAACGATCGAATTATTTGCTGCCTGGATAATCATGGTGGTTACAAACATTCCAAATACCAGTTTGGCGCTGCCTAATTCACCAATCACGCCTTTGGTATCCAGCATCTTGGATTTTGCCACCGGTTTGAAATCTTCATGAACCATGAAGGCCGTTACGAGGAAGACCCCCATGAATAAAGCACCTGTAATGAAAAAAGTGACCCGGTAACTAAAGAACGATGCCAGGGTTCCACCAAGTAATGGGCCTAACAGCGCGCCAGACACGTTTCCGGTCACTAGAGTACCCAAGGCCTGACCACTACGCCGCTTGGGCACCTGGGTTGCAATGAGGGCGTTGGCGTTACTGATATAACCTGAGAAGACCCCCTGAAGGAGTCGAAGGCCGATTAACTGCCAAACATTGGTGACCAGGCCCATCAGGATAAACACGATCGCCATCCCGGCGGAAGCCCGTACCAACATGAGTTTTCTACCGGTGCGGTCAGCCAGTTTTCCCCAGAGTGGAGAAGCAATTGCGGTGACAAAATAACTTGCCGCGAATGCCAAGCCACTGTAAACACTTAGTTCGTTGTGAGTGAAATGTCCAAGTGAATCAACATAGAGTGACAAGAACGGCATGACTTCACTGAAGCCGATTCCTGCCATGAAAGTACCAAACCAGAGAACAGCCAAATTGCGTCTCCAGGAATTTGGGCCAACTTGTTTTGCTGCCAATTAAGTTCCTCCTTAAATGAGTGTTGTTCTTACATAAAAAATGAGTGTGTGGAGGTTGCTATGAGAAAAGGATTTCTCAAGAAATTATTGATTAACATTGTTTTTGTATTATTGATCATTGTTGCGTTGGGATTGATATTTAATCGCCAAATCAAAAATGAACTTATCAAATCCTATCATCCGACAATTACCAGAAAAACCGTTGTTCAAGCAGAACGCCGGGCAAAGAAACAAACACCCCGCCACAAGAAAAATGTCAGTTATAACTTTAAAAAGGTTAAATCACTCGACTTCCAGACTGCCGCTGAAGCACGGATGAATACCAATCGCCTTGAAGTCATCGGTGAAGTTCTTTTGCCGAAGTCGCATATTCATTTGCCAATCGGATTGGGCGTTGCCAACACAACGTTGGCTTTGGCCGCTGGAACGATGCGTGCCGACCAGCAGATGGGAAAGGGTAATTATCCGCTTGCCGGTCATCATATGGTGAACCCAAACGTCTTATTCGGGCCACTTTATTTTAAAACCAAGGTCGATGACCATGTTTATCTCAGCAATATGAAACGGGTCTACCAGTACAAAGTCTATCAACGGACTTTTATTGCCGCCACCCGAGTGGATGTCGTTCGCCAAACCAAACAGCCAATCGTGACTTTAGTCACCTGTGATGCTACGGGAGCCGGTCGATTGATGATTCGTGGAAAATTCCAGAAGAGCTATCGACTGACTAAAGCGACGCCAAAATTAAAACGAGCCTTATTGGGACCCGTCAATAATTAAACCGATTCAGTTTTAATCTTTTCCAGCCATTTAGGCAGAGTTTCTGATAACTGACGGTAAGTCCGACCGAATTTGTGGTCGAACCAAGGGTCGGGAATATCGGTTCCCTCTTTACCAGGAATGACATTGTAGCAAAGGTAGATTTTCTTTCGATCCGCCATTGGGGCGATTTGGTTGAGATAAAAGATATTTTGATTATCCATGGCGATGATATAATCAGCGTCATCGAAATCCTGCTTGGTGATTGGCCGTGATCTTTTGTCTCCAACCGAAAGTCCATGCTTTGCCAACTCAGCGACTGCTCCTGGATGAGGAGGGTTGCCTTTTTCTTCCGAGCTGATTGCTGCAGAAGAAACGTTAATTTTATTTTCTAGATGAGCATCTTGAACCATATGCCGAAACATAATTTCCGCCATTGGGGAACGACAGATGTTACCAAGACACACAAATAATACATTCGTCATTTTAATAACCTCACACTAATATTGCGTTAACAACCATGTTACCAATGAATTAAGAAAAGGGCAAACCTGTAAGAATTCTGTCTCAATTATAAGACATATAAACGTCTGGGTAGTACAATAAAGTTAGATATAAATATGGGGTAATAAAACAATGAAGGGCAATTTGATTTTTATAAATACGAATCCAATCTCCAACATGATTTTATCGTCAGGGATAACTGCGGCTGATTTTATTAACGGCTTGGATGAATTGCCCCAAAACATTATTTTACTAAACAATGATGAACAGGCGGCCAACGGATATAATTCACATTCCAAATTTAATTTAATTACCGGCACCGGTGAAATCCGAACTTACCTACTCAGAAATCCTGATCTGAAGAAAAAGTTTATTGATTTTGATACTGAAGACAGCGTCAATAATTTATCCCCGTTTGAAATTGCTGAGCTGTTATATTTAGCTCACATGGGGACGCCAATGGGGCGGCCGTTTTCATCCAAACTCAATAATCATTACATTTATCTCAGCCAGGATAATGGTACTATTCGTTCGTATTATAGACGATTTTCTGATTTTAATCATGTTTTGGAAATCGCTATGAAACGGAAGCTGCGGGAAACCCATAATACACTGCGGGTCTTTTTGAGACCACTGGCCATTAAGGACATTGATAAACCGATTATATTGGATTTAATCACAAAAGCCAACGACGGGTTGTTTATTTCGTTTGACGCTTTACGTGAACGATCACGGACTTATCATATTCCGCTACGAATATTGAAGGACCCGGATAAGGTTTCAATCATTATACGGACCAACACCGTTGATGAAAATACTTTATATGCGGGCGACCTGACCTATAATTTACAAACATCAAAATGGCATTTGGAATGGCAGAATCAAACGGCGGGTGTTTAGCCGTTTGATTCTTTGTTATAATTAAACATAACTATTTTAGATCTTACAGATTTTTCAAATTGGAGCGTTTAATAATGAAGATGACGATTGGCGAAATTGCCAAGGCAATTAATGCCAACACAGATAATTTCAACCAAGATTTATTAACCACAACGGTAACCGGAGTTTGTTTTGACAGCCGCAAAATGGTTGCAGGACAGCTGTTCATCCCACTGGTTGCCGAACACGACGGTCACGATTACATTGATAGTGCGATCGCAAATGGTGCCGCAGCCACACTGTGGTCAAAGGATCATGCCGACCGTTTGCCGTTGAAGATTCCTGCCTTGGTGGTTGATGATACCCTCAAAGCGTTTCAGAACTTGAGCAAGTACTATCTTGATAAAATCAATCCCCGGGTTATTGCAATTACCGGCAGCAATGGTAAAACAACGACCAAGGACATGGTGGCGGCGATTCTTTCAAGCAGCTTTCATGTGACGAAAACCCATGACAATTTCAACAATGAGATTGGTGTTCCATACACAATCCTGCAAATGGAATCCAACACCGAATTCCTGGTAGCTGAAATGGGGATGGACCGGCCGGGGCAACTCGACTTCTTATCCAACCTGGTTCAACCGGATGTTGCCGTGATTACCATGATTGGTGAAGCGCATATTGAGTTCTTTGGCACCCGGGATAAGATTGCCGATGCCAAGATGGAGATTACCCATGGCTTGAAGTCGGATGGCTACTTTGTTTTTGACGGTGACGAACCGTTGTTACAGCAGCGGGCCAAAAGCGTCGATGTCCGTCAATCAACATTTGGCCGGAATTCAGATAATGATGTCTTTGCGACAGATTCAAAAGATAGTCAGTACAGTACTGAATTCCACGTTAACTTGTGGCCTGACGTTGATTTCACGATTCCAATGATCGGTGATTATAACGTTAATAATGCCTTGGCAGCTATCTCTGTTGGCCGGATCTTCCAGATTCATCCAAAGATTATGGCCAAACAGCTTGCCAAGTTTGATCCCACCAAGAACCGTACCCAATGGCTTGTTGGTTCAAAGGGAGAACGGATCTTGAGTGACGTTTATAATTCCAATCCAACAGCTGCCAAAGAAGTTTTGATTGCCTTTAAAAACACGGATACCCAGGGTCGACGGATAGCCGTACTGGGCGATATGCTCGAATTGGGTACCCAATCAAAAGAGATGCACGCTTCCCTGGCAGAAGAAATTGACCCAGCGTCAATCGCCGTTGTTTACTTAATCGGCACCGATATGGCGGCCCTTTATGATAAATTAAAGCCGATCTACGCACCAGAAAATCTGCATTATTATCAAGCCGGCCAGATTGACCAGTTAACCGCTGATCTTGAGGCCGAACTGGCTTCCAACGATGAAGTAATGTTGAAGGCTAGCCACGGATTACACTTAGAAAACGTTGTCGCAAAACTGACCAAGTAAAGCAGCCGGCTAACAGTTGACTTGTTTCTCTTGCTTAATGTTATGTGACGGTGTAAACTAAAAAGGTTATTTTGTAATAAATGATTGTAGGTCAAGTGGCCAACGCGTTAAGGAAAACGGATTTTTTCCAAGTTGGCTGTGGAACCTTGATTGTTTCAATTTAGGAGGAAACATATTTGAAGTTTAGTGAATTAGGATTATCAGACCACTTATTATCAGCAATTTCTAAAAGTGGTTTTGAAGAAGCAACGCCAATCCAGGCCGAAACCATCCCAATGGTTCTTAAAGGTGAGGATGTTATCGGTCAAGCTCAAACTGGTACTGGAAAAACTGCCGCATTTGGTTTACCAATCTTACAGAAGATTGATTTCGACAATCCAAATGTTCAAGCCCTCATTATTTCACCAACTCGAGAGCTGGCTATCCAGACACAAGAAGAAATCTATCGATTAGGAAAAGATGAAAAAGCCAAGGTTCAAGTTGTTTATGGTGGAGCAGATATTCGCCGTCAGATCAACGCATTGAAGGGCCATCCACAGATTGTGGTTGGAACACCAGGCCGAATTCTTGATCATATTAGACGTCATACTTTAAAGTTAGAGCACGTTAAGACATTAGTTTTAGATGAAGCCGACGAGATGTTAAACATGGGATTCCTTGACGATATCGAAGATATTATCAAGCAAACTCCTAAAGAACGTCAGACTTTGCTTTTCTCTGCAACCATGCCAGCCCAGATTAAACGAGTAGGGGTTCAGTTTATGACTGATCCTCATCAAGTTACAATCAAGGCTAAAGAATTAACAACTGATTTAATCGATCAGTATTATGTACGAGTAAAAGAATACGAGAAGTTCGATACAATGACTCGTTTCTTTGATGTTCAAGATCCTGAAGTTACCATCGTCTTCTGTCGGACTAAGCGCCGTGTTGACGAAGTTGCCAAAGGATTACAGGCCCGTGGCTACAAGGCTGCCGGCCTTCATGGTGATTTAACTCAAGCCCGCCGGACTCAGATTATGCAAGAGTTCAAGGCAGCTAAAATTGATATCCTGGTCGCTACCGATGTAGCTGCTCGTGGGATTGATATTTCCGGTGTTACCCATGTTTATAATTATGATATTCCTCAAGATCCTGATGGATATGTCCATCGTGTTGGTCGTACCGGCCGTGCCGGTAAGCATGGTGTTTCAATCACCTTTGCCACACCAAACGAAATGGATTATCTTCGTGAAATTGAGAAGTTAACCAAGGTGCGGATGCTGCCTTTGAAGCCACCTACAATTCAGGAAGCCTTTGTTGGTCAATTAAATTCTGCTGAAGAAGATATTGCCAAGTTAATCAAAAAGACGAATACTGATAAATTTGAGAAGATGGCTGACAAGCTGCTTGACGAGTATGAAGCAACTGATTTGGTTGCTGCCTTACTTAACGAAGTCACTCGTGACAACGTCAAAGTTAAGATTACGCCAGAACGCCCATTGTCACGTCATGGCCATGGACATGGTCATGGTGGTCATCGCAACGATCGTCGCGGTGGCGGTCATGGTGGTCATTACAAGGGTTCAAAGAACCGTCGTAATGGTGACCGGAGCAACTCTGGTCGAAATCGTGGTCATCACGAAAGCAGCAATGATCGTAAGCATTCTGACAAACGTTCAGGAAGCAATAACAAGAAACGTCGTTTTACGATTAAAAATAAGTAAATATCATTTAGGATTGTGCGATAACAGCACAATCCTTTTTATTTTATGGTAAAATTATTGTAACTTTTTGTTTTGCGAGGGACCTTTAATGATAGCAGGAATTGGAATTGACGTGACTGACATTAGACGAGTGGTCGCAGCGGTTGAACGTAACGAACACTTTATGCAACGGGTTTTAACGGATGACGAAATTCAACAGCTGGATAAGTTATCCGATAAGCGCAAGTATGAATTTATTTCTGGTCGTTTTTCGGCCAAAGAAGCATACTCCAAGGCTTATGGCTCCGGCTTGGGTTCACAGGTCAGATTTCATGATTTATGTATTTTGAATAATCCTGACGGAAAGCCGGTCTTTACCAAGCAGCCGTTTGATGGGAACGCATTTGTATCGATTTCTCATACCGATGATATTGTGGTTACCCAAGTAATTTTGGAGAATCGGGGATAGATGATGGCAGTTGGAAATTTACGCAACGCTCAATTAATAATTAATTTAAAAGCAATTTATTCAAATATCAAGCACGCCAAAGAACGGCTTGATCCAGACACAGCACTCTTCCAAGTCATTAAAGCTGATGGATACGGTCATGGTGCCATTGCTGTTGCCAAGGTTGCTGAAAGGGCCGGTGCTTCCGGCTTTTGTGTTGCAATCTTAGATGAAGCATTGGAATTAAGACAGGCCGGGATAACGAAGCCCATCTTAGTTTTGGGGATAACCGATCCCGAATTGGCTCAGGTTGCCGCCAACCAAAACATTTCGTTAACAGTTGGATCAAGCGCTTGGCTTAACCGTGCCGGTCAATTACTGCAAAACAGTCAATTAGATGGCAAGTTAAACGTTCATCTTGCCTTGGATACAGGAATGGGCCGGATTGGATTTCAAACCGCTGATGAACTGGAAGAAGCACTCGGGGTGCTGAAGCAACATCCTTCAACAATGAATTTTGAAGGAATTTTCACCCACTTTGCAACAGCTGATAGTCCCGATGATTCCTACTTCAAATTCCAATATCAGAATTTTCAGGACTTTATGGCCGTTGTCAAAAACAAGCCAAAGTACATTCACGTGGCTAATTCAGCTACCAGCCTCTGGCACAAAGTTTGCGGCGGCAATATGATTCGCCTTGGAATCTCTGCTTACGGGCTCAATCCTTCCGGCGGGGAAATTGCCAAGCTGCCATACGAACTGCAGCCGGCACTGTCCTTTACGACTGAAATTGATTTTGTAAAGTATGTTAAAAAAGGTCGTTCAATCGGGTATGGTGCGACTTACACTGCTGACAGTGATCAGTGGATTGGAACTGTTCCGGTTGGCTATGCGGATGGGGTTCCCCGAGCAATGCAGGGCTTCTCCGTTTTAGTCGACGGACACAAGTGCCCGATTGTTGGGCGGGTATGTATGGATCAATTTATGATCCGGCTGCCTAAGAATTATTCGTATGGCACCAAAGTCACCATTATTGGTAAATCCGGTGATCTGGAAATCACGGCTGATGATGTCGCAGATTACTTGAAAACCATCAGCTATGAAGTGATTTGTGGGTTCAGTTCACGAATTCGAAGAAAATATTTATGATTTTTCTCTGATTTCATGGTATATTAGACAGTACAGTAATCTTAAACTATAGGGGAAATATCATGGAGAAAGCAACTAATTCAAAGCATTTTTCAGTTATGATCAATGATCGAATTGCAGATCGCTTGGAGCAGTTCAGCTCAACAGTTGGAATATCCGAGAATGCAGCGGTTGAAATTGCAATCAACTATTTTTTTGATGATCCCAAAGTCATTGATGGCTTAATGAAGGGGTATCGTGAGATGGGTAGTTTAAACCGTCAAATCAGCAATGACTTTTCTTGCTGTGAACAAGACGCTGATATCCATTTAACTCAGTATCGTCAAAGATTACGGAATTTACAGTAATGTAAGTTATGATGATGGGAGGTATGAGGGTGACTGACGTTATTTTTAAACGTGGAGACATTTTTTATGCTGATCTATCACCAGTTGTTGGTTCCGAGCAGGGTGGTATGCGACCGGTTTTGATTGTTCAGAATGATATCGGCAACCATTACAGCCCGACCGTCATTGTTGCAGCGATTACCGCTAGAATTTCCAAGCCAAAGATGCCAACACATGTGGGAATTTTAGCTAGGGATGGCATCGAACGAGATTCGGTCATTTTACTCGAGCAAATTAGAACGATTGATAAGCAGAGACTGAAGGACAAGGTGACACACCTTGATCCTTCTATCATGAGTAAAGTCGATAAAGCAATAAAGATCAGCTTGGGTTTAGCTAAGGGCTAGTGACGGATCAAAATACATAAAAACATCACGCAAAGCTTTAATTAACTTAAAATAATATGTTTCGTAAAAAAGAGGACATCCCATTTGGGATGTCCTCTTTTTTAATACTGTTTAATGATTTGGCTAATTCTTTTCTTCTTGTAGGTTTTCAACTTCAGGTACTCGGAATTCTTTTCGTTCAAGGGCGGCAATAATTCTGTTCAATCGATCCTGATCGACTTCGGCAGGAAGTGTGAACATGATTCGATGAACAAGTTCGCCTTCTTGGGCGTCCAATGAGATGACACTGGCAATGCTCGTGTATTTAGTGATAATTTTGGCAATTTCTTCAAGATCACCACGTTCACCGCCGGATACAACGGTCAGTACATAACTTCCAATATTGACGTTCCAAGACTGAGAAAGCATATCCAATAAACGGGTATGAGTTAAGATACCATAAAAGTTGTTTCTTTCATCCAAGACAGCAATGTATGGTAAATCTTTAATTGAGAAGAATACTTGAAAGAAGGCTGAATTCACGTTGATGAATTTAGTTGCGTTTTTCAAGAGAGTGGTAACGGGAAGTGACATATCTCCACCACGTGATTTGTGACGGTAAATATGCATTTTGTAAATATTGCCACGGAAGATCTTACCGGTTTCATCAAGAATTGGCACACAACGATAACCTGAATCTTCGAGAGTCTGTAGTGCTTCTTCCAAGGTTGCGTCTTCTTTGATCGTAACTAATCGTTCCTTGGGCTTTACTAATGTTTTTAATAGCATGTTTAATTCCTCCAACTTAACCTGTATAAGACTATGATAACATAGGCAAATTTATAAAAGAATATCTAGAATTGAATTATTCTCATTATTTTCTAAATAAATGAGAAATTACGCTTGGGTGATCCCTCATCAAAGATGTGCAAGTGGCTGATAGCCTTATATTGGCAAACAAAAAGCCATGGACAAACTAGATTGTCCATGGCTTCATTTATTAAACACAATGATTAAAGTTGTGCCATACCATCAGCAGTGGTCTTTTGCAAAGTTTCTGCAGAAGCCTTCATGCTGGCAGCTTCTTCGTCGTTAAGTGGAACCTCAATAACTTTTTGAATACCAGATGCATTGACAACGGCAGGTGAGCCGATGTAAACATCGTGAAGGCCATATTCACCATCCATTGGTGCACCAACGGGTAATACGGTATTTTCATCATGCAAGATTGCTTTTGAAATTCTCATTAAGCAGGTTGCAACACCATAGAATGTTGCGCCTTTTCGGTTGATAATTTCATAAGCCTTGTGACGAACTTCGTCTTCAATTTGCTTCAAGTCATCCATGGATAAGCCAGCTTCTTTGGCAATGTCCAAGAATGGACGGCCACCGATTTGGGCAGCTGAATATGCAGCAAATTCTGAATCACCATGTTCACCCATAATGTAAGCACTAATTGATTGTGGGTTGATTTGTAATTTCTTGCCCAAAGCAACTTGAAGTCGTGAAGTATCCAATGATGTTCCGCTTCCAAATACACGGTTCTTTGGGAAGCCTGAGAACTTTTGAGCTGCATAAGTCAAGATGTCAACTGGGTTGGCAGCGACAACGATAACACCCTTAAAGCCTGAATCAACCAAAGGTGAAATGATTGATTTCATGATCTTGAGGTTTTTGTTAACCAAGTCAAGACGGGTTTCACCGGGCTTTTGAGGAGCACCGGCAGTAATAATAGCAAGGTCTGCGTCGCCACAATCCTTGTAGTCACCTGAATATACGTGCTTTGGGGAGGTGAATGCTTGTGCATCTTCGAGGTCTAATGCATCGCCCTCAGTTCGTTTTTTAACAACATCAACGATCACAAACTCTTCGGCGAGTCCTTGTTGCATCATTGCATATGCATATGATGAACCTACGGCACCGTCACCGATTAAAGCTACTTTTTGGCGTTTCAAAGTCAAAAAAATCATCTCCAAAATATTAATGTATTCCACTTGGAACCATAGCAATTATAGCATGGATATGAATCCGTATTCACGCATTAACAATTTTTAATTTTATGGTCTGTGGAAATCTTGAAAGCTTGGTAGATATGATATAATCTGTATGTTAATTAATTTTCCAGCAGCTGAACAGCCTTTGTTCAGCATTTTTCTGTTGGAAGAAATGTGAGGATGAACCAAATAATGAAAATGATCGTTGGATTAGGAAATATCGGGCCACAATATGATGGCACCAGACATAACACTGGTTTCATGGTGGTTGACCAATTTGCCAAAAGTCATGATATCTCAATTAAAACTCGTAAAATGAATGCCAAGTATGGATCCGGCTTCGTTAATAACACTAAAGTGCTTGTGGTTGAACCCACGACATTTATGAATGATTCAGGATTGGCTGTTCGGCCATTGATGAACTACTTTGATATTCCAGTGGAAGATATCATTATTGTTCATGATGATATGGATCTTCCAATTGGTAAGATCCGGATCAAAGATAAGGGATCAGCTGGTGGTCACAACGGTATTAAAAGTATTATTGCCAGTGTCGGCACTGAAAACTTTGATCGAATTCGAGTTGGAATTGATCACCCGGACCATGGTAATACGGTTGTTAATTATGTTTTGGGCCGATTCAGTAAGGATCAGGCCCCAGTATTTAAGCAGGCAGCCGACCATGCAGTGAATGCCCTTGATGACTGGATCGACGGCATGTCAATTCCGGATTTGGAAAATCAGTATAACTAACGAAAGGATACCTACTTTGAAGTTAGATCAATTACTCACAACAATCCCTCAGTATTCTCAACTGGTTTCAGCTCTTAAGAAGGGCAGCCGTCAATTAATTACCGGAATTGGCGGGTCAGCACGAAGCCTATTGATTGATAATTTAATTCATTCGACTGACCGACCAACAGTTGTAGTGGTTGACTCGTTATTTCATGCTGATCAGCTGGTGAACGATTTATCAAATTTGCTGGATGATGACCAATTATTCGAATTTCCAGTTGAGGAAATGGGGGCTGCCGAATTGGCAACCAGTTCGCCGGAATATAAAGCTCAGCGGGTGCTTGCTTTGGACAAACTCGCAAGTGGAGAGCCGGCAGTCATTGTCACTTCTGTGTCCGGTATCAGAAGACTGGTCCCCGCAAAGGAACAGTTTCAACAAGCTAAATTAACTATTAAGATGGATGGCACCTATGACCTTGAAAAGCTAAAGCTTCAGTTACATCAAATGGGCTACGTTTTTCAAAAAATGGTTGCCGCACCCGGTGACTTTTCAATTCGGGGATCCATTCTGGACATTTTCCCGTTGAACCATCAAGATCCGGTTCGAATCGACTTCTTTGATACAGATGTTGATTCGATGAGGACGTTTGACGTTTCCAACCAACGGAGTATTAAAAATATTGAATCCATCTCTGTGTTGCCGGCGACTGATTTGTTGATGAACGACGATCAGCGAAAGGCGGTTGCCAAGCAATTGTCTAAACGACTGATTGCCGAAACGGCCAAGCTGGATGAAAAAGCTGCCAAGAAATTAAAGGGCAATTTGGAACCCCAAATTATGGATCTGCAGAATGGTTTGAGTGATCCGCGTTGGTTACTATTTGCAGATGCCATTTATGACAAACAATATTCTTTGCTGGACTATCTGGACGACGATGGGGTGGTTGTCTTTGACGATTACACCAGAATTACCGATACTGCCCGTCAGCTTGAAAGCGACGATGGCGAATGGTTGGCTGATAAGATCAAACACTATGAAGTATTGAAGTCGACAACTTACACCAATGATTTTAAAACGGTCTTTAAAGCCAATAAGCATGCCACGTTGATCCTTTCCCTGTTCCAAAAAGGGATGGGCAGAATGAAGCTTGACGCCGTTGTTGATATTACGGTTCGGCCAATGCAGCAATTCTTCTCTCAAATGCCGATGTTAAGAACCGAGATTTTACGTTGGCAGAAGATGAAACAGGCCGTTATTATCATGGTTCATGATGAAAAACGCCTGGCAAAGGTTGCTCAAACCCTTAATGATTTTGAAATTACCGCTACCCAAACAGATAAGGACCATTTATTGCCAAATGAAGTTCAACTGATTTCCAGTAACCTGGATAATGGTTTTGAATTGCCACTGGCAAATTTGGTTATTATCACCGAAAAAGAAATGTTTGGAACGGCCACAAAGAAGCGGCCACGGCAAACAACGTTTAATAACGCGGAAAGAATTAAAAGTTACACGGATTTGAAGCCCGGTGACTATGTTGTTCACGTTAACCATGGAATTGGCCGGTATGAAGGCATGAAAACCATGGAGGTTGACGGCAAGCATCAGGACTATTTAACAATTGATTATAAAGATAACGCCAAGCTCTTTATTCCGGTTACCCAGCTTAATTTAATTCAGAAATACGTATCTTCCGAGGATAAGCATCCCCGAATTAATAAGCTCGGCGGCAGTGAATGGGCCAAGACCAAAGCGAAGGTTGCCTCAAAAATTGAGGATATCGCCGATGAATTAATTGATTTGTATGCTAAACGAAGTGCAGAAAAAGGGTATGCATACCCGCAAGACGATTCAATGCAGGCCGAGTTTGAAGCCGCTTTTCCATACAGCGAAACGCCTGATCAGTTACGAAGTGCAACTGAAATTAAGCGGGACATGGAAACCGAACACCCAATGGATCGCCTGTTGGTTGGAGACGTTGGTTATGGTAAAACCGAAGTTGCCTTGCGAGCAGCATTTAAAGCAATTGAAGTCGGCAAGCAGGTCGCATTCTTGGTACCTACAACTATCTTGGCTCAGCAGCATTATGAAACAATGCTTGACCGATTTAGAGATTATCCAATTACGGTGAGAGTCCTTTCACGGTTTCAAACGACCAAACAGGTTAGAGAAACCCTTGAGGGATTAAAGGACGGCAAAGTCGACGTGGTTGTTGGAACTCATCGATTATTATCAAAAGACGTTAAGTTTAATAATCTGGGCCTTTTGATTATTGATGAGGAGCAGCGATTTGGTGTTAAGCACAAGGAACGGATCAAGGAGATGCGATCCGATGTCGATGTTCTGACGTTAACTGCAACCCCAATTCCCCGAACACTTAACATGTCAATGATGGGGGTTCGGGATTTGTCCGTCATTGAGACGCCACCATCCAACCGATACCCAATTCAGACTTATGTGATTGAGCAAAATGCCGGCACAATTCGTGAAGCGATTGAAAGAGAAATGGCTCGTGGCGGTCAGGTATTTTATCTGCACAACCGGGTTTCTGATATTGAAAAGACGGTTGAACAAATTAGTGCACTGGTTCCTGATGCCCGGGTTGGATATATTCATGGGCAGATGTCCGAAAATGAAATGGAAGATATTTTATATGATTTCATTAACGGCGAATATGATGTCCTGGTCACAACCACGATCATTGAAACCGGAGTCGACATTCCCAATGTAAATACGTTATTCGTTGAGAATGCCGACAGAATGGGGCTTTCACAACTCTATCAACTGCGTGGCCGAATTGGCCGAAGCAGTCGGGTTGCATACGCGTATTTCATGTACAAACCCAACAAAGTTTTGACGGAAATTGGGGAAAAGCGTTTGGAGGCCATTCGTGATTTTACTGAATTAGGTTCAGGATTCAAGATTGCGATGCGTGACTTGTCAATCCGAGGAGCTGGAAATCTTCTTGGAAAACAGCAACATGGATTTGTTGATTCCGTTGGGTATGATCTTTATACTCAGATGTTATCCGATGCGGTTGCTAAAAAGCGTGGCAAGGGCTTTGAATATCGAACCGATTCGACAATCGAATTGGACTTGGAAGCCTATCTTCCAAGTGACTACATTCAGGATAATCAACAAAAGATTGAACTCTATAAACGAATTCGACAGATTGAAAACGAAGATCAACTTCACGAAGTCGAAGATGATTTGATTGATCGGTTTGGCGACTATAGTGAGCCGGTTGCAAATCTGCTGAAAATTTCTCAGCTGAAAATGTATTCTGACTACGCATTAGTCGACAAGATCCACCAGGACCAGCCTAAGATTGTGATCACATTTTCTTCACGTGCCGGAGCAGAATTCTCCAGCAAGGAATTGCTTGAAGCCATCGCCCAGACAAAGTTTCGGGCAACAATCAATACTGAAAATGACAAATATCAGATTCAACTGACCGTTCAACCAAACATGACAAAGTGGTTGGATGGATTAATTGCGTTAGTCAAACAACTGTCAGATACCCGGCATAAACATCGAGCTGGCGGCAAGGTAAAGAGTAATGAAAAATAGTTCGAGAAGACAACTGGTTTTGAAAGGAACACTGCTTTTGACAGTTGCGTCGTTTATCGCGAAGATTCTAAGCGCAGTTTACCGGATTCCTTTTCAAAACATGGTTGGCAATATTGGCTTTTATGTTTATCAGCAAATTTATCCAATCTACGGAATCGGGATGACATTTGCGTTAACCGGGCTTCCGGTTTTTATATCAAAACTGGTCGTTGACACAAAAGATGAAAACGAAAAAGCAGCGCTGGCATTTAAAATCCAAAATATCTTGCTTGTTATTTGCCTGCTGATTTTTTGCTTTTTACAACTTGGCGCTGGGTTCATCGCTCAAAGCATGGATGATTACCGGCTGGCACCTGTGATCCGTTCCGTTAGTTGGATGTTTTTATTCATCCCGTTTTTGTCGACTTGGCGCGGATACTTTCAAGGTAAAATGGAAATGCGGCCAACGGCCTATTCCCAAGTCATTGAACAAGTTGTTCGGGTGTCGGTGATTCTGTTAGTTGCATACTGGGCAGTTAAATCTGCGGTTAACCCGTATCACATGGGTCAAATGGCGATGTTATCGGCCCCTGTGGCCGGTGCCTGTGCCTTATTGGTCATTGGTATTTGGCTGAAACGTTATCACCTCCCAGCCGGGTTTAAGCGGCATTCAGTCACACTTAACAATCCCGTCTTGGTCAAACGGATTCTCCTTGAAGGCGGAACGCTTTGTTTGGTTTCTGCCGTAATGCTGATGCTTCAGCTGGCAGACTCGTTTTCAGTTGTTGCCGGTTTGCAAAAATACGGCTATTCACTGATGGCGGCTCAAAATATTAAGGGAATTTATGATCGATCACAGACACTGGTTCAGCTGGGGCAGGTTTTTAGTATTGCATCGGCCACGGCAGTCCTGCCAGGTCTGGTATTGGCCAATAAGCGTCACCAAAATATTACTTTCCAGCACATTGCGGCAACCAATCTGCGAACCAATTTGGCAGTTTCGTTGGCAATGACCGTTGGATTGGCGGCCTTGATGCCACAGGTTAACCGTTTGCTATTTGCGTCTTCCGAACTTAACCTAACTATCAGTCTGTACTGCGTCAGCATTATTTTTACAGCTGTTTTAATGACGTACAATGTGATTTTGCAGAGTAAAAACAGTTACTTAAAGACGATGGTGTCAATCATTGCCGGCTTTTTAACCAAGATTGTCGTTAACCAATTTTTCATCGGCAAAATCGGAATTGTTGGTGCAAGCTTGGCAACCCTGTTAAGCTTAGTGATAATGATTGGATTAATGAATGTGTTGAGCAGGGATGAACTTGCCAAGCTGATTTCTTTTAAGCAGATCGGAAAACTTGCGATCATATTAATTGCGATGGCTGGTACAGTGAAGCTGATTGCTTGGGGATTGGCGGCTGGAATTCCGATGACCAATTTAAGAATTGAAGCCTTGGTGATTTCTTGTATTGCCATTCCGGCAGGTATCGTTGTGTTTTTTGCCGGCTGCGTTTTACTCAAAGCCTTTACTGTTCGTGAATGGCTGGCGATTCCAATGGTCGGTAAGTTTTTAAAAATTAAAGGAGTAACAACTCATGAGAATAGATAAGTTTCTAAAAGTGTCGCGGATTATTAAACGTCGGTCGGTTGCCAAGGAAATTGCTGATAAGGGGCGGATCTTTATCAATGGCCGCACTGCCAAATCATCAACCGAGGTCAAGCCAAACGATGAAGTTGTGATTAAGTTTGGTAACAAGACCCTGACCATCTTGGTTAAGGAATTGTTGGACACAACCAAGAAAGATGATGCCGAAAGAATGTATGAAATTACATCAGAGGATTACGAACGAGATTTTCGAAAAGAATAGATAATCCTTCACAAAATGACCGGAATATGTCTGGTTCACCTAGACAAATGCTGATTTGTTGGTATAATTTATCTAGAACGTGCGAATGATCGGGGGATTTGGCATGCAGCAACAAAATGGGAAAGTAAAGAAGCTCGACAATGATTTTACTCGGCGTCGAGAGATTGAATTGAATAATTCTAAGGTTACGGCCGTTTTGTCAAATCGACGAAAAAAACGGGCGTTGATTATTATTGCCATTTTTGTGTTCTTTGCCTCAATCTTCTTGGTTCAAATTGTTCGTGCAAAAGTCAACTATGCTGATGTTCACGTCCAAATTGCTCGTGAGCAAAAGAATTTGGCCAACCAAAAGGCCAATAATAAAAAGCTGAAGTCACAGGTTTCTCAGCTTAATGATAAGAGTTACGTGGAACAGATTATTCGCGATCGATATTATTACACAAAACCCGGGGAAACAGTTTACAGTTTTCCCAACAAAGCACCGAAAGATGTTAATGATTATGATGTAAAATAAAACCAGTGATGTTTTTCATCACTGGTTTTATTTTGACAATGGCTGGCCGACATAATTTAAAATATGATATACTGGTAACATTACAACATGGGAGGAACATTTTTTTAGATGGCAATTGAAGTTGGAGAAAAAGTTAACGGTAAAGTTTCCGGAATCACAAATTTTGGTGCATTTATTGACTTAGGTGATCATCGAACCGGGTTGGTTCATATCAGCGAAGTTTCTGACGGATTTGTTAAGGATATTCACGACGTCTTGAAAGTCGGCGACGAGGTTACCGTTAAGGTCCTCAAGATTGAAGGCAATAATAAGATCAGCCTTTCAATCCGTAAAGCGCAGGATAATCACGAACACGAGGAATCCAGACACGAGAATCATTCCCACAGAAACTTCCATGAAAACAATCATGAAGGACATGAGAATCACGGCAATCATGGTAACCATGAAGGTCACGGATCTCGTTCTCGCGGTGGTAACTATGGACATAACAATCATTCAAACAACCATGAAGAAAGTTTTGATGATATGATGTCCGGCTTCTTAAAAGAAAGTGAAGATCGGCTTTCAACTCTTCGTAAAAATACTGAAGGTAAGCGAGGCGGCCGAGGCGGTCGTCGAAGTTAAAATGAATTTGATGATTAAATAATTGTTTAGTGGCTGGAGGCAAGAATATTGCTGCCGGCCATCTTTGTTTTATCAGGGATGATTAGTGGAGGCAGCTCATGAATTTGCAGAGTCGATTTAATTCATATGTTAGAAGTGCAAATTGGTGGCACGCCGGTGACAAGGTTGTCGTTGCCGTTTCAACCGGGGTCGACTCGATGACGCTCTTGTTTCTGTTAATGCATTTGCCAGTAGATATTCGACCAACAATTATCGTGGCTTACGTGGATCATCAGCTGCGGGCCCAAAGCCACGTTGAAACCCGTTATATAAATGATTATTGTCAATCTCACAGCATCAAGCTGGAGCAAGCTGTTTGGCGGACAGACTTACATCCCGAGTCAGGGATCGAGTCAGCTGCCCGTCGTTTCCGCTATCACTTTTTTCAGCAGGTGCTTGATAAAGACGATGCCCAATATCTGTTAACTGCCCATCATGGGGATGATTTGATTGAGACGGTCTTAATGAAGCTTACCCGTGGCGGTCAGCTGCCATCGCTGGTTGGCATCCATGAAGCGCGTGGCTTTGCCGGCAAAACGCTCATCAGACCGTTACTTGGGTTTAGCAAGCAGCAGATACGGGAGTTTGCAGCTTCCAAACAAATTAAGTGGTACGAAGACGCGACAAATCAAGAATTATCATTTGAACGTAATCGGATTCGTCACAAGGTGGTTCCGCTGTTGAAGCAGGAGAACCCGCAGCTACTGGCACATGTCCATGATTATTCGATTCAGTTATCGGATAGCATGGAGGCGTTGGCGACACTTGTTGAACCGATATTGACGCGGGTGGCAAATTTCGACAATCCACAAACAGTCAAAGTTGATCTTCAACAGTTAAAACAGTACCCGAAAAGTGTGGGTAAACAAGTGATGCAACAGTTGTTGGATCATCGGCTTCACGTGCCGGATGTTTCGATGGCGCAGTTAGCTGCCATTATCCATCTGATCGATCAGGATCAAAAACCACAGGCAAAATTAAATTTGGCTAATCATTGGCGGGTTCAACGGGAATATCAAACATTGATAATTTCCAAAGAACCACAAATTTTCCCATTGAAGTCTGAAAAAAGTGCGCATTTTATGGTAATATTAGACAGATGGTATTCACTGAATTCTTCCCAAAAATTTGGTGTCTTTTCCAAGCAGCAGACATTATCCGCAAGTCGGACGTCAACGTTTTATTTAGACGATGCCGACCTGCCTTTACAGGTCCGTTCAGTTGAGCCGGGCGACAGAGTGCTCCTGCCTCAGGGCAGGCACCAGAAAGTTACCAGGGTGCTGATTAATGCCAAGATTTCAAACGACCAAAGAAAACACATTCGGGTCCTGGTCACAAACAGGAATACCGTTCTATCAGTTTTGGGGGTTAAGAACTCCGTCACGCTTCCTGGTAGCGAAGGGGCAAAACCCTATTTATTAACTCAAGTTCCAAGGAAATAATATTTGAAAGAAAAGGAATAGGTAATGAATAACGACATCTTAAAGGTACTTTACAGCAAGGAAGAGATTGACAACGCCTGCAAGAGTTTGGGTAATGAAATCTCTAAAACGTATGCGGGAAAGACACCCGTTGTAGTTGGCGTGTTGAAGGGTGCAATCTTCTTTATGACCGATATTGTCCGGGCAGTTGATTCATATATGCAGATTGATTTTATTGATGTTTCCAGTTACCACGGTGCGACTGAATCATCAGGAACTGTCGAGCTGCTGCAGGATATTAATACCAACATTACCGGCCGCGATGTCTTAATTGTTGAAGACATCGTTGATACCGGCAGAACACTGAAGTTCCTGCTTGATACGTTTGCTGATCGCGGCGCCAAATCAATTAAGGTTTGTACGTTGCTGGATAAGCCCGCTGGCCGAAAGGTTGATGTCAAATCGGACTTTACCGGTTTTAAAGTTCCTAATGAATTTGTGGTTGGTTATGGTCTTGACTATGATGAAAAGTACCGTAACTTGCCATACATTGGTGTCTTAAAGCCAGAAATTTATGCAAACAAATAATGGTCAAAAAAGGTCAAGTGTGTTAGTATTTTGACTATCAACATGAAAATATATAGTTTTGAGGAGGACGTTGATGAACTCGAATAAAAATGGGCTTTTTAAAAATAGTCTATTTTACATTGTCATATTTCTGCTGATAATGGGAGTTATTTATTTCTTTAATGGAAATACTAACCAAACCACATCACAGGAAATTCAATCAAGTCAGTTCGTTAAGAATTTGAAGGATGACAAGGTAAAAAGCTTTTCAGTACAGCCAAACGGCGGTGTTTATAAGGTAAGTGGTACTTATAGACAGGGTCAAAAGGTACAGGTACAATCTGGGCTGATTGGTGGTAACCAAACTCAGTCAAAGAATGTTACCAAATTCACCACCACTGTCCTCGAGAACAACTCCTCAATTGCTGAAATCACCAAGGCAGCTCAATCTAACAATGTTAAGATGAATGCCAAACCTGAAGAATCAAGTGGCTTTTGGGTAAATCTGCTGGTTTACGTATTACCACTATTGTTGTTTGTTTGGTTCTTCTATATGATGATGGGCCGAGCTGGCGGTCAAGGCGGCGGAAATGGCAAAGTGATGAGCTTTGGCAAATCCAAAGCTAAACCAGCCGACAGTAAGCAAAATAAGGTTCGATTCTCAGATGTTGCTGGTGAAGAAGAAGAAAAGCAGGAACTTGTAGAAGTTGTTGAATTTCTTAAAGATCCAAGGAAATTTACAACTCTAGGTGCCACCATTCCACATGGTGTCTTACTAGAGGGGCCTCCTGGTACTGGTAAAACTTTGCTTGCCAAAGCGGTTGCCGGTGAAGCCGGTGTACCTTTCTATTCAATCTCCGGTTCTGATTTCGTTGAAATGTTTGTTGGTGTTGGTGCCAGCCGTGTTCGTGACTTGTTTGATCAAGCCAAGAAAGCCGCTCCTGCCATCATCTTCATTGATGAAATTGATGCCGTTGGTCGCCGTCGTGGTGCTGGAATGGGTGGCGGTCACGATGAACGTGAACAAACCCTTAACCAATTACTGGTTGAAATGGATGGATTTAGTGGTAATGAAGGTGTCATTGTCATTGCTGCTACCAACCGTGCCGATGTTTTGGATCCAGCCTTGACTCGTCCAGGTCGATTTGACCGGAAGATCTTGGTTGGCCGTCCTGATATCAATGGTCGTGAAGCAATCCTGAAAGTTCACTCAAAGAACAAGCCATTAGCAAGTGATGTTGATCTTCATGAAATCGCTAAGCAAACTCCTGGATTTGTTGGTGCCGATTTGGCCAACTTGTTGAACGAAGCTGCATTACTTGCTGCCCGTCGTAACAAGACGCAAATTGATGCCAGTGACTTGGATGAAGCTGAAGATCGGGTTATTGCCGGACCTGCCAAGCGTAACCGAGTCATTTCCAAAGAGGAACGGGAAACTGTTGCCTACCATGAAGCCGGCCATACGGTTGTTGGATTGGTTTTGAATGACGCTCGAGTCGTTCACAAGGTAACAATTGTGCCTCGTGGTCGTGCCGGTGGATACGCAATTATGTTGCCTCGTGAAGACCAACAATTGATGTCTAAGAAAGATGCAATGGAACAAATTGCCGGTTTAATGGGTGGTCGTGCTGCCGAAGAAATTGTGTTTAACTCACAGTCTTCAGGTGCTTCCAATGACTTTGAACAGGCAACCAATATTGCTCGGGCAATGGTTACTCAATATGGTATGAGTAAGCGACTCGGCCCAGTTCAACTTGAGAATCCTGCCCAGGATACTTATGGCCCAAGATATTCTCAAGAGACTGGTGCTGCGGTTGACGAAGAAGTTCGTCGTTTAACCAATGAAGCTCATGATACTGCTAAGAAGATTATTGAAGAACATCGCGATAAGCATAAGCTGATTGCGGAAGCATTGCTTAAGTACGAGACCCTTGACCAGAAGCAAATCCTGTCTCTGTGGAATGATGGCAAGATGCCAGACAGTTCCGACAAGAGTGAGTTCCCAAGTGAACGTGCTGCTACTTTTGAAGAAGCAAAGCGTGAATTGGAACGTAAGGAAGCTGAACGTCAGGCAGAATTGGAAAAAGATCACGGTTCTGATAATCAGTCCACTGATTCAACTGAAAATGGATCTGATGACTCTGAAAAACCAGATGATGTTTCCAACAATGAATCAACCAAAAGATCAAAATCATGACAATGATGATAACATTTAGTTGAATATTTCAAAAATGAGTTTAGGGTAGAATTATCTCTAAGCTCGTTTTTATTTTTAGGATGAGGTGTAAATTTATGGATGATTATTTAGTCAAAGCCACAACCAGTGATGGCATGTTCAGAGCGTATGCTGTGAACGCCAAAAAGTTGGTTGCCACTGCACAAAAAGATCATGATACCTGGAGCGCATCATCAGCTGCTTTGGGTCGGACTCTGGTTGGAACAGTGATGCTCGCAGAGTCGGTTGAAAAGAACGGGGAAGCCGTTACTGTCAAGATTGATGGGAAAGGTCCCGTTGGCCAAATTGTCGCTGACAGCGACTCAAATGGTCACGTGAAGGGGTATATTCAGAATCCTCACGTTCACTTGCCGTTGAATGCCAACCATAAAATTGATGTTGGCAAAGCAGTCGGAGTCAATGGCTTTATTGAAGTCAGCCGGGCTGCCGAAGGTGAAGATCCTTATACAGGAACCGTTCCGCTTGCTTCCGGTGAGATTGGTGACGACTTTACTTACTATTTGGCTCAGTCAGAGCAGATTCCATCTGCGGTTGGCGTTTCAGTGTTTGTAAATAATGATAATTCGATCGGTGCCGCCGGTGGATACCTGATTCAAGTTTTGCCTGATGCAACTGACGATGCGATTAATAAAGTGATTGAACGGATTAAAGAAATTCCGATGATTTCGGAGTTGCTATTGGACAACCAAACCCCTGAGGATATTTTGGAATTGATATTTGGCAAGGGTAAGCTTCATTTTCTGCAGACTGTTCCGGTTGAATTCTATTGCAATTGTTCCAAATATAAATTTGGCAGAGATCTCGAAGGGATGCCGGTACCTCAATTGGAAACAATGCTCAAAGAAGATAAGGGGATCGATGTCACTTGCAACTTCTGTGGGAACAAGTACCATTTTGGTGAGGATGAATTGACTAAGATCATTAAAGTTGCCAAGGCAAAAGGTCATAAATAAAGTTGGCTATTTATTTCTATGAAAATGTGATAGGATAACTTACGGAATTTCACAATTAGTAATTGAATTTTGAGGTGAAAGAATGGAATGGAATATTGGTAATGTTACGATCCCAAATCAAGTCGTAGTAGCGCCGATGGCCGGTGTCACCAACTCTGCTTTTAGAATTATCTGTAAGGAGTACGGTGCAGGTCTTGTCGTTTGTGAAATGATCTCAGACCGTGGCATTATGTACAAAAACAAAAAAACGTTGGATATGATGTTTGTGGATCCCAAGGAACACCCAATGAGTATCCAGATTTTTGGTGGGACTAAAGAAACATTGGTTCAAGCTGCCAAATTTGTCGACCAGAATACGGCTGCCGATATCATCGATATCAATATGGGCTGCCCGGTTAACAAGGTTGTCAAAACCGATGCCGGTGCTCGCTGGCTGCTGGATCCCAAGAAAGTTTACGAAATGGTTTCTTACGTGACCGATGCCGTTAAAAAGCCGGTTACCGTCAAGATGCGTACTGGTTGGGATAAGGATCATATTTTTGCTGTGGAAAACGCGCTGGCAGCTGAAAAAGCTGGAGCTTCTGCTTTGGCAATGCATGGCAGAACCAGAAAGCAAATGTATGAGGGCCATGCTAATTGGGACATTTTGAAGCAGGTTGCAGATGAAATCCATATTCCATTTATGGGGAATGGTGATGTCCGCACACCGCAAGATGCTAAGAAGATGTTGACCGAAGTTGGTGCCGATGCCGTTATGATGGGTCGAGCAGTCGAAGGAAATCCCTGGATTTTGAAGCAGACCACCCATTATTTGGAGACTGGTGAATTATTACCAACCCCAACCCCAGAACAAAAAGTTGCAACTGCCAAAGAGCATTTGCATCGCCTTGTTGAGTTGAAGGGTGATTATATCGGCTCACATGAATTCCGTGGTCAAGCATCATACTATTTAAAGGGAATTTCTCATTCTGCCCGGACCAAGGTTGCACTGACAAATGCATCAGGTGAAGCTGCGATGGACGATATCTTTGATGAGTTCCTTGAAAAAAATGAACAGAGAAAAGCACGTCAGCACCGGATAGCACAATAAATTCGGTGTTTTTTGTGTTATGATTAAATAGTAAATTTTCATTTAGGAGGTTTCACAGTGGCCAAAGAAAAAGAAATGAATGATCAGATGATCGTCCGTCGTCAAAAGATGGAAGAATTACGCAAGGAAGGAATCGATCCATTTGGACATCGGTTTGTACGTACATATCTTGCTGAACAACTTCACAAAGATTTTGATGATGAAGATAAAGATGAATTGATTAAAAAGGACAAAAAGGTCACCATTGCCGGCAGAATGATTGCTAAGCGTGGTAAAGGTAAGGTTGGCTTTGCCGATCTTAAAGACCGAACTGGAAAGATTCAAATTTATGTTCGTAAGGATATTGTCGGTGATGATGTTTACCATATTTTCAAACGTTCTGATATTGGTGACCATTTAGGTATTTCCGGTCAGATTATTAAAACTGACATGGGTGAGTTAACTGTTCGAGCAGAATCAGTTACTTTCTTATCAAAAGCTTTACGACCACTTCCCGATAAGTTCCATGGTTTAAAGGATAAAGAGCAACGTTATCGTCAACGTTATCTTGATCTGATTTCCAACCAAGATAGTTTTGACCGCTTCTTAAAGCGGACTAAGATTATCACTGCTGTACGTAAATACCTGGATTCCAACGACTACCAAGAAGTTGAAACCCCTGTTTTGCATAATTCAGCTGGTGGTGCCAATGCGCGTCCATTTATCACCCATCACAATGCTTTGGATATTGATCTTTATTTGAGAATTGCATTGGAATTACATTTGAAGCGTTTGATTGTTGGTGGATTGGAACGAGTTTATGAAATCGGCCGAGTATTTAGAAATGAAGGAATGGATACTCGCCATAATCCTGAATTTACAATGCTTGAATCATATGTTGCCTATTATGATTTCCATGATGTCATGGATGAAACTGAAGGTATCTTTAAGGCCGCAGCTGCTGCTGTTACGGATGACAACATTGTGACCTACCAAGGAACCAAGGTTGATTTGAATAAGCCATTTAAACGCCAACACATGGTTGATGCAATTAAGGAATACACTGGAATTGATTTCTGGAAACCAATGTCAGATGACGACGCTAAGAAATTGGCTGACGAACATCATATTCACTATGAATCATGGTGGAAGACCGGTCATATTATCAACGCTTTCTTTGAAGAATTAGTTCAACCTAAGCTTGTAGACCCAACATTCATTTATGGTCATCCAGTTGAAATTTCTCCATTGGCAAAAAAGAATGCCGATGATCCAAGATTTACGGATCGTTTCGAACTCTATATTGTCCAGAGTGAATTTGCTAATGCCTTTTCAGAATTAAATGATCCAATTGATCAACGTCAACGATTTGAAGCTCAAGTTGCCGAACGTAAGGAAGGTAACCAAGAAGCTGAAGGAATTGATGAAGATTACATTGAAGCTCTTGAATATGGTATGCCACCAACAGGTGGGTTAGGTATCGGAATGGATCGATTGGTTATGCTTCTAACAGATGCACCTTCCATTCGTGATGTCATCTTGTTCCCAACTATGCGTCCCGAAGACAATACAAATAACTAGTATTTTACTTAAAGCAATCCAATTTTTGGATTGCTTTTTTTGTTGCAATTTGGTCTCAGACAGCTTGATTATCTTGCAATACTTTGATCAGATAGACCAGTTCAACTTTTTTGCGATTCATTTTGTTTTTATACTTGACGAATGGATGAAAGTTCGGTATATTTATATATGCTGATTTGAACGAGTGACACAACGAAACGTTTCATTGA